>DATKDY010000289.1:0-91097 GCA_035512515.1 Vicinamibacterales bacterium
GAAGAACCCCAGAACCCCAGAACCCCAGAACCCCAGAACCCCAGAACGTCAGAACGTCAGAACGCCAGAACGCCAGAACGCCAGAACGCCAGAACGCCAGAACGAAGACGCAGAACGAAGACGCAGAACGAAGACGCAGAACGAGAACCAGAACGAGACCGCAGAACGAAGAAGCACGATGAAGAACGATCATCTCGGTTTCCGGTTCCGTTCACTGTTCGCCGTTCACCTGTTGGCCGTTCACTGTTCGCCGTTCACTGTTCGCTGTCCGTGGTTCCGTGGTTCCGTGGTTCCGTGGTTCTGTAGTTCCGCGGTTCTGTAGTTCCGCGGTTCTGTAGTTCCGCGGTTCTGTAGTTCCGTTCACTGTTCGTGGTTCCGCTGTTCTTTAGGTTCTTCGTTCCGTTCTTCGTTCTTCGTTCTTAGTTCTTAGTTCTTACCTCTACCCGCCCCGCAGTAGCGTATCCGATGGCGATTCACGATCTCAAGGAACAGATGTCCCGGCTCCCCCATCAGCCCGGTGTCTACATCTACTCGAACGCGGCTGGCGACACCCTCTACGTGGGCAAGGCGCGATCGCTGCGAGATCGCGTGCGCAGTTACCTCGGCGCCTACGGCACCAGCCCGCGGCACGATGCGCTGCTCGACGAGGCCGCGCGCGTCGACGTCATCGTGACCGACTCCGTCGTCGAGGCGCTCGCGCTCGAAAACAACCTGATCAAGCAGCGCTACCCCCGTTACAACATCCTGTTGCGCGATGACAAGAACTACCCTTACCTGCAACTGACGGTGACTGAAGCCTTCCCGCGCGTGCTGGTCGCACGAGCCGTCGAGAGAAACGGCGATTACTTTGCCGGCCCGTTTCTGCCCGCCAAGCTCGCGCGGCGGACGATGGGACTGACTCACAAGATATTCGGGATCCGGTCGTGCAACGAGGTGATTACCGGACTGCGCGCCCGCCCGTGTCTCGAGTACGACATCGGCCGCTGCCTGGCGCCGTGCGTGGCCACCATCTGCACGCACGAGCGCTACGCGGTCGCGGTCGCCGACACGAGGCTGTTTCTCGAAGGTCGCACCGAGGAGCTGGCCGCTCAGCTCCGCGCCCGCATGGCGGCCGCGGCCGCCGACCAACGCTACGAAGAAGCGGCCCAACTGCGCGACGCGATCAGAACGGTCGACGCCGTGCGTGAGCGGCAGCAGAAGATGGCAACGGCCGGACTGAACGACCGCGATGTCATCGGCCTGAAGCTCGGGACCGAAGGAGTGGTCGTGCAGGTCTTCGCGTTTCGGGGCGGCCGCGTCATCGAGCGATTCGAGTTGCAGACCAACGCCGCGAACGCGGGTCTCGATCCGGCGGCGCCGGGCTCCAGCCCGGCCATCTCAGAGGCCGAACTCCTCGAGATCGCCCTCCAGCAGCTCTACACGGACAATGTGCCGCCGCCAGAGATTCACGTTCCGCTCGAACCCAACGACCAGGACGTCCTTGAAAGCTGGTTGTCGGCGCGCGCCGAGCGCAGGGTCCGCATTGTCGTGCCCCAACGGGGCGACAAGAAGGATATGGTCGAACTCGCGCAGCGTAATGCCGCGTTCGCGTATCGCACGCGGTTCGACACCGATGCCACCGCGCATTACGACGCGCTCGAACGGCTCAAGGCCATCTTGAAGCTGCCGTCCCTGCCGCGCCGAATCGAGTGCTTCGACATCTCGACCATCCAGGGCAGCGAAACGGTCGCGTCGATGGTGGTGTGCGAGGACGGGCGGATGAAGAAGAGCGAATACCGCAAATACCGCGTGCGCGGGTACGAGCGTTCCGCCGTCGCGCCGCCGGGTGTGGGCGCGCAGGACTTGTCCGCCGTAGCGCCGCCGGGTGTGCGCGCGCGGGACTTGTCCGCCGTAGCGCCGCCAGGCGCGAAGGCGGATGATTTTGCGGCCATCACGGAAGTGGTCGGCCGGCGCTATCGCAAGCTTTTGGAACACGGCGGGCCCTTTCCCGATCTCATCGTGATCGACGGAGGCAAGGGGCAGCTCCGTGCCGCCTATGAGGCGCTCGAGGCGATCGGGCTCGCCAATCTCATCGCCGTCGGACTCGCCAAGAAGGAAGAGCTCGTGTTTTCGCGCGACAGCGAACTGCCGATTGCCATCGATCCGCACAGTCCGGCGCTGAGGCTCCTCCAGCGCATTCGCGACGAGGCGCACCGTTTTGCCGTGACCTTTCATCGGCAACAACGCGCCTCGCGTGACTTGCGATCCGAGCTCGACGTCATCCCAGGCGTGGGCGCGCGGCGCCGCAAGCAGCTGTTGACACGATTCGGCAGCGTTCAGGGCGTGCGGCGGGCGACGCGCGAGGAACTGACGCGCGTCGTCGGCGCCAAAGCGGCTGACGCGGTCATCCGGCATTTCGCGAACGCCTCGTGAGCCCAGGTGCGACAGGTGCGACAGGTGCAGCAGGTGCAGCAGGTGCAGCAGGTGCCACAGGTGCAGCAGGTGCAGCAGGTGCAACAGGTGCAGCAGGTGCCACAGGTGCAGCAGGCTTGCCCGCCGAAGGGGGAAGGGATACGGCCGCGAAGGTGGGTGCGACACAGTGAATCACGTCAACCCGGTCCGCCGGGGTCATCAGGAGAACGAGACATCATGACGAACACCACTCGATCACACCGGATTGGACCGCTATACGGCCCGTTACGAGAATTTGGTACTCGTTGTGGTGCTGTTTCGGGGCCGTACAGCGGTCCTGGGCGCGCGGAGCGCGCCGAGAGTAATACCCAACCAGCCAGGAGGTCTCCCCAGGGAATATCAAGGGCAGAGCTCTTGGCTGGTGTGGCCTGTGCGCTGGTGGTGGCGGCGGCCACGGCGGCAGCGGCGCAGGAGGCCTTTACTCCTCATCACGTGGCGAAGCTGCGCACGGTCGCCAGCGCAGCCATTTCCCCTGATGGCAGCGAGGTGGCGTACGTCGTTTCCGTTCCGCGGGTTCCGCTGGAGCAGGAGGACGGCGCGCCCTGGGAGGAGTTGCACGTCGTCGGTGCTGATGGGAGTTCGCGCCCGTTTGTCGCCGGACACGTGAACGTCGCCTCGCCGCGATGGATGCCCGATGGCCGGGGCATCCTGTTTCTGGCGCGGCGCCAATCCGACGACACGCGGGCACTCTACCTGTTGCCCCGCGACGGCGGCGAAGCCCGGCGTCTCGCGACGCACGACACCGACATTACAGCCTTCGACATCAGCCGGGACGGCCGGCAGCTGGCGTTTCTGGCTCGCTCGGCGGCGCCCAAGGAGCGGCAGGACCTGGCCCGACGCGGGTTCAACCAGGAGATCTTCGAAGAGGAGCTGCAGCCGGTCCGCGTGTGGGTCGCGCCGCTCAGCGCGGAGACGGGGGCGGGCAGCCCGCGCGTGATCGATCTGCCAGGCTCTGCCTCAGCCGTCGCGTGGGACCCCGCCGGCGCGCGGCTGATGGTCGTCTACGCGCCCACGCCGCTCGTAGACGACGACCTGATGATGCGGCGGGTGCATGTCGTGGACGCCGCCAGCGGGCGGCTCCTGGTCAAGATCGACAACCCGGGCAAGATCGGTCAGATCGCCTGGAGCCCTGACGGCGCGTCGCTCGCGATGGTGTCGGCGGCCGACCTCAACGACCCGTCCGAGGGCCGTCTGATGGTCGTGCCGGCTGCGGGTGGCACGCTTCGGGATTTGCTCCCGGACTACGCGGCGCACGTGCGTGGGCTGGCGTGGAAGGATGCGGACACGGTGGTGTTTTTTGCTGAAGAGGGCGTCGAGTCGGCCATCGGCGAAGTGCGGCGGGATGGCACCGCGCGACGCACGCTCGTCGCCGCGGGTCGCGGGCGGATCGTCACGGGAATGGATCGCGGCGCGAGCGGGTCAATCGCGTTGCTGGGCGACACCCCTCGTCATCCCACAGAGGTGTTCCTGCTGGCCCCCGGCAGTGGTGAGCCAAAGCGCCTCACCGACGTCAATCCGTGGTTGGAGACGATGCGGTTTGCACCCCAGGAAGTGGTGAAGTTCAAGGCTCGCGACGGGCTCGAGCTCGAGGGCGTTCTCGTCCGTCCGCTCGACGAGAAGCGCGGGCAGCGCTATCCGTTGATCCTCACCGTGCACGGTGGTCCCGAAGCACGCGATGCCAATGGGTGGCGCACGACTTACGCAAATCCGGGGCAAGTGGGCGCGGCGCAGGGCTTTGCGGTCTTCTATCCAAACTACCGCGGCAGCACGGGCCGCGGCGTCGAGTTCTCCAAGTTGTCGCAAGGCGATCCGGCGGGGAAGGAGTTCGACGATCTGGTGGATGCCGTCGATCATCTCGTGGCGGCCGGCCTCGCGGCTCGCGCGAAAGTCGGCATCACGGGCGGCTCGTACGGCGGCTACGCGACCGCATGGGGCGCGACCTACTACACCGAGCGATTTGCCGCCGCCGTCATGTTCGTCGGCATCAGCGACAAGATCTCGAAGGTGGGCACCACTGATATCGCCAACGAGGAGTATCAGGTGCACGCCCGCAAACGGCCATGGGAGGCCTGGGACTTCTTCAGGGAACGCAGCCCGATTTACCATGCCGGGAAATCCCGGACTCCGACGCTCATCCTGCATGGCACCGCGGATCCGCGCGTACATCCCACGCAGTCGCTGTCGCTCTATCGCTATCTGAAACTGCACGGCCAGGTGCCCGTGCGCCTCGTGTGGTATCCGGGCGAGGGCCACGGCAACCGCCGGGCGGCGTCGAGATTGGACTACAACCTGCGTCTCATGCGCTGGATGACCCATTATCTCGAGGGGCCAGGAGGCGAGCCGCCCTCGCCGGCACTCGACTATCGCGCGCCCGGCGCAAAGAGCCCGACGACCGCGCAACCGCAGCGATAGTCCAGCGATAGTCCGATGCGCTCAGGCCGTCGCCGCGCTCACAAGAGCGTTCGAGGCGAGACCGCCTGTGGTACGCTTCCGAAGCGGCGGGGCGCTGCCCCGCCCTTCCTGTTTTGGCCGACATCGACCTCTCCCAAATCGCCGTCGCCTTCGTCATCCTCATCGCCTCGCTGTCGTTTCACGAGGCGGCCCATGCATGGACGGCGAACAAGCTGGGCGATCCCACGGCGCGCATGCTCGGCCGACTCTCCCTCAATCCGGCGGTGCACGTGGACGTTATCGGCACGCTGGTCTTTCCCCTCGTCGCCATGCTGAGCGGATTTCCGCTGATTGGGTGGGCGAAACCCGTACCGGTGGACATGCGGAACCTGCAGCATCCCCGGCGCGACTTCGCCATCGTGGCCGCCGCCGGCCCCATCAGCAACCTGATTCTCGCCGCGGTGGGCGCGGTGGTGTTCATGCTGTGGGATGCCGACGCGGCCACGCCGGCCAACGAACTGCTGGCGACCGGGCTCATCCGCTTCGTGCTCCTCAATGTGCTGCTCGCCGTCTTCAACATGCTGCCGATTCCGCCGCTCGACGGCGGCAATGTGCTCATGGGCATCCTGCCCGAACCGATGGCGGTCCTGGTGGACAAGCTGCGTCCGTGGGGCTTCGTGCTGCTCTATGTGCTGATGTTGAGCGGCATGCTGGCGGCGATCATCTTTCCGGTACAGCGCGCCGTGTTGAACTGGCTCCTCTGAAGAATCCGAGACCTTCGCGTCCTTCGTGAACCTGGCGTCCGTCGTGAGGGGCGCACGCCATACAATAGACGCCGCACTTCTGATCGCAATGAATAAACGGGTCGTTTCGGGCATGCGCCCAACCGGGAAGCTCCATATTGGACACCTGGCGGGCGCGCTGCAAAACTGGGAGAAGCTGCAAGCACAGTACGACTGCTTTTACTTCGTCGCGGATTGGCACGCGCTGACCAGCCACTTTGCCGATCCCGGAGAGGTGGTGGCGAACGCCATCGACAACATCGCGGATTGGATTGGCGCCGGCATCGATCCCGAGCGCAGCACGCTGTTCGTTCAGTCGATGGTGCCGGAGCACGCGGAACTGTATCTGCTGCTCCAGATGGTGACTCCGATCCCGTGGCTCGAGCGCGTGCCGACCTACAAAGAGCAGATCGAGCAGCTCTCGGACAAGGATTTGTCGAGCATCGGGTTTCTCGGCTACCCCCTGCTGCAAACGGCGGACGTCATCATTTACGACGCGAACTTCGTGCCGGTGGGCGACGATCAGGTACCACACCTCGAGTTGTCCCGCGAGGTGGTCCGGCGCTTCAACAACTTTTACGGCGAGGTGTTCGTCGAGCCGCAGCCGCTGCTCACGCCCACGCCCAGGCTGCCCGGTCTCGACAACCGCAAGATGAGCAAGAGCTACGACAACACAATCGCGCTCTCGGACGATGCCGAAACCGTGAAGAAGAAGATTCGCTCGATGTACACCGATCCGAAGCGGGTGAGGGCCGACATCCCCGGCACCGTCGAGGGTAATCCCGTGTTCATCTACCACGACGCGTTCAATCCGAATCGCGTCGAGGTGGAGGACCTCAAGGCACGCTATCGCGAAGGCACGGTCGGCGACGTCGAGGTGAAGACCAGACTGTCCGCGGCCGTCAACGCCATGCTCGATCCGATCCGCGAGCGGCGGGCGGCGGCGCTGTCACGGCCCGGATACATCCGCGATGTGCTGGTGGACGGTTCGCGCAAGGCACAGGCGATCGCACACGAAACCATGGAGCGCGTCCGGAGCGCTGTGAAATTGAAGTATTGATGGACCAAGAGTTCGAATCTCAGCTCGAAGACATCAGGATCAAGCTGCAGTCCTTCGAGGGGCCGCTCGATCTGCTCGTCCACCTGATCAGGAAGAATCAGGTCAACGTGTACGACATCCCGATTGCCCTGGTCACGCAGCAGTATCTTCAGTATCTCGATTTGATGCAGGAGCTCAACCTCGATGTTGCGAGTGAGTTCCTGGTGATGGCGGCGACGCTCATTCACATCAAGAGCCGCATGCTGCTGCCGCGACCGGATCCAGGCCTGCTCGACGAGGGCGAAGACGATCCGCGGGACATGCTCGTGCAGCGGCTGCTCGAACATCAGAAGGTCAAAGCGGCGGCGGAACTGCTGCACGATCGCGAGACGCTTCGCAGCGCGCAGTGGGCGCGGCCGGATTCGCGGATCGAGGCGCTCGTCGGCGCCGACTACGAACCGGAGCTCGAAGTCGATCTGTTCGGACTGCTCGCGGCCTTCCGGCTGGTGCTCGAGCGCGCGCGTGAACGGCCGCCGATGCCGCTGCCTCCCGAGCAGATCTCGATCGAGACGCGGATCGAGCAGCTCCTCGAGCGCCTCTCGGAGACCGAGGCCTGCGGGTTCGAGGACCTCTTTCAGGATGCGGGCTCACGGGGTGACATGATCGTCACCTTTCTGGCCCTGCTCGAGATGATTCGTCTCAAGCTGATTCGCGTGTTTCAATCGGGCCACGTCGGGGCGATTCGCATCTACAAGCGCGCGCGGCCGATCGACGCGCCGCACCCGATTCACGACCCGGAGGATCAATACAAGGCGCACCACCCGGAGAAGCGTTCTGGCGAAAGCGTCGAAGGCGTCGACCGCAACGAAGGCGTCGAAGGAATCAAGGAATGAGCGAAGAGCCCGTCGTCGATACCCCGCAGGATGCACCCGACGAACAGCAGCCCCGTCTCGAGAGCGGTCAACTCAAGGCGATTGTCGAGGCGCTGGTGTTTGCGTCGCCCGAGCCGCTGACGCCGAAGATGCTGTTCAAGCTGCTCAACGACGAGCCCAGGGAAGACGTGATGGCGGCGCTTCAGGCCCTGCAGCAGGACTACGAGCAGCGCGCCGGTCTGCATCTCGCGGAAGTGGCGGGCGGTTATCAGATCACCACCAGGCCGGAGTTCCACGACTGGGTGCGTCGTCTCTTCCACGAGCGCACCACGCAGAAGCTCTCGGTGCAGTCGCTCGAGACGCTTGCCGTCATTGCCTACAAGCAGCCGATCACGGCCGCGGAAGTGGGCGAGATCCGCGGTGTCAACACATCAGGCGTGCTGTCCACGCTGATGGAGCGGCATCTGATCAAAATCGTCGGCCGGAAGAATGTGATCGGCCGGCCGTTTCTCTACGGCACGACCAGGGAGTTTTTGATCCGGTTTGGCCTCAGGGACCTGAACGACCTGCCCAGGGTTGAAGACATGGCGGCGGCGCTCGGGTTCGACGCGCCCGCTATCCTCCGGGAGCGTCCGGTCAGCGAAGAGATGCTCCCGCTGGAAGAAGCGCCAGACGATTAGGACGCGGCGCCCTTCAGCTTTTCGACTTCCTTCGGCGTGAGATCCCGCCACTGACCCGGGCGCAGTGCGCCGAGCGTGATCGGACCCATCCGGGTTCGGGTCAATTTGCGAACGGGATGCCCAATGCTGGAGCACATGCGGCGGACCTGCCGGTTGCGGCCTTCGCGCAGGGTGATGATCAGTTTCGTCAGCGGATCCCGTGCACCGCGGCGTGATCCCTTGTCGGCAGTGCCTCCGCGCCGGACTTCGGCGGGCGCCGTCCGCGCCCCATCAAGAAATAACCCCCGACGTAATCGCTCGAGATCCTCTTCGGCTGGCGCGCCGACGACGATGGCTTCGTAGACCCGCTCCACGGCGTGACCGGGATGCGTCAGCCGGGCGGCCAGGTCGCCATCGCTCGTGAGCAGCAGCAGTCCCTCGCTGTCGTAGTCGAGCCGCCCGACGGGGTAGACGTACTCCCGCACCCGTGCCAGCAGCTCGATCACGGTGCGGCGCCGCTCCGGATCCTTGCGGGTCGTCACAACGCCCCTGGGCTTGTTCATCAGGATGTAGCGCGGGCGAACATCGAAACGCAGCCGCCGCCCGTCGACTTTGACGACGTCTTTCGTTGGCTCTGCCTTGCTGCCGAGTGTTCGCACGACCTGGCCGTTCACTTCGACCCGGCCCTGCGTGATCAATTCCTCAGCGGCCCGGCGAGACGCGACGCCGGCAATCGACAAGAGTTTTTGCAGTCGTTCCATGCTTGTAGGGGCCGGGCATGCCCGGCCCGCATACCCAAAGTGTACCGGTCTGCGGGGCCGGGGTCGGGCCGTGCATGCCCGGCCCCTACTGGGCCATGAGGGAGCGCCAGAAGCCGACCAGCCGCCACACTTCGATCGCAGCCGCGCTGCGGTCCACTTCCGCGTGGGTGATGAGTCCGCTCAGCACCGCATGCACATCCGTCTTGTCGCGCAGGTACTTCGTCAGCAGCACCGTCTCAACCGACGGGATGACGTTGTCTTCGGCGCCGTGCAGCAGGTACACCGGAGCGGCAGGAGCCCTCGCGCGTTCGGGCGACAGGGAGGTGTGCTCGTCGCGAGCCGCGAGCGACTCGACCGCCGGCATCAGGATGGGCCCCAGCTTGTCCACGGCGCGGTCGTTGACGTGTGTCAGCAGCGTGTGCGACGGCTCGGGCAGACGGGCGGCGGCGTCGCGCGCGCGCTGAAATTCAATCTCGGCGCGTGGCTTGTCGAGCACGTCCAATGACGACGCCGCCAGGAACGTGAGGATGCCCTGGCGAAGCGGCTCTACCTGGTCAGCAGGCACGAGCTGATCGGCGACACCCAGCAGCACGACCGCCACGCCGTAATCGTGGGGCGGCCGGATTGCGACGTGTTCCGCCCCGGCGACGTCGTCCGCCGCTTCGCCGAGCGGAGGCATCGCGGGCGCGTTGCCGGAGCAGAGATATTGCATGACCCGCTGCAAGTCGCCATGACCGCCGAAGGACATCACGTAACTGACCTTGTCGCGAAGCTGCGGCCGCCCGGCCGCGACAATCGAGAGCCCGCCCGAGAAACTGATACCCAGCATCCCGACCTTGCCATCATCCGCGCGCGCCGCGGCGCCACCGGCGCCTGCCGCGAGCCACGCCGCTGCGTCTTCGATGATGTCGGTCGATTCTGGTGTGATGCGAAACCGCTGGAGGTCCGGCGATGCGACGGTCAACACCGTGAAGCCGCTGGCGGCCAGGTCCTCAGCCATGCCGACCAACCGCGCTTCGCGAATGCCGTCCATGTGGACGCCGGGCACGAGCGTGACCGGCCGGCGAGACCTGCCGTTGGCCGGACGATACAGCCGCGCATCGATGGCCCCGTGTCGAGTCGGGATCTTCTGAACGGGCTCTGTGACGAAAGGCTCTGCCCGCCACTCGGCCAGCGTCTGCGCCGCTCCCGGCATGCTGGCGGCCCGCGCAATGAATGCGAGCGCGTCCACATAGGGCATGCTGACGACGGCGAGCGCCGCGATGAGCGCAACAGGAATGACGATGACGCGAACCAAACGACGCACGGGCCGATGGTACACTGAGACACCGCTGCCACCGGATCCACAAACTCTTGTGGGCAGAACCTGTGAACCCTCTGAACCCTGTGAACGAGCCCCGTGAACCGCGTGAACCCCGTGATCTCGTGATCGCGATCGATGGTCCGTCGGGGGCGGGAAAGGGAACGCTTGCGCGCGCCGTGGCCGCCGCGCTCGGTTACGACCATGTGGACACTGGAGCCATGTATCGCGCGGTGGCGTGGAAGGCGCTACACGATGGCCTCCCGCTGCACGATGACTCCCAAATCTCCGCGATGGCCGCCCGCGCGGTGCTCGAGAGCGGTCACGGGCGCGTGGTCATCGACGGTCACGATGTGACGCGTGCGATTCGTACTCCGGAGATCGACAAGGCCGCCGCGAGTGTCGCCCGGCTACGCGGCGTGCGCGAGATCCTCGTCGCGCGTCAGCGCAAGATGGGCGAGAGCCGCCGTGTCGTCATGGAAGGCCGCGATATCGGGTCGGTGGTGTTTCCCGATGCCGACGTGAAGGTGTACCTGGACGCCTCTGCCGAAGAGCGGGCTCGGCGCCGCGCGGGCGACCCGGCACACACCGGCGGCCAGCAAGGTACGCTCGCCGGCGTGCAAAGCGACCTTCAGGAGCGGGACAAGTCGGATAGCGAGCGGCCGGTCGCCCCGCTCACGCTGGCGCGGGACGCGGTGTACATCGACACGACGGGGATGCCGGTGGCCGCGGTGGTTGAGACGGTGATGGGCATTGTGAGAGAAAAGCTGCGGAGAGAACTAAGAACTAAGAACGAAGAACTAAGAACGGACCGAACTAAGAACGGACCGAACTGAGAACGAAGAACGACGAACGACGGAACGACGAACGACGGAACGACGAACGACGAACGACGAACGACGAACGACGAACGACGGAACGACGAACGACGAACGACGAACGACGAACCAAGAAAGGAAACAAGAACGCGAACCAAGCACGGCAACCGAGCACGGCAACCGAGCACGGCAACCGAGCACGGCAACCAAGCACGGCAACCAAGCACGGCAACAAGGGACTGGAGCGTCGTTCCAAGGTTCGTCGTTCCGGGGTTTGTCGTTCCGGGGTTTGTCGTTCCGTGGTTCTTAGTTCGCTCTTAGTTCTTTGTTCTTCGTTCTTAGTTCTTAGTTCCGTACGGCGAGTGCAGCTTATTCCTCCTCGAAGTCGTCCTTGGAGGCCGGGTCGAGCTCCCAGCGGCGCCGATCGCGCTCGGCGAGCTCGTCGCCGCCCTGCAGTTCCTCGTTATCGTCGTATTCGACGCCCATCGCCTTCCCGATTTCGTCCACGACGTCCTGATCGGGCGTCGGATTGTCGCCGCCGGGCGCTTCGCCGCCCACCGTTTCGGCGTCCTCCCAGTCCGCGTCCACGTCCCCTCCCGTCATGGCCGGACCGGTTGAGGTGTGCAGCCGGAGCCGCTCCTCGTACTCGGCGCGCCCGGTACGCGCGGCGGAGGCCGCCCGGTCCAGGTTCAGCGACGACGGGGGAGACGGCACAGTCTCTTCTTCGCGGACTGTCCGGCGTTCGCGGTCGAGATTCGGCTTCTTCCCGGTGGCTGCCGCCGTGCGGGCCACCGCGGCCTTGCGCGCTTGGCTGACCGCGGGGGATTTTCTGGCACTCGGCCGCGTCGGGGCCTTCTTTGCCGCCCTGGCGGCACGTTTCGGCGCCGTCCGCGCGACCTTCCTGGCGACGCGTCGGGCGGCCGGGCGCGCCCCCGTCTTTTTCTTGGGCGACGCCTTTTTTGCCGGCGTGCGGGCGGCCCGTTTCGCGCCCCTGGCGGCCTTCTTCGCGCCCTTGGCGGCCTTTCCGGAGCGCGATCGCTTCGCACTCTTCGCGGCCTTCGTGGATCTCTTCGATGCCCTCGTCCTCTTCGACGCCTTTGATTTAGCCATCGGCGAACCCCTTCGTCCCTCGACTACGGCTCAGGACGCCCCGAGTGTACCCGAGGGCGCGCTTGCCTTGACAGGTTGAGCTAAGTAGCGTAACGTCATTAGGTTACGCGAGTTGCAGGAGTGGCCCGATTGCCAGTCAACGGACCCCCCTGCCACAGACGAACAATCCCGCGGGCCGCCGGCCCCGTTCACCCAAGACCGGCAAAATCGAGACGCAGGAGGACGCGCACCGACATGGTCATGCCGCAAGACGAGCAAAACACGGCTGTCGAGCCGAAGGGCGCCTCTGCCCCGGTGAAACAGCCGGGTCGGCAGACGCTCAAACCCACAACTCCCTGGCAGGGAGAAGAATCCGATCTGGATCAGCAGGAATATGCCCGCCTTTTGGATCTTTACGATAACAGCTTCCGGAATATAGCAGAAGGCGAAGTCGTCAAGGGCACGGTTCTGAAGGTCACCGACACCGAGATCGTGGTCGATGTCGGTTACAAGTCCGAGGGGGTCATCCCCGTCGAGGAATTCCTCGACGAAAGCGGACAAATCACCGTGCAGCCCGGCGACGTCGTCGACGTGCTGCTCGAACGGACGGAAGACCGTGAAGGCCATATCGTGCTGTCGCGCGAGAAGGCCGAGAAAATGAAGATCTGGGACGAAGTCGAACGCGCCTTCGCGGACAAGAAGGTCGTCATCGGCCGCGTCATCGAACGCATCAAGGGCGGTCTTGCGGTGGACATCGGCGTCCGTGCGTTCCTTCCCGGGAGCCAGATCGACGTGCGGCCGGTGCGCAACCTCGATGCCCTCAAGGGGCAAGAGCTCCGCATGCGCGTCATCAAGGTCAACAAGAAGCGCGGCAACATCGTGCTCTCGCGCAAGGTCCTGCTCGAAGAAGAGAACGCGGAAAAGAAGAAGACGACGCTCGAAACGCTCGCAGAGGGCAAGGTGCTGCGCGGTGTGGTCAAGAACATCACCGACTACGGCGCGTTCATCGATCTCGGCGGCATCGACGGCCTGCTCCACATCACGGATATGTCGTGGGGCCGGGTCGGCCATCCGTCGGAGCTCTTCAAGGTCAACGACGAGATCGACGTCATCGTCCTCAAGTACGACGCCGACACCGAGCGCGTCTCGCTGGGCCACAAGCAGTTGATCCAGGATCCCTGGGTCACCGCCATGGAACGCTATCCGGTCGGTGCACGCATGGCCGGCAAGGTGGTCAGCATCACCGACTACGGCGCGTTCGTGGAGCTCGAGCCGGGCGTCGAAGGCCTGATTCACGTCAGCGAGATGTCGTGGAGCAAGCGTGTCAAGCATCCGTCGAAGATCCTCAATGTCGGCGACTCGGTGGATGCGATGGTGCTCGGGGTCGATCCTGGAGCACGCCGCATCTCGCTCGGTCTCAAGCAGGTCGAGAGCAACCCCTGGCACGAGCTGGTCGAAAAGTATCCGGTCGGCACCAAGATCAAGGGCAAGGTGCGCAATCTCACCGAGTTTGGCGCCTTCGTCGAGGTGGAAGAGGACATCGATGGCCTCATCCACATCTCGGACATGTCGTGGAGCAAGCGCATCAAGCATCCCAGTGAAGTTCTGAAGAAGGGCGACACCGTGGAGGCGATGGTGCTCAGCATCGATGCCGAAAACCAGCGGCTGTCGCTGGGACTCAAGCAGCTGGCGACCGACATCTGGGAAGACTTCTTCTCCCGCCATCACGTCGGCGACACCATCGAGGGCAAGGTCGTCCGGATGACCAACTTCGGTGCGTTCGTCGAGCTCGACGAGGGGATCGAAGGGCTGATCCACATCAGCGAGTTCGACGACACCCAGGGTGCGGAAAAACTGAACCTCGAAGTCGGTCAGACCACGCCGATGAAGATCATCAAGCTGAGCCCGGCCGATCGGAAGATCGGGCTGAGCATTCGCGCGCTGAAGTCGGACGAGATCCGTCTCGACTGGGCCGACTACTCGTCATCGCAGGGTGATGGCGGCGCCACGCTCGGCGAACACTTCAAGTTCCAGAAGTAGCTGTCAGGTAGGGGCCGAGCATGCTCGGCCCCTACGGTGAAAGCCGAGAGCTGCAATGACCCGAATGACGAAAGCCGAGCTCGTCGAAGAAGTCTCACGAGTGTCCGACCTCACCAAGAAGCATTCCGAGGTCATCGTCGATACGGTGTTTCAGAGCATCATCGATGCGCTGCACCGCGGCGAGAAGATCGAGCTTCGAGGATTCGGGAGCTTTCGTTTGCGCAAACGCGAGCCGCGCAAGGGCCGCAACCCGAAGACCGGTGACAAGGTGGACGTGCCCCCAAAGCGCGTGCCGTATTTCAAGCCGGGCAAGGAACTGAAAGACCTCATCAACAAGGACGACCAGCCGCCATCCAACGACACCGCGTCGTCGGAACCCGAATCTGCCGCATCCTGATCGTAGGGTGGCGCTTCGCGCCAAGTTCAAAACCCGATGCCGCCTTCGGCGGCAAACCGCGTAGGGGCCGCGCATGCTCGGCCCGGTCACGCATCCGACCACTGGCCTCCTCGGCTCGGACGCGACCCGCGGAGCACATCCGATGTCAGTTTTGTGTTCGGGCCGAGCATGCTCGGCCCCTACAATGAAGGTGAATGGAGCGGTTGTGGTCGCCGTGGCGGCATTCGTACGTGACCCGAAAGGGCGATGACTCCGGCTGCGTCTTCTGTGACGCGCTGACGACGGATGCCGGCCGGGCGCTCATTCTCGACGAGGGTCCCACCTGCTTCGTGATTCTCAACCTCTATCCGTACAACTCCGGGCATCTGATGGTCGTGCCGCGCCGGCACGTGGGCACGCTGGCCGCGCTCGACACACGCGAGCTGTCCGAGATGGCAGCGTGGACGCGGCGGGCGGAGATGGCCTTGACCGAGGCCTACGAGCCGCAAGGCATCAACCTGGGCATGAATCTCGGCCGACCGGCCGGTGCAGGCGTGCTGGATCATCTTCACGTCCATCTCGTCCCACGGTGGACCGGCGACACCAACTTCATGTCCGTCGTCGGCAACGTGAGAGTGCTGCCGGAGGAGCTTCCTCGCACGGCCGAGCGTCTTCGGCCGATTTTTCACCGGTTGTGCCGTTCATGACTTTCGAGTTGTCCCCGGAATGCCTCGCGGCACGCGACAAGGCCCGGGCGCTGGCCCAGGTGGTGCGGCCGCAGGCCGCCGAGATCGACCGTACGGCGACGGTCCCTGGCGAACTCTCCCGTGACGCAGCCGCGCTCGCGTCGAGCGATTCCCTCGCGACGGTGGTGATGGTCGAGGAGATCGCGGTGGCGAGCGCCGCGGTGGCGGCGGCCTTGGTGGTTGGCGAGGGCCGTCCGGCACTGGGCCTCTCGGGTTTGCGTGGCGCGAACGCTCCTGATGATTCGCCGCACACGCAGTTGGCGCTGGCGGCGATGGCTCTGGGCGTGGGGAGGGCCGCGATGGAGGCGGCGCTCGACGCGGTGCGCGAATCCGCCGCGACGCCAGCAGACGTCGAGAAGCCACAATGGCTGGTGGCCGATGTCGCGACGGATCTGGACGCGGCGCGACTGCTCGCGTATAAAGCTGCGCGAACGCAAACGACGGCGGACATCGCGCTGGCACGTCTGCTGGCGTCGGCGGCCGCCCAGCGCGCGGTCGACGCGGCGCTGCGTGTGGTGGGGGCCGGCGCGCTCGCCGCCGGGAGTGCGCTCGAGCGGCAATCGCGCGACGTGCGGGTGCTCGCGGTGCTGCTCGGGACGGAAGAGAACCAGCGCGCGATCGCGGCCGACACGCTGTTGCCGCGATAGCCGCTCGCACCCGTGGTGGGCCACTCGTTCCAGTACTATTGAAGGCGCATGTCCGACTCCGCGCGACGGCGAGGGTCCGATCGCGCTGACGCCCAGCGCCGCGCCAATCGCATCCGTGCCTTCCGGGCCGAGCTCGACGCGCTGATGTCGGCCGGCGCCGTCTCCCTGACCGCCGAGCAGCGCGAGAGCATCGCGCGCCATCACGAGCTGCTGCTGCAGCGCCTGGCGGCCGAGCACGATGTCGATCGCACGGTGGCCGCCGGACAGTTGTCACTGGGCATGCAGGTCGCGTCCTTCTTTGCGGCCATGGCTCTCACGGCCGCCGTGTATTCTCTGGTTGCCCGCTTCTGGGGCCGTCTCGATCTGCCGTTGCAGGCCACCTTGCTGTGCGCGTTTCCTCTCGCCGCGCTCGCCGGCGTGGAGCTTGCGGCCCAGCGCGAACGGACGCTGTACATCTCTTCAATCTTCGCGCTCACGGCGTACGGGACGTACTGGCTGGCCATTTTCGTCCTGGGCGAACTGCTCAACGTTCCCATTCCAGCGGCGGCCTTGTGGGGGGGAACGCTGTTCGGCCTGGCGCTTGCGCTCCCTTACGGATTTCGCGTCGTGCTCGGCGTCGCCCTGGTCGCATTCCTGCTGGCGCTCTCAGGATCGGTGTTTCAGGCCGCCGGCGTGCCGTGGACAGCCGCGATCGAGTTTCCCGAACCGCTCACGGCCGCCGCGTTTCTGCTGCTCATCATGGCTCCACGTTTTGGCGCCATCCATCGATCGTTTGCCGGCGTCACGCGCGCCGTGGCCTTCTCGGTCGGTTTTCTCGGCCTGCTGCTGTTGTCGAGCGCCGGTCCCGCCAGCCTGCTGCCGACGCCGGCGCGGGTTTCCGAACTGATCTATCAGGGCGTGATCCTGCTGGCTTCGACGACGGCGCTGACGGTCGGGATCCGTCGTCGGTGGCGAGAGACCGTGTACCTCGCCGCCGGGGCCTTGACGGTCTTTCTGTTGGGCCGCTTCGTGGATTGGTTCTGGGACGCGGTGCCGCGGTTCGTCTTCTTCCTGCTCCTTGCCGGAACGGCCTTCGCGTGGCTGCTTACGCTTCGTCGGCTCCGCACGCGGCTTGTGGCCGGGGAAACGCCGTGACGCGCGTGCTCCCGCCCGCGCTGCTCGTGATAGTGACGGTCGCGGTCTTCATCGCCGTGGCAGGATGGAATCAGTCCGGCGAGCCGCAGGTCGTCCTCGTGCTCACGGAACGCGAGCTGCCGCTCGTGTACCAGAACGCGGCGCCAGGGGACGATCCGGGCGCGCGCCTCCGCATCGCGTACGAATCTCGTCACGATCCGCTGGATGCGCGCAATTGGCTGCCGCACTCGCGCCTGCGCGAAATCGGCTTTCCGTTCAATGTCCCCGTGGGCTCACCGCAGGCTGGCGATGCCTACGACCGCGTGCCGCCGCGCCTGGCGTGGGTGGTGTTCGAGTATGAGGGCCCCGAGTGGCGCGACATCGAGCGGCGCCGCGCCCTCGTGGAATCGCCGCGGATGCCGGCTGCGGCGATGAGGTCCCGGCTGGTGCCCGTGGACGTGGGGCTTGACGTCGATGCACTGCTCAGGCGCTATCCCGACGGACATCTGATCCAGCGCGGCGTCATTGGCGTCTCGTACGTCTCGGCGGAGGCGGGCGGTCCGATGCTGCACGGCGTGCTGCGGGACGTGGTGCCGTCCGCGCTCGCAGTGCCCTATGCGTTCCGGCCGCTGGTCGCGGGATTGACGCCGGACGATGGCAGAGGCCGCGTCGAGCCGCGCTATGAAGCCGAGCTGGTCCTGGGGGCGCTCGGCTTGCCCTACATACGCTCGCTTCGCCTCACTGAGGGAACTAAGAACTAAGAACGAAGAACGAAGAACGGAACGACGAACGAAGAACGAACAGCGGAACGACGAACGAACCACCGGAACGACGAACGAACCACCGGAACGACGAACGAACAGCGGAACGACGAACGAACCACCGGAACGAGAACGAATCACGCCGACCGAAGAACGAACGGGACCGAGGAACAAAGAACTGGAACGAAGAACCAACATGGGAGGCAAAGAAGCAAGAACGGGAACGAAGAACCAAAAGGGAACCGAAGAAGCAAGAACGTGAACGGGGGAAGAGAAGAACCAAACGCGCCGGCAAGACGAACCCGGAAGCAAGCCGCACAACGAAGAATCGGATGACGCAACGCGTCGACACGGCAGTGGTCCGTATTCCTGGTTGCGTTCCTAAACGTCCTAACGTTCTCTGCCGTTCTGCCGTTCTGTCGTTCTGCCGTTCTGCCGTTCTGTCGTTCTGTCGTTCTGTCGTTCTGTCGTTCTGCCGTTCCAACGTTCCGTTCTTCGTTCTTCGTTCTTAGTTCTTAGTTCGTCACGCCAGGAGCTGCTTCGCGATCGTCTGCAGTTGCATATTCGACGTCCCTTCGTAAATCTGCCCGATCTTGGCGTCGCGGAACAGTTTCTCCACTGGATAGTCCCGCACGAAGCCATAGCCGCCGTACAAGTTCACCGTCATCGACGTCACCCGTTCGGCCACTTCGGACGACAGGATTTTGCACATCGCGGCTTCGTGCAGAAACGGCTCGCCGGCATCCCGCAGGCGCGCAGAGTTGTACACCATCAAGCGCGCGGCTTCGACGTCGATCGCCATGCGCGCGAGCTGGAACTGCACGCCCTGAAACTCGGCGATGGCCTTGCCGAACTGCTTGCGCTCCTTCGTGTATCGGATGGCGTGATCGAGCGCCCCCTGGGCAAGGCCGATCATCTGCGCGCCGATGCCGATGCGTCCCTCGTTCAGGGTCTCAATCGCCACCTTGTAGCCCTTGCCCGCCTTGCCGAGAATGCGGTCTTTCGGGACGGCGCAATCCTCGAACAGCAGTTCGCAGGTGCTGCTGGCGCGGATGCCGAGCTTGTCTTCCTTTTTCCCCACCGCAAAGCCCGTGGCGCCGCGCTCGACGATGAAGGCCGTGATGCCTCGATAGCTGGCATCAGGGTTGATGTTCGCGAAAACCAGAAAGACGTCGGCTTCGTTACCGTTGGTGATCCACAGCTTGCGGCCGTTGAGCGTGTAGCTGTCGCCTGTGGCAACGGCCCGGGTCTGGAGGGCGAACGCGTCGCTGCCGGATCCGGCCTCGGACAGACAGTACGCACCGACGGTGCCGGCGGCGAGCTTGGGCAGGTAGCGCTGCTTGATGTCGCTGTTGCCCCAGCGCAACAGGGCATTGATCACGAGCGTGTTCTGGACGTCCACCAGCACGCCGATGGACGGATCGACGCGCGACAGCGCCTCGACCGCAAGCACGGCATGAAAGAACGACGCTCCGGCGCCGCCATAGCTCTCGGGCACCTCGATGCCCATGACACCGAGCTCGAACAACTGGTCGATGAGCGTCCGGGGAATCTGGCCCTGCTCGTCCATCTCGCGCACGAGCGGACGGATCTCCCGATCCGCGAACTGGTAGACGCTGTCGCGAAAGAGGACTTCGTCTTCGGCGAGGCGCGTGAGCGCCAGGCGCGCGTCGGCGGTGGGCTGCGTCATCGAAAAAACCTCGGAAAGCGTGCGGATAATCCCATCGTTGCGGGCAGCTGGGCGGAAAAAAAGGGGATGTTATCATGCCCTATGGCGAACGCACGTCGGACCGGCGCCCTCCTCGCCCTCGTCGTCGCACTCACGCTGCCTGCGGCGCGAGCCGAGCAACAGCCAGCACCGGGCGCACCTGGTTCACCTGCCGCACCTGGTTCACCTGCTGCACCTGAGGCACCTGCTGCACCTGAGGCACCTGCTGCACCTGGTTCACCTGCTGCACCTGGTTCACCTGCTGCACCTGAGGCACCTCAAGATCAGCAACCGACATTCCGCACCGGCATCAACTTCGTCCGCGTCGATGCCATCGTCACTGACCGGCAGGGCAACCCCGTCCCGGATTTGACCGCGTCGGACTTCGAAGTCCTCGAAGACGGCAAACCGCAGACGATTGAAACGCTGCGCTTCATCAAGATCGACGGCAACGTTCCGGCGGCCGGTGGTGGCGCGATCCGCACGCGGGCCGACGAGGAACGCGCCGCGGCTAACGAAGATGCCCGAATCTTCGTGTTTTTCCTGGACGACTACCACGTGCGGCTGGGCAACAGCATGGGCGCACGCAAGCCGCTCGCCGAGTTCGTTCAGAACAGCCTCGGCCCGAACGATCTGGTCGCCGTCATGTTTCCGCTGTCGCCGCTCGATAGCGTGTCGCTGACCCGCGACCATCAGTCGATCATCCGTGTCCTCGAGCGATTCGAAGGGCGCAAGTTCGACTACGAACCCAAAAACGTCACCGAGCAGCGGTACGCGCTGTATCCCGCCGAGACCGTTGAGCGCATCCGACGACAGGTGTCGCTGAGCGCACTCGAGGGTCTGGCCGTCAAGCTCGGCGCGCTGCGTGAGGGACGCAAAGCCGTCATCGTCGTGAGCGAAGGCTATACGGCCGTGCTGCCGCCGCAACTGCGCGACCCCGTGGCCACCATGCCCGGCATGGGCAATCGCGCGCGCCGCAACCCGCTGGCCGGGGAGAACAGCATCGTCGAGGAGCGTGCGGACTTCTCGGGGCAGATGGATGTCCAGCAGGAGATGCAATACGTGTTCGCGGCCGCGAACCGCAGCAACACGGCACTCTACACCGTCGATCCGCGCGGGCTCGCCACGGGGGAATTCGACATCAACGAAAACGTCGGGATGCAGCGCAGCAGTACCGCCCTGCGCCAGACGCAAGACACGTTGCGCGTGCTGGCCGACCAGACCGACGGCCGCGCCATCGTGAACCGGAACGATTTCGGGACGGCCATGAAGCAAATCGTCGCCGACTCGAGCGCGTACTATCTGTTGGGGTATACCTCCTCGGAAGCGCCGCAGGACGGCAAGTTTCACGAGATTCGCGTGCGAGTGAAGCGGCCCGGGATCGAAGTGCGGGCGCGCAAGGGCTACTGGGCGTTGCGACCCGAGGACGCGGTGCGCGCGGCCGCGCCAGACAAGCCGTCGGCCCCGCCGGCGGTCAGCCGGGCATTGTCCGAGATCTCGGCGCCCTCGCGCGGGCGTTTTGTTCGCACATGGGTCGGCACCTCGCGTGGCGAGGAGGGCAAGACGCGCGTGACGTTCGTCTGGGAGCCGATTCCGCCCCAGCCTGGCGTGCGCCGCGAAAACGCCGAGTCCGTGTCGCTGATTGCGGCATCACCCGACGGCGAACAATACTTCCGCGGCGACGTGCCGGAGGCCGCGAGCAACGGCGACACCGCCGTTCGCCAGACCACGTTCGAGGTTCCGCCAGGACGCCTGCAGTTGCGAATGGGGGTCAACGGATCGGCTGGTCCGATCGACAGTGACGATCGCGAACTGCTGGTGCCGGACCTGACCGCTGTCGAGACGGGCTTTGCCACGCCGCGGGTGTATGTCGCGCGCACGGCCCGCGACTTCGTGATGATTCGCAAGGACCCCGATGCCGTGCCGTCCGCATCCCGTGACTTCCGCCGGACCGAGCGGATGGTGGTGCGCGTCCAGACCTACAGTCCCGGTGCGGCGCCGATGACTGTTGCCGCCCGGATGTTGAACCGCCAGGGCGACAAATTGGTCGACGTTCCGGTGACCTCAGCAGCCGGCCAGCCGCACCTGATTGATTTGTCTCTTGCGGCCTTCGCGCCGGGCGAGTACCTGCTCGAGCTCTCCGGGACCACGGAAGGGCAGGAGCCGGTCACCGAGCTCATCGCCTTCCGCGTCGAGGGATAGGGCCGCTTCGCGGAGGGCCGCTTCGCGGAGGGCCGCTTCGCGGAGGGCCGCTTCGCGGAGGGCCGGCTTCGCCGGAGGGCCGGCTTCGCCGGAGGGCCGGCTTCGCCGGAGGGCCGGCTTCGCCGGAGGGCGGCTTCGCGGAGGGCGGCTTCGCCGAGGGCGGCGCTCACGCCGAAGGGCCGCTTCGCGGAAGGGCGGCTTCGCCGGAGGGCGGCTCACCGAGGGCGGCGTCGCTTCGCTCCGCCGAGGGCGGCGCTCACGCGCCGAGGGGGTCATCACATGAACCCCGCGGCCGCCGCGAAGCGGTCCTAGGCCTAGGCGTACATCCCGCGCATCTTGGTCACCGTGGCCACGCGGTTGATCGCGACGATGTAAGCCGCGGCGCGCATGTCCACCTTGTATTGCTGCGCCGTCTTCAGCACGACGTCGAACGCCTGGCACATTTTCGCTTCGAGACGGTCGTTCACTTCGTGCTCCGGCCAGAAGTAGCCGTGGCGGTCCTGGACCCATTCGAAATACGACACGGTCACGCCGCCCGCGTTGGCGAGGATGTCTGGCACGACGAAAATGCCCTGGTCGTGCAGATACTTGTGGGCTTCCGGCGTGGTGGGTCCATTGGCGCCTTCGACAATCAACCGGGCTCGGATGTCGCGCATGTTGTCGGCCGTGATCTGTTCTTCCAGCGCCGCGGGGATGAGCACATCGACGTCGAGCTTGAACAGCTCTTGATTGGTGATGGGTTCGGCGCCGGCGAAGCCCTCGACGGTTCGCTGCTCCTCATTGTGAGCGATGAGCTTCTTGATGTCGAGGCCGTTGGCGTTGTGCACGCCGCTCTTCCAATCGGTCACCGCGACGACCAGGGCGCCCATCTCCCGGAGCAGGTCGGCGGCAACCGAACCGACATTGCCGAAGCCCTGAACGGCGATACGCGCACCCTTCAAGGTCAGGCCGAGGTGCTTCGCCGATTCGCGCGTGATGATCATCACGCCGCGCCCCGTCGCTTCGCGCCGTCCGAGCGAGCCCCCCATCTCAATCGGCTTGCCAGTCACGACCGCGGTGGCCGTGTGCCCGACGTGCATGGAGTAGGTATCCATGAACCAGGCCATGATTTGTTCGTTGGTGTTGACGTCGGGCGCCGGGACGTCCTTGTCGGGTCCGACGGCGTCGATGATCTCGGCGGTATAGCGACGGGTCAACGCTTCGAGCTCGCGCTTCGACATCCGCGTCGGATCACAGATGATGCCGCCCTTGCCGCCGCCGAACGGCAACTGAGCGACGGCGCACTTCCAGGTCATCCAGGCCGCGAGCGCGGCAACTTCGTCGAGCGTGACATCGGGATGAAACCGGATACCGCCCTTGGCCGGTCCCAGTGTGATGTTGTATTGGACGCGGTAGCCGGTGAACACCTCGATCGCGCCATTGTCCATCTGGACAGGACACGACACGATGATCTGCCGTTTGGGCGAGGTGAGAATCTTCCAGATGCCGGGATCGAGATTGAGAATGCGGGCGGCGCCCTCGAACTCCTGCAGCATCGCGCCGAACACGTTGCGGTCTGACGACATGAGGCCTCACGGTCGGTGGCACGCCACCGTCAAAGAAGCAAACGGTCTAACGTAGCTTGCGGTGCCGCTGATGTCAATCCGTCATGACCAGCATGCGTGAAACTCATCGGACTGCCGTGTGAATTTGTCGACGAACCGCCAAAACCTGTCAGCAACCCTGCCACGCAACCCCATGATCCCGAGCTATCTCCTTATAATGGTGTGACATGAAAAGCGTCATCGACCACGCCGCGAGCGGCAAAAAACGCTGGGAGCGCGGGGTGCTGGAGCCGGCGCTCGCGAAGGCCCCCGAGCGCAAGGGCCCATTCACGACGATTTCGGGCCGCCGGATCAAGCGGTTGTATGCGCCGGAGGACGTGCAGGGACTCGACTACGACCGGGGGATCGGCAACCCTGGCGAGTTCCCGTACGTGCGGGGCATTCACCCGACGGGCTATCGCGGCAAGCTCTGGACGATGAGGCAATTTGCCGGGTTTGGCACGCCGGAGGAAACCAACCGGCGTTACAAGGACCTGATTGCCGCCGGCGGCACCGGGCTGTCAGTGGCCTTTGACCTGCCGACGCTGATGGGTCGCGATCCAGACCATGAGCTGTCGCTCGGCGAAGTCGGCAAGTGCGGCGTCAACATCACGTCACTCGCGGACATGGAGCGGCTCTTCGAGGGCATCTCACTTGGCGACATCACGACGTCGATGACGATCAACTCGCCGGCGCCGATGATCTTCGCCATGTATCTGGTCGTCGCCGAGAAGCAGGGCGCAGACTGGCAGAAGATTTCCGGAACGATTCAGAACGACATCCTCAAGGAATTCATCGCCCAGAAGGAATACATCTTCCCGCCGCGGCCGTCGATGCGGCTCATCACCGACATCTTCGCGTTTTGCGCCGAGCAGGTGCCGAGGTGGAACACGATTTCGGTGAGCGGCTATCACATTCGCGAAGCGGGGTCGACGTCGCTGCAGGAACTGGCGTTCACGCTCCGTGACGGGCTCGAATACGTGCGCTACGGCGTGGACGCCGGACTCGACGTCGACGACTTCGTACCGCGCATGTCGTTCTTCTTCAACTCCCACAGCGACTTCTTCGAGGAAATCGCCAAGTACCGGGCGGCCCGCAAGCTGTGGGCCGAGGCCATGCGCGACCGGTTCGGAGCGAAGCACCCGCGGTCGTGGCAGTTACGCTTCCACGCGCAGACCGCCGGCGTGTCGCTCACCGCGCAGCAACCCTACAACAACGTCGTCCGCACGGCACTGCAGGCACTGGCGGCGGTGCTCGGTGGCACCAACTCGCTGCACACCAATTCCCTGGACGAAGCGCTGGCGCTTCCGACCACGGAAACGGCGACGATCGCGCTCCGGACGCAGCAAATCATCGCGCACGAGAGCGGCGTCATCAACACGGTGGATCCGCTGGGCGGTTCGTACTTCGTCGAGAAGCTCACGCACGAGATGGAAGAGGGCACGCTGCAGTACTGGGACACCATCGATCGCATGGGCGGAATGGTCGACGCCATCGAACTCGGCTATCCGCAGAAGGAGATCGCCGAGGCCTCGTACCAGTTCCAGCAGGCGGTCGAGCGGCGCGAGAAGATTATCGTCGGTGTCAACGATTTCATTCAGGAAGACGAAGACCGCATCGAAATTCTGTATATCGACGACACCGCCGCGGAGCGGCAACTGGAGCGGCTCGCCGCGCTCAAGAAATCGCGCAATGACGGCCAGGTGCAACGAACGCTCGACGCGTTGCGCGAGACGGCACGCGGCACCGGGAACACCATGCCGGCCATCCTCGACTGCGTACGGGCCTACGCCACCGTCGGGGAGATGTGCGACGCGCTACGGGAGGTCTGGGGCGAGTACGAGGAAGTGCCGATAATCTAGCTGGCACAGACGCCTCGGGTGCCTCAGGCCTCAGGCCTCAGGTGCCTCGGGTGCCTCAGGTGCCTCAGGTGCCTCGGGTGCCTCAGGTGCCTCAGGTGCCTCGGGTGCCTCAGGTGCCTCAGGTGCCTCGGGTGCCTCGGGTGCCTCGGGTGCCTCGGGTGCCTCGGGTGCCGCAGGTGCCAGGCAGGTGCGCGCAGAGTGCGGCGGGGTACGGCCAGGTATGTGAGCGCCGGGAGCTGATGGCCGTGAGCTGAAAGCCGAATGAGTCAAAAAATCAGAGTTGTCATCGCCAAGCCCGGTCTCGATGGCCATGACCGCGGCGCCAAGGTCATCGCCCGCGCGCTGCGGGACGCCGGCATGGAGGTCATCTACACCGGCCTGCGACAAACGCCGGAGCAGATTGTCAGCGCCGCCCTCCAGGAGGATGCCGACGTCATCGGGTTGTCGATTCTGTCCGGGGCCCACATGCACATTTGCCCGCGCATCATGGAGTTGCTGAAGGACAAGGGGCTGGGCGACGTGCTCGTGGTCATCGGCGGCATCATCCCGGACGTGGATATTGCCAAACTGAACGCGATGGGCATCAAGGGCGTGTTCCTTCCGGGCACGCCGATGCAGCACATCGTCACCTTCATTGCCGGGAACGCGCGAGCTCGCGTCGAGCAGGCCTGAGGGCCCGCCCGAGTCACCGATGGCTGAAACGCTTCTGCTGGCTGATGACAGCCCGACCATGCAGCGCGTGGTGGAGCTGACGTTTGCCGAGCAGGGGCTCGATGTCGTGAGCGTCTCGGATGGACAGCAGGCCGTCGAGTATCTCTTGACGGGTCGGCCCGCGCTTGCGCTCATCAGTGTTACGCTGCAGAAGGTTGACGGGTTCGAAATCGCGCGCTTCGTGCGCGACCGGCCCGAGTTGCATGGCGTCCCGGTGCTCTTGTTGGCCGGGGCGTTCGATACCATCGACGACGCGCGGGTGCGGGAATCGGGAGCCGCAGGCGTGCTCGTCAAACCATTTGAGCCCGGACTCGTGATTAAACGCGTCAAAGAACTTCTCGGGATGTCCAAGCCGGCTGACAAGCCGCTGCCAGCGCGACCGTCCGCCTCTTCAGGACGAATGGTCACGAGCGCCGACGCGCCAAGTCGTCCGCCTGAGGGGTCGCTGGAGCCTTCGGGTTCAGCCTTTCCAGGGGAAAGCCGGCCGCAGGATGCCGTGGCGTGGAACGAGTTGCGCGAATCGTCCGGCTTGGGCCCGCACGCCGCGGCGGTCGAGACTTCCGAGGGCAGTGACGATTACTTCGGCAAGCTCGATGCAGCCTTCGATTCGCTCGATGCGCAACTCGCTGGAAGTACGGCGCCGGCAGGGCGCGCGGCGAACGCGCCGCCGACGCCACGAATCCCTGCTGCCATTGATCCCGAACGCCGGCCGGTGCCGCCGCCGTTGTCACCGCCGGAAAAGCCTGAGGGGGCAGAGGTGCCCGACGGGGAGCAGACGCCGGTTTTTGAGGTCGACGACCAGTGGTTTACCTCAGGTGCCTCAGGTGCCTCAGGTGCCTCGGGTGCCTCGGGTGCCTCGGGTGCTTCGAGTGCCTCGGGTGCCTCGGGGGCCTCGGGGGCCTCGGGGGCCTCGGGTGCTTCAGGTGCCTCGGGTGCCTCAGGTGCCTCGAGTGCCTCGGGTGTCTCGGGTGCAGGGGCGGTCGATTGGCGCGCCGTTCAGGACCAGGTTGCGGCAGCGAGTGCTTACGGCGTTTCTTCCGCACCGGAGCCCGTCGACGCCGCCGGTGGTGACAAGACGGGGGCGTCCGTGGCAGCGCTCGCACCCGCCGCGGCTCGGGACCAACCGGGCGCCAGCTATGGCGGAATTCCGCTGGGTACACAGGGGCTTCCGGCCGCCGACGCATTCGCGCTGCTGTGGGCGCACGAGCAGGGCGAGCCGTTGCCGCCTGGGCCGCCACCGCCGCCGTTGGAGTTCAGCGAGGACACCGTCGATGCCGTTGCTGCGCGGCTGGCCGACCGTCTCGCGACGCGTATGACCGAGGACCTCGCCACGCGCGTCACCGAGGGTCTTGCGGCGCGCGTGACCGAGAATCTGGCGTCGCGGGTGACGGAGGGTCTGGCGGTGCGTGTCACCGAGGATCTCGCGCGCCGCATCACACACGATCTCGCGCAACAACTCGGGGATCCTCTCGCCGAGCGGCTGACTGGCGGCGTGGCTGACCGCCTCGGCGTGTCATTGCCGGGCGCGATCGCAGCGGACGTGGCCGATCGCATGGCACCGGCGCTGGCCGATCGACTCTCGAACGAGCTGTCTTCACGGATGACCGCGGCGTTCGGTGAGCCATTCACGGCGGACCTGTCGGCTCGCGTCATCGCCGGGCTTGCAGAGCCGCTCACCACCGGACTGTCGACTCGGGTGACAGCGGGCCTTTCCGAGCCGATGTCGACGGAGTTGTCGCGGACCACGGCGGCGCTGGCCGACCGCGTGTCCACGGAGCTGGCGGAACAGGTTGCGGCGCACCTTGCCGAGCGCGTGATGCAGAACGCATTCGGCGAGTCGCTCCGTCAGACCGTGCACGACGTGTCCGAGCGGCTCGTGCGCGAAGAGATCGCGCGCATTCGCGCGGCGGCAAAGGGCTAAGATCGATCGCGTATGCCCGTGCCTGACAAGCCTGCCCTCGAGGGGCTGGAAGAGAAGTGGGCCGCGCGCTGGGACGCCGACGCGACCTACCGCTTCGATCGCAGCCGCCCCCGCGATGCCGTGTACGCCATCGACACTCCGCCGCCGACCGTCAGCGGCTCACTGCACGTCGGCCACGTCTTTTCCTATACGCACACCGACCTCATCGCGCGCTTTCAACGCATGCGCGGCAAGGCCGTGTTCTATCCCATGGGCTGGGACGACAACGGGCTGCCCACTGAACGGCGCGTGCAAAATTACTTCGGCGTCCGCTGCGACCCGACGTTGCCGTACGATCCGGGCTTCGAGCCGCCCGCGCAGCCGCCCAAGCAGCCCGTAGCCGTCTCGCGTCCGAACTTCATCGAGCTGTGCATCAGGCTGACGCTGGACGATGAAAAGGTGTTCGAGCAGTTGTGGCGATCCCTTGGACTCTCCATCGACTGGTCGATGACCTACGCGACCATCGCCAAACCAGCACAGCGAGTGTCGCAGGCGATGTTTCTGCGGCTCGTCGATCGCGGACTCGCCTATCAGCTCGAAGCCCCGACGCTCTGGGACGTGGATTTCAAGACCGCGGTGGCGCAGGCGGAGCTCGAAGACCGCGAGCAGCCCGGCGCCTACCATCGCGTCAGCTTTCACAAGGCGGACGGTGGCACCGTCGAGATCGAAACCACGCGCCCGGAACTGCTCCCGGCGTGTGTGGCGCTGGTCGCCCATCCGGACGACGAGCGCTATACGCCGCTGTTTGGTACCGAAGTGGTCACGCCGCTTTTTGGCGCGCGTGTGCCCGTCAAGGCGCATCCGCTGGCTGATCCGGAAAAGGGCAGCGGGATCGCGATGATTTGCACGTTCGGCGACCTCACCGACGTGGTCTGGTGGCGCGAGTTGAAACTCCCGGTACGCGCCGTCATTCAACCCAACGGGACGCTCGGTCCGGTGACCTGGGGCTCGCCGGGTTGGGAGTCTGTTGACGCCTCGCGCGCTCAGGCCGCTTACGATCAGGTCGTGGGCCTGTCGGCCAGGAAAGCGCAGGCGGTTGCCGCGGACCTGCTGAAGCAGAGCGGCGACCTGATCGGCGAGCCGCGGCCCGTGACGCATCAAGTCAAGTTCTTCGAGAAGGGCGACCGCCCGCTCGAGATCATCACGAGCCGCCAATGGTTCATCAAGACCATCGAGTTTCGCGACGGCCTGCTGGCGCGCGGCCGCGAATTGCAGTGGCATCCACCATATATGCGCGCGCGCTACGAAAGCTGGGTCAACGGGCTCAACGGCGACTGGTGCATCAGCCGGCAGCGATTCTTCGGCGTACCGTTCCCCATCTGGTATCGCGTCAACAGCGATGGCACCATCGATTACGCAAACCCGCTGCGTCCCTCGGAATCGCGCCTGCCGGTCGACCCGTCCACTGATCTGCCGGATGGCTTCACCGAGGCCCAGCGCGGTGTGCCGGGTGGCTTCGTCGGCGATCCCGATGTCATGGACACGTGGGCGACGTCGTCTGTCTCTCCGCAGGTCGTGACCGGGTGGGAGCGTGACGCGGACTTGTATGCCCGCACGTTCCCGATGGATCTCCGCCCGCAGGCGCACGACATCATCCGCACGTGGCTGTTTTCGACGGTCTTGCGGAGCCATCTCGAACACGACTCCTTGCCGTGGCGCCATGCGGCGATCTCCGGATGGGTCCTGGATCCCGATCGCAAGAAGATGTCGAAGTCGAAGGGCAACGTCGTGACGCCGCTGGACCGGTTGCAGGAGTACGGTTCGGACGGGGTGCGCTATTGGGCGGCGCGCGGCGGGCCCGGGGTCGATACGGCCTTTGACGTCGGCCAGATGAAGATCGGGCGCCGCCTGGCGATGAAGCTGCTCAATGCGTCGAAGTTTGCGCTCACCGGCGGCGTAACCTCCGGTGAGGTCACGCACGATTTCGACCGCGGCATGCTGACCGAGCTGGCCGCGCTGGTGGACGAGGTGACCGCCGCGTTCGAGGACTACGAATACACGCGCGCGCTCGATCGCACGGAGACGTTCTTCTGGCGCTTTTGCGACGACTATGTCGAGCTCATCAAGCAGCGTCGCTATGGCAGCGATGGCGACGCGGCGGCCGCATCCGCCAATCGCGCGCTGCAGGCGGCGACCTCGGTCATCTTGCGGCTGTTTGCACCGTTCCTGCCGTTTGTGAGCGAGGAAGTGTGGTCCTGGTGGCAGCCCGGCTCGGTGCATCGCGCCGCCTGGCCGGCATCGAGCGAGATCACGACTCTGATCGGAGAGCGCTCTACCGAAGCCGCCCTGGCATTCCGGCTGGCGTCGGAGGTCACCGCCAAGGTTCGCCAGCAGCGGTCGACGAACAAGCGCAGCTTCAAGGTACCGATCCGCGCCATCGTTTCGGCAGACGAAAGGCAGACGGCCCTGCTGAGACGAGTGGAGCCGGATCTTTCGTCAGGGAACAATGTGCTGTCCTTGTCCTTTGCGCCCGGTTCGCCCCTCGATGTCACCGTCGAGTTCGTCGAGACCCCGGAGGCGTGACCCGTGGCGCGCCTACCCGCAGACGCCTACCGCGCGTTGGTGGCCCGCGCCCTCGCCGAAGATGTCGGCTCGGGGGATGTGACGTCTGCGCTGACCATCGAGGCCGGCCAGCAGGCGCGCGGCATCATCCTCGCGAAGGGCGCGCTTGTGCTCGCTGGCATCGACATCGCCGCGGAAACGTTCCGGCAATGCGACCCGCATGCCCGCTTCCACGCACACCGCCACGACGGCGACGGCTGCGAACCCGGCACCGTGGTCGCTGAGGTTACCGGGCAGGCGCGTGCCCTGCTGACGGCAGAGCGGACGGCCTTGAACTTCGTGCAGCGCCTGAGCGGGATCGCGACGGCAACCGCCGCGTACGTCAAGGCCGCTGCCGGCCGCATCACCATCCTCGACACGCGAAAGACGACGCCAACGTGGCGAGAGATCGAGAAATACGCGGTCCGCTGCGGCGGCGGCACGAATCATCGCCAGCGGCTCGCTGACGGCATCCTGATCAAAGACAACCACAAGCGGCTTGCCGGCGGCATCCGGGCAGCGCTCCGGCGGGTGGCCGGCGCGTCGCTTCCCGTGGAGGTGGAAGTCGAAACGCTCGAGGAACTGGACCAGGCGCTCGGCGCGGGCGCGACGCGGGTGCTCATCGACAACTTCCCGCTCGAAGAGCAACAGGAAGCGGTCAGACGTTGCCGCGGGCGCGCGCTCGTGGAAGTCTCCGGCGGCGTCACGCTCGAGCGCATCCCGGAGATTGCCGCCACCGGCGCCGACTTCGTGTCGGTTGGTGCACTGACGCATTCAGTGCGCGCTGCCGATCTCAGCTTCGAGCTGGGGTTGTGATGCTGCCGGCTTCTTCCCCGGCCCCCGCTGCAGTGCTCGCGGCGTTTCAGGCTGCGACCGCACGGGCGGCGAGCGTGCGGCTCGAACTGCGCTGGTATCCGACCGTGACGTCCACCATGGATGTCGCCGAGGAAGCGGCGCAAGCCGGAGCGCCCGAAGGGCTCGTCATCGTGGCCGAAGAGCAGACGCAGGGGCGTGGCCGGCGCGGGCGTGTGTGGAGCTCGCCGCCGGGCGCGGGCTTGTATCTCACCTTCGTCCTGCGCCCGCCGCTCGAAGGCGGTGCCGGACCGATGCTGTCGCTCATCACGCTTGCCGTTGGTGTGGCCGCGCGCGAGGCCATCGGGCGCGCGAGCGGGTTGCTGCCCGAGTTGAAGTGGCCGAACGACCTGATGGTCGGCAAGCGGAAGCTTGCCGGAATCCTTTCCGAGGGTATTGGTTTAGGACGCGTCGATCAAACCGTGCTCGTCGGGTGTGGCCTCAACATTCTGTCAGTCGCTCATCCTGACGAGATCGCCGGCCTGGCCACGTCACTCGAATCCGAGCTTGGCAGGTCCGTCGATCGTGCACACGTGCTGGAGGAACTGCTCGTGGCAATCCCGCAGACCTGCGATGACCTGCGTCGGGGGAATGCGGATGATATTCTGCGCGCGTGGCGACACGCCGCACCGTCGGCCGAGGGAGCTTTCGTTCGGTGGCCGACGCCCGAGGGTCCTCGTCAGGGGACGACAGCCGGCATCGACCAGACCGGCGCACTGCTCGTGAAGACCGGCGGCGGGACCGAACGGATTGTTGGCGGCGAGCTCGAGTGGATCTGGTGATCTGATGCTTCTGGCCATTGACGTCGGCAACACCAATATCGTCCTGGGCGTGTTTCGAGACACCGACTGGGAATTGCTCCACAGTTGGCGGCTCACGACACTGCGGGAGCGAACGGCCGACGAGCTCGGTATTCTGGTCACCAGCCTCTGCGCGCATCACCGCATCGCAGCCAGGGACATCACCGGGATCATCATGGCGTCGGTGGTGCCGCCGCTGACGGGCACGATGACGGCGATGGTGTCGAACTATTTCGGCCGCGCGCCACTCAACGTCGAGCCGGCCGTCAACACGGGGATGCCCATCCTGTACGACAACCCCGCGGAGGTGGGTGCGGACCGTGTGGTCAATGGCATCGCGGCCTACGAGCAGTACGGCAGGGCCGAAGCCCGCCCCGTGATCGTCGTGGACTTCGGGACTGCGACGACGTTCGACGCCATTTCAGCACAAGGCGAATATCTCGGGGGCGTGATCTGCCCAGGGCCGCACATTTCCGCCGACGCGCTGTTTCAACGCGCCGCCCGCCTGCCGCGCATCGACGTGCGGAAGCCGGATCGGGTCATCGGCAGGACGACCGTCGGGTCGATGCAGTCGGGGCTGTTCTGGGGCTATGTGGACATGGTCGAAGGTCTGGTCCGGCGCATGCGCCTCGAACTCGGCGGCAATCCCGTCGTGGTCGCGACCGGTGGGCTGGCGGTGCTGGTGTCGCCGGAAACCGCGCTGATCGACCACGTGGATGCCGAGTTGACGCTTCGCGGATTGCGCCTGGTGTGGCAGCGCAATCAAGGTGCCTCAGGTGCCTAAGGTGCCTCAGGTGCCTCAGGTGCCTCAGGTGCTGGCCCTAGGCACCTGAGGCACCCTAGGCACCCTAGGCACCCTGATCTGGGTAATCTGTGGTTGTCATCTGTGGTTGAGAGCTACTGCCGCGACATCGAAGCCTACCTTTGCCGCAAGAACGACGGACACCTGATTCGCGTCACCGGACCGGCGTTCGAGCGCGTGACCCGTTGGGCCGAGCAGGGGATTCCACTCGCGGTCGCCTGCGAAGGGATCGATCGTTACTTCGAGCGTCAGTCTCGCAAAGGGCCTCGGCGACGCCCGGTTCGCATCGAGTTCTGTGAAGCCGACGTGCTCGACGCCTTTGACGCCTGGCGCAGGGCGGTAGGCGTCACGCTCGAGCCAGATGCGGGAGCGGCACGAGCGCGTTCGTCGCTGGCGACCCATATGGAGCGTGCCATTGCGCGTCTCACGTCGTTGCGTGCCAGCCGGCATGCCCTCGAGGCGCTGGGCGATGTCCTCGAGCGCGTCACCCGTGAACTCGATCGGCTTCAGCCACAGGCCCGGACCGCGCGCGGTCATGCGCGGGAGGCGCTGCTGGAGAGCCTGGTGGTGCTCGATGGTGAGCTGATGCAGGCCGCCATGCGGGCCGTGGACGATCAGGGGCGCCTCGACGCGATGCGGGATGCAGCCGCGCAGCTGGCGCCGTTCCGGGAGCGGATGACGGCCGAGGCGTACGATCGGGCGTGCACGGCCGCCATGGAGCGCCACGTCCGTGAGCGCTTCAACCTGCCGACCCTGACGTTCGCATGACCGCCGGAGACCGTCTCTCTGTGACCATCGAGAAAGCCGTCGCCGGCGGCCGCATGCTCGCGCGTCACGAAGGCGCGGTCGTGCTCGTGTCGGGCGCCATCCCAGGAGAAGCCGTCGAAGTCGAAATCGAGAAGCTGCAACGCGGCACGGCGTGGGCTCGCACGACCCGGGTGATTGACCGGGCACCCGATCGGATTGACGCTGGCGACACGGCCTGCGGCGGCAATGTGCTCGCGCATGTTCGTTACGAGCGGCAGTTGACGCTCAAGCGCGACATCCTCCGTGACGCCTTTACACGAATCGCGCGACTGCCTGTCGACGATTTTCTGGTGGAGGGGTCGCCGACACGCGGATATCGCATGCGCGCCCGACTCCACGTCGTCCACGGCCGCATCGGGTTCTTCCGCGAGGGGACACACGAGTGGTGTGATCCGGCCGCGACCGGGCAGTTGCTGCCGGAGACGCTGTCCGCCGTGACCGCGCTCGAGGCTGCTCTGCGCGCGCGCCCCGATGCCGCGGTCGTGGACGTCGAGGTGGCTGAGAACTGCCCGGGCGACCAGCGTGCATTTCACCTGCTCGTCCCCGATGACAGGAACCCCTCTCGAGTCGGACCGCTGCCAGCCGGCGCCGACGTGACCGGCATCTCGTGCGGCAGGACACGCGGCGGCCGCCCGCGCGTCGTGTGGGGTTCGCCCGAAGTTACAGACACCATCGTGGTGCCGGGCCAGACGGGCGAATATGCCGTGTCGCTGACCCGGCAGGCGCACGCCTTCTTCCAGGGCAATCGCTATCTCCTCGCGCCCCTCGTTGCGGCGGTCGCAGACGCCGTGCCCGCCGGACGCGTGCTGGACCTCTACGCTGGAGTGGGGTTGTTTTCGGTCGCGCTGGCGAAGCGCGGGGACACCGAGGTCGTTGCCGTTGAAGGCGATCGCACCGCGGCGCACGACCTGAAGTTCAACGCATCCCGCGCGGGTGGCCAGATGGAGATGCATCATCAGACCGTCGAAGCGTTTCTGGCGACACGAGCGGTGCCGTCGCTGGACACCGTGATCGTCGACCCGCCGCGCACCGGAATGACCAGGGAGGCGCTGCGCGGAGCGATTGCCCTGCGTGCGGCGCGCGTCGCTTATCTGTCGTGTGACGTGGCGACGCTGGCGCGCGACGCGCGCCTGCTGGTCGATGCCGGCTATCGCCTCGGTCGCATGCGCGCCTTCGATCTGTTCCCCAATACCGCCCACATCGAAACCTTGGCGATCTTCGAGAGGTGAGTGCATGCCTTACTTCCTGCTGTTCTATGAGACGGTGGACCACTACGTGGAAAAACGGGCGCCGTACCGCGCCCAGCATCTCGATCTGGCGCGCGAGGCGCACGCGCGTGGAGAGTTGCTGCTGGCCGGCGCGCTGGCCGATCCGGCCGATGGCGCGGTGCTGGTGTTCAGGGCGCCTGAACAAGCCGCCGTCGAGGACTTCGTGCGCCGCGATCCGTATGTGCAGAACGGGCTGATCAAGACCTGGCGGGTACGCCCGTGGGCGGTGGTCATCGGCAACGACCCCGGCGAGCCCGGGCCGATCCCACCGCCGGCGGGGCGGTGACCCTCAAGGGCCTTAACGCCCGCGCCGTGAGTTGGTGGGCTAGCGCCCACGCGCTTCGCGCGCGGCGTCAACGAACGCTTCGAACAACGGACGGAATTCGCCCGTACGCCAGAAGTTTTCCGGGTGCCACTGCACGGCCATGCGGAACACGCTGCCTTGCTGCTCGATCGCCTCGACGACGCCGTCTGGCGCGGTGCCGGTCACTTCCCAGCCGGCCGCCACGGTCTTGACTGCCTGATGATGGCGGCTGTTGACCTGACAGATGTCGCCATCGAGCTTCTCGGCCATCAGCGTGGCCAGCTGCGAGCCCTTCGCGACCCACACTTCGTGGGCAATCGCAAAGCGCGGCTCCGCGACCGCATGCGGTTGCGCGCCGTTCACCATCGACGGGATGTCCTGAATCAACGTGCCGCCGAGCGCGACGTTGAGCACCTGCATGCCGCGGCAAATCGCGAGGATCGGACGTTCGGCCGCGATCGCGGCGCGCACGAGCGCGATTTCGTACTCATCGCGGCCCGGCTCCGACGGCTGATACGTCTCGTGCGGGGTTTCGCCGTACAGGGCGGGATCGACATCGCCGCCCCCGGTGAGCAACACGCCTGCCATGCGCCAAACGACCTCCGCCGGCTCGTCGCGCTGGTAATCCAGCTCGACCGGCTCGCCGCCGGGACGTTTCACGGCTTCGAGATAGTCGGCCAGCGCTCGGCACGGAACGATTGCGATTCGGGGCATCTTCGGCTCTCAGCTTTCGACTTGCAGCGCTCTCAGTTTTGCTGAAAGCTTATCGTGTTTACATCCGTTGTGGCACGCCGACCCCCATCATGTCGAGCGCGCGGGTGAGTTGCAGGCGGAAATAGGCGACCGCCGCGGCCCGCCACCGCTTCACATCGTCGCGCTCCTCACTGAGAATCGGCGCTTTGTGGTAGAAGCCGTTGAACATCTGTGCCAGGCCGAATGCGTATTTGGCCAGCACCGCGAACTCCAGGGACCGGACGACCTGTTCGACGACGTCATCGAGGCGCGAGGTTTCGAGGACCAGGTTCCAGAGCTCGTGATCACCGTCGGCGCCGGTCAGCGCGTCTGGGGCGGTCGAAGGCAGCGCGGCCAGCAGATCACGCTCGCTGAGACCCGCGCGCTCCTGCAACTTCTGGAAAATGTTGTTCGCGCGGACGACGGCGTATTGCAGGTATGGTCCGCTTTCGCCCTCGAAGCTCAACGCTTCGTCGATGTCGAACGCGATCACCTTGGTGCGCGAGTACTTGACCATGAAATAGCGCACAGCCGCGACGCCGATGAGCTCGGCGGTGCGTCGGCGGTCGGCGTCGGCCACCTCCGGATTGCGACGCTCGACTTCTACCAGCGCCTTGGCGATCACGCGATCGATCAGATCGTCTGCTTTGACGCCGAGTCCTTTGCGTCCTGAAACCTCGACGAACGGGCGCTGTGCCGCCTCGGAGTCGGCCGGCGGGGCATAACCGAGCTCTCGCGCCGTAGCGTGCGAGAGTGCCACCATCTCGTACGAGAAGTGGGTGAGGCGCTCGGCCTCCACCGGGTGTCCGACAGCGGTCAACGCCTGCTTGAGCAGTTTCTGGAGGTACGACTGGCGCACGTCGATGACGTTGTAAGTCGCCGCTGCGGCCCCGAACTGCGGATGCTCAGCCTCTGCGGCCGCCAGGTCACTCGTCGTCGCCCAGAGGGCCGTGCCGTCGATGCGCGTGGCGAACCGGCGATACGAGAAATCCGTGCCGAGCAGTCCCGATTTCCAGAACTGATAGGCCATATCCTTGCCGACGTAGGTGACAGTGCCGTTCGAGCGGACGATCACCTTCTCGCGCTCCTCCTGTCCCGCTTCGGCTTCCTCCTGCCCGTCGCTGCCTTCGCCTCCCTTGCTTCCTTCTTCGACGCCTTCGCTGCCTGTCCCGCCTTCGGAGTCGATCTTCATGACCCAACAGCCTGCAAGCCGTCCCTCGTTCTGCAGGTACACTGCGCCGGTCTGCTTCAGCACCTCGAATGCGCGTGCCCAGAACTTCAGCCGCAGGATGTCGCCTTCCCACGTCAGCAGGTGATAGCCGATGTTGAGCCTGGCCATCGTGCGCAGATGACAGCGGACGATGCGTTCGGCGACGAAGTGCGCGATGTCGGCCGTGGGGCTGACCCCGCGTTCGATGTCATGGAGCGTTGCGGCGCGAATCTTCAGGCGCTCGGCGTCGCCGTTGTACCACTCGGTCACGCGCGCGTACAAATCCCAGCAGTAGTAGTCGAATCGCGTCGAGTCGGCGATGGCGGCGATGGCGTCGAGATCAAGTCCCTCCAGTGTCCGGAAACCCACGACCACGTCGGCGACCTGCACACCCGTGTCGTCGATGTAGTTCTGCACCTCGACGGGCGTCCCGCGAAAGGACAAGACGCGCACGAGCGTGTCGCCAAGCGCGGAGTTTCTCAGGTGGCCGATGTGTGCGGCCTTGTTCGGATTGATGGCGGTGTGCTCGACGATGGTCTTGCCTTCACTGCGCCGAACGCCGGCCGGAGCGTCGACGACGCCGAGGCGTTGCAGCAAGAATGCGGGCCGGTCGAGGAAGACGTTGAGGTACCCGTTCGCGGCGGCCTCGACGCGCGCGATGCCGTCGCCGGGAGCGAATCGCGAGGCAATCTCCTGAGCGATGACCTTTGGCGCCTTGCGCAGGCGCCGCGCGAGCTCGAACGCGGCCGGGGTGCCGAGATCGCCCAGCGTGCGATTCGGCGGCGACTCGATGGCGATGTTCAGCGTCTCGTCGCGCAGATCGTACGCGTCGGCGAGAATCGTGCGGACACGGGCCCTGATCTGATCGTGCAGCGGAAGAATCATGATGATGAAAGGGCAGGCTAGTGTTACGTTATCAGAAGTTTCCTCGCGCAATATGGTGGATGCCGGTATCGGACGTCTTCTGGTCGCAAGTCTTCATCAAGGGATCGCCGATGTCGCTCCCGTGCGCTTGGCGTTCTACGAAAACTGGCTGAAGCCCCCGGGCCTGCACGGCGGCAAATTCGGGCTCGGCCCCCTGCACGCCGTGCTCAGTTTCCTGCGCCTCGAAGGCCAGACGGCCTACGAGCAGATCATGACCCGCGCTGGACAGTACACGGCTGACTGGGGGCACGCCCAATTGTCATCGCTCGAGCGCGCCACGGTCCGGCGTCTGCCGCCCAGGCTGCGTGCCCGTCTCGCGCTGTATCTGAGCCGCCGCCTGGTGAGGGACACGTTTCGTGGCTCCCGGGCCAGCACGCGCCTGTGCAGGGGTACCGGCACGATCCAGATCCGCGCGTCGATCTTCTGTGACGTCCGCACGGCGGCCGATTGGCACATGTGCGTGTTCTATTCGGCCGCTGTGGAACGGTTCCTCCAGCGTTGCGATTTGGATTCGCGCGTCGCCATCAATCAATGCCGCGCGTCTGGAGGCAGCCAATGCACGCTGACAGTCATCATTCGCGGCCATCTCGCCGAGCAGCCGGCCGCCGAGGCCGCGTGATTCGCGCGGTCGCGGCGCTGGGCGCCGTTGCTGTCGTCCTTGCCACCGGAGGCCACGCCGCTGCGGAGCCATCGCGCCAACCTGCACCGACCGAGACGCTGGTCATGCCGTTTGACAATCCCGCCAACGAGCCGAAGCTCCTCTGGCTCGGCGAAGGCTCTGCGGTGCTGCTCTCCGAGTACCTCGAACGCTACGGCAGGCTTGCGGTTCCTCGCGAAGAACGCCTGGCGGCGTTCAACCGTCTCCAGTTGCCTCCCGCGGCCGCGCTCAGCCATGCGACCATGATCAAGGTCGGGCAGATTGTCAGCGCGACCGAGATTGTGATTGGCACCTACAACCTCTCGGGCGACGAGTTGACGGTGAGAGCTCGCGTCATCCGGCTCGACACGTGGCACATGGCTCCCGAAGTCGTGGAACGTGGGGCGCTGACCGATCTGTTTCGCCTCTACGACGCCGTCGCGCGGCAACTTCGCGGCGCGACGGCGCCGGCCCCCGCGGCCGCACCGGGCACTTTGCTGACCTCACTCAATGCCTTCGAGTGGTACGTCAAGGGCATGGTGGCCGAGTCCGCCGCCGTGCAGCGCGGTTATCTGGAGCAGGCCGCGAAAGCGGCGCCCTCCGACGATCGAATCAAGCTGGCGTTGTGGCGGGTCCACACCGACGCCGGCAACCATCAGCTGGCGCTTGCCGCCGCCGCGACGGTGGCGCCAGCGAGTCCTCAGTCCGCCTCGGCACGCTACTTGACGGCTCGATCGCAAATCGAGCTGCGGCGTTATGACGACGCCTTCAAGACACTCGACGCGCTGCGCAGCGACACCCGGCTGGCCGAGGTGCTGAACGCTCTCGGGGTCGTGCAACTGCGGCGCCGCGCCACATCGCAGACCGGTCGCGCGGCGTACTACTTCAGTCAGGCGTCACAGACCGATCCGACCGACGCGGATTACTTCTTCAATCTGGGATACGCGTATTGGCTCGACAAAGATCCTCCAGCCGCCTTGTATTGGCTGCGGGAGGCGGTGCGCCTCGACCCGGCGGATGGGGACGCCCACCTCGTGCTCGCTGCGGCCCTGCAGCAAACCGGCGCCACCGCTGAAGCGGCGCGCGAGCGTGAGCTCGCGGCACGCCTCACCGCCAGCTCTGGCAACACCGCCGCGGCCGCCGGCGAGACGGTTCCGCATGGGCTGGAACGACTCAAAGAGTTTCTGGATCGCCCCAACAGCCGGGTCAACGCGATGATTGCGTCCGCCGGACAGCGCGATCAGACCGAGCTGGCGTTTCATCATCTCGACGCCGGGCGCCGCGCGTTCCATCGGGAAGCCGATCGCGAAGCCGAGCAGGAGCTGCGGCGGGCGCTGTATTTGTCGCCCTATCTGGCCGAGGCGCACATGCTGCTCGGCCGGGTGTACTTCCGGGGCGGGCGCTCCGCCGACGCCATCCAGGCATTTCGCATCGCGTTGTGGAGCGAAGAGACCGTCGAGGGGCACGTGCGGCTGGCCGAGGTCTTTCTGGCCGCCCAGAACATTCCAGCCGCGCGCGAGGAAGTCGCGCGGGCGTTGATGCTCGACCCGAACTCCAAGGACGCGCTGGCGCTACGTGTTAAAATCGGCCGATAAATGGCCACGGCAACACACGACGACGGCTTTCACGAGATACAGCTGAACGGTAAGCAACTCGTGTTTCTGTTCATGGCGGGCACCGTCGTGGCGGTCGTCATTTTTCTGCTCGGCGTCTTTGTCGGCCGCGGCGTGCGGACCGGAGCGGGCGAGGGCGATCCGCTCGTCGCGCAGCAGACGACGCAGGCACCGGACATTCCATCTGTGGCGTCAAGCACGGGATCGGACGCGCCGGCATCCGCCTCAGAAGACTTGAGCTATCCGACCCGCCTCGGATCCGCCGATGCGCCCCGTGAGGTCTTGCGTGAAGCGCCAGCGCCGCCCCGGAGCGATGCGCGTCAGGCGACTGCATCGCCAGGGCCTGCCGCACCGGCAGCCTCCGGCGTGCCTGGCGAACCGCCCGGCGAGGGCTTCGCGATTCAGCTTGCCGCACTCGGCAAACGCCAGGAAGCGGAGAGCATCGTCCGCCGCCTGGCCGGCAAAGGGTATTCGGCGTACCTCATGGCCCCGGCCGAGGGCGGGCCGGCAGTGTACCGTGTCCGCGTCGGTAAATTCACCGATCGGCGCGAGGCCGAATCGGTGTCGACGCGGCTTCAGGAAGAAGAGCAGTTCAAGCCCTGGATCGTTCGCTAGTGCAGTGTCCACGAAATAGCTGGCGCACCGAGGGCGTCGATGCGCCCGGCCGGCAAGGCGCGACGACCGAGAATACTGGGCGTATTTGAGGAAGGAGCAACGCCGCCGGGCGGGATGCAGCGGCGGCCGAATGCCCAGCTATTTCGTGGACACTGCACTAGAGCACGCCACCGCGCCGGGGCCGCGCGGCCGGGGCGCTGCCTACGCGCTGCTGTCAGGCGCCCTGCTGGCGCTCGCGTTTCCGAAGTTCGGCCATCCCGCCGTGGCGTTTGTCGCGCTGACGCCGCTCTATGTGGCGCTCTCGGGGTGGACCGGGCGTCCCAACCAGTTCCGGGGCGTGTCCGCGCGGCGCGGCTTCATGCTGGGCCTGCTCACCGGCGTCATTGCCTACGCCGGAACCGTGTACTGGACGAGTGGCACGGTCATGACATTCGGCGGACTCCCGTGGCTGGTCGCGGTACCCGTCACGTTCCTGCTCGTGCTGTACATGTCGCTGTACGTCGCGCTGTCGTCGGCGGCCGCGGCGATCATGATCCAGCGCTTCGGTGCGGCGGGCCTGCTGATGGCGCCGGCGACATGGGTGGCGGCTGAGTATGCCCGCGCACATGTCTTTGGCGGCTTTCCGTGGATCCCACTTGGCAACGCCGTCGTGTCGCTGCTGCCAATCGCGCAACTCGCCAGTGCGCTGGGTGTCTACGGCCTCTCGTGGCTTCTCGCGCTGCTTCACGCGCTTTTTGCGTATGTCGCGATGACCTCTGGTCGCCGGCGCGTAGCCGCGGTCCTCGCGGCCGTGGTGCTCGTGGCCGGATCGTCAATCTGGGGGGCGCTGCGTCTGAGAGACGGACGGCTCGCCCGGGACGGCACCCCCCTGCAGGTTGCCCTGATTCAGGGCAACGTCCCGCAATCGGAGAAGTGGGATCCCTCGCGGGCGGAGTCCATCCTCGACCGCTACCTGCGGATGACGCGTGAGGCGTCCGCCCGCGGTGCGGAACTCATCATCTGGCCGGAATCGGCGACGCCGTTCTATTTCGACGAGGATCCGGCAAGCGCGTTCAGAGTGCGTCAGCTCGTCAGCGAGATCCGCACGCCGCTCTTGTTCGGCACGGACGAAGTCGAACCTGGCTCACCGCCGAAGTACTACAACTCGGCGTTCATCCTCAACGACAGCGGTACGACGGCAGCGGTGTATCGCAAGATGTTTCTCGTGCCGTTCGGCGAGTACGTGCCGTTCGGCACCCTGCTGACGTTTGTCGGTCCCCTCGTCGAAGCCGTCTCCGCCTTCTCGCCCGGACAGGGTGTCACGATGTTGCCGGTCGCCGGCCACATGGTCAGCACGGCGATTTGCTACGAGGTCGTGTACCCGCATCTGATTCGTCAGGGCGTGTTGCAGGGCGCCGAGTTGCTCACCACGATTACCAACGATGCGTGGTACGGCGGGACCTCGGCGCCATTCCAGCATTTCGAGCTCGCGAGGATGCGAGCGATCGAGCAGGGCCGTTATCTGGCCCGCGCCGCCAACACCGGCATCAGCGGCATCGTCGATCCGTATGGCCGGGTGACCGTTCGTACGGCGCTGTTTGAAACGATGGCGCCGATGGGCGAGGTCCGATTCATTCAAGAGCGGACGGTGTATGCGAGAATTGGGGATCTGACGGCGCAACTCGCCGTGCTGATCACGCTGCTGGGCGTCGGCGCTGCTACTAAGGTGCCTAGGGTGCCTAAGGTGCCTAGGGTGCCTAGGGTGCCTCAGGGTGCCTAGGGTGCCTAAGGTGCATCGGGTGCAAAAGTCCCAGCACCGGCCGCGATCTCAGCACCTTAGGCACATTAGGCACATTAGGCACCTTAGGCACATCAGTTAGGCACACGACTATGTCGCTTGTTCTCGAAGATCTCGTCCGCCGCTCCGAAGGCCTCGTCAAACGCGCCAAAGACCTGCGGAGCTATCTTTGACGCCGCTAACCCCGCCCGCGAACTGGCCGCCATCGAGGAACGGTTAGCCGCGGCCGATTTCTGGCAGAACCAGGCCGACGCGCAGAAGACCCTTCGGCGGCGCAGCCGATTGAGTGAGGAGGTCGAGCTCCGCAACTCGCTGGCGGGCAAGCTCGAGGACCTGGGCGTGCTGCTCGAGTGGGCCGAAGGTGGCGAGGACGTGGTCGCCGATTTGCAGCGATCGCTCGAGGCCCTCGAGGCCGAAGTGGAAGCCGCCGAGATCAAGAAGATGCTTGGCGGTGAGCACGATCGCGCGAACGCGATCGTGACGATTCATCCAGGGGCCGGCGGCACCGAGTCACAGGACTGGGCCGAGATGCTGCTCCGTATGTACTTGAAGTGGGCCGAGCGTCGCGGCTTGAAGCGGGAGGTTCTCGACTATCAGCCCGGCGAGGAAGCGGGCGTCAAGAGCGTCACCTACATGCTCAACGGCGAGTATGCGTTCGGCCTCATGTCCGCCGAAGCGGGCGTCCATCGGCTCGTCAGGATCTCGCCATTCGATCAGGCGGCGCGCCGGCATACCTCGTTTGCGTCGGTCTACGTCTGGCCGCAGATTGAAGAGGAAGATGCCGACATCGACATCCCCGACAAGGATCTGCGCATCGACACGTACCGGTCGAGCGGCGCCGGCGGCCAGCACGTCAACGTGACGGACTCGGCCGTGCGCATCACGCACTTGCCGACCGGAATTGTCGTGTCGTGCCAGAACGAACGGTCGCAGCACAAGAACCGCGACGTCGCCATGAAAGTGTTGCGAGCGCGGCTCTACGACCTCAGGGAGAAAGAGCAGCAAGCCAGGCTCGAACAGATTGGCGGGGCCAAAAAAGACATCGCGTTCGGCAGCCAGATCCGGAGTTACGTGCTGCAGCCGTATCAGATGATCAAAGACCACCGCACGAAGTACCAGGTGGGCGACGTCGAGCGCGTGCTGGCCGGCGATCTCGACATGTTCATCAAGGTGTACCTGATGCAGAAGGCGTCAGGCACCCTTGGCACCGCCGCGGCCGACGACGACGACTAAGTAAGAAATCACTGCGCGGGCGGGCGCTCGGGCTGTGTCCCGGCGATGAACGCCTCGTTGATGGCGCCGGCCGAATCGATGACCGGTGCGCCGGTCGCGCGATCGACCGCGGCGAAGACGATGTTGCCCGGCGGCTCGAATGTGGGCGGCGCCTCGCGATTGCCGCGCATGGCGATGTACTCGCGCATGAAGTCCATCCAGATCGGCAGCGCCGTCGTCGTGCCGGTTTCACCCGTGCCCATGGTCTTCTTCTCGTCGTAGCCGACCCACACGCCCACGCTGATGTGCGGGTCGAAGCCGATGAACCAGGCGTCGGTGTAATCGTCCACGGTCCCGGTCTTGCCCGCCAGCGGCCAGTCGAGCGAGTTGGCAGCGGCCGCGGTGCCACGTTGGACCACACCGCGGAGCAGGTTGGTGATCACAAACGCCGTGTCGGCCCGAATCGCTTCGTGTGGCGCCGGGCGCGTTGCCTCCAGCACGTTGCCCTCGCGATCGATCACGGTCACGACCTGATACGGCTGAAGCCGGATTCCCTGGTTCGGAAATGCGCTGTACGCGCTCGTGACCTCGACCAGCGTGGCCTCGCCTGCCCCCAGCGCCGTTGACAGGTAGGGCGGGAAGTCTGTCGGAAAGCCGAAACGCTTCGCGTAACCCACAACCTGGCCCGGTCCGAGCATTTCCATCAGGCGAACCGCCGGGATGTTGCGCGAATTCTCCAGCGCCCGACGCAGCGTGAGGGGACCCTGGAATTTGCCGTCGTAATTACCCGGTCGGTACGGCGGCTGGCCGGCGCCGACGTCGAACTCGGCCGGGGAATCGTTCAGCATCGACGTCGGCGTGAGGCCGCGATCGATTGCTGCCGCATACAGGAACGGCTTGAAGGTGGATCCCAGTTGGCGAAAAGCCTGTGTCGCACGGTTGAATTTGCTGCGCGCAAAGCTGTAACCGCCCACCATCGCCAGCACTTCGCCCGTGCGATTGTCGATGGCGACGAGCGCGCCTTCGAGTTGCGGCTCCTGTTCGAGCGTGACCGTGGCGGTTCCGGATTGATCGAAGCTGACCACGCCCACTTCGATGACATCGCCCGGCCGCACCAATTCGGCGGCGTGGGCACGCCGGGTCCACTGATAGCCGGATCGCACAAGCTCGGCCGTGTAATCGGCAAACCGGACGCGCGCGGCGCCGGTGCGCGTCTGGCGAGCATCAACCGACGTCACGACAGCCGGCACCGTGTCGCCGACCTCGATGGGCCGCGACCACCGGTCGTGTTGGAATTCCTCGAGCGAGTGGCCTTCGGCGAGCACGTTGCGGGCGGGACGGCGCCAGATGCCACGACGCTTCGCGACCTGCCGCAGCCCACGCTCGACCGCACGATTCGCGACCCGTTGCAGCTCTGCATCAAGCGTCGTGCGAATGGTCAGGCCGTTTTCGTACAGCGCCTTGGCGCCGTACTTCGCCTCGACGTACTTGCGCACCTCCTCGATGTAGTAGGGCGCGATCGTGGAGCCCTGTCCGGGTTCACCGCGGGTGATGATTGGCTTGAGCTTGGCCTCGTCCGCCTGGCCCTGCGTGATGTAGCCCTCGTCGGCCATGCGCTGCAGCGCATAATTGCGCCGCCGCATCGCCGCATCCATGTTGATGTACGGGCTCTGTCGCGCGTTGCCCTGGATGATGCCGGCAATGAGCGCGGCCTCCTCGAGATTCAGCTCGCCCACCGACTTGCCGAAGTAGACCTGGGATGCCGCTTCGACCCCGTACGCCCCGTGCCCCCAATAGATCTGGTTGCAGTACAGCGTGAAGATCTCCTCCTTCGTATACCGCTTCTCCATCTGAATCGAGACCAGGGATTCCTTGACCTTGCGCACCGGGCTGCGGTCGCCGATGGCAAAGCCGACTTCGACGGGAAACAGGTTCCTCGAGAGCTGCTGCGTCAATGTGCTGCGGCCCGGCGTCTTGCCCGAGGACACCAGATCGGTGAGCAGCGCCAGGACCATGCGCGAAATGCTGAGGCCGGCATGGTCGAAAAAGCCTCCGTCCTCCGCCGCCACAATCGCGTTGCGCAGGTGCTCGGGGATCTGCTGATAAGTCACGATGACGCGCCGCTCGACCGCGAAGTCTCCGACGACGTTGTCCGTCCGATCGAGTACGCGGGTGATGGTGTGCGGGTTGTAGTCGTCGAGCGACGAGATGAGGGGCAGGTCGTCCGCATACGCGAAGAGGACGCCACTGAAGGTGCCAAGAAGCGCCGCCACGATGAACAGGATGGCGATGGTGGCGTTGCGTGCAACCGTGACGGCGTATCTCATTCAGGCTCCAACTTCAGGCAAGGCCCAGGCCTCAGGTCAGGCTCCAGACCCTCAGGCTCCAGGACGGCGGCGCGCGGCTCCGCCGGTGCCTGATGGCTTCTGCGTCGACGGTGACGCTTTCTGCGTCGACGCTGGGGTATTGGCCGCGGGTACGGACCGGGACGGGGGCCGTGCCGCGTCGCCGCGGCGTACCGCTCCGCTGCGCTCCGCGGACCGCGAGCCTTCCGATCCTCCGCTCGGTGCGCCAGCGCGCGGTTGCACATCAGCAGGCGCTCGTGGTGACGACGCTCTGGGTGACGACGCTCGCGGTGACGATTCACGCGGTGACGATTCACGCGGTGACGGCGCACGCGGGGAGGCGTCACGTGTCTGCGGTGCGCGCACCGCTCCACGCCGGTCGTCCGAACTGCGAGATGCGGGCGCCGTCGCCGACGAGGGCGGCGCGTAGGCGGGGTGATCGCCGGCGCGTGGCGCAGGCACGCCCGCGGGGCTTACCGGCAGCGGGCGCCGAACGTTGCCGCGCGATCCGGGGATTGTCCCCGATTCGCGCGCCACCGCGCGCGGATCCGTGCGGGTCACTGCGCGAGGCTCCGTGCGGGTCACCGCAGTTGCCTGGTTGAAGAGCGTGCGTCTCGTCACATCGTCCAGCCGGTCGCCATCAATCGCATGGGCCCGCACGTGCCGGCGCGGCGCAAAATGATCGCGGCGAACGACGGTCCAGCCGCGCCAAGGATTGTAGTGTGGCGCATACGCGGGATGATCGCGCCGGGGCCAGGCGCCCAGGCCACGGTGCCAGCCAAGCGGCGCCCAGCTGACGTAACCGGCCGCCACGCTCCACGACACCCAGGCGGGCGCCCACACGGTGGCGGGCACCCAATACCACACGGCGCCGTTGAACCCCCAACGTCCGAAATGGTGGGTGGGCCATGCCCATCGCTCCTGACCCCGCCAGGTCCAGCCGTAGTGCGTGAACGACCACGAGCCGTCGTAATAGGGCCGCCAGCTTGCGCCGACTGCCGGCACCCACACGTACCCGTGCGGCGCGAGGTAATCCCAGCGACCGTAGTGGTCGAGCGTGGGCGCGTACGGCCGTAACTGGTATGGAAGATGCGCGGCTGACGACGAAGCGGCCACGCCGTGCGTCCGGTCCGAGGCCCACTGCGCAAACGCGTCCCAGCGCGCGGTGTTGAACGACTCGATCCGTGGCTGCGCTCCGGCGGCCGCGAGCGTGAGCCTCTCGCCCCCGCGCACGGTCCAGGCCGAGCCGTCAGTGACCGATGCCGTTCCACGCGTCACTGCCACCTCGAGCCGCGCCGTACGATCGGTGGCGATGCCATATTCGCCCTCCGCCTCGAGACGTACGGACGATGCAGGCGTGTCGATGACATATGGCCGCGCAGCGGCGTGCGAGAGGCGAACGATGGCGCGGCCCGTCGTCAGTCTCAGGTGATCGTCGCCAAGAATCTCGAGCTCGGTGTCGTGCGACAGATGCAGCAAGGTGCCATCGCCGAACACGATCTCCGCACGGCCGTTGCGCGCGCGGACGATGTCGCCCGCGATGAGCATCAGAGGCGGATCGGCCCGCTCGCTGACGCCGTCCTGCACGACATCCACCGTGCCGTCCACGAATGCGAGGTTGGCCGGCGCAGGTGCCGGCGTCGGGCTCGCGGGTTCCTGCGCGTACGCAGGATTTGCAATGAGGCAACTGACAAGCGCTGCCACTGACAGGCGACACAGCCCGATAGCCATACGGATCCTTTCCGCGGATGTGGGCGCTGGCGAAGGCCGTCTCGCGGCGGGCGGCCTGCGGCTGGCAACTTTCAGTGTAACAGGGGCCGCTTCGTAACAGGGGCCGCTTCGGGTAGTGGGCCGGCTTTGCCGGTCGGCCGGGCTCAACGCCGGAGGGCCGGCTTGGCCGGAAGGTCGGCCACCAGTCCGGGCAAGCCCGGCAATCGGCCGGAAGGCCGCTTTACAAGGCGTCACTCAACTTTCATACTAAGACCATGAGCAAAATCATCGGTATTGACTTGGGCACGACCAACTCGGTGGTTGCAGTCATGGAAGGCGACCAGCCCACCGTGATCCAAAACGCGGAGGGCAGCCGGTTGACGCCGTCTGTGGTCGCGTTCAGCAAGACCGGCGAACGTCTGGTCGGTCAGGTCGCCAAGCGGCAGGCGGTCACCAATCCCGAGAACACCATCTTCTCGATCAAGCGCTTCATGGGCCGTCGCTTCGACGAGGTCAACGAGGAAATGAAGATGGTGCCCTACCAGGTCCTGCGCGCGTCGAATGGCGACGTGCGCATCACGGTGGGCGACCAGGAACTGCCGCCGCCGCAGTTGTCGGCGATGATCCTGCAGAAGCTCAAGCAAGCGGCGGAGGACTACCTTGGGCAGCCCGTCACCCAGGCGGTGATTACGGTGCCGGCCTACTTCAACGACGCGCAGCGTCAGGCGACCAAGGAAGCCGGCAGCATTGCCGGTCTCGAAGTCATGCGCATCGTCAACGAGCCGACGGCCGCGGCGCTGGCCTATGGGCTCGACAAGAAGAAGGACGAAACCATCGCCGTGTTCGACTTCGGCGGGGGCACGTTCGACATCTCGATTCTCGAAGTGGGCGAGGGCGTCGTCGAGGTGAAATCGACCAACGGTGACACGCATCTCGGCGGCGACAACCTGGACCAGCGCATCATCGAGTGGATCATCTCGGAGTTCAAGAACAGCGAAGGCATCGATCTTGGCAAGGATCGCATGGCGCTGCAGCGCCTGCGCGAAGCCGCCGAGAAGGCCAAGATGGAGCTGTCCTCGGTGATGGAGACGGAGATCAACTTGCCGTTCATCACGGCGGATGCGACCGGCCCGAAGCATCTGCTGATGAAGCTCTCACGCGCGAAATTCGAATCGCTGGTCGAGGACCTGCTGCAGAAGACCGTCGGTCCGGCCAAACAGGCCCTGACCGATGCCGGCCTCGATGCGTCCAAGATCGACGAAATCGTCCTGGTGGGCGGTTCCACCCGCATTCCCCGCGTGCAGCAGATTGTGAAGGACCTCTTCGGCAAAGAGCCGCACAAGGGCGTGAACCCTGACGAAGTGGTGGCGATCGGTGCGGCGATTCAGGCCGGCGTGCTGTCCGGTGACGTGAAGGACCTGCTCCTGCTCGACGTGACGCCGCTCTCGCTGGGCATCGAAACGCTCGGCGGCGTCATGACGACGCTGATTACGCGCAACACCACCATTCCGACGCGCAAGAGCGAGGTCTTTTCGACCGCCGCGGACAACCAGACGAGCGTCGAGGTGCACGTGCTGCAGGGCGAGCGCCCGCTGGCGCGCGACAACCGTACGCTCGGGCGCTTCCATCTCGTCGGCCTGCCACCGGCGCCTCGCGGCCTGCCGCAGATTGAAGTCACGTTCGACATCGACGCCAACGGCATCGTGAACGTGTCCGCCAAGGACCTGGGGACGCAGAAGGAGCAGAAAATCACGATTACGGCGTCGTCCGGGCTGAGCAAGGACGAAGTCGATCGCATGATGCGCGAAGCCGAGGCGCATGCCGAGGACGATCGCAAGCGGCGCGAAGAAATCGAGTCGCGCAATCGTGCGGATCAGGCGGTGTACGGCGCCGAGCGCCTGCTCAAGGAGACGGGCGACAAACTGGGCGGCAGCGAGCGGGGCGCCATCGAGTCCGCGGTCGCCGATCTGAAGAAGGCCATCGAGTCCAACGACGCGGCGGAGATGAACCGTGCGATGGACGCGCTGACGCAGGCGCAGCACAAGGCGGCTGAAGCGCTGTATCGCCAGCAGCAGTCCGCGGGCCCGGCGCCGGGCGGCGATGGCAGTGCCGGCGGCGCGGGCCGGGCGGAGGGAAGCGCGGAGAGCGGCGCCGGGCGGCCTGAGGGGGACGTCATCGATGCCGAAGTCGTCGATGAAGAGAAGAAATAGGTTGAATGGACTTCTACATCGTCCTTGGCGTGCAGCGCGAGGCGACGACGTCCGACATCAAGCGGGCGTACCGCCGTCTGGCGCGCCGCTTTCACCCGGACATCAACCCTGGTGATCGCGAGGCAGTCGCGCGCTTCCGGCAGATCGTGGATGCCTACGAGACGCTGATGGATCCGGATCGGCGGCATCGATACGATTCCGGAAAGATCGGCGGCGCCGACGACGACGACGACGCGGAGTCGTTTGGGTTTGCGGGCTTTGACTTTTCCGGATCGGCGGCGGGGTATCAGGCCACCACGTTCGGCGAGCTCTTCGAGGACGTGTTCGCGCGCCGCGGGGAGCGCGACCGCCCCTCGGACACGACCCGCGGCGCCGACCTGCACCTGAGAGCCAGCCTCTCGTTCGACGAGGCGTGGCACGGCATCGACTGGCCCGTCACGTTGACTCGCCAGGACGCGTGCCGCACGTGCGCCGGGTCTGGATATCACCGCACCGTCGAGTCGCGTTGCGTGTCCTGCGAAGGGTCGGGCATCGTGCGCTCGGTGCGCGGGCATATGGTCTTCTCCAAGAACTGCGCGCACTGCGGCGGGAGCGGACGCCTGCGCCAGCTCGCCTGCGAGACCTGTCAGGGACAAGGCGTCGAGACGCGTTCGGAAGCCCTGACGGTGAAGATCCCCGCCGGTGTGGCGGCCGGCACACGCGTGCGTGTGCCGGCAAAGGGACACGCCGGTGTGCGCGGCGCGCCGCCCGGTGATCTCTACATCGACGTGGAGGTTCGCCCACACCCGATGTACTGGCGTGAAGGCGACGATCTCCATACGGTCGTGCCGATCGCCATTCACGAGGCCGCGCTGGGAGCGAAGATTGCCCTTGCGATCCCGGACGGGGCGGTACGGCTTCGGGTGCCGCCCGGCACGCAGTCGGGGCAGCGCTTCCGGCTGCGTGAGCGGGGTGCGCCCGCGGCGCGCCACGGCGGCCGCGGCGATCTGGTGATCGAAGTGCGGCTGATGTTGCCCAAGCTGCTCGACGAGCGCTCGAAGGAATTGCTTCGCGAGTTCGGCCGGATCAACGGCGAGTCCGTGCGGGAGTAGCGATGGCGAAGCGAACCGGCAAGGCGTATTACATGATCAGCGCCGTGGCGCAGAAATACAACATTCATCCGCAGACGCTGCGGCTCTACGAGCGCGAGGGTCTGCTCAAGCCATCACGCACGGAAGGCAACACCCGTCTCTATTCGGAGGAGGATCTCGAGCAGCTCGAAACGATTCTGTCGCTGACGCGCGATCTCGGCGTCAATCTCGCGGGCGTCGAGATTATTCTCAACATGCGGCGCAAGATGGCGGCCATGCAGTCCGAGGTCAACGAGTTCATGGAGTACGTCAAGCGCGAACTGACGCGCGGGATCGACGACTGGGAGCAGCGGCTCGGCACGGCGCTCGTCAAGTCGTCGCCCACGGATCTCATGCGGGTGACGCCGTCGCCACCACTCACACACGATGACGACGTCGAGGGCGAACGACCAAGGCGATCGAAGAGTTGACCTCTGATACAATCCGCCAGGTGAGACGGCTTGAATCGTTGGCAGCGGATTCCGCAACGCTGCAAACCTACCTTCAGGAGATCGCGAAATTCCCCCGTCTTGCGATCGAACAGGAACGCGAGCTTGGACGCCGCATTCAACACCAGCAGGACGACTCGGCGCTCGATGCGCTCGTCGGCGGCAACCTGCGGTTCGTGGTGTCGTACGCGCGCCGCTATCGCCAGCTCGGCGTGCCATTGCTCCATCTGATTCACGAAGGCAACCTCGGTCTGCTCGAGGCGGCACGCCATTTCGATCCCGACGGCGACGTCAAGTTCATCGCCCACGGGGTCTGGTGGGTCCGTCAGAGCATCATGCATCGCCTCGCTGAAGCCCAGGTTTCGGCGCTGCGTGCGCAGGTCGAGCATCAGGCGGCAAACGGGGACAACGCCGAGGATTTCGAGATCACGGACGAGGAGGCGCAGATCCTGATGCACGGTCTCGCCGATAACGCGCCCCTCACCCTGCTGCTGCGCGCGGCGGACGAGATGTCCACCCTCGACGATTTCGACGACGCGCTGCACGAGCAGGCGGTTCGCGAAGTCGACGACGAGGCGACGCGCGACGCGCTCGTCCAGGAGCTCGAACTGGCACTCGGCGAGCTCGATCCGAAAGAACGGCTCGTCATGCGGCTCCGCTACGGACTCTATGACGACGAAGTCTGGACGGTGGAGCAGATTGGTGAGCGCATGCGGCTGGGCCGCGCAGGGGTCCGCCGGCTCGAGTCGCGCGCGGTGCAGAACTTGCGCCGGATGCAGCACCTTCGGGGTTGTCTGAATTAGGGCCGGCGCAGCCGAGGCCTGCCAGTGAGCGAGCGTGGCGAGCAATGAGCTGTCCAATTTGCAATGACACGCGGTGGAAGACCGTCGGCGCCGACGGCATCGAGTCGGTCGTCCGGTGTGATTGCTGGCGCGAGGATCTGGCGGCGCGACTCATGAGGGAGGCGCGCATTCCGCCCCGCTTCGTGCGCTCGGAGCTCGAGACGTTCGAGCCGGACACCGACTCCCAACGCGAGGCGCTCCGAAAAGCGCGCGCCTTCGTCGACCTGTTCCCCGTCACCGAGAAGGGTCTGCTGTTTCATGGGCCCTACGGCGTCGGCAAGACGCATCTCGCCGTGGCGATCCTCAAAGCCGTGATCCGCAAGTGCGGGGCCAAGGGCTATTTCTTCGAAACGCCTGAGCTGCTGCGTCAGGTGCGCAACACCTATAACAACTCCGTCGACGAAACCGAGATGGGCGTCCTCGGTCCCGTCTTGAAGGCGGAACTGCTCGTGCTCGATGACCTCGGCACCGAGAAGACGTCGGAGTGGGTCCAGGAAACGCTCGGTCTGGTCGTCAACACGCGCTACAACGCCCGGCGGCCGACGATTTTCACCAGCAACCTGCGCGACCCGCTCGATACCACCGATCCCAACTCGTTCATGTTTCAGATCGGGGCACGGACACGATCACGCCTGCGGGAGATGTGCGACTGGGTCGAGATCCAGGCCGCCGACATCCGCGACGTGGACCGCCATACCGCGGCGGCGCAGCGGGGCGAGTGGCCGGCGCCGCCCGACAACATCAAGAAAGGCGGTCTGCCGGACAAGACCCGAGGCCGTGCCCGCGCCGGATTGCGTGACACGAGCGACCGTCCGCCCGTCGATCTGAAGTGGTCCGGCGGCAAGGCGGGATCGTAAGAGCCGCGGTCTTGCGCTAACGTGTAGCGAGTGCTCGGCCTCTACCTGCACATCCCGTTCTGCGCCGCCATCTGCAACTACTGCAATTTCAACCGCGGATTGTTCGACGGTGCGCTGAAGGCTCGTTACGTGGATGCGCTGGTCGCCGAGATCCAGTCGGGGGATGAGCCGGGCACCGCAATCGACACCATCTACTTTGGCGGCGGGACGCCCTCACTGCTGACCGCGGCGGATGTCACGCGAATCCTCGACGCGTGCCGCCGCACGTATGATCTCGCCGCCGATCACGAGATCACGCTCGAAGCCAATCCCGAAACGATCACGCAGGACCTGCTCGACGGCTACCGCGCGGCCGGTGTCAACCGCCTGAGCTTTGGCGTCCAGTCGTTCAACGACGTCGAGTTGAAGCGTCTTGGACGCCTGCATTCGGCCGACACGGCACGTCGAGCGCTCGCGACGGCCCGCCAGTCCGGTTTCGACAACGTCAGCCTCGACCTGATGATGTGGCTGCCTGAACAGCGCATCGACCAGTGGCTCGCGTCAGTGGATGCGCTCATCGCGGCTGGCCCTGAGCACGCATCGTTGTACCTGCTCGAGGTGTATCCAAATGCACCACTCAAAGAGGACATGGCGCGCGCGGGGTGGTCCCTGGCCCCGGATGACGATGCCGCCACGATGTATCTCGAAGCGTTGGCGCGTCTCGACGCGGCGGGCTACGAGCAGTATGAAATCTCGAACGTGGCGCTGCCGGGCCGGCGTGCCCGTCACAACCTCAAATATTGGCAGGGCGGCGAGTGGCTGGGGTACGGTTGCGGCGCCCATTCCACCCACGGCAATAATCGCTGGCGCAATGTTGCTGCTACGATGGAATATATTCAGCGCGTTGCCGACGGTCGCCCGGTCCTGGCGGAGCGGCGCGCCCTGAATCCCGGCGAACGGGTGGAAGACGCGCTTTTCATGGGATTGCGGCTGACGGCCGGCCTCGATCTCGAAGCCATCCGGGCACGTTACGGCCTTGACGTCTGGCGCCGTTACGGCCCGGAGCTTCAGCGCTTCGTTGAGGTGGGGCTGGTGATCCACGAGCCGGACCGGCGGTTGGCGCTCACGCGGTCCGGGATGCTCATGGCCAACGAAGTCATGATGGTTTTCATCGGAACCGACAGTACGGTAAAGTAACGACCTTTCGCTTAAGGAGGCTGCTCAAATGCGTGGACGATTCAAGGTGTTCGTGTCGGGCGCGGCGCTCGTCGCGATGACGTTTGCGGGTGCGTCTACCGCCACCGCTCAGGAGCCGGCGCCGGCTCCTGCCGGTCAGCAACCGGCCGCAGCCCCAGCCGAGCCCGAAAAGCCGGTGTTTACGTTCCCTCAGGCTTGCCAGATGTGCGATGTCGCGCTCATCACGATCTTCATCAAGCCCGACAAGACCGCCGATTTCGACATGGTACTCGAGAAGGTCAAGGAGTCGCTCGCCAAGAGCGAAAACGCCGAACGCAAGCAGCAGGCGGCGGGGTGGACGGTGTTCAAGTCGCCCACCGCGGTGCAGGGCAATGCGGTTTACATCATGCGCCTTGATCCGATCGTGAAGGGCGCGGAGTACGATTTGATGCGCATCATCGCTGAGGTCTTCCCCGTGGAAGTGCAGGAGATCTTCGCGAAGTACAAGGACGCGTTCGCCGGCCGTGGCGTCACCGAGATGTCCAAGTTCATGACCATGCAGGACTGAGGTTCGAGGCCCCGGAGCGATCCTCCGGGGCTTGTTCGTCTTCGATCCGCCCACCGTGCTCCGCGATCTTCTCACCGCCCTGGTCGTCATCGGAGCGACGGTGCAGCTCTCGAGCGTCGCCACGCGCTCACAATCACCTTCCAACCAGACGCCCCCCGGCAATCAAAGCGCCCCCGGCAACGAGACCGCCCCCGGCACTCAGCCGACTCCCGGGAATCAGACGGCGCCGGGCAATCAAACGGCGCCAGGCAATCAGACCGCGAGCAACGTCACGACCGCCGTGCCCGCCGATCCCGCGGCGGTGATGTTCACCACCGAGGCGGGAATGGTGCTGCACGCCGTCAAGCCAGCCAGCGTCGCTGATTACGAAGCGGCCATCGTCGCCCTTCAAGAGGCGTTCTCGAAGTCGGAGGACGAGCACGTCAAAGGCGTGGCGAGCGCGTGGCGCGTCTGGAAAGCCACCGAGTCCGACGCGAAAGCCAACGTGATCTACGTGCACATCCTCCAGCCTGTGTCCGCCGATGTGGACTATCGTCCGTCCCTCTGGCTCGATCAGCTCCTGGGGGGAGCGCCGGCGGACCTGCTGGCCAAGTATCGAGACTCGTTCGCCGTGCCGCCCAGCAAGCTGTCGCTCACGGAGTTCGCCAACATGTCGGTCGCACCCGCGATGCCTGCCAACGCGACGCCCGACAAGCCGGGCAACAGCTCGCCGCGCTGAAAGGGGCGGCGCTGCGCGCCGAAGGCCCGCCTACGCGCCCTCGAGCGGCCTTCGGCCGCGGGCGCGCCGGCGGCGCGACGGCGGGCTGCCGCCCGCAGGCCGGCCGTCGGCCGGATCCCAGAGGCCGCCCTCGACGCGAAGCGTCGCCCACCGCGAAGGCGGCCCCGCCGCGCGTCAGAACGCGAGGTTCGCGCCCGCGTAGATCCGTTGATAGGTCGTGTGCAGCGGGCTGCCCTGCAACCGGAAGAGGCGGTAATCGAGCCGGAGCCGGAGAGGTCCAGCCAGGCGAATCTTGACGCCCCCGCCCAGATTCGTCGTGAGGTGAGTTTCCTGCCGTGCGACCAGCCTTTCTCGATACACGCCGCCACCGACGGTTCCATAGAGCTGCACTCCCGACACCTCGATGGGAGTCTGAACGAGAAGATTCCCGGATCCTGTCTGGAGTGAGGGCAGGCCCTCGGTCGCATCTTCGACGGCGCTCGAGTACTCGAACTCGAAGCCGATGACGAGCACGCCGAAGCCAAGCGCGACGCCGCGAACGGCGCGGTTTTCGGGCGTCGGTGTGATGCCGAGAAAAGCGGTGATGTCGGCCGCCGCCGGCTGCGGCAGGGCCAGCAGCGCCACGGTGGCGCCGAGAAGTGTGACGTAACGGCGCATGGAGGTATCATCGCACGATGAGCCGACTCATCCTTGGTGCGCTCGGCGCGGTCTTGCTCTCGGTCAGTCTCGTCGCCGATACGCTGGTCCTTCGCAACGGCACGCGGATCGAAGGACAGCTGCTCTCGGTCCGCAACGGCGTCATCGAATTCGAGGAGCGGCGCGGATTCGGGCGCGGCCGCCGCGTCGAGTTCGATCGCGCCGAGGTCGTGCGCATCGAGTTCGACGCCCCGCGCGACGGTTCGTCCAGCGGGCGTCCGTTCGGCATGCGCGAGAGGACGGCCATCGTCAATGCCAATGCGCCGTGGAGCGACACGAGCGTGGATGTGCGCGCCGGCCAGACGATCTATTTCGAGGCCACGGGCGAGATTCGCTGGGGCCGTGATCGGCGTGACGGGCCGGCGGGGGAGAATCGTTCGCCGCCCAACCCGAACCGGCCGATGCCCCATCGGTCGGCCGCGGCGCTGATCGGCAAGATCGGCCGCGACTCGACCGACTATTTCTTCATCGGTGACGAGCAAGGCCCGATCCGCGTGCGAGCGACGGGGCGGTTGTTTCTCGGGGTCAACGACGACGTCTTCAACGACAACTCGGGCACGTTCCGCGTCGTCATTTACCACTGAGGCGCTTGCGCCGAGAGGGCGGCGCTTCGCGCCGGGGGCCGCGCTCCCGCGCGGTGGGCCGCTGTGCGGCGGGCGGCGCTTTGCGCCGCGGGGGCGTTGCGATCCAGCCGCAGGCGCGCCTCGGCCGAAGCCGCGCACACGCGCGGCTGGCCGTTTCGCGGGATCGAATCCGGCCGAAGGCCGGCCTGCGGGCGCAGCCCGCCCACGCGCCGCAGGCGCGCCCTCGGCCGAACGCCGCCAGTGTGCGTGGTATCTTCGTAAGGTTGTGAATTTCTGCCTGAGCGAAGACCAGCAACTGTTGCGGCGAAGCATCCGTGAGTTCGCCGAATCCGAGATCAAGCCGCATGTGCGCGAGTGGGACGAGGCGCAGCATTTGCCCAGCGAGCTGCTGCCGAAGCTCGCCGAGCTTGGCGTGATGGGGGTGCAGTTCCCGACCGAGTACGGCGGTGCCGCGATGTCGTCGGTTGATTACTGCATTTGCATCGAAGAGCTCGCGCGGGTCGATCCGAGCGTTTCTCTGTCGGTGGCCGCCCACAACGGGCTTGGCGCGGCGCATCTCGCGATGTTCGGCAGCGCCGAGCAGAAATCGCGCTACCTCACGCCGCTCGCCCGCGGCGAAAAGCTTGCGGCCTGGGGTCTGACCGAACCGAGCTCGGGGAGCGACGCGGCCGCCATGCGGACGACCGCCGTGCGCGACGGCGACCACTGGGTGCTCAACGGCAGCAAGATTTTCATCACGCACGGCGCCTCCGGCGACACCATGGTCGTCATGGCGGTCACCGACAGGTCGAAGGGCAGCAAGGGCATTTCCGCATTCGTCCTGGAACGCGGCGCACCCGGGTTCGTCGCCGGCAAAAAAGAGGACAAGCTGGGCATGCGCGCCAGCGAGACGACCGAGGTGATCTTCCAGAACTGCCGCGTGCCGGCCGCGCAGATGATCGGCGACGAGGGACAGGGCTTCATTCAGACGCTGCAAGTGCTCGACGCCGGCCGGATTGGCATCGCCGCTCTCGCGGTCGGCCTCGCACAGGGCGCGTACGAGGCGGCGCGCAATTACGCGTTCGAGCGGAAGCAGTTTGGACGCCAGATCGGCACGTTTCAATCGATTCGCTGGAAGCTCGTCGACAACGCCGCGCGCGTGGAGGCGGCGCGTCTGCTGACCTATCGCGCCGCGTGGCTGAAGGATCAGGGCCGGCGCATGACGCTCGAGTCGTCGATGGCAAAGTTGTATGCCAGCGAGATTGCCGTGCGCGCTTCGGAAGACGGGGTGCAGATCCATGGCGGCTACGGATTCGTCAAGGACTACCCGGCCGAGAAGTTTTTTCGCGACGTCAAGCTCACCACGATCGGAGAAGGCACGAGCGAGGTGCAACGGCTCGTGATCGCCCGCCAGTTGCTTGCCGCCTGACGTGACACGCCCAGCCCTCGCCGATCGGGTGCTCGCTGGCGAGGTTCGCGCGCTCGCGCGTGCCATTTCGCTCATCGAGGACGAAGCGCCGGTTGCCGCGGACCTGATTCGCGCGATCTATCCACATACCGGCCGCGCCTATCTGGTCGGCGCCACCGGGCCGCCGGGCGCCGGCAAGAGCACGCTGGTGGACAAGCTGACCGCCGAGACCCGCAAGCACGGCGAGACGGTGGGGGTCATTGCCGTCGATCCGACCAGCCCGTTTACCGGCGGCGCCATCCTCGGCGACCGCCTGCGGATGCAGGCGCATTCGAGTGACCCGGATGTCTTCATCCGCAGCATGGCCACGCGCGGGCAGCTTGGCGGGCTGGCCCGTTCGACCAGCGACGTCGCCTCGGTGCTCGACGCGGCCGGCAAGTCGCTGGTGATCATCGAGACGGTGGGCGTCGGGCAGGACGAAGTGGACATCGTTCGGACGGCCGACGTGTCGATCGTGATTCTCGTGCCCGGCGCCGGGGACGAAGTCCAGGCGCTCAAAGCCGGCATCATGGAGATCGCCGACATCTTCGTCGTCAACAAGGCTGACCGCGAGGGTGCCGATCGGACGGTGACAGCCGTGGAATCGAATCTCGCCTTGCAGTCCTACGGCGAGGGCGAGTGGCGCCCGCCCATCGTCAAAACCGAGGCGACGACCGGGCGCGGCATTCCTGAACTGTGGGAAGCCATCAAGGCGTTCCGTACGCATTCCGGGGCCGGCCGCGTCCATCGGCTGAAGACGCGCAGCGAGTTCCGGATGCGAGAGCTGCTGACGCACGGCTTCCTCGAGCATCTCGACCAGCACGTGCTGGTGGCCGGTGAGCTGCAGCAGCTGATCGAGAAGGTTGCCGCCCGCGAGATCGATCCCTACACGGCGGCCGCCGGCATTCTGAAAAGAGCCCTGCGGTGAGAGTCCGGCTGGACCACGTGGGCATCGCCGTCGAGGATCTCGAACGCTCGCTGGCCTTCTTCCGGGATGCGTTCGATCTGCACGTCGAGGAAAGCGAAGACGTCGCGAGCCAGCGCGTGCGCGCGCATTTTCTGGCCGCCGGCGACCCGAAGCTCGAACTGCTCGAGGCGACGGCAGCAGATTCCGCGATCGCGAAGTACATCGACAAGCGCGGGCCGGGCCTGCATCACATCGCGTTTCGCGTGGACGACATCCACGCCGCCCTCGCGATGTTGAAGGGCAGGGGTGTCCGGCTCATCGACGAAGCGCCACGCCCAGGGGCGGAGGGCGCCCTGGTGGCGTTCATCCATCCGTCGGCGGCGCATGGCGTGCTGGTGGAGTTGAAGCAGGCCAGGCGCGGACCGGTGGCAGCAGCTGGCTCGGTTTCGACGGGTGGCCCGGCTGAAGCCGCACCCGGCAATGGACGACGATTCACGACGGCACCGGCGTATCGGCTGGGCGCGCTCGAGCTGATCAGCCTCTCTGACGGGTTTTTTCATCTCGATGGCGGGGCGATGTTTGGCGTGGTCCCGCGCACGCTCTGGGAAAAGAGGATGCCGCCCGACGGCCGCAATCGGATCACGCTCGGCATGCGGCCGCTCCTCGTGCGCGGCGAGCGCACGCTGCTGATTGACGCCGGATGTGGCGACAAGATGGATGGCAAGAGCGCCGAGATTTACCGCCTCGAGCGTGCATACCACCTTGACCACGCGCTCGCGGAAGCCGGCCTGGCGGCGTCCGACATCGACATCGTGCTGGCCAGCCACCTGCACTTCGATCACGTCGGCGGCTTCACCGCGCTGGCAGACGATGGCCGCGTCGTTCCGCGGTTCCCCAGGGCCAGCTACGTGGCCCACCGGGGCGAGTGGCAGGACGCGACCCACCCGCACGAACGGAACCGCGCCAGTTACCGCGCCGACGATTTCGTGCCGCTCGAGCAGGCCGGCGTGCTCGAACTCGTCGATGACGATGCCGAAGTGATGCCTGGCGTCCGGTTGCGCCGTTCGGGCGGGCACACGCAGCATCATCAGGTCGTGATGATCGAATCGCGCGGCGAGATTGCGGTGTTCACCGCCGATATGTTTCCGACCGCGGTTCATGCGCCGGACGCGTGGCTGATGGGATACGACCTGTATCCGATGGACACACTGGCCTTCAAGCGGGCGTTTGCCCGCGAGGCGATCGAGCGGGAGTATCTGATCTTCTTCGAGCACGACCCGTCGCTGGCCGCGGGGCGCATCCGCGAGGCGGCCGGCAAGAGATCCGTGGAACGAGTGCTGTAACGCCGCCGCCGGCTGTCGGCTCTCAGCGCTTTCTGCTGAAGGCTTATCGCCGATAGCGCTGAAAGCTGAGAAGCCGAGCGCCGAGAGCTGATAACTGAGAGCGCCGAAAGCCGAGAGCTGAAAGCCATGAACGCACAGATAGGAATCATCGGCGGCAGCGGCCTCTACGACATGGCCGAGCTGACCGATCGTGAAGAGCACATTCTCACGACGCCATTCGGCGATCCGTCCGGCCCGTACACGCTCGCCACCCTGCGCGGCAAGCGGGTGGCCTTTCTGGCGCGCCACGGCGAGGGACACCGGCTGATGCCGTCTGAGGTCAACTTCCGCGCCAACATCTTCGGCTTCAAGCTGCTCGGCGTGGAAGCGGTCATTTCGGCGAGCGCGGTGGGCAGCCTGCGTGAGGAGCTGCGCCCCCTCGACATCGTCTTTCCCGACCAGTTCATCGATCGCACGTTCAATCGGGTGGGGACATTTTTCGGCGACGGGATTGTCGCGCACGTGGGGTTTGCCCATCCCTTCTGTGAACCCCTCCGGCTGATGACCGCAGGGGCCGCCGAACGGGTGGGCGCCACCGTTCATCGAGGCGGCACTTACGTGTGCATGGAAGGGCCGCAGTTTTCGACCCTGGCCGAATCGAATCTCTACCGATCCTGGGGCGCGCACATCATCGGCATGACCAACCTGCAGGAGGCCAAGCTCGCCCGCGAGGCGGAGATGTGCTACACGACGATGGCACTCGTCACCGACTACGATTGCTGGCATCCCGATCATGACGCCGTGACGGTCGAGATGATCATCGGCAATCTGATACAGAACGCGAAGACCGCTCAACAGGTGATTGCCGAAGCCGTCGGCGACTACGGCGGCCGGCAGCACTGCCACTGCGGGTCGGCCCTGTCCACGGCCATCATCACGCGCCGCGACGCCATCCCCGCCGTCGTCAAACGCACACTCGCGCCGCTTATCGGAAAGTACGTGCAATGAAACTCGTCGTGACCGGATCGATCGCGTTCGACTACCTGATGTCGTTTCCCGGGAAGTTCACGGAACACTTCCTGCCGGAACACATGCATCGCATCAGCCTCAGCTTTCTCGTGGACTCGATGGACAAGCGCCGTGGCGGCTGCGCGCCGAACATCGCCTACTCGCTGGCCCTGCTCGGCGAACGTCCGCTGGTGATGGCCACCGCCGGACAGGACGTCGGCGACTACAAGGCGTGGATGGAGGCCGCCGGGATCGACACGACTTACATAAAGGTGGTGCCGGATCGCTTCACCGCGTCGTTTTTCTGCAGCACGGACCAGGCAAACAATCAGATCGCGTCGTTCTACACCGGGGCCATGGCCAACGCGGGCGAGTTGTCGTTCCGCACGATTCCAGGACTCAAAGGCGACGGGCTCGTGATCATCTCGCCGAATGATCCGGACGCGATGGTTCAGTACGCGCAGGAATGCAGCACGCTCGGCATCCGGTACATCTGGGATCCCGGACAGCAGTGTGCGCGGATGGATGGCACTCAGCTGAGGGAAGGCATCAGCGGCGCCTTCATGGTCATCGTCAACGATTACGAGTTCGAGTTGCTGCGCCAGAAGACCGGCATGGGCGAGAGCGACGTGCAGAACGAGGTCGAACTGCTCGTGATCACACGCGGCGAGCAGGGGTGCTCGGTGTTCGCGAACGGCTCGCGGAAGGACGTCCCAGCCGTACCGCCCGTGCGGATAGAAGATCCGACCGGCGTCGGCGACGCCTTCCGTGGCGGCTTCATGAAGGGGCTGGCGACGCGGATGCCGTATGAAGACTGCGCGCGTCTCGGAAGCGTCGCGGCCACCTACGCCCTCGAACATCTCGGCGGCACGAGTCACGCCTATTCGGTGGAGGAGTTCAAGGCTCGCTACGGCGCGCACTACGAGTAAGGGCTCGTCCTAAGTCGTCGCGTCGCGACGCGCCCTTCACCGCGGCATGAGATGGGCGTCGTCGTAGCCGCCCGCCCGTCGCAGCCGCTGCAGGTCGGCGGTCGCCACGTGATGCGAGTCGAAGGGCCCGATGAGGATCCGGTACAGCACCTGACCATCGCGCACGGCGGTCCGGATGAAGGCCTGAAATCCCTGCCGCTCGAGGGTCTCGAGCACCCGCCGCGATCGCTCGGCCGTGGTGAACACGGCAACGGCAATGACGTGGTTTTCCGCCGGGGCAGGTGGAGGCATCTCGAATGCGGCGGGTGCCGGGAGCATCACCGGCCGCACGTCGGGAAGTGGAGAGGAAGGCAGGACTGCTTGCGTGGGGGGCTCAAATGCTCGCGCGAACTGGGCTGGTACGTACGCGGCGGCGGACACGATCACTTTCAACCCCACGAGAGCTGCCGTCGCGATGAGCGCGGCGCGCGCCCACCGCCGTCCCATCCGCTCGATGTAGCTGTAGGGGCGCCGGTGAACGTGTCGCTCGTCGTGCGGGAACGCGGCAAACGTCGTTGCGGTGGCCACCGTTTCATCCGGCCATACCGGTTCTTCCAGCGCAGGGATCGAGGCAACCGATGCGGGCCCCCGGTCCACCTCCGCCAGCCAGACATCGACTTGCGTCGCGAACGACGGTCCAGTCGTCCGGACAGGCGGCGGCACGCCGACCACTGGCGTTCGTGGCGCGGGCGGTTGCGGCTCGATCACCGCCCTACGGGGCGCCGGCTGCGGCTCGATCACCGGAATGCGGAGGGCGGCCGGTTGCGGCGCGCCGTCCAGCACGGAGGCCAGGAGATCCCGATCGACCATCGGCGAGCGTCGCACGTAGGCTTCGTGCAAGGCCCGGTCACACAGGCGGTTCATCAGGCGCGGCACGCCGCCGGACGCGGCGTGGAGGAGTGCCAGCGCGCCAGGCGCGAAGGTGGGACGGTCCGGCGGGCCGCCGGCCACCTGCAGCCGGTGATTGACGTAGCCCTCGACGTCGCCGGGAGCCAGCGGCTCGAGTTTGCAGTAGACGGAGACGCGCTGATCGACCTGGCGCAGCCCCGGCGACTTGAGCGTGTCCATCAACTCGAGCTGGCCGACGAACACGATCTGCAATTGTCCCTGCGGGGTGAAGGCATCCGACAGAATCCGGACCTCTTCGATGAGCGAGGGCGACATCTTCTGCGCCTCGTCGATGAAGACGACGACGAAGGCGTCGAGCGGCATGAGCGTCTGGAGGAAGGAGGAGAGCAGATAACTGAGCTCGGTCCGCCTGGCATGCGCCAGCGGGCCGGTGGTGAAGTCCTGGATCTTCGCGACACCGAAGTCGATCAGGAGCATCTTCAGCAGGTCCTCCCGCGAGGCGAACGGGTCGGGAACGAATGCGCTGAACGTGGTCTGGTCCAGATTGCGCAGGAGCGCGCGGCAGATCGTGGTTTTGCCCGTGCCGACATCGCCAGTGAGGGCGAGCAGCCCCTCCCGTCGCCGGATGCCCGCCAGCAGGGCCTCCAGCGCGACGGCGTGGGTGGGGCTCTCGTAGAGAAATTCCGGATCCGGAGCCAGGCTGAACGGCTTCTGCTTGAGGCCGAAAAACGGCTCGTACGAAAGGGGCCTCGTGCTCATGGACGGCACGAGTCGTATCGGCACCGGGGCGCCCGTTAGTTAGTGCCAGCGGCCAGCCGGGCCTGCGCAGCGGCCACAATCCGGCTGTACTTGGCCTGCATCAGAAACCACTCCGTCTGCAGCAGCCGCACCTGTGCGTCGCTCAATTCGGCCGAGGTGATGACACCGTTCTCGTACGACGTCTGAGCGATGGTCACGCTCTCGCGGGCGAGTTCGAGGGCTTTTTCCTGAGTGGTCACCACCTCGTCTGCGGCTTCAAACGAGGTGAACGCCGACTCCACCTCGAGTCGGGCCGCATCCACGGCCGCGTTGAGACCGTGCTCCGTCTGTCGCATCTGGGCCTGGGCCACGACACGTTTGGCCGCGGCGCCGGGCGCAGAAAAGAGCGGCACCCGCACCGCCAGTCCGAGCGTGTAGCTCTGGTTGTCCGTCTTCAGCAGGTTGTTCACCCCGTCGTCTTGATACTGGAGGTTGCCGGTCAGGGCGAGGCTGGGTTTGACCTCCGCGTTGGCCAATCCAACGGCGTATTCGGCCACCTCACGCCGCGCGCTGAAGGCGCGCAGGTCCGGGCGCGCCGGGATGGACGCGTGCAGGGCATCGCGCGTGAAGTGCGCCGGACGTTCGTCCAGCGATCCGCGGAGCCTCACCGTCTGGGATTGCGGCAGCGACAGCACCGAGCGCAACGCCTGATACGCCGTCTCCACGGCGGCCCTGGCCTGGATGCGTCGCGCCCGCGAATTGGCCAACTCCACCTCGGCCTGCAGGACGTCGAGCCGTGCCACGCTGCCGGCGTCGAACCGGGCCTTCGCGAGCTCGAGCTGTCGAGTCGCGAGCGCTATCTGTTCTTCGGCGACGCGCACGCCCTGCTCGTTCATCAGCGCCGCGTAGAAGGTCTCGACGACGTGGTAGTGCAGTTCCTGACGCGCACGTTCAAGTTGCAGCCGCGAGGCATCGAGCGACGCCGTTTGCATCCCGTAGGCACTCTGCAGCCGGCCGGCGGTGTAGATCGGCTGATTGAGTTCGATCTGCATGATGTTTCGCCGCGTAAACGCCGCTTGAAAGGTCTGCTCTTCGTCACCGAAGATCCCGGCCGGAACCCGAATCAGCGGGAAGCGCTGTGCCGGCGTGTAGACGAAGCTCAAATTCACCGATGGCAGGAAGCCGGCCTTGGCCTCGGCGACGCGACCCTCGCTTTCGCGCACCCGTTCGTGGGTCACCTTGAGGCCCTGGTTGTTTCCGACCGCCATCGCGATGGCGTCGTCGAATGTCAATTCAATGGCCGGTGTGGTGGCGACCTGCTCGGCCGCCGAAGCCTCGGCGGAGGCGGCCGCAAATGCCGCCGTCGCCGAAACAAACCAGCCCACCAGGACCACAAGGATCAACATGCCCGCGACGCGCACCGGGACCGGCACCCGCGTCTCGGGATTGTCACGCCACAGCTTCAGCCGCTCCAGCATCCGGTGGAGCAGCAGATAGGCGACCGGCACGACGATCAGCGTCAACGCCGTCGACGTGATGAGTCCGCCAATTGTCGCGATGGAGATGGGCGCGCGAAACTCGCCGCCTTCACCGCGTCCGAGCGCCGATGGCAGCATCCCCAGAATCATCGCCATCGTCGTCATCAGAATCGGCCGCAGGCGGATCGGTCCGGCGGTCAGAATCGCCTGCTTCACGGGCATGCCTTCCCGCACGTGCTGATTGGTCATGTCGATGAGGAGGATGGCGTTCTTGGTTACCAGCCCCATCAACATGACCATCCCGATCATCGGCGGCATTCCGAGGTTGTTGCCGGTGAGAAGGATCGCCAGCAGCGCCCCCACGACCGCGAGCGGCAGCGACAGCATGATGATCATCGGCTCGAAGAACGACTCGAACTGCGAGGCCAGGACGATATAGATGAAGGCGACGGCGAGAATCATCGCCAGCCCCATGGCGGCAGCCGCCTCCTGCATCAGTTCGACGTCACCGAGGAAGCCCCACTCGAAGTTGGGCGGCAATTGCACGGTGCGCATCACCGCGTCGATGTCGCGGGTCACATCGCCGAGCGGGCGATTCGACAGCTCGACGTCGATCTTGGCCTGACGGCGGCGCTGTTCGCGCTCGATGGTCGTCGGTCCGACCCCGGGTTCGATGCTGGCGATGTCCGAAGTGCGAACCACGGCGCCTCGTGGTGAGTAGAGCGGCGCCCGGGCGATGTACCGGAAGTCGTTCCTGAACTCCGGCGCCAGTCGCACGCGAATGTCGTACTCCTTGTCGCCCTCACGAAGCCTGGTGGGCACGACGCCCTCGACCATCCCGCGCAACTGCATCGCCACGGTGCCGACGTCGAAGCCGAGATCCGCGGCCCTCTCGCGGTTGACGCGCGCGACCATCTCGGGCTGCCCGCCCTCGAGCGTGCTATCGACGTCGACGGTGCCCGGCACTTGACGGATTCTGGCCGTCACTTCGTCGCTCAGCCGCTGCAGGGCGTCCATGTCGTCGCCACGCAGGTAAACGCTCACCGGCGCTTGCGGCGGGGCGCCCTGCATGAACTCCGGATCGGTCACCACCGCCCTGACGAGCGGGACGCCGGCCAGCCGCTGGCGCGTTTCCGCCTTGATGTCGGCCAGGCCGCGCTCGCGCTGGCCCTTCGGCGTCGTCCTGATGCGCAGGTTGGCCTTCAGCGGATCGCCGTTGACGCCCACGGTCGCAAACACCTGGCGGACTTCCGGGATCTCGTGCACCGTCTTCTCGATGGCTGCCACCATCTCGACGCTCTGTTCGAACGACGTGCCGGGCGGAAGTTCCGCGTAAATTTCATACTGCCCGCGGTCCTCCACCGGGACGAACTCGGTGCCGATGATGCCCAGGGTTGACAGGCTCGCGACGAAGATTGCCGCTGCCGTGCCGATGACCTGCCACGGCCGCTCGACGGCCCATCCCAGTACCCGGTGATACCGCGCATCGATCCGGTCGTAGAAGCGGCCCCACGACTCGAGCATGCGTCCCATGCGTGTCTTCTGCCGTTGCTCGGGCGGTACGTAGCGCACGAACCGTGAGGACAGCATCGGGTCGAGCGTGAACGCGACCAGCAGCGACATCGACACCGCAAACGCAATCGTCAGCGCGAAGGACTTGAAGAATTGTCCGACGATGCCGGTCATGAAGCCCACTGGCAGGAACACGGCCAGAATCGTGAAGGTCGTGGCCATCACCGCCAGGCCGATCTCCGATGTGCCGTTGCGTGCCGCCGTCACCGGATCCTCGCCTTTCTCCATGTGGCGGTAAATGTTCTCGCGCACGACGACCGCGTCGTCGATCAGGATGCCGATGACGAGCGAGAGCGCCATCAGCGTCATCATGTTGATGGTGAAGCCGACGGCCCACATGAAGAAGAAGGTCGCCACCACGGACGTGGGCAGCGCGAGGGCGGAGATGAGCGTCGACCGCCAATCGCGCATGAACACGAAGATGATGAGCACGGCCATCAACCCGCCGAACAGAATATGATTACGCACATCGCGGACGTTCTCTTTGATGAAGTCCGCGTCGTTGTGGACGGCCCCAATCTGGAGTTGCGGGAACACCGGCGCCAGACGGGCGAGCGTCGCCTCGACCCGATCCGCAATCTCCACGGTGTTGGCGCCCGACTGCTTCTGCACGGAGAAGGACACCGCGTCGGCCCCATTGAGTCGTGTCGTGGACGACTTGTCTTCGTAGCCATCGAGCACGACGGCGACGTCCCGGAGACGCACGGCCGATCCTCCGTCGGAGCGGAGGATGACGTGCTCGATCTCGTCGAGCGACTGAAACTCCCCTTTGGTACGCAGCGAGATGCTCTGGCCGTCACGCGTGACCTGGCCGCCGGGCACGTCGAGATTCCCGGCCGCGAGCTGCGCCGCCACTTCGCTGAGCGGAAGGTTCAGCGCCTCGAGCCGCCGGGGATCGAGGTCGACCTGAATTTCGCGGACCTCGCCGCCGTTGACCTGCACCGACGCCACGCCGTCGATCTGCTCGAGCAGCGGCTTGAGATCGTCTTCGACCTGACGCCGTGTGACATCGGACGGCTGTGACGAACCCACCGCGAAGGTCATGATCGGCAGCGCCGCCACGTCGAACCGCTGAATGGTTGGATCGTCGATGTCGCGCGGCAGCGTGCCGCGGATGGCGGCCACTTTCTCACGGACTTCCGCCGTGGCGGCCTGCGGATCGACCTCGAGCCTGAGCTCGATGCCGACGCGCGACATCCCCTCCGTGGACGTGGAGATCAGGCGTTTGACGCCGTTGATGCCCGCCACCACGTCCTCGATGGGCTTGGTGACGAGCGTTTCCACTTCTTCCGGCCCCGCGCCAGGGTAGGTCACGGTGACGTTGACGAACGGGAAGTTGACCTCGGGGAACAGATCGATGCCCAGCCTCGACATCGACACGACGCCGAGCACCATGAAACTCATGATGACCATGGTCGCGAAGACGGGGCGTTTGATGGAGGTATCAGATATCCACATGGCTTTCAGCTATCGCAGCACCGGCTTGACGCGCGCGTCGGCCGGCAGTTGACGCCGCGCGTCAGCCAGCACCTGATCGCCGGCGGCCAGGCCCGACACGATCTGCACCTGGCGGCCGTCCGTCAGACCCTCGACAACGGCGACGGGCACCAGCGTGTCGCCGTGAACTTTCAGCACCACGCGCTGACCGTCACGCAACACAATCGCCTCGCGCGGCACGATGACGGCCCGATCGGCCCGGGCGAGCACCAGCCGCGCGCTGGCGTACATCCCGGCGAGCAGTGCGCCGTCGGGATTCGGCACACGGACCTCAATCCGAAAATGACGGTTGCGTTGATCGACTTCCGGTACGATTGCGGCAATCTGCCCGGCGAACGTCTCGCCGGGCCTGGCCTGCACGGAAATGAGCGCCGGCATCCCCGTCTTCAACCGGCCGGCCTCCATCTCGGAGACGCCGGCTTCGAGTTTCAGTTGACGGATGTCGGCGACGACCACGACCGGACGCTCGCCAGGAATTGCGCCGGGATCGTAGTTGCGCTCGACGATGAAGCCGGAGACCGGCGCATAGAGCGTCGTGTCACGCTGGACTTCGCGCGCCCGCCGCACGGCGGCCTCGGCCTGCGCCAGGCTGGCTTTCGCCAGATCGCGCTGTGCCGCTGCCGATCGCCGCGCGGTCTCTGCCGCCTCCAGTCGCTGCCGGGGCAAGGCACCCGCCTCGAACAGGCTCGTAGCGCGCTCGTGTTCGCTGACGGCATTGGCCAGGCTGGCTTCCGCGCTGGCGATGCCGGCGGTGGCCACCCCGGTCGCTGCCACGGCCGCATCGACCTGGGCATCGACCTCGCCGCGATCGATCGTGGCGACGATCTGGCCCTCGGTGACGCGGTCCCCGATGTCGACCAGGATGCGCTCGAGGCGGCCAGGCAGTTTGGGTTGCAGGCCCACCCGTGAGCGCGCCGCGAGCGTTCCGGAGACTTCCAGCGCTGATTCGATGGCGCCGGCCGTGGCCCGCACGACCGCAACATCGACGAGGGGGACGTCCGCCGTCGCATCCGCCGCTTGGGCGGCCGCCGTGGAACTGTCGGCGCCGCAGGCCGCCGTCAGCGCGGCGGTGAGAACCGTCATGAAAACCAGAGACAGACTACGAGTCATGAGTGCGCGCTCCCAAGTGGCTGTGGGGCTGGTGAGGCGGCCTTATCCGCCCCACCCGGCCTACCCGCCCTACCCGCCCGGCTTTTCTTCCACGAGAATTGGCGGACACGGTTTGAACGTGGTGGCCGACCCCGCCTTCAAGCCGGCAATCACGAGTTCGAGCACATCGCGCGCGAGCGCGTCGGGGTCTTCGCCCGGGGCGAGACGGCAGCCGCTGCCGATCACGGCAGGCCCGGTGAGGGCGCCCCATATGAGGTGCATGGCCACGTCCGCCTGGGTGTCCGGAGCGAAGATGCCGGCATCCACGCAGCGCTGAATCCGCGACGCGGCAAACTCCAGCATCTGGTGCACGAACGCCAGGCCCGTCCACTGCTCGGTAATTTGCGGAACCGACCGATCGACGAACATCAACTCGAAAAACTCGCGCTGTTCTCGGGAGAATTCGTAATATGCCCACCAGCAGGCGCGCACCTCGTCGAGCGGGTCGTCATGGCCACGCACCCCGCGGACCTTGGCGTCCAGACGGCGAAACCCCTCCTCGGCCAGCGCAAAGAAGATGTCGTCCTTGCTCGGGAAGTAGCTGTAGATGGCGGCGGGGCTGTATTCGATGCGCTCGGCAATCTTTCGGATGGAGACGTTGCGGTAACCCTCGTCGACGAAAAGGTCCCGTGCGGCCTCCAGGATGGCGTGACGAACCGCTTGCCGTTCGCGGTCCTGACGTTCTCTGATGCCCATGTTTGAAGGGATCCTGCTCTGGGCTGAACAGTGTTCAACCAGCTAATGGTGTTAGACGGCCGACGTGGCTCGTAAGTTTCAGGCAAGATTCGCATGAGATCCCTCGACGTCAGGCGATGGTGGTGCTTTCCGATGGCCAGGACACGGCCAGCGGGTTCGGCTTCGACGACCTGATCGACAGCGTGCGCCGACGGGCCGTACCGATCTATACGATTGCGCCGCGGCCGTCGCGGACCATCAAGGCGCAGCGCGAGGCGACCTTCGATGAAACCACGCGCGAACAGGACTTCGAGCTGCGCGGGCTCGCGACCGAGACTGGCGCCCGGGCGTTCTTCCCCGTAGCGCTCCAGGAACTGGCCGGCGTCTACGAGGACATCGCCAACGAGCTGGCGCACCAGTATTCACTGGGGTACGAGTCGTCCAATCTGCGAATGGATGGCAGCTTCCGTCGAATCGGCCTGCGAGTCGTGGCGCCAGGCGTGAGATGGCGCACGCGCGCGGGCTATATTGCCACCGCTGACAGCGCAATCGCCGGAGCCGACCTGCGATAATGGCGATCTGTGAGCCGCCGTGTCGCGCTTTTTGCCGTAATGGTAGCGACGCTCTCCTGGGGCGCAGCGCTCGCAGCGGCGCCCCGAGGCGCGATGCCACGTGTCTCGGCCCTGACCTACGCGGCCGGCGCGCTCATCTGTCATCAGCGTCCTGAGCGATCGATTCATCATGCAGGCGCGCAGTACCCGGTGTGCGCACGCTGCCTCGGCTTGTACGCCGGCGCGGTGTGTGGTGTGCTGCTGTGGGCGGGTCTAGCGGGTATCGGTCGCGCCCCGCGACGTGTCGCGACGCGTCTGTCGCATCCGACGCTCGTTCGGCGACTGCTCATCATCACCGCGTTCCCCACGTTGGTCACCGTCGTCGCATCGTGGCTCGGCTGGTGGGACGCCGGCAACGCCGCCCGCTTGATCCTTGCGCTTCCGCTTGGCGGCGCGATCGCGGCGGCCCTAGCCGCCGTCGCCACCGGGGACCTGAGGTAGACTTACGACGTGCGGGCCACCGCAGCCGATCGCGCGCAGTCGATCAATCCCACGCTGATTTCCATCGCCGCATTGCTCGTGCCGGGTGCCGGCCATCTGTGGCAAGGTCGTACCCAAAAGGGCATTGTGTTTCTCATCGGCATACCGCTGATGTTCGCGGTCGGGCTGTGGCTGAACGGGCGGCTGTTCCCATTCGAGATCACGCAGCCGCTGGTGGCGCTTGCGGCGCTGGCGAGTCTCGGCAACGGCCTGCCGTATGCGATTGCCGCGGCGCTCGGCCTGGGAGAAGGCGTGGTCACGGCCGCCACCTACGAATACGGCAACACGTTCGTGATCGTGTCCGGGCTGCTCAACATGCTCGTCGTCCTCGACGCCTACGACATGGCGCTCGGCCGGAAGTGATGACGTCCCATCTCGGCCTGCTGCTGGTGTTTGCCGTGTTCGTGTCGGTCATCTTCGCCGCGCTCATGCGCGATGATCCGAAAGAGCAGCTGCGGTTCGGCGTGCGCCTCCTGGCGGGCTTCGTCGGGGCGGCACTCGTCCTCTCGTGGCTGATGTATCCGCTGCCCCTGTGAGCGTGGCAGAGCAGCAGGGCAATGGATCGCGCGCGCGTCACACACAAGTGCTCTGGCTCTGGACGCCGGTCGTGGTGTACATGGCGGGCATCTTCTTCGCGTCCAGCGTGTCCGATCCGCCGGTTCCCTCAGGGGTCTCCGACGTGTCGCTTCACGAAGCCGCGTACTTCGGGTTGACGCTGCTGCTGATCCGCGCGCTCGCCCGGGAGCGCTGGAGCGGCGTGACCGTGGTGACGCTCGCGGCGGCGTGGGCGATTGCCGTCGTCTACGGTGTGACCGACGAGTGGCATCAGTCGTTCGTACCCAATCGCCATGCGGAGTCGCGCGACATCATGTCCGACGCGATCGGCGCGCTGGCCGCGGCAGTCGTGGTCGGAGCGTGGAGTATAATTCGTCGTTTATGAGCTTCGAAACGCTTCTCGTGGAGCGAGATGGCGCCGTTGCCGTCGTCACGATCAACCGCCCCAGAGTCCTCAACGCCCTCAACACGCAAACCATCAGCGAGATCGAGCGCGTCATGCGCGATCTTCAGCAGGACGCCGCGATCCGCGCCGTGGTGCTGACGGGCGCTGGCGAGAAATCGTTCGTCGCCGGTGCAGATATCAACGAACTGGCCACGTTGTCGCCGGCCGAGGGCCAGGAGCATGGCCGGCGCGGGCAGGCGGTCTTCGATCTCATCGAGCATCTCGGCAAGCCCGTCATCGCCGCGATCAACGGTTTCGCGCTTGGCGGCGGCTGCGAGCTCGCCATGGCCTGCACGCTGCGCATCGCGGCAGACTCCGCGCGGTTCGGTCAGCCGGAGATCAACCTCGGGATCATCCCGGGCTATGCCGGCAGCCAGCGCTTGCCGCGCCTGGTCGGCAAGGGTCGCGCGCTCGAAATCCTGCTGACCGGGGACATGGTCGGCGCGGCGCGCGCGTATGAAATCGGGCTGGTCAATCGCGTTGTTCCGGCGGCCGAGCTCCTCACCGAGGCCAGGAAGCTCGCCGCGGCGCTGGCGTCCAAGGCGCCGGTGGCCGCCCGCTACATCCTCGAGGCGGTCAACCACGGCATGGAAATGCCGCTGGGCGACGCGCAGTTCCTCGAAGGCACGCTCTTTGGTCTGGTGGCGTCCACCGATGACATGAAAGAAGGCACCGCGGCGTTCCTCGCCAAGCGTCAGCCGTCGTGGCGCGGACGTTAAGAGTTCCAGGGTTCCAGGGTTCCAGGGTTCCAGGGTTCCAGGGTTCCAAGGTTCCAAGGTTCCAAGGTTCCAAGGTTCCAAAGTTCAGGTTATGCGTGTTGCGATCGTCGTCTCCCATTTCAACGACTTCGTTACCGAGCGGCTGCTTGACGGCGCGCAGCAGCTGCTGGGTGAACGAGGGATTGCTGCGGCTGACGTCGAGGTGCTGCGAGTGCCGGGCGCGTTCGAGATTCCCATCGCCGCCGAACGCGTCGCGGAAACCGGCCGCGTGGCGGCAGTGGTGTGTCTCGGCTGCCTGATCAAGGGCGCGACGCCGCACTTCGAGGTCATCGCCGCGGCCTGCGCGAACGGCATCATGGCCGCGTCGGCAGCGACCGGCGTGCCGATGTCGTTCGGGGTGCTCACGACCAACTCGGTCGAAGAGGCGCTCGAGCGTGCTGGTGCCGGCGATGGCAACAAAGGACGCGAAGCGGCGCAAGCGGCCCTGGAGATGGCGCGCCTTTTCGGCACCATTGGCGACGAGCGGGCATGACCACACCCGCCGGCGGGGAGTCGCGATGGGAGGGCAGGCGACGGGCACGTGAGGCGGCGCTGCAGATCCTGTATCAGACCGAGGTCGGACACGTGACGATGGCCGATGCGATCCGCACCCACGATGCGATCGGCCCCGATGCCGTCGAGCTCGATGAGCCCTCACGCGACTATGCCGTCCTGTTGGCCGGCGGCGCAGCGGAAGCCCAGCAGGCGCTCGACGGCTATATCGCCGATGCGGCTCGGAACTGGCGTGTCGAGCGGCTCGCCGTCGTGGACCGTGTGCTGCTGCGCCTGGCGGTGCACGAACTGCTCGACCATCCAGGCACGCCGCCCCGTGTCGTGATCGACGAAGCCATCGAGCTGGCGCGGCGCTATAGCGGAGAGGACGCCGCCAAGTTCGTCAACGGGGTGCTCGACGGTGTTTACACGCGACTCAAAGAGGAAGGTAAGGTCGTCGACTGACCATGTCCAGCGAAGACGATCAGATTGAGCAGCGGCGGGCGAACCTCGACGCGATCGCCAGGCTTGGGATTCGCCCGTATCCCAACCGCTTTGCGCCGTCGCATACCGTGAGCGCGCTGGTCGAGACCTACGGGGACCATACGAAGGAGACGTTCGAGGCGGAGCGCATCGACACGGTCACCGCCGGGCGTATTGTTTCCATTCGCAGCTTTGGCAAGGCCAGTTTTTTCGTGCTCTCGGACGGGCGCGCCCGGATTCAGGTCTACGTACGGCAGGACGCGTTGAGCGAACGCGACTTCGCGCTGTCGAAACTGCTCGATTACGGCGATCACATCGGCGTGGCCGGCCATCTGTTTCGCACCAAGACCAACGAGCTGTCGATCTGGGCATCGAGCGTGGAGTTTCTCGCCAAGTGCTTCCTGCCGCTGCCGGAGAAGTGGCACGGGCTGCAGGACGTCGAGATTCGCTATCGCCAGCGGTATCTCGATCTCATCGTGAATCCGGACGTGCGCCAGGTGTTCGAGATCCGCAGCCGCACGATCAACGCGATGCGCGACTTCCTGGTCGCGCGCGGGTTTCTCGAAGTCGAGACGCCGATGATGCAGCCGATTCCCGGCGGCGCGCTGGCCCGGCCGTTCGTGACGCACCACAACGCCCTCGACATGAAGCTGTATCTGCGCATCGCACCTGAGCTGTATCTCAAGCGGCTCGTGGTCGGTGGGATCGCACGCGTCTTCGAGATCAACCGGAACTTCCGCAACGAAGGCATCGGCTACCGCTGGAATCCCGAGTTCACGATGCTCGAGTTCTATTGGGCCTATGCGGACTACAACGACCTCATGGCGCTCACTGAACAACTCCTGTCCCACACCGTCCACGCTGCTGTGGGGTCGCTCGAGGTGCAATGGGGGGAGCACCGCATTTCGTTCGCCGCCCCGTTTGCGCGCCGCACGTTCCGCAGCCTCGTGGTGGACGCGGTGTCGCAAAAGCTCGGCGAGCGGATCGAGGAAACCGTGCTGAAGGATGCCCGCGCCGTGACCGCGCTGGCGACCCGACTGGGGGTGGAGGTCGAGCAGGGATGGGGGCCAGGAAAGATCGCGACGGAGATCTTCGAGAGATACGTCGAAGATGTCCTCGTTCAACCGACCTTTGTCTACGACTATCCGACCGAGGTGTCGCCGCTGTCCAAACAACGCCCTGACGATCCGGACACGGTCGAACGGTTCGAGCTCTATGCCGGGAACATGGAGATTGCCAATGCCTTCAGCGAGCTCAACGACCCCGACGAGCAGCGGCGCCGCTTCGAGGCGCAGCTGGCGGACCGGGCGCGCGGTGACCAGGAAGCGCATCAGATGGATGAGGATTACATCCGCTCGCTCGAATACGGCCTGCCGCCGACCGGGGGCGAAGGCATCGGGATCGACCGTCTGGTGATGCTGCTGACCAACTCGCCGAGCATTCGCGACGTCATCCTCTTCCCGTTGATGCGTTCACAGGGGGCCTAGGCTCGTGCCGTTCGAATTGCAAATTGCGCTGCGCTACCTGTTGGCCAAGCGGCGGCAGGTCTTCATCTCGGTCATCACGCTGGTCTCGACGCTTGGCGTCGCCGTCGGCGTGCTGGCGCTGGTGATTGCCCTGGCGATCATGACGGGACTCCAGCAGGAGCTGCAGGACCGCATTCTGGGTGCGATGGCGCACGTCAACGTCTGGAAGACCGGCGGCATCGACGACTACCGTGCCGAGATCGAGCGGCTCAAACAGGTCCCCGAGATCGTGGCCGCCGCTCCGGCCGTTTACGGCAATGCGCTGGTCTCCACCGATCGCGGCAACACCTTTATCACCCTCAAGGGCATCGATCCGGAGTTGGAGCGTGATGTGACCGAGGTGGCCAGCTCGATGACGGGGGGCCGCTTCGAGGACATCGCCACGCACGGTGACGACGACCTGCCGGGCATCGTCATCGGTCACGACATTGCCGGCGCGGTGGGCGCGTTCGTGGGCGACCCGGTGACGATCATGACGCCGCAGGGATCACTCTCGCCCATGGGGATGATGCCCCGCACACGGCGGTTCCGCGTCGTCGGCACCTTCCGGCTGGGGCTGGCCGAGTTCGATTCCGCCTACGGATTCGTATCGCTCGAGCTCGCGCAGCGGCTGACTGGAAAGAGCGGCGTCGACCATCTCGAAGCCCGTGTCGTGGACATCTACCGTGCGCCCGCGATTTCCGACTCGATTCCCGAGCGGCTCGGCCGTGAGTATCTCTCCACCGACTGGGCGGATTTGAATCGCACGCTCTATTCGGCCCTCTATCTCGAGAAGATCGCCATGGGACTGGGCATCGGCCTCATCGTCGGCGTCGCGGCGCTCAATATCGTGGCCTCGCTCATCCTGCTGGTGATGGAAAAGACGCGTGACATCGCCATTCTCAAGACGATGGGGGCGTCGGCGCGAAGCGTGATGCTGATCTTCCTGATTCAGGGCGTGGTCATCGGCACCATCGGCACGGTGGTCGGTGCGTTGCTGGGGGCGGGCATTGCGCATCTGCTCGACACGTATCGTGTAATCAGTATTCCGGGGGACGTGTACCAGGTCACGTATCTGCCGTTTCGCGTGCTGCCGATGGACCTCGTCACGGTCATGGTCGGGGGCTTCGTCGTCTGCTTCGTGGCGACGCTCTATCCGTCGCGGCAGGCGGCGAAGCTCGATCCCGCGCAGGCGCTGCGGTATGAGTAGCTTCGTCGAAGCGCGCGCGCTGAACAAGTCGTATCTGGTCGCGAACAACCGGCTCCACGTGATTCGCGATCTCGACCTGCGGGTCGACCCGGGCGAGATGGTCGCGATCATGGGCGCATCGGGAGCGGGGAAGAGCACGCTGCTGCACCTGCTCGGCGGGCTCGATCGTCCCGACAGTGGGGACGTCCGTGTCGGCGAGGCGGCGCTCAGCGCGATCGCTGATGCGGAACTCGTGGCGTTTCGCAACCGGCATGTCGGGTTCGTGTTTCAGTTCCACCACCTGCTGCCCGAATTCAGCGCGGTCGAAAACGCCGAGATGCCGTTGCGGATTGCGCGCGTACGGGGGCAGGAGGCCCGTCCACGCGCAACGGAGCTATTGACGCGCGTCGGTCTGGGCGGGCGCCTCGATCATCGGCCCGGCATGTTGTCGGGCGGCGAACAGCAGCGCGTCGCCGTCGCACGGGCGCTCGTCATGCAGCCTTCACTGCTGCTCGCCGACGAGCCAACCGGCGATCTCGATGAGACGACGGCTGACGCACTGCATCACCTGCTGCGCCAAATGCACGCCGAGTTCGGCCTGACGGCGATCATCGCCACCCACAACCCCCGGCTCGCGCAGCAGTGCGATCGCGTCCTTCGGCTCGAGGGCGGCTCACTCACCGCGGCCTGATCGTCACCCTTTCAGCCGGCAGTCCGTGTGCATGCAGTTGCAGTGCAGTTCGACCTCGGGCGCCTTCTTGCAGTAATCACTGCAGTACTTCGTACCGGTCGACACGACACAGTGGCAGCTAGGATGCGCGCATTTCTGATCGGTTTTGGTCTCGGGCATGTGGCGCTCTCCCCCGGCCGATTATGCGCCGCCCGCCAGAGCGTGAAAAGCACGATCGTGCTACGACCTTGTTGTCCGTTTGTGTCATAAACAGACCAACACTGCACCAAACCAGAACAACGGATGTCTCATCGTGGGACATTTGACTTAAGTCTCAACCAGTCAAGGGGTTCGCGTAATCCGTCGGCCGGTCCGTGTGCTGATACAGGCCATTCACTGGTGAGACCACCGACTGCCCCAAACGCTGTAACTGACAGGCTGGCCACACGTTCCGGTCGCGCGAGCCCCTGGCGCGCGCTGGGCGTGCCTTTTGCGAAGCGGGCAACGCGTCACACGTGGAATGGACCCCGTGTCTCGCGTTCAACCCCAATGGCTATACGACGTCGTTCGCTTCAACTGCCCGTCGCGATTCTCGCGGTCCTGCTCGCGCTGAGCTCGGTCGGTGCCACCGCGCGCCAACCGAATGTCCGCGCGTTTCTGTCGCCTGAGCTCACCGCGACGCTGTTGCAGGCGCCGCACGCGCCGGCTCGCATCCTCCTCCGCGGGGATGTCGCCGCGCTCGTGCCGGCGGCACTGCGCCACGGGCTGGAGGTTCACCGCACCCTCGACCACTTCGTCGTGGTCTCGGGCACTCAGGCGCAGGCCGCCGCGTTGAGCCTGGAGCCCGCGGTGATCGCGCTCAGCAGTGACCTCCCGGTCGGCGTCACCATGACCGTGTCGGACGCGGCGATCGCGGCCAATCAGACGCGCAGTGGAGAATCCGGGTTGCTCGGGATCGGCGGCTATCCCGGGGTCACAGGCGCAGGCGTGGGCGTTGCCGTCGTCGACTCCGGCATCGCCAAACACGATGCTCTCAAGAACAAGGTCATTGCTGCGGTGAGCTTCGTGCCGGGCGATAACTCGGTGGACGATGGCTACGGCCACGGGACGCATATAGCCGGCATCATCGCGGGGGCCGGCGCCCCGGCTCGCAAGGTGACGTCCGCGTACAGCGGCGGCATCGCCCCCGGTGCGGCTCTCGTCAACGTGCGCGTGCTCGGCAGTGACGGGGTCGGACTGACCAGCAGCGTCATTGCGGGTCTCGATTGGGTGATCTCCAATCGGTCCCGGTACGGCATTCGAGTTGTCAATCTGTCCCTGGGACACAGCGTCACCGCGCCGTGCGCGCTGGATCCGCTGTGTTCCTCGGTGCAGCGCCTCGTGCAGGCGGGCCTGATTGTCGTCGCGTCGGCCGGCAATCGCGGCAAAACGCCCGATGGGCAGCCCGTGCTCGGCGGCATCACCTCGCCGGGCAACTCACCCTTCGCGATCACCGCGGGCGCCTTGAACACCTGGAATACCGTGGCCCGAAATGATGACACGGTCACCACCTACAGCTCCCGCGGCCCCACAGCATACGACTTCGGCGTCAAGCCTGACATTGTGGCACCCGGAAACAAGACCATCTCGCTGGAGGCGCCCAACAGTTATCTGACGCGGAACTACTCGGCGGCGCACGTTGCCGGGCGCGGCTCCAACGCGTACTTCCAGATGAGCGGCACGAGCATGGCGGCGGCCATGGTGAGCGCGGCCGTGGCGCTGCTCGTCGAGGCGTATCCCGACCTGACGTGGGCGGCTGCCAAGTACCGGCTGCAGACCACGGCGTCGTTCATGGCTGCTGACGGGCTGATGGCGGCCGGGACGGGCAGCATCGACGTCTGGGCCGCTCGTCGCGCCAGTGGTGGCACGCTGCTCTCGCTGCTGCCGACGAGCACGATCGGCGGGCTGCTCACGACACCGGGCGGCGCGGCGTTCCGCGACGCCGGCACGCTGCAGACGCGCCTGCACAAGGGCACCGGCATCCACCTGCTCGATCTACTGAGCGCGGCCGTTGCGCTGCTGAGCCCGGACGCGCTCGCCTGGGACCAGCTCCATCTGATTGGCCTGACGAATCCGATTGCCAACGAGTCTCCGCATCAGATTGTCTGGGGCGACCGGCTCTACGACGCGCACGGACAACAGATCGTCTGGGGCGATCAGATTGTGTGGGGCGACCAGGTCTTCGATGCCGAAGGGCAGCAGATCGTCTGGGGTGACGCCGAGTTCAGCGAAGGGCAGCAAATCGTCTGGGGCGACAGCTTCATACCGTCCGATCCGCAGCAGTGAGTATGCCCGCGACCGTGAAACAGGCATCGCGCCCGTTGACCCGTCTCCTGTGGTTTACGGCGCCGATCATCGGCCTCGGGCTGATCGTCATCGGTGTGGCCGTGTGGCAGTTGCCGGCGACACCGAATCCTGCTGGCTGGATGGTTCTTGGCGCGTTGGCGCTGGCGGTCGCGACATTCGCGATCAAGATCCCGCGCGTGTCCGCGTTCATTTCGATTTCGGACACGTTCTGGTTCGCCTCCGTGCTGCTGTTCGGGCCGGCTCCCGCCACCGTGTCGATTGCGCTCGACAGTCTGCTTCTCTCCTGGCGTCGCAGATTTCGCGCACACCAGCTGCTGTTCAATCCGGCGAGCTCCGCGCTTGCGTTATGGTGCGGCGCGCAGCTTTACGATGTTCTCGGTGGGCCGGCCCCGCTCGCGGAAACCGCGACGACGCCGGCCGCGGCGATGTTCATCCCGTTGGCCGCGATGGCCGGACTGTACTTCCTGCTCAACTCCGGGATGACGGTGATGGCCGTTGCCCTCGACAAGGGAATTGCTCCGATCAAGTTGTGGCGAGAACACTTCGCAATCATCTCGCTGAACTACTTTGCGGCCGCGTCGGCCTCATTCTTCCTGATCGTGCTGATTCAGTACGCCGGCATCACCGCGTTCATTGCCATCGTGCCGCTGATCTCCATCTGCTACCTGGCCATGCGCTCCTGGCTCGGACGCGTAGAGGACGCTAATCGACATGTCGATAAAGTCAATCAAATGTACTTGTCGACCATCGGCGCGTTTTCGACCGCCATCGAAGCCAAGGACGGCGTCACGAGCGAGCACGTGCAGCGAGTCCAGGCCTATGCGTTGGGCCTGGCGCGCGCGCTCGGCATCACCGACTCGACGACGACGCAGGCACTTGAAGCGGCCGCCCTGCTGCACGACACCGGCAAGCTGGCGGTGCCGGAGCACATTCTGAACAAGCCCGGCCGCCTGACGCCTGCGGAGTTCGCCACGATGCAGTTGCACGTGGACGTCGGCGCGGACATCTTGTCGTCAATCGATTTCCCATACCCCGTCGTGCCGATTGTTCGCGCCCACCACGAAAACTGGGACGGCAGCGGGTACCCACGCGGGCTCAGCGGCGAGGACATTCCGATTGGGGCGCGCATCCTCTCGGTCGTGGACTGCTTTGACGCCTTGACGTCCGATCGTCCGTACCGTTCCGCACTGAGCGAGCGCGAGTCGATCGACATCATCCTGGAACGGCGTGGAACGATGTATGACCCGCAGGTCGTCGATACGTTCGTGCGCGTCTACCGGGACATCATCCCGCGCGTCGAAACACAGCCGGTGCTGCAGAACGCCCTGGGACGGATTCGCCGCGTTCATCAGCCCATCCGTCAGTTGCCGGCGGCCAGCGCGGACGACGACGGGCTCGCACCGGACTGTTCCGACGAGCTGCTGGCGTTCGTGAGCCTGGCCAAAGTGACCTCGCGCAGCGCCAGCCACCGGGATGTCGGCATTCTGGCGTGGGGCTACCTGCGGCACCTGGCTCCGCGGACGACCTTTGCACTGCTCACTGTCGACGCGACCCGCGGAGCGCTCGCGCCGCAGTACACCGCGGGCCCCGCCGCACATGCCCTGGAGGACCTCAGCATCGAGGTAGGCCATCGCGTGAGCGGGTGGGTGGCGGCCAACTGGCGCCCCATGTTCAACGCAGACGCGCGCCTGGATCTCGACGACCGCGACACGGACTTGCGATACGCCGCATCGATGCCGCTCATCGACAATGAACGTCTGGTCGGCGTCCTCGCGTTGTACGGCGCGGAGCCGTTCGGTGACGCACAAGCGCGCCGCCTCGAGATGATCACGCCCCATGTGGCCGCCGCCCTGGCCTCGGTGGGCGAGGCCGGTCAGGGCCGCGCCGTGTCTCGCGAGCTCAAAGTCGTGGCTCGCCGATGAGCGTTCACTCAGCGGCGACGATCGTGACCGCTACGTCGCGCCGCGCGCGCGCGACGTTGCCGTGGATATCGGCGGCATGCACCCGCAGCGTGTAATTCCCTGGCGGCAGCCGCCCTGTATCCCAGAAGCCCTGCGCCGCCTGGCCGTCGCGGAACGTGTTCGTGACGACGTAGAGAAATCGGGTGCGGCGCTCGCCGTAAAAGGGGATGCCGCTGCCGGGCGCGTAAACGAGTCGTGCTGCATCCGCGCTGGTGCCCACCTGATCGAAGCGCAGCGTTTCCACTGGATGCTCGAACCCCGGCGCGGGTGAGCCGTCTTCGCGCAGCACCTGGTAGCCGAGCGAGTAGAGGCCGAGGCGTCGGCTTGGCCGGTTCCCATTCACCTGATCCCACGCGTCGACGACCACCTGCACCCGGCCGGAAATCACAAGCCGGCCCTTGACGCGGTTCGAAAACCCCTGCCCTCCGGCGTCGTACAGACGGATGCCACCAGGAGCAATCGTCGGAGGGATCGTGTCCTCGAATTGCACCAGCCGGAACAGCAAGGGGTTGTACTCCTCGCCAGGCCACCCGACGTTGACGTGCACGTGACTGAACGCGTTGACCGTCCCGATCCGCTCTCCGGTCAGAAACCGGGCGCCGCGCTTGACGCGCATCCGCGTGATTTCGCCACGCTCGTCTCGCGTGGCGACGAAGCGGGTCCGATCGAACGCGTCCCCTCTCCGGCTGCGTCCGACGCGCAGGTGCACGTAGGTCACCGATCCGATGCGCAGCCACTCGTTCAACGTCCCGAAGGCCCCGGTCGCCACCGGACTCTCGACGATGCCCTCCCGCAGCGCCACGACGCGCGTCCCCTCATCGGCGCGAACGTCGATGCCCGAATGAAAGCGCTCCGCACCGGCGCCGCGTGCTTCGCCAAGCGTGCCGGTGATCTCGAACGGCCCTTCGAGCGGCTCGAGCGGCCACAGCATCGGCTGCCACGAAAACGCCTCGCGTGCGAAGCGGGGCGCGAGGAGCGGCGATGAGGGTGGCCCGCCGCGGCCGCGTGAGATGGCGACGAGCGTCCTGATGAGCGCATTGCCGGTATCCGCCACGACCAGATGACCCGGCTCGACTGACGCGACCCCCGCCGGGCGGCGGAACCGGGCCTCGGCGCCTGGCCCTTCGCGAAAGCCCGGCTGGGAACCTCCGACGACACGCGCCGTGTTTTCGCGGATCTCGACGATACGTCCCCGCTCGTCGGCCACATACAGCACTCCACGGGCGTCCACCGCGATTCCCATGGGTGCCCGCAGCGGTTCAGCCAGCGCGACGGCGAGCGTGCTCACGAAGCCGCGTGCCACGATGGCGCGAATCGCGTCGTTGCCGGTGTCGGCAACGTAGATCGTGCCGTCGCCGTCAACGGCGATGCCAGTCGGCGTATCGAACAGGGCCTCGCCGACCGGACCATCGACGAAACCCGGTGTGCTGCCGGTCAGGGTCGTCACGTGATTGTCGGGGGTAACGAGCCTGATGCGATCGTTGTAGGTGTCCGTCACGTAGACGTGGCCGCGCGCATCGACGGCAACGCCGACGGGCCCATTGAAGAGGGCGTCTGAGGCCGGCCCATCCCGCATCCCGGCGTCGGAATTGCCCGCGACCGTCGTCACCATCCCCTGGCGCGTGACGCGGCGGATGCGATTGTTCGCCGTGTCCGCAACATACAGCGAGCCCTCTGCGCCGATCGCCAGCCCCGACGGCGTGTTGAATTGCGCCGAGGCGCCGTGGCCGTCGGCCATCCCTGCGGTACCGCCGGCGAGTGTCGATACCGTCCCGTCGGGCGCGATCACGCGGAGACGATTCGCCAGGACACCGTCGGTGACGAACACCGTGCCGTCCGCAGCGACCGCGACGCCGAATGGATCCGCGAAGTCCGCCTTCGTCGCGTGGGCATCCCGGAAGGCGGCGTGGCCGGTGCCGGCAAGCACGCGGACGGTGGCCGTCCATTCCTCCTCGAGCGCGTTGTCCAGCCCGCGCGGCCACAGCCACCAGCCGGCGGCGAGCGCGCCGATCGCGGCTGCCGCGAGGAACCACAGGAAGCGTCGTGCAGTCACTTGCATCAGTGTGACAGGTGGGCCCTTCGACTCGCTCCGCTCGCTCAGGGCAGGCAGGTAGGGCAGGTAGGGCAGGTAGGCCAGGTAGGCCAGGTAGGCCAGGTAGGCCAGGTAGGCCAGGTAGGCCAGGTAGGCCAGGTAGGCCACTCGCAATTCATGCCAATGCAAGCAAATTGTGCAGCGTGCATCGTTTTCCCAGAACTGCCCGCAGAAATCGGGGACCGCGTGGTTGCCATTGACAGCGACCGAACGGTAGAGGTGTGATGGAGGAACCGCTCCCCCAAGGAGGAAGGGATGACTCGCTTCCCCAATCTGGCGGTTCTCGTTTTTATCTTCTCTACGGTGCTGGCACAGCCTGTCCAGGCGCAAAAGCACAGCACAGATGCTCAGCAAGTGGTCATCGGCGCCGCGTCATTCGATGCCTCGACCGAGCGACTGACGATTCACGGCCGCAATTTCGGCTCGGCGCCGGGCGTCGTCACGCTTAACGGCTTTTCGCTGCCGCCGCTGGCGTGGACCAGCACTTTCATCGAAGTCAGCCTGTCGAAAGCCACGCTGCCGGGGACGTATTTGCTCACGGTGTCGAGCGGGCCGGGTGTCGCCCACTTCGATACCCTGGACGTGACGCTCGGCAGCGTCGGGCCGCCGGGCGAGCCCGGTCCGCCAGGCGCGCCAGGTGAGACAGGTGCGACAGGTGAGCCGGGTCCGGCGGGGCAGAAGGGAGACCCGGGACCACCAGGACCGCCGGGGCCGTCGGCCAGCGAGGGCCTCGCCGGCAAGTCATGCGGGCCCACTGGCGTGCTCCGCGGGTTTGATCTCGCCGGCGACGTGATTTGCGGCGAGTTGGGTGATGTCTTTCCGAAACTGGCTCTCTGCGGATCCAGTCAGCGCGACGTCGCTCAGTTCATACCCTCTGGCACGAACCTCGTCGTCCAGGCGACGTGCACGCCCACCGCGAACACTCCCGCGATGTTGATTACCAGACACGGGCACGAGCAGATCACGGTCGGTGCTCTGCAAGCCTATCTGGATGCTGGCGGAATCGTGATCACGGAGTTCGGCGCCAGCATCCCCGTGTACAACAAGGCGTTCGGCACGTCGATTCCCGCGCCGGGCTTCTTCGAATATATCGGCGACTGCTACGACAACGTCATGCCCGTCGTGCAACTCGAGCCCTGGGATCAGTTCTGGCGGGCAAACGCATTCGTGCCGGAGACGCTTCCAGGGTGCGGCTACAATCTGGCCGCCTTGCCGGGCATCGTCCCGCTCGGGAGCGCGAGCATGACGCCCGACACCGTCACCCTGGCGTACATCAACAGAGGGCCGGGCCGGCTCTGGCTCGTCGAGTCGGATTGGTCAGACCTCGACTCCACATTCCACGAGGCGTCAGCGCGATTGATGCGCTACATGGTGAAGACGCGCTAAGGCTCGGATTCGTGCAGGTGGTGGATGGCACCGGTTTAAAATCCTGTGCCATGCACCACATTCTCTTCGCGATTTCGTTCGTGGCGCTGGCCGTCGCGCCCGCCGCCGGGCAGTCCCTCTTCATCGTGCAGGGCGAACGCGCGGCGGAAGGCTCGGTGGGATGGTCTGTCGGACCGTTTTCAAACGGCCTCGAAACCCATGGCGCAGTGTCGCTCGACGGGCGGTGGGACGCCGGCTTCGGGTTCAACCGCTACGCCGCGGACTTCGGCGGCCAGGACGACACGATCTTGACGGAGTGGTCTCCGTTTGTGCGCTACTTCCTCTTCAAGGAAGACGACGACGCGACGCCGGTGTCGTTTGCCGCCCACGCGGCGTTCTTTCAAGACAATTTCGACGGGGACGACGAAGGTTGGTACGTGTTGGCCGGCGGACAGCTCTACAAGAAGTTCACGCTCGATGAGACGCTGGCGCTGTATCCATTCGTCGGGTTTTCGCTGGCAGGTGAGTCCTATACCTTCGGTGGCGGCGAGGCCGAGCGCGCCGTCTACCTGACACGTCAGTTTGGGGTGCACGGGCAGATCCCGTTGGGAGCAGCCGCATGGCTGCGGGTGACCGCCGAAGAGCACAGTTTCCGCCGGGAGACATACCGCGCCATCCGGGTGGCCTACGTCCGCCGGTTCTGATCCACAGAATCACAACCCACGATCCACAGAATTCACAGAAGGCAAAGAATTCAGCGAAGAAGAAGACATCGACCGCCGGATCCAATTCTGTGATTTTCGTGCGCTCGGTTGGATCCGTTCCGGTGGAACTCTTTCTGTAGGCTCGACTTAGCCGGTCATGCCGTATAATGATCAACAGGAGCGGGCCGTCATTCCGCTCCGGATTGAATGACGGGGTCCGACGCGGCGCGTTGGGTGCCCGGTGACATAGGCGGCTGATGTTCGAGCGGTATACCGAAAGAGCAAGGCGGGTTTTATTCTTTGCCCGCTACGAGGCGAGCCAGCTCGGGAGCATTTCGATTGAAACCGAGCACTTGCTGCTTGGCCTGATCCGCGAAGGAAAAGGCCTCACCAGCCGGATTTTTGCCCGATCGCACCTGTCACTCGAGAACATCCGCAAAGAAATCGAAGGCCGCACGGTGTTTCGCGAGAAGGTTTCCACCTCCGTGGAAATTCCGTTCAGCGCCGAAACCAAACGCGTGTTGCAGTTTGCGGCCGAGGAAGCGGACCGGCTCCTGCACAACTACATCGGCACCGAGCATCTGCTGCTCGGCATCCTGCGCGAAGAGCGCTCCGTGGCCGCGACGATCCTGATGGAAAAGGGCATGCGCCTCCATCAGGTCCGCGAAGACATCGTTCAACTGCTCAACGAGAAAACAACGCTCACGCGCGTCAAAGAGACGCCGCTGCTCGCGGAATTCAGCCGCGATCTGACGGAAGCGGCGATGAAAAATTCCCTCGACCCGCTGGTCGGCCGGGACTACGAGCTCGAACGCGTGCAGCAAGTGCTCTGTCGCCGCACCAAGAACAATGCGGTCCTCATCGGCGAGCCCGGCGTGGGCAAGACGGCCATCGTCGAAGGCCTGGCGCAGAAGGTCGTCTTCGGCGATGTGCCGCACTTTCTGGCCGACAAGCGCATCCTTGCCCTCGACATCTCGCTGATTGTCGCAGGCACGAAATACCGCGGGCAGTTCGAGGAGCGCCTGAAGGCGATCATGAAAGAGCTGACCGACAATCCCAACATCATCGTCTTCATCGACGAGCTGCACACGCTGGTGGGCGCGGGGTCGGCTGAAGGCTCGCTCGACGCCGCCAACATCCTCAAGCCGGCGTTGTCGCGCGGCGAAATTCGCTGCATCGGCGCGACCACGCCCGCAGAGTACCGCAAATACATCGAAAAGGATCGGTCGCTCGAGCGCCGCTTCCAGGCCATCAAGGTCGATCCGCCCTCCGAACGCGAAACCATCCAGATCCTGATGGGGATCAAGGATCGCTACGAGACGTTTCACCACGTCGAATACACGGCCGAAGCCATCGAAGCGGCGGTGTATCAGTCGAGCCGCTACATCACGGATCGCTTCCTGCCCGACAAGGCGATCGACCTCGTGGACGAGGCCGGCGCTCGCGCGAAGCTCCGCGAGGCGGGCTTCAGCGAGGAGTTCGGCGAGATCAACCGCAGCATTCGCGTCGCCGTCGAGCAGATGGAAAGCGCGGTGTCGACGAAGGACTTCGACAAGGCGCAGTTCTATCGCGAACAGGAACAGGTGGCGCGTGAGAACCTGCAACTGGTCCGCGAGAAGTTCGATGTGCGCTCGAGCACGCGTCGTGTCGTGGTCGCCAAGGCCGAGATCGACGAAGTCGTCTCGAAATGGACCGGCGTGCCGCTGTCGTCGATCAATCAGGACGAAGGCGACAAGCTGCTGCGCATGGAGCTGGAGCTGCATCGCCGCGTGATCAGCCAGGAAAAGGCGATCTCTGCAGTGTCGCGCGCCATCCGGCGGTCGCGCGCCGGCTTGAAAAACCCGAACCGCCCGGTTGGCAGCTTCATGTTTCTCGGGCCGACCGGCGTCGGCAAGACCGAGCTGGCTCGTGCGCTGGCGCAGTTCCTCTTCGGCAGCGAGAACGCCCTGATTCGCTTCGATATGTCCGAGTACATGGAAAAGCACTCGGTGTCGAAGCTGATCGGCTCGCCGCCGGGCTATGTCGGTCACGAAGAGGGCGGTCAGCTCACCGAAAAGGTGAAGCGCAACCCCTATTCGGTCGTGCTGCTCGACGAAATCGAGAAGGCGCATCCCGACATCTTCAACATCCTGTTGCAGGTGTTCGAGGACGGCCATTTGACCGACGGACTCGGCAATCGCGTCAACTTCAAGAACGCGATCGTCATCATGACCTCGAACATCGGCGCGCGCTTCATTCAGAAGAAGGCGTCGATGGGCTTCCAGTCGGCCGACCTGGCGGAAGTCGCCAAGAGCGTGCAGGACATGGTGCTCGGCGAGGTGAAACGCACCTTCAATCCCGAGTTCATCAACCGCATCGACGAGCTGATCGTTTTCGAGGCGCTCTCCGACGAGGATCTGCGGAAGATTCTCGCCCTGCTTGCCGACCAGCTCAATGCCAATCTGGTGGACCGTCGCATGCGGATTCTCATTACGCCGCAGGTGGTGGACTGGATCATCGACGTCACGTGTAAGGACCGGTCCTACGGCGCACGCCCATTGCGCCGTGCGATCCAGCGCTACATCGAAGATCCGTTGGCTGAGGAGCTGATCCGCGGCCACCTGAAGGGCGGCGAGATTGAGGTCTATCTCGAGGGCGGGCAACTGGCGTACCGGCCGTCAGGCGAACCGGTGGCGTCCGGCCGTCTCCTGTCCGCAAACGTCTGAACCGGCAGGTTCTCCGACATCAGGCCCCAGGGCCCAGCGTCTGAGTGCCAACTGATAGAATTAACCGTTTGTGACTCCGTGCCGGGCCCGAGCCCTGAGGCTTGGGCCCCGGGGCCTGTTCTCTATGCTGAAATTTTCACGCTTCCTCTTCGTGGCGGCGCTTGCGGTGCTGTTCCTGCCCAGCCCGAGCTCCGCGCAGGACGTTCCCGCCCCGGCGGCCACCGCCTCGCGGTGCCCGGCTCCGCCAGGCGTGACGCCACCGGCCGACTTCGGCCCCGTCGTCTGTGTGATGGAGCTCCGTTTTCATCCCCTCAATGAATCGCTCATCGAGCCCCAAACCTATCTCTATTACATCCAGACGCAGTCGAGCCGCGCGTCCGATCGGGTGTGGATCCCCTTCAACGAACAGACCGAGCAAACCCTGCTCGCGGATTTCAAACGCCTGTGGGCGACGAACTTCCTCGACGACCTGCGCATTGAGGTAGTGGATGCGACGTACGAGAATGGCGCCCCCGGCAAGCACCTCATCTTCCACATGGAAGAGCGCCCGCGCGTCAAAATCGTCGACTACCCCGACGCGATCGATCGCACCAAGCTCGACGAGAAGATGAAGGAAGCCGGCGTCACGCTGCGTCTCGATTCCTTCCTCGATCAGGGCGTGATCCGCCGGGTAGAGGGCATTCTTCGCAATCTGATGGCGGAAAAGGGCCATCAGTTTGCAGAAATCAGTTCGAAGACCGAAGAGTTGCCGGGTGGACCAAAGCTGGCCCGTGTGATGTTCGATGTCAACCAGGGCCCGAAGGTCAAGGTCCGCGACATCGAGTTCATCGGCAACCAGGAGGTCGGCGACGGCACCCTCAAGCGCCGCATGAAGGAAACCAAGGAACATTGGTTCCTCTCCTGGATCACGGGTCGTGGCACGTATCAGGAAACCAAGTTCGAGGAAGACGCCGAAAAGGTCGAGGAGTATTACCGCGAGAAGGGGTACGTGCAGGCGCGCGTGGGGACCCCCGAAATTGTCACGCTCGAGGATTCGCCGGACAAGGAAACGCGCTGGGTTCAACTCCGGATTCCCGTGACGGAAGGCAACCGCTACCGTATCGGCACGGTCACCTTCGAGGGCAACAAGGTCGTCAACACCGAGTTCCTCCAGCCGCTCTTCAAGCTCGAGCCCGGTAAGTATTACTCGGAGAAGAACGTCCGCAAGGGATTCGAGAAAGCGCGCGAGATCTACGGCGCCGGCGGCTACTTCGAATTCACCGGCTATCCCGACATGGAGTTTGTCGATCCGGCCGAGGGGCCGGTGGCCGGGCCTTCCGAGCCGACCGTCAACGTGACGATGCGTCTGCAGGAAGGCGACCAGTACTTCGTCAACCGCATTACCTTCACCGGCAACACCACCACGCGCGACAACGTGATTCGCCGCGAGATGCGGCTGGTCGAAGGCGGCGTGTTCAGCACGGAAGCGCTGAAGTACAGCATCCGCCGGCTCAATCAGCTGGGCTACTTCCAGAACCTCGAGCAGTCGCCCGATGCCGTGGATGTGCAGAAGACTCCAGCCTCCCCAAACGAAGTGGACGTCACGCTGAGGCTGGAAGAGCAGAATCGCAACCAGTTGACCTTTGGCGCGGGCGTCTCGCAGTTCGAGGGCTTCTTCGGCCAGCTCTCGTTCCAGACGTCCAACTTCATGGGCCGTGGCGAGTCGCTCACGCTGTCGCTGCAGGCCGGTTCGCGAGCGGAAAATTACCAGCTCGCGTTCAGCGAGCCGTTCCTCTTCGATCGCAACATCACCGGCGGCATCGACATCTTCAAACGGAGCTTGCAGTACATCAATCAGTTCACGCAGGAATCCGCCGGCGGCAACATCCTGTTTGGGTTCCCCGTGGCGGACTTCTCGCGGCTGTTCGTCACCTACAGCTACGAGGGGACGAAGGTCAGC
>DATKDY010000290.1:0-51958 GCA_035512515.1 Vicinamibacterales bacterium
CGCGCTCCTCGGGTTGGAGGCGAATGAGAGTCTCGCGCCGCCGCTGGTTGCGGCGGCAGCCGCGGCGCTCGCTGCCGCTGGACTCGCGACCGCGCCGGCGCTGTGGAGGGCGGCGCGAACGCCGCCCGCCGATTTGCTGCGCCAGAACTGAGGATTCGCCGCGCTCCGCCGTGGGCCGCGCTTGGGTGAACTCTATGATCCCGTTACGCCGGCTGCGTCATCGCCGCGCGTGCCTCGGCGGCCTTTCGTTCGCTCGAGGCGGAGCGCAGCATCGTGAACGATGTATAGGAAATAACGATCAGGACCAGGCCGCGGACCATGGGTGTCGGCAGTGACGTGACGAGCCACACCGCCAGAAGCACCGCCAGCGGACCTCCCAGTGCGAGGCCGATCGCGGCGCGCAAGTTGTACGCATTGCGCCGGATGAACTGAATGCTCGCCACCGGCATCAGAAACGCGCAGGATCCCATCATGATCGGGAACGCGGCGGTGGGATCCATGCCCAGGACGCTGACGAGCACCATGCAGGGGGCGTAAAGGCCGACGCCGAGCGTCATCAGCGCGCCGAGCATGAAGTTGCCCGTCACGCCAATCGCCAGCCGCGTCCCTTCCAGGGCGATCGCATTGCCACCGGGCGCCAGATTGAGGATCTGTGCGAGCACCACCACCGAGGCGCCGAGCAGCGCCGTGCCCATCCCCAATTGCACCTTACGGCGCGAGAAGCCCGACACGATGTTCGCGCCGAACCACGCCCCCGCGCAGGCCGCGGCAATCATCAGGGCAAGCGTCCGGAACTCGACCGCCACCGCGGTGATGAAGAGCAGCGCCTGAACGACGGCGTTGATCGTGTGGCCGACGTTGAGCGTGCCTGGAATCTGCTGATCGGGGATGAGCTTCCAGAATTTGAACGCGGCGGTGCTGGTCGCAAACGAGCCGATGCCGAGCGTGTCGAAGAAATTGGTGACGAAGCCGATGCCGAGATGCTTGCTGTTGGGCGCGATCGGCTCATCAGCGGCATGCGTCCGCGCGGCCCGCCGCCGCCGTGCCATGACGAACCAGACGACGAGATACGTGGCGGTCAGGATGACGAGCGCGCCGAGCAGAATGAGTTTTGCGTCCATGATCTTGCGAAGAATACACCCGCCCTACCCGCCCTACCTGCCCTATGTTTTTTATTTCACCCAACGAACTTGTACCCCGATCCATGGATGGTCAAAATGTGCTCCGGGGCGTGCGGGGCGTGCTCGATTTTCTGCCGCAGCTTCGCCACGAAATTGTCAATCGTCCTGGTCGTCGGGAACTCCTCATATCCCCACACTTCGTTGAGGATCTGCTCCCGGGTGACGACCTGCCCCGTGTGCTGCACGAAATACCGCAGCAGGTCGAACTCCCGCGCGGTGAATTCGATCCGCGACTTGCCCCGGCGCGCCTGGTGCAGTTTGAAGTCGATCTCGATATCCCCGATCTTGACGACATCCGCAGGTGGCTTCGGGGTGCCGGACCGCCGCAACACGGCCCGGACGCGCGCCAGCAGCTCCGTAATCGAAAACGGCTTGGTGACGTAATCGTCCGCGCCGAGCTCGAGCCCGAGCACCTTGTCGGTCTCCGCGGAGCGCGCGGTGAGCATCACGATGGGCGTCGCGTTGGAACGCGCACGCAGCTCGCGGCAGACGTCGAAGCCGTTTTTCTTCGGCAACATGACGTCGAGGATCACGAGATCGGGCGAAAAGCTGGCCGCCCGGGCGAGGCCCTCGTCGCCATCGGACGCGGTTTGCACTTCGTATCCTTCGAGCTCGAGGTTGTCACGCAGACCGAGCAACATCTGCGGTTCGTCCTCGATCACCAGAATCCGTTTCATCACGGTCTCCCTCCGCGGAGGCCTCCGGCGTTTTCAGCGCGCCACCGGCACTGAGGTCCCTGCCGGCTGAAATGGGGAAGTGCAGCGTGAACGTGCTGCCGTGCTCGGGCTCGCTGTCGACCCGCACGAAGCCCCCGTGTCCCCGCATCGTGTGATCGACAATCGCCAGACCCAGTCCGCAGCCCTGCGGGCCGCCGCCGAGGCCGCGATCGATGCGATAGAACTTCCGGAAAATCTTCTTCTGCTCGCGGCGCGAAATGCCGATGCCGTGGTCCTTCACGCTGACGCACACATGGCTGTTGGCACGGCCCACGTGCACGTCGATGTCCCGTGCCTCACCCGAATACTTCATCGCATTGGCGAGGAGGTTTTCGATCGCCTGTTCCACGGCGTCTTCGTCCGCGTTGACGGGCGGCAGATCCGGATCGACCTGGGTATGCACCGCAAACCGGGCCTGGTTGAACTGACTTTCCATGTCCGCCAGGACCTGGCGGGTGAGCGCGCCGATGTCCACCGGAGCCGGCCGATACGGGCGCAGGCCGGCTTCCATCCGCGAGAAGTCCAGGATGTTCTCGATGAGACGCGTCAACTTGCGCGCCTCGGTGTTGATGATGCGGTAATACTCCTGCACGCGGTCGGGATTGCGCACGCGCCCGAGTTCGAGGGTTTCGGCGAAGAGTTGGATCAGCGCCAGCGGGGTCTTCAGATCGTGTGAGACCGAGGCGACGAAGTTGGACTTGAGCTCCGCGACGCGGACTTCACGGGCCGCCGCGCTGGCCACGAAAAACACGCCGCCCGCCATGACCAGGGCGAGGACGATCATCAGCGCCATCTGCGGGCGGGTATTCGCCGTCACGATCTCGGGAATCGTCTGCGCCCCGTAACTGGTGCGGACGCGCCACGTTTCGCGGCTCTGCTCGTACGGGGCGGCGTACTCGAGCAGCTCCCGATCGAAGAACACCAGTGGAAACGTGCGCTCATCCACGTAGACCGTGGACGCCGGCGGCCGGCCCGACGGCGTCACCGCGCTGCCGACGGCGTCGGTCATGTAGAGGTCGAGCGGCGGAAAGCCGATCGGCTGTTGCACGCTCGCGAGGCGGCGCTCGATGACGCTCGGAAAGTACACGGTGCGGAGCTCCTCCGCATCCACCATGAACCCGAGCAGGCGCGTGACCCGTTCCCGATTTGGCCCCTCGAAGCCCAACTGCAATTGCACATACTTTTTCCGGCCGTCGATCTCCGCCGGAAAGGCCACGATGGCTCGGCGTTCGGCCCCGAGCGCGCGCGCCTTCGGTACGACCTGCTGGTGTCGCGTGGGCGACTCACGGAATCGCCGGTCGCCGTCGCTCACCGGCGTGTGCAGGCTGGCCCGATCGAAGACGAAAAACCTGTCCTCGACTCCGGTGCCCGTTTCGGACCAGAACCACAACTCCTCGATGAACTCGCTCGCCGCCATGCCTTCGCCGAACACCGTGTCCAGCCAGCCGAAATCGGGCGGGTTGAGCCGCGCCTGCTGACCGGGGCGAAGCAGCAGATCGATGTGCGGACGCTTCAGTGCCTCCTCGATCTCTCGCGTCACCGAATCGGCCGTATCGCGACTCAGTTGCCGAAGGACGACCGACGACGTTTCCTCGATGTCGTCGAGCGACTTGAACTGGAAGTAAAAGAGGACGGCCACCGGGATGGCGACCACCACCGCGAGCCCCGCCGCAAAGCGGACGCCACGGTCGTGGAGCAGATGGCTGAACGAGCTTGGCCGCGTGCTATCCATCATCCCTCCGCCTTACGCTCAAAAGCCGCGATCCCTTTACCGCGCTTGTTCCCGCGTGAGCCAGTCGTGCACGTCCTGCCAGCCAGGCAGGTCGGGCCGATGGGTGAGCAGCGCCCAGGCGATGCTCTGGGTGTCCGCCAGTAGCTGCTGCCGATACTCCCGCGGCAGCGCGCTCGTGGCTCGCTGCAGTTCCTCGAGGGCGCCCCGCGCATCGGCCGTCGCCAGGCGGCACATCGCCAGCCGCGTGGCCTGTACCGGATTTCGCTCGGCGTCACGCTTCTGGCCTTCCGCGTAGGCGCCGAGCGCGGCCTGGTAGCGACCCTGTAGGAACAGTGTATGGCCCAGATTGTAATAACCAAAGGCCAGATCGGGTGCGAGGTCGAGCACCCGGCGAAACGCGGCTTCCGACTCGACCAGCCGGCCCAGCTCACGGCTGACCACCCCGATGTTGTTGTGGGTCTGGGCGCTGGTCGGATCACAGGCCAAGGCTCGGGTGAATGCCTCGAGCGCTTCCTCGGGCCGGTCGAGTTCCCCGAGCGTGGCCCCGAGGTTGGACCACGCCGACGCGAACCGCGGCAGGCGGTTGGCCGCCGCCCGAAACGACTCGCTGGCGCGGTCCATGTCGTCGAGGCGGAGCCAGAGCTTGCCGCGTTCGAAGTGGGCGGCGGCCCAGTCCGGCGCCTGGGCAATCGCCTCGTCCAGGTCGCGCGCCGCGGCGTCGAGGTCGTTCACTTCCATGCAGACGCTCGCTGTGGCGACGAGAGCCGCCGGCGTACGTCCTTCGTCGAGTGCGCGCACGCACAGGGCGAGCCGCTCGCGGGGGGCGTCCGCGCGAAACGCGGCGATGAGAGCAGGTGACACAGGTGGCAGAGGTGGCACAGGTGCAGCAGGTGCAGCAGGTGCAGCAGGTGCAGCAGGTGCAGCAGGTGCAGCAGGTCTAGCAGGTGCAGCAGGTGCGGCAGGTGCAGCAGGTCTAGCAGGTGCAGCAGGTGCACCAGGTGCGGCAGGTGCGGCGGCGGCTATACCTGTGACACCTGCACCAGCTGCACCTCGTCCACCTGTGTCACCTGTGTCACCTGGCGCGTGCACGAGGAGTTCTGGCGCGTGGCGCTCGAGTGCGGCGCGGTCGGCCGTCGCCGTCATGACGACGTCGCGGTCGCCGATCAGGTCCTGCCACGCCAGCAAGCGGTACGCCGCCTGCGTCGTCACCAACCGGACGCCGGCGGTCTGATGATTGACGAAGGCCTCGTGGAGATCGGGGACTTCGATGGCCGCTGGACCTGGTGGGAGGTCGATCGCAAAGGGATATAGAAATGGCCAGGACGCGGCCGGGGGCGCCGCGACGACCGTGCGATCCGAGTCGCCCGACGGCGCTCGGCCGAGCGTGATCCGCAAGCGAAGCGACAACGCGGAAGCGTACTACACGGCGCTCGCGCGCCCTGCGGCCACGGGGTTCCTATCACAGGGTTCTGAGGACTGAAGATAAAACCTCACGGGACAAGTCCATCCCTCGGCGGTGTGTTCACTACCCTCAGGCGGCGTGTTACCCTGCGGCCGATCGGAGCGGCAACGTGAAAACCGCGCTTTTCAGCACCGTGTTCTGCCTGACCGCGTTGGCGGCCTCGGCTCAGGATCCGACGGTCGACAAGGTGGAAAGCCCAACAGTCAAAATTTTGACTGGCCTGACTGTTTCGGAGTTCGAGCAGGAAATGCAGCATTTCGTGCAGGCGATGGGCGTCTCCTGTGGGGGGTGTCACATGCCCAAAGGCAACTTCGCCAGCGACGAGAACCCGCGGAAGGTGACGGCGCGCCAGATGGTCGAGATGACCAAGGCGCTCAACCAGCAGTTTTTTCCGGGTCACACCCGGGTCGAAGGCGAGTCGGTTCTGGGCCGGGTCACCTGTTATACCTGCCACCAGGGTGAGCTCAAGCCCAAGTCTGCTCCGTAGCTGAGCCGCCGCCGGATCGATAACCTTGATGACCCTGCTCGATAACCTTGATGACATAGGGGAGCTCGGTTGACCGGGTGTTGAACTTGGCGGTTTGGCGGTTGGAAAGTTTGCGCCGACGGAGCGTTGGTGATATATTTCGTAGGTTCTCGTGGAGCCTAGGACACCCTATCTAGGCCCCTTCAAGCGTTGTGACGCACCTGCAGGACAGGTTCGCGTCCGCCAGCGCCGAAAACAACCAGGTTAGGGTCATCAGCTTCGGGTGCCAAGCCAAGGCGGGTCTGCAGCGCGCGGTGTTTTGCGCGATCGGATGCCGATGAGGCTTCTAGGCCCGTTGCGCCACGGCGTCGCGGAAGTGGCTTCTGCGCGCGTGTTTTTTCGTGTGTGGAGTGCTCGTGCCGACTATCAGTCAGCTTGTCCGCAAGGGACGTGAGCAGGTGCGCTGGAAGACCAAGAGTCCAGCGTTGCAGGAGAGCCCGCAGAAGCGCGGGGTGTGCGTCCGCGTCTTCACGCAGACGCCCAAGAAGCCGAATTCCGCGCTGCGCAAGGTCGCGCGCGTCCGGCTGACCAACAAGATTGAGGTCACGACCTATATCCCGGGCGTGGGCCACAACCTGCAGGAACACTCGCTGGTGCTCATTCGCGGCGGCCGTGTCAAGGATTTGCCGGGTGTCCGCTATCACGTCGTCCGCGGGACGCTGGACGCCGTGGGCGTGCAGGGCCGCAAGCAGGGGCGCTCGAAGTACGGCGCCAAGAGGCCGAAGCAGTAACCGCTCTCGGCTGTCAACTTCAGCGCAAGGCTGAGAGCGCTGATAGCCGATAGCTGATAGCCGAAAGCAACGATATGCCTCGTAGACGAGAAATTGCGAAGCGCGAAATTCCCGCGGACGCCCTCTATGGCAGCCCGCTGGTGACGAAGTTCATCAACACCATCATGCAGGAGGGCAAGCGCTCGACCGCGGAGCGCATCCTCTATCAGAGCTTCGACATCATCAAGGAGCGCAGCGGCGACGATCCGCTGAAGGTGTTCAAGAAGGCGCTCGACAACGTGAAGCCGGCGCTCGAGGTCAAATCGCGCCGTGTCGGCGGCTCGAACTACCAGGTGCCCATCGAGGTCAACCCCAATCGCCGGTTGTCGCTCAGCATCCGCTGGCTCGTCGCCTACGCACGCTCACGCGGCGACGGCAAGACGATGCAGGAAAAGCTCGCCAACGAATTGCTCGACGCCGCGAATCTCCGCGGCGGTGCGGTGAAGAAGCGCGAAGACACGCACCGCATGGCAGAAGCGAACAAGGCGTTCGCGCATTACCGCTGGTAAGGCAATGGCACGACAGGCACCACTGGAACGTTACCGGAACATCGGCATCATGGCCCACATCGATGCCGGGAAGACGACCACCACCGAGCGGATCCTCTTCTATACCGGCAAGACGTACAAGATCGGCGAGGTTCACGAAGGCACGGCCGTCATGGACTGGATGGAGCAGGAACAGGAGCGCGGCATCACCATCACGTCCGCGGCCACCACCTGCAACTGGCGCGATCACCGCATCAACATCATCGACACGCCGGGCCACGTGGATTTCACGGTCGAAGTCGAGCGCTCGCTTCGCGTGCTCGATGGCGCGTGTGCGGTGTTCGACGCCGTGTCCGGCGTCGAGCCGCAGTCGGAAACGGTCTGGCGCCAGGCCGACAAGTACCGCGTGCCGCGCATCTGCTTCATCAACAAGATGGACCGCATCGGCGCCGATTTCCGGGAAACACTGTCGCAGATCGAGACCAAGCTGCAGGGCAATCCAGTCGCGATTCAGCTGCCCATCGGCGCCGAAGACAAGTTCGTCGGGATGATCGATCTCGTCCGCATGAAGTCGCTGACTTACACGGACGAGACGATGGGCGCCGACTACATCGTCGGCGACATTCCCGCCGGCATGCTGGCCGAGGCGAAGGAATTCCGCGAGAAGCTGATCGAAAAGGTCAGTGAAGCGGACGACAAGCTGCTGGAGAAGTACCTCGGCGGTGAAGAAATCACGGAGGCCGAGATCAAGGCGGCGCTGCGCCGGCGGACGATCGAGTCGGTCCGCAAGGAAGACGCGCCGTTCGTGCCCGTCATCTGCGGCACGGCATTCAAGAACAAGGGCGTGCAGCCCCTGCTCGACGCGGTGGTCGATTACCTGCCGTCGCCGATGGACATCCCGCCGGTCGTCGGCATCGATCTGTCGTCGAAGGATCCGGAGGCGCAGGTCGAACGCGCCGCCGCGGACAAGGAGCCGTTCGCGGCGCTCGCCTTCAAGATCATGACCGACCCCTTCGTGGGTCAGCTGACGTTCTTCCGCGTCTATTCAGGCACGCTGCACACCGGCACGGCCGTGCTGAACTCGACCAAGGGCAAGACCGAACGCATTGGCCGGCTGCTGCAGATGCACGCCAACAAGCGCGAGGAAATCAAGGACGTCTACGCGGGCGACATCGCCGCGGCGGTCGGCCTCAAGTCGGTCACGACGGGCGACACGCTGAGCGACGAGAAGAAGCCCGTGCTGCTCGAGTCGATGGTGTTCCCGGAACCGGTGATCTCGCTGGCCATCGAGCCGAAGACCAAGGCCGACCAGGAAAAGCTCGGCCAGGGCATGGCGAAGCTCATGGCCGAGGATCCAACGTTCCGCGTGCGGACCGACGAACAGACCAACCAGGTCGTCATCGCGGGCATGGGCGAACTGCACCTCGAGATCATCGTCGACCGGCTGAAGCGCGAGTTCGGCGTCGAAGCCAGCGTCGGCAAGCCGCAGGTGGCCTACAAGGAAACGCTGACGGCGCCGGCCGAAGGCCATGGCCGGTTCGTTCGGCAGACGGGCGGCCGCGGTCAGTTCGGCGAAGCGAAAATCCGCCTCATTCCGCTGCCGCCGGGCACCGGCTACCAGTTCGAGAACGACACCACCGGCGGGTCGATTCCGCGCGAATACATCAAGCCGGTCGATCAGGGCATCCAGGAAGCCCTCACTCGCGGCATTCTGGCTGGTTATCCGATCGACGATGTGCGCATCGAGCTGTACGACGGCTCGTACCACGAAGTGGACTCGTCGGAAATGGCGTTCAAGATCGCCGGCTCGATGGCCTTTCAGGACGCGGCGAAGAAAGCGCGTCCCGTGCTGATGGAACCCATCATGCGCGTCGAAGTCGTCGTGCCGAAGGATTACATGGGCGACGTCATGGGCGACCTCGCGTCGCGCCGGGGCCGGATTCAGTCTCAGGAAGATCGCGGCGGCACCCAGATCATCTCGGCGCGCGTGCCGCTGAGCGAGATGTTCGGATACGCCACGGAACTGCGCTCGCGCACGCAGGGCCGCGCGACCTACTCGATGCACTTCGATCGCTACGAGCAGGCGCCGTCACACGTGAGCGAAGAAGTGATCGCACGGGTTCAGGGGACGAAATAATGTTAGGCGACAAAATCCGCATTCGTTTGAAGGCCTACGACGCGCGCGTGCTCGATCAGAGCACTGGCGAAATCGTGGAAACGGCCAAGCGCACGGGTGCGCGCCTGGCGGGACCGATTCCGCTGCCGACCGAGATCAACAAGTGGACCGTGCTGCGGTCGCCGCACGTGGACAAGAAATCGCGCGAGCAGTTCGAGGTCCGGACACACAAGCGGCTGATCGACATCTTCGAGCCGACCCCGCAGACCGTGGACGCGCTGATGAAGCTGGATCTGCCCGCGGGTGTGGACGTGGAGATCAAGGCATTCGGAAAAGATCACAAGTAGGGGCCGCGCGAGGATTCGACATGGTGAACGGAATCATCGGTAAGAAAGTCGGCATGACGCAGCTGTTCCTCGAGGACGGCACCGTCGCGCCTGCCACGGTCCTCGAGGCCGGACCCTGTGTCGTCGTGCAGGGCAAGTCTTCGCCGACCGACGGCTATGAAGCGGTGCAGATCGGCCTCGTCGAAGCCAAGCCGTACAAGGCCAACAAGGCCGTGGCCGGCCACTTCAAGAAAGCCAACGTGCCTCCGACCCGCGTGCGCCGCGAGGTCAATCTGGCCAAAGGCACCGAAGCACCGCAACTCGGCGAGCAGGTGCTGGTCTCGATTTTCAACGCCGGCGAGCGCGTCGACGTGATCGGCACGAGCAAGGGCCGCGGCTTCCAGGGCACGGTCAAGCGTCACCACTTCCGCGGCGGCGACGCGACGCACGGCTCGATGTTCCACCGCGCACCCGGCTCGATTGGCGCCTCGTCGTATCCGTCGCGCGTCATCAAAGGCATGCGCATGCATGGCCACATGGGCATGGATCGCGTGACCACGCGCAACCTGAAAGTGCTGCGCGTGGATGCCGAGAACAACCTGATTGTGGTGCGCGGCGCCGTGCCGGGTGCCAACGGCGGCTATGTGCTGATTCGCAAGGCCGTGGCCGCCAAGCCCGAGCCGCAGCCACAGCTGCAAGAGAAGCCGAAAAAAGGCAAGAAGTAGCTATCAGCTATCAGCTATCAGCTATCAGCGCCGAAAGCCGAAAGCCGAAAAGCCGAGAGAGCGTCATGACTCTAGATGTAGTGAACCACGAAAACCAGAAGGTCGGCTCGCTCGAGGTGAGCGACGACGTGTTCGGCGGCCGCGTCAAGGTCGACCTGATTCACGAGTCGGTCATCCGCGCGAATGCGGCCGAGCACCGGGGCACGCACGCGACCAAGAATCGCGCGCGCGTCAGCGGCAGCGGCCGGAAGCCGTGGCGCCAGAAGGGCACCGGTCGCGCGCGCGTCGGCGAGGCCCGCACCCCGTTGTGGCGCAAGGGCGGCACGGTGTTCGGCCCGCAGCCGCGCAGCTACGAATACCAGCTGCCGAAGAAAGTTGAAAAAGGCGCGCTGCGCGCGGCGCTCGCCTCCAAGCTGCAGAGCGGCGACGTGGTCGTGGTCGATGCGCTGAGCGCGAGCGAGATCAAGACACAGGCGGCCGCGGGCCTGCTCGAGACGCTCGGCGTGGACGGCAAGGCCCTCATCGTCGACGTGCAACCGGAGGCGAAGTTCGCGTTGTCGGTCCGCAACATCGCCGGCGTGCGCCTGCTGCCGAGCAACCGCGTCACGGCGCGCGACGTGATGGACACGCGCAAGGTGGTGTTGACCCAGGCAGCGCTTCAGAAGCTGCAGGACGTGTTGTCATGAAACTCACCGACGTGATTCGGCGCCCGCTGATTACCGAGAAGACGACGACCCTCCGCGAGGATGGCCGCACCGTGGTCTTCGAAGTCGCGCGCGACGCCAACAAGATTCAGATCAGGCAGGCCGTGGAGAAGCTCCTGGGCGCCAAGGTGTCGGACGTGCGGACCGCCAACGCGCAGGGCAAGTTGAAGCGGCAGGGCCGGTTCGTCGGCCGGCGCAACGACTGGAAGAAGGCCTACGTGAAATTGCGTGCGGGCGAGAAAGTGCCCGATTTCCTGGAAGGGGCGTAAGACGTGCCTATCCGTAAATACAAGCCGACGTCCCCGGGTCGCCGTCAGATGACGGTCCAGACCTACGACGAGATCACGACCAGCGAGCCGTATCGCCCGCTCACCGAAACGCTGAAGAAGTCCGGCGGCCGGAACAACTCCGGGGCAATCACCATGTGGTGGCGTGGCGGCGGGCACAAGCGTCTCTATCGCATCATCGACTTCAAGCGGGACAAGAAGGATATTCCCGGCAAGGTCTCGACCATCGAGTACGACCCGAACCGTTCGGCGCGTATTGCGCTGGTCACCTATGCCGATGGCGACAAGCGTTACATTCTGCAGCCGCTGGGACTCAAGGTGGGCGACAGCATCGTCGCCGGCGACGGCGTCGACATCCTGCCGGGTAACTGCCTGCCGCTCAAGAACATCCCGCAGGGCACCATGGTGCACAACGTGGAGCTCAAGCCCGGTCGTGGTGGTCAGATGGCGCGCAGCGCCGGCGCGGGGGTGCAGGTGGTCGCCAAGGAAGGCGATTACGTCTCGGTGAAGATGCCGTCCGGGGAAATCCGCAAGATTTTTCACGAATGTCTGGCGACCGTGGGTCAGGTCGGCAACCTCGATCACGAGAACATCTCGGTCGGCAAGGCCGGCCGTTCGCGGTGGCTGGGCAAGCGCCCGCACGTCCGCGGTGTGGCGATGAACCCGGTCGACCACCCGCTGGGCGGTGGCGAGGGCAAAACCTCCGGCGGCCGGCATCCGGTGACGCCGTGGGGGGTGCCGACCAAGGGTTACAAGACGCGCAACCCGAAGCCGAGTGACAAGTTCATCGTCCAGCGCCGGAAAAAGTAGCCGAGAGCCGATCGCTGAAAGCTGAGAGCTGAGAGCTGATATGAGTCGTTCACTGAAGAAAGGCCCGTTCGTCGACACGCCGCTGCTCGAGAAGGTGGAGGCGATGAATCGCGCGGGCGACAAGAGGGTCATCAAGACGTGGTCGCGGCGATCGACCGTGATTCCCGAGATGGTCGGGCACACACTGGCGGTGCACAACGGCCGGAAGTTCGTGCCGGTGTACATCACGGAAAACATGGTGGGGCACAAGCTCGGCGAGTTCTCGCCGACGCGCCAGTTCAAGGGTCACGCGGCCAAGTCGGACAAGGCCGCTTCGTCCGCGCCGGCAGGAAAGAGCTAGGTCATGGTTCGTGCGCAAGCCACAGCGAAATACGTGCGCACCTCGTCGCAGAAGGCGGGGCTGGTGCTCGATCTGATTCGCGGCAAGGACATCAATCGCGCGCTTTCCGCGTTGCAGTTCAGCAGGAAGGCGGTCGCGAGGGACATCGCGAAGGTGCTGCGGTCCGCGGTCGCCAACGCGCAGCAGCAGGACGGTTTCGGCGGCGAAGTCGAGCGGCTGTTCGTCTCGAAGGCGCACGCCGACAACGGGCCGTCGATGAAGCGCGTGCGTCCGGCGCCGATGGGCCGCGCGTTCCGCATCATCAAGCGCACGACGCACCTGACCATTGAAGTCACGGAACGTCCGCAGGTGATCAAGGCCGTCGCGGCCGACGACACCGCGAGACCGAAACGAGCGAAGAAGACGTCACCAAACACGAAGGCCGCGAAGGCGGCGAAGGGCACGAAGGCAAGGAAAGCGGCACAGGAGTAGGGCAGGGAGGGGCCGAGCACCCGCTTCCGCTCGTCACATTCGGTGTGCGAGCTACAGCGAGGTCTCGCCGAAGCGGCTGTGCCGCGGAGGCGGATGCTCGGCCCGACCAGGGCACCGTTCGCCCAAACGCACAGGGAGCATTTGTGGGTCAGAAAGTCCATCCGTACGGGTTTCGGCTCGGGTTCAACAAAACCTGGAAGTCGCGCTGGTTCGCCGACAAGGACTACGCGACGCTGCTGCACGAGGATCTGGCGCTCAAGCGCGATCTGAAGAAGCGGTTTCAGCATGCGGGCGTCGCGACGATCGAGATCGAGCGTGCGGCCAACAAGCTGAAGATCGACGTCCACACCTCGCGGCCCGGCATCATCATCGGCCGCAAGGGGCAGGAAGTGGACAAGCTGAAGCAGGAGATCCAGAAGCGGACCAACCGCGAGGTCTTCATCAACATTCAGGAGATCCAGAAGCCGGAGCTCGACGCGCAGCTGATTAGCGAATCGGTGGCCATGCAGCTCGAAAAGCGCGTGGCGTTCCGGCGCGCGATGCGCAAGGCGGTGGAGTCCGCGCTGCGCTTCGGCGCCCGCGGGATCAAGGTGCGCGTGTCCGGGCGTCTCAACGGCGCGGAAATCGCGCGGTCGGAATGGTATCTGCACGGGCAGCTGCCGCTGCAGACGCTGCGCGCGGATATCGACTACGGCTTTGCCGAGGCGAACACGACGTATGGGCAAATCGGCGTGAAAGTGTGGCTCTACAAGGGCGAGCGGCTGACGCCACGCGTGGGACGTGAAGAGGAATACGGCGGCCGTGTCGACCGCGGCGATCGAGACCGCGGCCCCCGTCGCGATCGTCCCCGACCCGACGCGCGGTAACCGGCGGGTAGGGGCGCGGCATGCCGCGCCCGCCCAGGTGAACGGGCCGGGCACCCGCTTTCGCTCGCCACATTCGGTGTGCGAGCTGCAGCGAGGTCGCGCCGAAGCGGCTCCGCCGCGGAGGCGGATGCCCGGCCCCTACGGTGCAGTGAAGGAATTGTCATCATGTTGATGCCAAAGAAAGTCAAGTATCGGAAGCAGCAGCGCGGTCGAATGACCGGCAAGGCGTGGCGCGGGGGCGATGTGTCGTTCGGCGACTTCGGCCTCAAAGCCCTGGAGCCGTGCTGGCTGACCGATCGGCAGATCGAAGCGGCGCGGGTCGCCATGACGCGCGCGATCAAGCGCGGCGGCAAGATCTGGGTGCGTGTGTTTCCCGACAAGCCGATCACCAAGAAGCCGCAGGAAACCCGGATGGGCAAGGGCAAGGGCGCCCCGGAAGGCTGGGTGGCGGTGATCAAGCCGGGCCGGATCCTGTTCGAGATGGAAGGCGTGCCCGAACTCGACGCGCGGAAGGCGATGACGCTGGCGGCCTCGAAGCTGCCCATCAAGACCAAGTTCGCGACCCGATTCGGGATGGAGAAAGCGTCATGACGAAGGCAGTCGAGCTGAGGGAGCTGGACAGCGACGCGCTCGAGGCGAAAGCCCGGGACCTCGACGATCAGTTGTTCCGGATGCGCATCAAGAAGTCGATGGGGCAGCTCGAAGCGCCCGGCAAGATCCGGGACGTGCGCCGTGAGCTGGCGCGCATTCAGACCGTTCTCAGAGAAAAGGCGAAGTAACCATGAGCGCGAAAGCGGAACTGCAGGGCGTCGTCGTCGGCGCCAAGATGCAGAAAAGCGTGGTGGTCGCGGTCGAGCGCCGCGTGCAGCACCCGGTGTACGGCAAGACGCAGAAGCGGACCTCCACATTTCTGGCGCACAACGAAGATGATGCCGCGAAGAAGGGCGACACAGTGGCGATTGCCGAGAGCCGTCCGCTCAGCCGGCGCAAGCGATGGACCGTGACGCGCGTGATCGAACGTGCGCCGGAGGTATAGGGCTTTCAGCTCTCGGCTTTCAGCTTTCAGCGCAGACAGCCGAAAGCCGATAGCCGACAGCCGTGGAGAAGACCGATGATTCAGATGCGATCGATCCTCGACGTCGCGGACAATTCCGGGGCGCGCAGGGTCTCGATGATCCAGCCGCTCGGCGGCGCCACGGGGCGCTATGCCCGGCTCGGGGACACCATCACCGCCAACGTGAAGGAAGCCTCGCCCGAGTCGAACGTCAAGAAGGGTTCTGTCGTGAAGGCCGTCGTCGTGCGCGTCCGCAAGGAGCAGCGCCGCAAGGACGGCAGTTACATCCGGTTCGACCGCAACGCCGTGGTGCTCATCAACGACCAGGGCGAGCCCATCGGCACCCGCGTGTTTGGCCCGGTGGCGCGCGAGCTGCGTGAGCGCAAGTTCATGAAGATCATCTCGCTGGCGCCGGAGGTTCTGTAATGGCGAAGCTGATGACGCCGGTCCGCAAGAACGACACGGTCGTCGTGCGCACCGGCAAGGATCGCGGCAAGCGTGGCCGCGTGCTCCGCGTGCTGGCGGAGAAAAACCGCGTGGTGGTCGAGGGCGTGAACCTGATCAAGCGTCACACCCGGCCCAACCCGCAAAAGAACATCAAGGGCGGCATCGTCGAGCGCGAAGCGCCGATTCATGCGTCCAACGTGATGTTGCTGGATCCCGATACGAACGAACCGACGCGCGTGGGCATCAAGACGCTCCCCGACGGCCGTCGCGTGCGCATCGCCCGCAAGAGCGGGACAACGGTGGACAAATGAAGAACGCTCGAGCCAAGAGCCGCCTGCGCGAGAAGTACCAGACCGACGTGGTTCCCGCGCTGCAGAAAGAGTTCGGCTACAAGAACCTCAACGCGGTCCCGAAGATCACCAAAGTCGTGGTCAACATGGGCCTCGGCGAAGCGACGCAGAACGCCAAGATCATCGACACCGGCGCCGACGAGCTGTCACGGATCACCGGCCAGAAGGCCGCCGTGCGCCGCGCGAAGAAATCGATCGCGCAGTTCAAAGTGCGTCAGGGCATGCCGATTGGCGCCATGGTGACGCTGCGGGGCGAGCGGATGTACGAATTCCTCGACCGGCTGATGAACATCAGCCTGCCGCGTGTTCGGGACTTCCGCGGCGTGTCGCCGAAGGGGTTCGACGGCCGCGGCAACTACACGCTGGGTCTGCGCGATCAGCTGATCTTCGTCGAGATCGATTACCTGAAGGTGGACAAGTCGCGCGGGATGAACGTCTCGGTCGCGACCACCGCCAAGACCGACGAGGAAGCGCGCAAGCTGCTGCAGTTCCTCGGGATGCCGTTCCGGCAGTCGTAAGGCCGGAGCAAGGAAGCACGATGGACACGAACCGCACGATGGACACGATGGACACGAAGGGTCGCCAACCAGGAATTGCCTTCGTGCCCTTCGTGTCCTTCGTGAGTCTGTAACTGTTCGATAGGGAGTAGACGTGGCCACAACCGCCAAAGTTGCGCGTGAAAAGAAGACGCTGAAGTTCAAGGTGCGGCATCGCAATCGCTGCCGCCGCTGCGGGCGCCCGCGCGCATTTCTTCGGAAATTCGCGCTGTGCCGTCTGTGCTTCCGCGAGCTCGCCCTGAAGGGTGATGTGGCGGGGGTGACGAAGAGTAGTTGGTAGGGCGAGGATATCGATAGGTTTTCGGGCCGCCCTGGGCGGCCCCTACAGAGCAAGGTTTATGACTGATCCGATTGCCGACATGCTCACCCGGATTCGCAACGCCGTTTCCTCGCGTCACACGCGCGTGGACCTGCCGGCGTCGAAACTGAAGGTGGAGATCGCGCGCATCCTGCAGGATGAAGGGTACATCGCCGGCTTCAAGCTGGTCGAGGCCAATGGCTCGGGGCAGACCGCCCAGCAGGCCGTGCGCCTTTTTCTCAAATACGGACCTGGTGGCGAACGCGTCATCAGCGGCATCGAGCGCGTCAGCCGTCCGGGCCGCCGCGTCTACGTCAGTCGCGACGAGGTCCCGCCCGTGCTGGGAGGACTCGGCGTCAGCATTCTGACGACCTCCCGCGGGGTGATGAGTGGCCGTGCCGCCCAGCGCGCTGGCGTCGGCGGCGAAATTCTTTGTAACGTGTGGTAGGTGGCACAGGCTGGCTATCAGCTATCGGCTGTCAGCGCTGAAAGCTGAAAGCTGAAAGCTGAAAGCCGAAAGCCGAAAGCCGAAAGCCGAAAGCCGAGAGCGAAGAGAACAACAATGTCTCGAATTGGAAAGAAGCCGATCCCGATCCCGAAGGGCGTCACCGTCAAGGTGGACGGCAATACGATCGACGTCAAGGGCCCCAAGGGGCAGTTGCGTCAGCCGCTGCCGCCGGGCATTGTCGCTGCCCTCGAAGACGGCACGCTCGTGACGAAGAAGGCCAGCGACGAGCGGCAGTTCGACAAGTTCCATGGCCTCGCGCGCAGCCTCGTGAACAACGCGGTCGTTGGTGTGACCGACGGCTTCAAGAAGGAACTCGATATCGTCGGCGTCGGTTACCGCGCCGAGGTGAAGGGTAAACAGGTCGTCCTGGCGCTTGGGTACTCGCATCCGGTGGTGTTCGACATCCCGGCGGGCATTGAGATCGCGATCGAGAAGCAGACGCACCTCACCGTCACCGGCGTCGATCGCCAACTGGTCGGCCAGGTGGCGGCCAACCTGCGGCGGCTCCGCGAACCGGATCCGTATCAGCAGAAGGGCGTGCGATACACCGGTGAGGTCTTGAAGAAGAAGGCGGGCAAGACCGGCGCGTAAAGGGCAGGTAGGGCGGGTAGGGCAGGTAAGGCGGGTAGGGCGGGTAGGGCAGGTCGCGACGTTGTGAGCAGCCGCACCAGGCCCACCAGCCCCACCAGCCCAATGGGATGTTGTAGATATGCAGATCAAAACGAAAGCCGATCGCCGGCAACGTATCAGGTATCGCATCCGCAAGCGGATGCACGGCACGTCCAAGCGTCCCCGCTTGTCCGTGTTCCGCAGCGTGTCGCACATCTACGTCCAGGTCATCGACGACATGGCGGGCACCACGCTGGCCGCGGCCTCGAGCATCGATGCGGGGGTCAAGGCGAAGATGTCCGGCGACACCCGGCCGGGCAACCGGAAAGGTGCCGAACTCGTCGGTCAGACGATCGCCGAGCGATTGAAGGAAAAGGGGATCACGCGCGTGATCTTCGACAGAAACGGATTCCTTTATCACGGACGCGTGCGCGCCGTGGCCGACGCAGCTCGGGCAGCTGGTCTGGAGTTATAAGAGATGAGGCGGACTCGCGAAAAGATTGACGCCGGCCAGCTCGAGATCAAGGACACGGTCGTCTCGATCAACCGTGTGACCAAGGTCGTCAAGGGCGGCAAGAACCTGAGCTTCAGCGCCCTGGTCGTGGTCGGCGATGGCCACGGCGTGGTCGGCTATGGCGTCGGGAAGGCGAAGGAAGTGCCCTCGGCCATCAAGAAGGGGATTGAAGCCGCGAAGAAGAACCTCATTCGCGTGCCTCTGCGAGGATCGACGATTCCGCATCCGGTCGTCGGGGATTTCGGCGCCGGCAAGGTGCTGCTCAAGCCGGCGCCAGAAGGTACCGGCATCATCGCCGGCGGTGCGGTGCGGGCTGTGGTCGAATCGTGCGGCATCGCGAACGTGCTGACCAAGTCGCTGGGGAGCGCCAATGCGCACAATGTCGTGCGTGCGGCGTTCACGGCCTTGCAGGGACTCCGCGATCCGAATCGCGTGGCCCGGCTGCGTGGCAAGACCGAGGAAGAGATTATGCCGCCCGCGAGGGTGCGGCGCGCCAGGACGACCGAGCCGGCGGCAGAAACGCAGCCCGTGTAGGGGCCCGAAAACGGCGAGAACGATTATGGCTGACAAGAAAAAATTGAAAATCACGCTCGTGAAGAGCCCCATCGGGTTCAACGAGAAGCAGGGCCGGGTCGTCGAGAGCATGGGGCTGCGCCGGATTCGGCACTCCGTGGAGCTGGCCGATACGCCAGAAACGCGCGGGATGATTCACAAGGTGCGTCACCTCGTCGAGGTGGTGGAGTAGCTATCAGCTATCAGCTATCAGCTATCAGCGAAAGCCGAAAGCCGAAAGCCGAAAGCTGAGAGCCGAGAGAGCTGAAGGCGAGCGAAGCGAGCGAACTATGGATTTGAGCAATCTCAAGCCCGCTGCGGGGGCAAAGAAGAACAAGAAGCGCGTCGGCCGCGGTCCCGGGTCGGGCAGCGGCAAGACGGCCGGCCGCGGCCACAAGGGCGCGCAGTCGCGGTCGGGCTATTCGTACAAGCGGGGGTTTGAAGGCGGCCAGATGCCGCTGCATCGCCGCCTGCCGAAGCGTGGATTCAACAACACGGCGTTTCGCATCGAGTACGCGGTCGTCAATCTGGATCAACTCGAGTCGGTGTTCGACAGCGGCGCGACCGTCAACGCGGAGACGTTGCGCGAAGCCGGGCTGGTCCGGAGCAAGCAGTCGCGCATCAAGGTGCTGGCACGCGGCGACGTCACGAAGGCGCTGACCGTCCAGGCGCACAAATTCAGCGGCAAGGCGGCCGAGAAACTTGCGGCCGCTGGTGGCAAGGCAGAACCCGTAGCGTAGGGGCCGAGCACACTCGGCCCGACCGCCGGGCCGAGTGTGCCCCGACCGCCGAAAGCCGAGAGAGACGAAGGCCGAAAGCCGAAGGCCGAAAGCCATCGCGAGCGAAGCGAGCAAGAGTAACGAAGAGGCAATCAGGTGGATTCACTCAGGAATCTGTTCGCAATTCCGGATCTCCGCAACCGCGTGCTGTTCACGCTGGCAATGCTCGCCGTGTATCGCGTGGGGAGCCACATCCCGACGCCCGGCGTCAACCCACAGGCGCTTGCGGAGCTTGCCCGCCAATTGCAGAACACCATGTTCGGCCTGTACGACATGTTCACGGGCGGGCAACTGTCACAGATCACGATCTTTGCGCTCGGCGTGATGCCCTACATCAGCTCGTCCATCATTCTGCAGTTGCTCACGGTCGTCTGGCCGTATCTCGAGCGGCTGTCGAAGGAAGGCGAGCTGGGACGCCGGAAGATCACGCAGTACACCCGCTACCTGACCCTGGTCCTCGCGATTGTGCAGTCGCTCGGTATCGCCATCTGGCTCGAGCGCAACACCGAGCTGGCCGGCGGGCTGCCCCTGGTCTACGAGACGGGGTGGGGCTTCCGCCTGCTGTGCGTGCTCACGCTCACGACCGGCACGATGTTCATCATGTGGCTCGGCGAGCAGATCACCGAGCGTGGCGTCGGCAACGGCATGTCACTCATCATCTTTGCCGGCATCGTGGTCTTCCTGCCGCGGTCGGTCATGCAGACCTTCGAGATGATGGAGACCGGGCAGATCACCCTGCTGCGAATGCTCATACTCGGCGTCCTGATGGTCGGTGTCGTTGCCGCGATCATCTACGTCGAACGCGGACACCGGCGGATCACGGTGCAGTATGCCAAGCGCGTGGTGGGCCGCCGGCAGTACGGCGGCACGAGCACGCATATTCCGCTCAAGGTCAACACCGGCGGCGTCATCCCCGTGATCTTTGCCTCGTCCATCCTCGCGTTTCCCGCCACGCTGGCGCCGATGTTCGGCTCGGGCGGCTGGGGTGAGGCGATGGTCCGGCAGTTGAGCTTCAACATGCCGCTCCATAACCTTTTGTATGTGGCGTTGATTCTCTTCTTCGCGTACTTCTACACGGCCATCATCTTCAACCCGGACGATGTCGCCGAGAACATGCGGAAGTACGGCGGATTCATTCCCGGTATTCGTCCAGGGAAGCGGACGGCGGAGCATATCGACACGATTCTGGCGCGGATCACCCTGGTCGGCGCGTGCTATCTCGCACTGGTGGCGCTGCTGCCGAACTTCCTGATCGGCGGGTTCAACGTCGAGCCGTTGCCGGTCATCGGTCAGACACTCGACGCGAACCTGCCACAATGGTTCACGCAGGGGTTGGGCGTGCCGTTCTATTTCGGCGGCACGTCGCTGCTGATCGTGGTCGGCGTGGCGATGGATACCGTCAACCAGGTGGAGTCTCAGCTCATCATGAGGAATTACGATGGCTTCATGAAGAAGACGCGGATTCGTGGGCGACGCGGGTGACATGTCGCTGAACCTCGTCTTCATGGGCCCACCCGGAGCGGGGAAGGGCACGCAGGCCGAGCGCTTTGCCCGGGAACACGGAATCCCGAAGATCTCGACGGGCGATATCCTGCGGGAGGCCGTGGCGGCGGAGACGCCCCTGGGCGTCCAGGTCAAGTCGCGGTTGGACCGCGGGGACCTGGTTGGCGACGAGTTGATTGTCGGTATCGTGCGCGAGCGGCTGGCGCGTCCCGATGCGGCGCGTGGTTTCGTGCTCGACGGGTTTCCGCGGACCGTGCCGCAGGCGGTCGCACTCGACAAGCTGCTGAACGGCCGCGGCCCGCTCATCGTCGTCGAGATTCAGGTGCCCGACGAAGAGCTCGTGCGCCGCGTGGTCTCGCGGCGGATCTGTTCGAAGTGCGGCCGAACCGTGTCGGCGTTTGGCGACGATGGCATTGCGGCCGAGCGATGCGGGAACTGTGGCGGCAGCCTGGTGTCGAGGTCCGATGACAGCGCGGAGGTCGTCCGGGACCGCCTGAAGGTGTACTGGAGAGAGACGCAGCCGATGATCGGGTTTTACCAGTCGAGGCCGACGTATCGGGCGATCGACGGCGCTCAGCCGCCGGAACGCGTGCGTGATGCGCTCGTGGCTGCCGTGGCGTCGGCGCTCGGCAAGCCCGCCTCCGACTTGAAGGCCGGCACCATCGTGCGGCCGGAGAAGAACGCATGATCGTCTGCCGGTCGGCCGCGGAGATCGAGCGGTTGGCCCGCGTCAACGAGCTGGTCGCGCGCGTCCTCGCCGAGCTGAAGGCGCTGGTCGTGCCCGGGCTCACCACGGCGGATCTCGATGCCGTGGCAGAGAAGCGGCTCGGCGAGGCCGGCGCGGAGCCGGCCTTCAAGGGCTACCATGGGTATCCCGCGACGATTTGCGCATCGGTCAACGAACAGGTCGTGCATGGCATTCCGTCGAAGCGTCCGCTGCTCGAGGGAGACATCATCTCCATCGACATGGGCGCCAGGCTCGACGGGTTCTACGGTGACTCGGCCGTGACCGTGCCGGTCGGGTTCGTCTCAGAGGAGGCGGACCGGTTGCTGAGCGTCACCGAAGCGGCCCTGGCAAAGGGCCTGGCGGCCGTCAGGCCCGGCGCGCGCGTGTCGGACATCGGCGCGGCCGTGCAGACCCACGTCGAGGCGCACGGGTTTTCGGTCGTGCGCGAGTTCGTCGGTCACGGAATCGGCACCAAACTCCACGAGGAGCCGCAGATACCGAACTACGGTCCTGCAGGTCGCGGACCGCGCCTCTCGGAAGGCATGGTGCTCGCGGTGGAACCAATGGTCAACCTTGGCAAGCCTGCGGTCAAGGTGCTGGGCGATGGCTGGACGGCGGTGACGAAGGACGGCAGCCTGTCGGCGCACTTCGAGCACACAGTGGTGGTCACGGGGAGCGGATGCCGGATTCTGACGAACAGGGAATTGCGGAAGGCGTCGTGACCGAACTGTTGCCCAGTCAACTGGCCACGGTTCGCCTCGATGGCACTCACCAGGTGATCGTGCACCTTGGCAGTCCGGTGCAGCGGAATTACATCCGGGTGCTGGTCGGCGATCGCGTGAAGGTCGCGCTGATGCCGGCGGACAGAACGCGAGGGCGGATAGTGGCGAAGTTGTAGAGGGCCTTGCGGCGTTCAGACAGCCAACCGACAAGACTGCCAGTTCAAACCCCGGGGTTCTGAAGCAGCGTTTCGCTTTGAACCGGCGGTTCTGGCGGTTGGAACTGCCGCGAAGCGGCCCGGGTTTTGAACTGGCGGTTTTGGCGGTTGTGAACTGCCGCGAAGCGGCCGGAGCGAAGTGGAGCGAGCAAATGAAGGTGCGAGCATCGGTCAAGAAAATTTGCGACAAGTGCAAGATTGTCCGCCGTGCCGGCGTGGTCCGGGTGATCTGCACGAACCAGAAGCATAAACAGCGTCAGGGTTGAAGGTTCCAAGGTTCCAAAGTTCCAAGGTTCCAAGGTTCTGAACTCTGGAACTTTGGAACTCTGGAACCTTAAGCTTTAAGAAGCGAGAGGCAGAATGGCACGCATTTCAGGTGTTGATCTTCCGCGGACCAAGCGGGTTGAAGTCGGGCTGACCTATATTTACGGGATCGGACGGCATCGCTCGAATCAGATTCTGAGCACGGCGGGCGTGAGTCCCGACGTGCGCGTCAAGGATCTGAGCGAAGAAGACGTCCGCAAGATCAGCCGTGTGCTCGAAGAGCAGGGTGGCGTCGAGGGCGATCTCCGCAAGGAGATCTCGATGAACATCAAGCGGCTGATCGAAATCGGGAGCTATCGAGGGGCGCGGCACCGGCGCAATCTGCCGCTGCGCGGCCAGCGCACGCGCACCAATGCGCGCACGCGCAAGGGCCCGCGCAAAGGTGCGGTCGCCAAGAAGAAGACGGTGTAGTCAGGCCCGAGGCCCCAGGCCGCAGGTTCCAGTAAAGGCACAGAGATGGCAAAAGCGGAAGCACAGGGCGACAAGAGCCCGAAACGAAAGAAGACGTTCAAGAAGCGCGGCGAAAAGCGCGTCGTGCATCACGGCTTCGTCCACATCCAGGCGTCGTTCAACAACACGCTCATCACCATCACCGACGCCGAAGGAGCGGTCGTGTCGTGGTCGAGCGCAGGCGCGATCGGCTTCAAGGGCTCCCGCAAAGGCACGCCCTTCGCGGCGACGCAGGCGGCGCTGACCGCGACCAACGCGGCCAAGGCTTTTGGTATGCGCTCTTGCGAAGTGCTCGTCAAGGGCCCGGGGTCGGGCCGCGAATCGGCGATCCGCGCCTTGTCGACCGCGGGACTCGACGTGAAGTCGATCCGCGACGTCACGCCGATCCCGCACAACGGATGCCGGCCGCCGAAACGTCGTCGGGTTTAGTAATGGAGGCGGGACGTTCGGTCCCGTCGTTGAGGAAACAGAATGGCGAGATACAACGGACCCGTTTGCAGGCTGTGCCGCCGCGAGGGCATGAAACTCTTTCTCAAGGGCGAGCGCTGCTATACGGAGAAATGCGCGATTGAAAAGCGCAATGTGCCGCCCGGGCAGCATGGCCGCTCCCGGAAGGCCAAGATGGTCGGCTACGCCATCCAGTTGCGCGAGAAGCAGAAGGTCAAACGCATTTACGGCGTGCTCGAGGACCAGTTCCGCGGGTACTTCGAACAGGCCGAGCGGACGCGGGGCATCACCGGCGAAACGCTGCTGCAGTTGCTCGAGCGGCGGCTCGACAATGCGGTCTATCGCCTCGGCTTCGCGACCTCGCGCCCACAGGCGCGGCAGCTGGTCCGGCATGGGCACTTTCTGGTCAACGGCAAGAAAGTCGATATTCCGTCCTACACTTTGAAGCCCGGCGATCTGGTCACCGTGCGGGAGACGAGCCGGAAGAACGCGTCGATACTGCACGCGGTAGAAGAAGTAAAGGGTCGCGGGATCCCCGAGTGGCTCTCGCTGGCCGGCGACATGGAAGGCCGTGTCGTGTCGGTTCCCACGCGCGAGCAGATCAACCTGCCCGTGCAGGAACAGCTCATCGTCGAGTTGTACAGCAAGTAACGTCGGCAGGTAGGGCTGGCAGGGCGGGTGGGGCTGGTAGGGACGGTGGTTCCTGCAATCCATACCCGGCCTACCTGCCCTACCCGCCTTACCTGCCTTTCACCCAGCAGCCCTTCAGACCTGCGGCGGGCGGTGAGGGGCGTGCCAGCCGTCGCTCGGGAGTCGCATTCGGCGGCTGAGCACAGGCTGGTCAACCAGCAGGTCTGAACGCAGAAGGGGCGATCCACAGAAGACACCGAATGCACAGAAAGGGGTCTGAAATCTTTGACCCCTGGAGCCTTGGAGTTCTTGAAGTCTTGAGTCTTTGAGAATTTGAGAATTTGGATTGTGTGAATTCTGTGATCTCTGTGTTTTCTGTGGATCGTGAGCTTCTGCGGTGGAGGTTTCTGTGATGTGGAAAGGTTTTCAGCGTCCCAAGCGCCTCGAGTACGAGCGCGAAACTCTGACGGATCGGTTTGGCCGGTTCTACGCCCAGCCATTTGAACGCGGGTTTGGCACCACGATTGGCAACGCGCTCCGGCGCGTGCTGTTGTCGTCGATTGAGGGCGCGGCGATTACCGCCGTGAAGATCGACGGCGTGCTGCACGAGTTCTCGCCCATCCCCGGTGTCGTCGAGGACGCGACCGACATCATCTTGAATCTCAAGCTGATTCCGCTGATGTGCCACGTCGACCACACCAAGACGCTGTATCTGCGGGTCGACAAGGCCGGCGAAGTGCTCGCGCGCGATATCGAGGGGGACGCGGATATCGAAATTCTCGAACCGGATGCTCACATCGCCACGGTGTCCGAGAGCGGGAAGCTGCACATGGAGCTCCGCATCAAGCGTGGGCGCGGTTATGTGTCGGCGGACAAGAACTTCGACGAAGACCTGGGCATCGGCTGGATTCCGATCGATTCGGTCCACTCTCCGGTCAAGAAGGTCAACTACCTTGTCGAAGCCGCCCGCCTCGGACAGACGACCGATTACGACAAGCTGACGCTCGACGTGTGGACCAACGGCTCGGTGACGCCGAACGATGCGGTCTCACTGGCCGCGAAGCTGGTACGCGATCACCTCAACATCTTCATCAACGTCGACGAAGTCGACGAGCCACCCGCCGAGAACATCGGCGAGCCCGCTCGTAGCGGCGTCGGCAACGAGCACCTCGACAAGAGCGTCGAAGAACTGGAGCTCTCGGTGCGGTCGTACAACTGCCTGAAGAACGCCAACATCCGGACCATTCGCGAACTTGTGCAGAAGAGCGAGCCCGAGATGCTCAAGACCAAGAACTTCGGGCGCAAGTCCCTCAACGAAATCAAGGAGATCCTGTCGTCGATGGGCCTCAGCCTGGGCATGAAGGTCGATCAGCCCGCCAGCGCATCACAGGAGTGATCGAGCCCGCGCTGACCACCAAGGACGAAGGATTGAGAACTCTTAGTCGAGACCTGATCATGAGACATCGATATGCCCACCGGCGGCTTGGCCGGGTTTCATCGCATCGCAAGGCGCTGCTGCGCAATCTCGCGACCGACCTCCTGGATCACGAGCACATCGTGACGACGGTGCCGAAGGCCAAAGAAGTGCGGCCGATCGTCGAGCGGCTGATCACGGTGGCGAAACGCGGCGTCAGGGCCGCGGAACCCAAGGGCCGGACCCTGGCGGCCCGCCGGCTCGTCATGACCGACATTGTCAACGAGGACGTGGTCACCAAGCTGTTCGATCAGCTGGCGCCGCGCTTCATGGATCGGCCCGGCGGCTACACGCGCATCCTGCGTCTCGGCCATCGGCGCGGCGATGCGGCCGAGATCGCGCAAATCGAACTGCTCGGCAGCGAATACGATCCGAAAAAGGCTGAGGCCGAAAAAGCTGAGCAGGAGGGCGCTGCCGAAGGACCGAAGCAGCAGAAGAGCGTCGGCGAGCGTCTCCGCTCGGCCGCTCAGAACCTACGCGGCAAGAAAGACGCCAAGGGGGAAGCTCCGCGCGCCAAAGCCAGCAAGCCTGCGCGCGGCGCCGCAAAGAAGACCACGACACCGCGCAAGGCCGGCGGGTCCTAGCCCGGGCCCACCGGTCGGGACCGGTGGGCTCGCGCACCTCAGGCCGGTGGCTCCACCTTTCGGGGCCCCAGAACCCATGTTGGCCGGCGATCTGCGGTATTGCCTGGGCTGGCGAACGAACTTCGTCTAGAATTCGTCTCCACGCTTAACTACAGAGGAAGGTGCTGTATGGCAGCCCGGAGACGCGCGGTCGGCGGCGGTGCGGTCGCTTTCGCTGCTTTTGCCGCACTGTTTGTCGCCTCGACGGCGGTCGCCCAGCCGTCGCTCACCCCGGAACAGCAGGAAACATTTCTCGAGAACGCGAAGGTCGTTCGGACGCGTGACGCGGGCAGCGGCGTGACCGGGACGCTACGGGCCACGCTTTCCGACGGCGTGCTGACCCACGATGCGCACATCCAGACGGTTGACGTCTCGATGACCGAGTTCCGGAGCAATCGCGGAACGGAGCTGAACTTCAAGGACACGTGGCGCTACAACGTGGCCGCGTATCGCCTCAACCAGCTCCTGCAGCTTGGACGCGTCCCGGTCAGCGTCGAACGCAGGCACCGGGGGCAGCCCGGCTCCTTTACGTGGTGGGTGGACGACGTCCTGATGGACGAAGGGCGGCGTCTCAAAACCAAGGCCAGCGCACCGGATGCTTTAGCCTGGAACGAGCAGATGTGGCACGTGCGGTTATTCGATCAGCTGATCCAGAACGTCGATCGCAACGTAGGCAACCTGGTCATCGACAAGACCTGGAGCGTGTGGATGATCGATCACTCGCGTGCCTTCCGGCTCTCGAACAAACTCAGCTCCCCGAAGAACCTGACGCGGATCGAACGCGGCGCGCTCGAACGCCTCCGAGCGCTCGACGCGGACGCGCTGAGCGCGGCGGTGGGCAATTACCTCACCTCGTTCGAGAAGCGGGCGCTCCTGCAGCGCCGGGACGCCATCGTCGCGCTGTTCGACAAAGGAGGGCCGTCGATGATCTACGAACGGTCCCCCCAGTGACGCCGATCGATTACGCTTCCGCCTCGACCGCCTGACCGCGTTCGGCCTTGAACGCGGCGATGATCTTCTGCTGCTGATGGCTCGGCACTTCGTCGTAGTGCGAGAACTCCATGTGATACGAGCCGCGCCCGCCGGTCACTGACGTCAGGTGCTGCTCGTAGGTCAGCATCTCCGCCATGGGCACCTGGGCCTTGATCACGGTCATGGTGCCGCGAGGGTCCATGCCGCCGATGCGTCCGCGCCGCCCGTTGAGATCGCCCATCAGGTCGCCCGCGTAATCGCTCGGCGCGTACACGTCGACGTTCATGATCGGCTCGAGCAGCGTCGGCTTGGCCTTGGCCATGCCATCTTTGAACGCCAGCCATCCGGCGGTCTTGAACGACAGTTCGTTCGAATCCACGTCGTGGTACTGGCCGTCATAGAGCACGACCCGAAAATCGACCACCGGATAGCCGGCAAGATAGCCACGCACGCGCGACTCCCGAATGCCTTTTTCCACGGCGGGGATGAACTGCCGCGGAATGGACCCACCGAAGATCTCGTCCACGAACTCGAAATCGCTTCCGCGCGGGAGCGGCTCCAGCCGGATCTTGCAATCACCGAACTGGCCATGGCCGCCGGTCTGCTTCTTGTGGCGCCCGTGCGCCTCGGCGCGCGCGGTGATCGTTTCGCGATACGGAATGCGCGGCGGCTTGAGGTTGACCTCGACGCCAAAGCGCCGCTTCAGTTTGGCGACCGTCACCTCGATGTGCATCTGTCCCTGACCGGAGAGCAGCAGCTCGTGCGTCTGCGGATCGCGTGTATACCGGATGGTCGGATCTTCTTCTTCGAGGCGGTGGATCGACTGGTTGATCTTGTCCTCGTCTCCGCGGCTCTTCGGCTCGATGGCATACGAGAGCACGGCCTCGGGGAACGCGAGGGCCGTGAACGTGATGCCGGCGGCTTTGTCGGCCAGGGTATCGTTGGTGCGCGTGTCCTTGAGCTTGGCCACGGCTCCCAGGTCGCCGGCTTTGAGCTCGGGTACGTTCAACTGCGTCTTCCCCTGCAACTGCAGGAGATGTCCAAGCCGCTCCTGCACACCGTGTGTGGCGTTCTGAATGGTGGAATCCGCTTTCAACGAGCCCTGGTAGACGCGAAACATCGTGATTCGGCCCGCGAATTGATCGGCGACCGTCTTCCACACGAACGCCGCATAGGGCGCCTTCTCGTCAGCCAGCCGCTCCACTTCGGCTCCCGAGGGGTCTACCGCCCGGAATGCGCGCTCGGCGGGTGAGGGTGCGTAGGCCACAATCGCGTCGAGCAGGGGCTGCGCGCCGATGTTCAGGAGCCCTGACGTGCACACGACCGGAAAGACTTTGCCAGCCAGCGTGGCCTTCTTCAGCCCTGCGACCAGTTCGTCCTGCGAGAGCGTGCCGGCATCGAAGAACTTCTCCATCAACTGCTCGTCAGCTTCGGCGACCATCTCGATCAGCGCTTCGCGCGCGGCGGTGACGGCGTCCGACATGCCGGCCGGCACGGCCGTCTCGGTCATCTTCCCCGAGCCATCCGTCGCAAAGCTGTAGGCCTTGCCCGACACCAGGTCGACCACGCCGGTGAAATCACGCTCCTCGCCGAGCGGCAGTTGAATGGGCACGACGCTCCGGCCGCAGGACTGCCGCAATGATTCGAGGGTTCGTTCGAGCGACGCCCGTTCGCGGTCCAGTCGGCTGAGAACGATGAGACGGGGGAGGTCCAACTCGTCTGCCGCAGCCCACGCCTTTTCGGTCTGCACTTCGACGCCCGCCACGGCGTCGACGACGATGAGTACGGCGTCGGCGACGCGCATGGCCGCTTGCGTATCGCTGAAGAAATTGCCGAACCCCGGCGTATCGATGAGGTTGATTTTTGTTTTGTTCCACTCCGCATAGGCCAGAGTGGCGGTGAGCGTGTGCTTACGCGTAATCTCTTCGTCGTCGTAATCGGTCACCGTGTTGCCCTCGTCGACTTTTCCGAGGCGGTTGACCATGCCCGACGTGAAGAGCAAGGCGGAAACCAGCTGTGTCTTGCCGCATCCTGCATGGCCGGCAACGGCCACATTCCGGATGCTGGCGGCATCGTAGACCTTCATAGCGGTACCCTCTTCTCGCGGAGGCGATCCGGTTATAGCCGCATCATATACCCCTACTCGTACCGTAGAGCCTCGATCGGGTCAAGCCGGGCGGCGCGCCACGCGGGGACGATACCGAAAAAGATCCCGATACTGGCGGAGAATCCGAGGCCGAGCGCAAACGAGGAGAGCGGGAGCGCGACCGGAAAGCCGGAGGCGAAGCTCACCACCAGACCAATCAGGCTGCCCATGGCTATCCCGATGACGCCACCCACGCAGGTGAGGACGACGGCTTCAATCAGAAACTGCCACAGGATTTCCCGCTTCCGCGCCCCAATCGCCTTGCGCACGCCAATCTCGCGCGTCCGCTCCGTCACCGAGATGGTCATGATCGACATCACCCCGATGCCGCCGACCATCAGCGCGATCGACGAGATGACGACGAGGGAGAGCAGAATGGCCTGCGAGATTCGCTCCCACAAGGCGAGCGCCGCGTCCTGCGTGATGACGTCGAAGTCATTGGGCTTGTCGAGCGTCAGGTCGTGCCGGATGCGCATGATCTCCTCGACTTCGTAGAGCAGATCGTCGCGTGTTGCTCCCTCACGCGGCACGACGGCAATCATGGCGGCGGGGCCGGCGAAGGGTCCACCCGTGCGGCGCACTTCCGAACCAAACTGCTTCCGATAGGTGGTGTACGGAACGATGGCGAAGTTGTCCTGGCCGGTGTTGAACCCGCCGATCCCTGGCCGCTTGCCCATGACCCCAATGACCGTGTACGCCACGGCGCCGATCCGGACCTTTTTGCCGATCGGGTCGATCCCCTTTTGCTCGAACAGGGATTCGTACGGTCCGTAGCCGAGCACGGCGAGCGCCTTGCGGCGCTGGACTTCGGCGTCGGTGAACACGCGTCCGGTGACCAGCGTCGCGAAGTTGATCTCCGCGAAACGATCGGTGGTGCCCAGGACGGACACGGCGGTCGTGCGGTCCCCTCGATAGAACACCCGCTCCATCGTCGGCTGTCCGCCCGCTCCCAGCCAGATGTCCACCAGGCCGGCCGAAGGTGCCAGGCGCTTGATCGCTTCCGCGTCTTCGACGGTGATGTTCGGCCGGCGCGCCATTTCCACGAACGACGCGCCCGAGGTCAGGCTGATCGCGCTGAACTTCGCGATGAAGATCGTGTTGGGGCCAAGCTGCCGCATGGTGGCCTGCATCGACTGGTCGAAGCCGCGAATGAGCGAGGTCATCCCGACAATCGACGTGATGCCGATGACGATGCCGAGCACGGTGAGGCCGGACCGCAGCTTGTTCGTTCTGAGCGTGTCGAGCGCCAGCACCGCGGTTTCGACGAACAACGCGAAGCTGGAGGTGAACCTACTCACGGCGCAGCGCCTCGATGGGATCGAGCATCGCCGCCCGGCGCGCCGGGTACCATCCGAAGAACAACCCGACGAATGCGGTGATGAAGATCCCGATGGCTACCGACCAGGGCTGAACGGTGGCGGGCAGCGGCGTGGCGGCGGCGATGGCGGCGGCCGCAAGAGCACCGAGCGCGACGCCAACGATGCCGCCGGTGATCGACAGCGTGATGGACTCGGTGAGCACCTGGGACATGATGTCCCGGCGCTTGGCGCCGAGCGCCTTGCGTAAACCGATCTCCCGGGTGCGCTCGGTCACGACCATCAGCATGATGTTCATGATCACGATGCCGCCAACGACCAGCGACAACGCCACGACGCCGACGAGCACGGCAAAGATGCCGGCGGTGGCCTGGTTGTAGATGTCGAGCACCGAATCCGAGCTGACGATGCCGAAATTGTCCGGCTCGGCCGGCTCGAGGCGCCGCTTGATCCGAAGCGCGACACGGGCATCGTCCTTGGCCGTTTGGACGAACGCCGCATCACGCGGCTTGACCATCACCTGCAGCGACTGGCGCGACCCGAAGAGCTTGTGAAACGCGCCCAGCGGGATGACGGCGAACGAATCCATGGAGTTGCCGAAGATGGCGCCCTTCTTTTCGCTCACGCCGACGACGCGGAAGTGCACGCCGTTGATGCGTACGACTTTGTCGATCGGGTCCGTCGGTCCGAACAGCTGGTCGGCGACCTCCCAGCCCAGCACGACGACCGGACGATGCCGCTGCACTTCGGTGAAGCTGAGGACGCGGCCCCGCTCGGCATCGAACACCGAGAAGTTGGCGTAATCGCCGCTGACGCCCTGGATGCGCACCGGTGCGATCTCCTCGATGCCGTAGGCGATCGGCCCGCTGGCGGTGGCCTGCGCCATCACCGATTCGATGCGGTCGCTGAAGCGCTTGATCGCCGCCGCCTCCTCGAGCGTGATGCGAGGGTTGTTCCGTGCGCGCTCGAGCTGCTCTTCGTTCGTCGTCATCCCCATGCGATCGATCGTGAACGTGTCGGCGCCGAGATCCGACATGACGGCGTCGGACACCGTGGAGTTCATCCCCTGAATGAGGGACACCACGGTGATGATCGACGACACCGCTACGATGTTGCCCAGCAGCGTGAGCAGCGATCGGAGCTTGTTCGACCAGATGGAGCCAAGCGCGAGCTTGATGGATTCGAGGATTTGAGACATGTCATCGCGCTAGCGGCGTTCGTTGACCACGACCATGTCGCCATCGTAAAGATTGCGGACGGAGTCGAACGGTCCGGTGATCACGCGATCGCCTTCGTTGAGTCCGCCGGCAACTTCGAAGTAGCGCTCTCCCGCGATCCCCAGCTTCACGGGCACGAAGAGGGCCTTGCCGTCCCGCACGATGAACACGCCTTCCGTTTCCTCGCGGCGCTGCCCGGGCAGCAGTTCGACCGACGTGTTGGCGGACACCGCAGGCTCGACGCTCGGGCCGAAGCGGAAACGCGGCTGCGGTGGACGCGGCGTGCGGACGATGTTGTCTTGGTCGTCGTAGACCAGCTCCCGAATCGTCAGCGCCTGAATCGGCACCGCGACAGCCATTGCACGCGTTGCCGTCGTGATTTCCGCCGTACAGGTGAAGCCAGGACGCACCTCGGGGACCTGCTCGTCGAGGGTGACAACGACTTTGAAGTTCGTCGCCGTACGCTGCGCGCCGGTCTGAGCGCCCGCCGTCTGGATTGGGCTGTTGCCGATTTCGGTGACGTGGCCCTTGAAGATGCGATTGGGAATTGCATCGATGGTCACCCTCGCCGGCTGGCGCATTTCGACCAGGGGAATGTCGGTTTCGTCCACTTCGATTTCGGCTTCGATGATCGACATGTCGGCGACGGTCAGCAGCACGGTGCCCGGGTTGTTCATCGTGCCGACCACCGCCGTATCGCCGACCTCGACGTTGCGCCTCGTCACGATGCCGTCGAACGGCGCCTCGAACCGCGCCTGTCGCAGGTTGTGTTGTGTGCTCGTGAGCCCGGCCAACTGCTGCTGCAGCTGCTCCTCGCGGGTGCGGACTTCCTGCTGGCTGGCGCGCAAATCGGTCTCGCGAACCGCGAGCTCGTTCTGCGTTTTTTCGAGCGTCTCGCGCGTGGTGAGCCCGGCATCCCACAGCTCCTGCTGGCGCTTCAGGTTCTGTCTGGCCAGGTCCAGATTCACTTCCGCGCTCCTGATCCCGATGCGGGCCTGCTCGAGCGAGGTGCGTGCGGCCGCAACACTCGCCTCGTCGCGCCGCACGGCGCTCTCTGCGGTGACCGGATCGATCTGGAGGAGAAACTGGCCGGCTTTGACGCGGTCGCCTTCGTTGACGGCCAACTTCGTCACGCGGCCCATCGACTGGGCGCTGATATTGACCGTCTTGCGCGGGTCGATCTTGCCGGACGCCGACACGATCGCCTCGAGATCGCGCCGTTGAATGGCCTCGGCCGACACGCTGACGCCGGGCGCCGCCTGGCGGGCGAAATATGTCGCGGCCCCACCGGCGATGATGACCAGGGCGATGATGACCAGAATCCATTTCCTACGGAACACGTCAGGCTCCTCCCATGGCCGCGATCGTCGCGGCCGCCAGTGCGGCAAACCCGAGATAGAGCGCCGCCAGTGGACCTGCGTAGCGCCAGAACCGGCGACCCGTCAGAACGGACAGACTCAACGCGAGCAGCGCCGCCCACCACACTGCGAACACATCCATCGTGCCAAAGAACCGCGCCGCCAGGGTGCCGTCCTCGACCAGCGGAAGCAGGCTCGCCAGATTCAGGGGACTGGTCAGCGCCTCGCGCACGAAATGCACAGGCGTCCCGACCAGTTGACCGACCAGCAATATGACCGTCGCGTGCACGACCAGGGCCAATGCCTGCAACAGGGTGGCGGGGACGCCGTCGAGTCGCGCCACCGCCAGCAGTCCCACCGCCACCAGCAGTGTGGTGATTGGCAGCAGCAAGAGCCGACTGCCGCTCGTGAAATACACCCACCAGGGGGGCTCGGCCTGAAGGCTGGCGTACTGCGCGTCGGTGACGCTGCCGCCGAACGTTTCGATGACACGCACGCGCTCGTCGACGAGCGCCTGCTGTCCAATGTCCGTCGTCAGCAGCCATCCGCCACAAACCGCCCAAACGATGAGGATTGCTGACCAGGTTCCAAGCCACGTCGGCGCGCTCACCAGAGCGGCCAGCGTGGCGCGCGGGCGCAAAACCACCCCCGCGATGCGCCGCATCAACCCCATTCCCCCTTACACAATACGAGCGGACGGGGACATTCTGTTCCTTGACACTGCTTCAAACTGCTGAATACGATGACCTTCCGCGCCAGGTCCTCTTTATTTAGTCTACTCAAAATTTATATTTATGTTGAAGAAAACTACCGGAGTCGCTTTCACTCTCCTGCTCGTCCTGGCCTCTCCCTCCGTCACGTCCGCACAAGGGCTGGAGGCGCTGGGTACTCGCGCGGCCGCCATGGCGGCGTTTGTGGCGGTTGCTGACGATGCGTCGGCCGTTGCCTGGAACCCGTCTGGCCTGGTCAGTGGGCCTATTTTCAATATTACGTTTGGATTAGGTCGAACGACTGATACGGCAGAGGACCTCTTGCTCTCTGACGGGCCCTCAGGGCGGCTTGGGACAACGCTGCTGGCGATGGGCGCCACTCCGGTGGGCCTGGCCTTTTACCGCATCTCCACCACCTCGGGGCAACTGGTGGACCCTGCAGTTTCGGGAACCCCCGACCGAGAAACTAGGCAAGCGTTCGTCCGCACACTGGTTACGAGTCACCTCGGCGTCACCGTCCAGCAGTCGGTTGGGGATTACGTCACGCTTGGCGCAACGCTCAAGCTCGTTCGCGGTCGTGTGGGACGGGCAACCCTCGCGGGCGGCTCATGGGAGGACCTTTTCGATGGCGCGGAGGCGCTCGACCGGCGCGGGTCCACTCGCGGAGACGTCGATCTGGGCGCGATGCTGGCGACCGGGCGCGTCCGGGCGGGCGTCGTGGTTCGCAATGCAACGGCCCCGACCTTCGGCGAGGGAGACGAGAGCGGAGGGGGCGGCGCGGTGAGTCTGAAACGTCACGCTCGAGTGGGTGCGGCCTGGGCCGACAGTTGGCCAGGCATCTCGCGGCTGATCGTGTCGCTCGACGCCGATCTCACGCGGGTGCCGCACCCGGCGGGTGAGCGTCGGGATGTGGCGGCGGGCATCGAACGTTGGCTGCGCGGCCAGCAGGTGGGTGTGCGCGCCGGCGTGCGCGCCAGCACCGTGGGCGACGCGCGCCCGGTCGTCAGCGCTGGCGGCTCGTTTGCCGTACGCGCCGGCGCGTTTGTGGACGCGTACGTCGCCCGGGGGACGCGGCACGACCGCGGGTGGGGACTCGCAGTCCGGTTGAGTTACTGAGGAAAGGGGCTTTCAGCCGATAGCCGATAGCCGATAGCCGATAGCTGAGAGCTGATAGCGCCGATAGCCGATAGCCGAAAGCTGATAGCCTTTTATGCCCGTTCGTATTGGCGAGCTGCTTCTCAAAGAGAAGCGCATCACGCCCGAACAGCTCCAGGAAGCGCTGAACTATCAGCGAACGACGGGGGGGAAGCTTGGCGCCAACCTCGTCAAACTGGGGTTTGTGAAGGATGACGAGATCACCGCGCTGCTGTCGAAGCAGTATGGGGTGCCCTCGATCGCCCTGAACCAATTCGAGATCGACCCGGCCGTCATCAAGATGGTCCCCGCCGAGACCGCCCGCAAGTATCAAATCGTGCCGCTCAGCCGCGCCGGCGCCACGCTCACCATCGCGATGACCGACCCGACGAACGTCTTCGCGATGGACGACGTGAAGTTCATGACCGGGTACAACGTCGAACCGGTCGTTGCCTCCGAAATTGCTCTCCTCGACGCCATCGACAAGTACTACGGCGTCGCCGCCCAGGCGGCGGCAAAGGCGGCGGCCAACACCGCCGCTCCCGGCCAAAGCGCCCTGGAGGTCGCCAATCGCGCACTCGACGATATGCCGATGCTCACGGCGTCTGACCACGTCGAGGTCATCGAAGAACTGGAAGAGATCAGCGCCGAGACCCTGTCACGCCAGGGCGAGGAGGCCCCGGTCATCAAGCTGGTGAACGTCGTGCTGATGTCGGCCATCTCGAAGGGTGCCAGCGACATCCACATCGAGCCCTACGAGAAGGAGTACCGCATCCGCTACCGCGTGGACGGGATTCTCTACAACATCATGTCGCCGCCGCTCAAGCTGCGTGACGCGATCACGTCGCGCATCAAGATCATGGCGAAGCTGGACATCGCCGAGAAGCGATTGCCGCAGGACGGGCGCATCAAGATTCGCTTCAGCGACAACGGCACGCCGAAGGACATCGACTTTCGCGTGTCGTGCCTGCCGACCCTGTTTGGCGAAAAGATCGTCATGCGCCTGCTCGACAAGTCGAAGCTGATGCTCGACATGACCAAGCTCGGGTTCGAGGAAGAATCCCTGACCAAGCTCGATACCGCAATCAACAAGCCCTGGGGCATGGTGCTCGTCACGGGACCGACCGGCAGCGGCAAGACGAACACGCTCTATTCGTCGATTGCGAAGATCAACACCGTCGAAACCAACATCATGACCGCGGAAGATCCCGTCGAGTTCAACCTGCTGGGCGTCAACCAGGTGCAGGTGCGCGAGAATATCGGACTCAATTTCGCCGCCGCCCTCCGAAGCTTTCTCCGGCAGGACCCGAACGTCATCCTCGTGGGCGAGATCCGCGACTTCGAAACGGCGGAAATCGCGGTCAAGGCGGCCCTGACCGGTCACCTGGTCCTCTCCACGCTGCACACCAACGATGCCCCGAGCACCATCAACCGCCTGATGAACATGGGCATCGAGCCCTTCCTCGTGGCGAGTTCCCTGAATCTGGTGTGCGCCCAGCGCCTGGTGCGGCGGGTGTGCGCCAACTGCAAGGTCGAGGATCCGGTGCTGCCACAGGCGCTCGAGCAGATGGGCTTCTCGTCCGAGGATGCCAAGACCATCAAGCCGTCCAAGGGCGCCGGTTGCGACAAATGCAACAAGACCGGCTACAAGGGTCGCGTCGGGCTGTATGAAGTGATGGAAATTACTGACGAATTGCGTGAACTGATTCTGGTCGGCGCCTCGTCGCTCGAACTGCGCCGCAAGGCGGTGGACGAGGGCATGATCACGCTGCGGGGCAGCGGATTGCGCAAAGTGAAGCTGGGCGTGACGACGCTGGAAGAAGTCTTACGTGAGACCGTCCGATAAGAACTAAGAACTAAGAACTAAGAACGAAGAACGGAACGACGAACTGTGAACTTGGAACCGGAACGACGGAACTGGGAACTCAGAACGGAACGACGCACTGTGAACTTGGAACCGGAAAGACGAACTGGAAACTGGGAACGGAATGAAGAACTGAGAACTTAGAACGTGAGAACGTGAGAACGTAAGAACGTAAGAACGTAAGAGCTGAGAGCCAGACATGCCCACACTGCCGGAATTGCTGAAGACCACGGTTGAACTCGACGGATCGGATCTGCACCTGTCGATCGAGAGTCCGCCGCAGGTACGGGTGCACGGCGAGCTGCGTCGTCTGGACTTTCCGGACCTCTCGGCGTCCGACACCAAGGCGTTGGCCTACAGCGTCCTCACCGACGCGCAGAAGAAGCGGTTCGAGGAGTCGCTCGAGCTCGACTTTTCGTTCGGCATCCGGGGGATTGCGCGATTCCGCTGCAACCTGTTCAACCAGAAGGGCGCCGTCGGCGCGGTGTACCGGCAGATCCCCGAACGCATCAAGACGTTCGACGAATTGCATTTGCCGGCTGTGGTGGCCAAGCTGGCCGAGAAGCCACGCGGCCTCGTGCTCGTGACCGGTCCCACCGGCAGCGGCAAGTCCACCACGCTGGCCGCGATGATCGACAAGATCAACACCGAAAATCACGGCCACATCCTGACCATCGAAGACCCGATCGAGTACCTGCACCAGCACAAGAAGTGTCTGGTCAATCAGCGCGAAATCCACGCCGACACCAACAGTTTCACGAACGCCCTTCGTGCCGCCCTTCGCGAGGATCCCGACGTCGTGCTCATCGGCGAGATGCGCGATCTCGAAACGGTGGAATCGGCGCTGCGCATTGCCGAAACCGGCCACCTGACCTTCGGCACGCTGCATACGAATTCGGCCGTGCAGACCATCAACCGCATCATCGACGTCTTCCCGTCACACCAGCAGTCGCAGATCCGCACGCAATTGTCGCTGGTCCTCGAGGGCGTGGTCTGCCAGGCGCTGCTGCCGAAAGCCAATGGTGGGGGCCGCGTCGTCTCTCTCGAAGTCCTGATCCCGACGCCCGCCGTGCGCAATCTGATTCGCGAGGACAAGATTCACCAGATCTACTCCTCCATGCAGACCGGGCAGGAAAAGGTCGGGATGCAGACGATGAACCAGTCCCTGACGTCGCTGTACATGAAGCGGCAGATCTCGCTCGAGACGGCGCTCAGCGCCTCGTCGAATCGAGAGGAACTGCAGGAGATGATCAACCGTGGCGCGGGCGTCGTCGCGGGCGCGGGGCTCGGCCGGCCTGGTGGAACGACGGCGGGGATTCGACCGGTTCAGAGGTAACGCGTCATGCCGACATTTGCATTTTCCGGCCGCACACGCGGCGGCGAAACCGTCAACGGCGAGCGCGCCGGCGACACCATGGATATGGTGGTCGCCGCGCTGCGGCGCGAGCAGATTCTCGTCACTCGAATTACGCCGGGCAAAGCTGCTGCTGCGGCGGCGGGGCCGAAGAAACTGAAGTCGAAAGCGCCGAGCGCCAAGAACCTGGCCGTGTTCACCCGGCAGTTCTCCGTGATGATCGACGCGGGCCTGCCGCTCGTGCAGTGTCTGGAGATTCTCGGCGGCCAGGAGGAAGACAAGAACTTCGCCGCCGTCATCCTGGCCGTGCGGGGTGATGTCGAAGGGGGCGCGTCGCTCGCCGACGCCATGAAGAAGCACCCCAAGGTGTTCGACGCGCTCTATTCGAACATGATCGCCGCGGGCGAAGCCGGCGGCATCCTCGACGGCATTCTCAAGCGCCTCGCGGTGTACATCGAGAAAGCGGTCAAGTTGAAGAGCCAGGTCAAGTCCGCCATGATCTACCCGGTGGCGGTCATCCTGATCGCCGCGGTCGTGGTGGGCGCCATTCTGTGGAAGGTCATCCCGACCTTCGCCAGCCTGTTTGCGGGCCTCGGCGCGGAACTGCCGCTCCCGACTCGCATTGTCATTGCCGCCAGCAACCTGCTGGTCGAGTTCATGCCCTACATCATCGTGGGCGGGGTGGCCATGGTCTTCGCGTTCAAGCGCTACTACGGCACCGAGAGCGGACGCAGGGTCGTCGATGCGGTGACGCTCAAGCTGCCGATCCTGGGCTCGGTGCTGCGCAAGATCGCCGTCGCGCGCTTCTGCCGGACGATGTCGACGCTGATGGCATCCGGCGTGCCGATTCTCGACGGGCTCGAGATCACGGCGCGGACCGCGGGCAATGCCATCATCGAAGACGCGATCATGGTGACGCGCAAGAGCATCGAGGGTGGGGAGACCATTGCCGCGCCGCTCAAGCAGACGGGCGTGTTCCCGCCGATGGTCGTGCAGATGATCGGCGTCGGCGAAGCCACCGGCGCGCTCGACACGATGTTGTCGAAGATTGCCGAGTTCTACGAAGAGGAAGTGGACACTGCGGTCGCAGGCATGCTGACGCTGATGGAGCCGGTGATGATCGCCTTTCTCGGCGGCGTCGTCGGCGGCATCGTCATCGCCATGTATCTGCCGATCTTCGGTCTCATCAGCCAGTTGACAGGCTGATGACCCGCACGCTGGGGCACCGCCTTCTCGTGCATGTCGCGCTGCGCCTGGCCGCAGCCACCGTGCTGCTGGGGGCCGCGCTCGTGGTGCAGATCCGCGCGCCGGGCGACTTTGCCACCAACCCGTTTTTCGTGCTCATCGCGTTGGTGTATGGTGTCAGCCTCGCCTTCATCGCCTCGCTGCGCTTCGTCGATCGGGTCCCGTGGCTGACGGACATTCACTTTTCGATTGACGTCATCCTGGTGTCTGCCTGTGTGGCCCTCACCGGAGGCATCAGCAGCCTGTTCACGTCGTTGTACGTGCTGCCAATCGTGGCGGCCAGCACCATCCGCTTTCGGAGGGGCGCATTGCAGGTGGCCGCCTTTGGCTCCCTCCTCTTCACCGGAGTCGTGCTGGCGCAGTATCTTCAAGCCACAGGCAACCTCGACTCGTTCTTCGGGATCACCTTCGATCGGCCACTGCCGATGTTGAGCGTGGCGCAGTACACGGTCGGCCTCAATGTGTTCGGCCTTTTTGCGGTCGCCTTTCTGGCAGGGTCGCTGGCCGAACGGGTCCGGCGTGCGGACGTGCAACTCGTGCAGGCGTCGGAGGAAATCGCCGACCTGCAATTCTTCAATCAATACGTCATCGACAACCTGTTGAGCGGTCTGGCGACGGCCGACGAGCAGAATCGTCTGCTGACGTTCAACCGTTCGGCCGTGCTCATCACCGGGCATTCGCTGGCCAGCGTCGTCAACAAGCGCGCGTTCGAGGTGCTGCAACTGCCGCGTGAGTTCACAGAAGGCCTCGACGAAGATCTGCTGCGCGCGCGCAGCAAGCGCATGGATATTCAATACCGGCGGCCGGATGGCACGGTGATCGCGCTCGGACTGGCGGTCGCGCAATTGCCGCTGCCCGACGGGCGCCGCGGCTATCTCTACACCTTTCAGGACGTGACCGACGTCAAGCGGCTCGAGCGCGATGCACAACTGCAGAACCGCCTCGCCGCGGTCGGCGAGATGGCTGCCGGGATCGCGCACGAGATCCGGAATCCGCTGGCATCGATGTCGGGATCCATGCAGATCCTGCGGCAGAAGCTGAAGTTGTCGCAGGACGAGGCGCAACTGATGGACATTGTCCTGCGCGAGTCGGAGCGGCTCAACGACACCATCCGGTCGTTTCTGGCGTATGCCCGCCCGCAGCGGGTCACGGTGCATGAGCTGAACCTCCACCGCATGCTGCTCGAGACGGCGACGCTGCTTCGCAACAGCCACGAGGTCGGCGAGCGACACACGATTAATGTGCGGCCAGGGCCGGCCGACGTGGTCGTCCAGGGTGACGAAAACCAGTTGCGCCAGATCGTCTGGAACCTCGCGACCAATGGCCTGCGCGCGATGCCGGAGGGGGGGACCCTGACCCTCAGCGCCTTTCACGATCCGGCCCGCCCCGGCGCCGCGGTGCTGACGGTGACCGACGGGGGCGTCGGGATCGCGCACGATGAGCTCGAGGGCATCTTTCAACCGTTTCGCGGATCTTTTGGCAAGGGGACCGGTCTCGGGCTGGCCATCGTGCACCGCATCGTGTCGGACTACAACGCGTCGATTGATGTTCAGTCACAACCTGACCGGGGAACGATTTTTCGCGTGACCTTCCCGCCAGCCATCCAGCACGCGTCTCGTGCCCTGGAAGTGTGATGGGTCACATAATTCCCGGGCGGGGCATCCCGGCTCGCTGCGTTGCTCCGCCCTCAAATATGCCCAATATTCTCAGTTGTCGCGCCTTGCGATCCGGGCGCCGCGCTCCGGGACTTATGCAACCCACCACGCTTCCAGGGCACTAGTGCATCGTGACCCAGTCCCTCCGTGTGTTGATCGTTGACGACGAGCAGTCGATGCGCGAATGGATGCGCATCCTGTTTCAGAGCGATGGCTTCGAGGTGCTGGTGGCCGGCGACGGCCTGGCCGCGCGCGACGTGATCGCACGCGAGTACGTCGATGTCCTGCTCACCGACATCCGCATGCCACGGATGGACGGCATCGAGCTGCTCGAGGCCGCCGGTGACATCGCGCCCGACACGATCGTGTGCATGATGACCGCGCACTTCTCCCGAGATTCCGACGAGTGGCGGCGGGCGCGGGAGCGCGGTGCCGCCGCACTCTTCGAAAAGCCGTTCCGTGACGTCAACCTGGTCACGCTGCAGGTCCGTCAGTTGATCGAGGCCCGGAGCGTGCGCCACGAACGAGACGTCCTGCGCCAGGCGATCTCCACCGATGGGTTCGCGGGAATCATCGGTCGCAGCGACAAGATGCTGGAAGTCTTCCGGCTGGTCGAATCGGTGTGCCGGACCAACAGCACCATCCTGATCAGCGGAGAATCGGGCACCGGGAAGGAACTGGTCGCGCACGCCATCCACGTGCAGTCGCTGCGACGCGAGCACCCGTTTGTCGCCGTCAATTGCGGCGCGCTGCCTGAAACCCTGCTGGAATCGGAGCTCTTCGGTCACGTCCGGGGTGCATTCACGGGCGCGGAAACAAACAAAAAGGGCCTCATCGAGGTCGCTGACCGGGGCACCGTGTTCCTCGACGAGATTGGCGAGATGAGCCCGGCGATGCAGGTCAAACTGCTGCGCGTCCTGCAGGAGCGGAAGTACCGGCGCGTCGGCGGAACCGACGAAGTGGCGGCCAACATCCGCGTAATCGCGGCGACCAACCGCGATCTCGCGGCGCTGGTGGGCGAAGGCGGATTTCGCGAGGACCTGTTCTATCGCCTGAACGTGATTCCGATTCGACTGCCGGCCTTGCGTGAGCGCGCCGAGGACGTGCCGCTCGTGGCCGGCCACTTCCTCGCCAAGTTCACGCGCGAGATGGGAAAATCGCTCCAGGGCTTCGCGCCGGATGCCAGCGCCGCGCTCATGGCCTACCCCTGGCCGGGCAACGTGCGCGAGCTCGAAAACGCCGTCGAGCGCGCCGTGGCGCTCGAAACCGGCGGCCGCATCGAACTCGAGACGCTCGGCGAGCACCTTCGAGATGGCCGGCCGGCGACCTCGATGGCCGGCAAACGCGGCGACGACGCGTTGCCCGCAGCGGGGTTCAACCTCGAGCAGCACCTCCAACAGATCGAGCGAACGCATATCGAGCGCGCGCTCAAACAGGCAGGAGGGGTCCAGGTCCGCGCCGCCGACCTGCTCGGCCTCAGCTTCCGACAATTTCGGTATCTCGTGAAGAAATACCAATTACGCTGACGTACCCCGGCCCGCACCTGCTGCACCTGACCTCCACGAAGTCCACGAAGCCAGAATTTCTGGATCCCTTCGTGTCCTTCGTGCCCTTCGTGATCGTTCGCGCCCTTCGTGTGGCGCGCCACCTATGCCACCTGACGCGAAGTGACAGTTCAGCTGACGGAATTTGTCAGTGCGTCGGGGCCGTGGTATCATTAAGGGCCTCTCGAGCTCTTCGGGGAAGTCCGATAAGTGTCTAATATTCATTGAGTTACGAGACGAATCTGGCATTGCTGTGCTAGTGGCATGCCCGTTGCTGTTGGTTCGTGCGACGGGCGCCGCCCAACCAAGCGGCGGCGTCGTCAAACTGAAGACACCACACCATCGAAGCTTATTTTTTGGGGAGATTACACATGCGTATCCGCGACACCAAGGGTTTCACCCTGATCGAGTTGCTCATCGTCGTGGCGATTATCGGCATCATCGCCGCGATTGCCGTTCCCGGCCTCCTGCGCGCTCGTATTTCCGGCAACGAAGCGTCGGCCATCGGCTCGACTCGCGCCGTTGTGTCGGCGGAAGCGGACTACTGGGGCCTGAATCGTGGTTATTCCACCACGCTGGTCGCCTTGGGTACGCCCTGTGTGGCAGGCACGGCGCCTTTCATCTCGCCCGATTTGGGCAGTGTCGACCCGGCGGTCAAGAGCGGCTACACCTTTACTCTGGCGGCAGGCGCGGGCGGTGTAATTGGTCCCCTGAACTGCCTCGGCGTGGCCACCAATACCACCTTCTACATCACGGCTGTCCCGCAGACGGTTGGCAGCACGGGCAACCGCGCGTTTGCGTCGAACGTCGGCTCGGCCCTCTGGCAGGACACGACTGGCGTGGCGCCGCCTGAGCCGTTCGTCGAACTCGGGACGATCACGCCCCTCGGCCGATAGTCGTCCTTCTCGCTTGAAGCCAGGGCTGCTCCTCGGAGCGGCCCTTGGCTTGTACGAGGACATAATCCAAGGCGATGCGAGTGTTGTCGATCCTCGTGCCGGTCGTTGGCGCGTGTGTGGCCGCCGGCCTGCCGCTTGCCCGCTACGCGGAGAAGCAACGTCACGAAGCGGTTGCCCTCAGTGCGCTCCACTCGATCCACGATGCGCAGCAACGATTCAAGGCCGTCTCGGGGGGCTATGTCACTGATCTCGGGACGCTCGCGAGCGGGTGTCCGGGTAACGTCGATGCCGTGGCGGCCGATATCCTTGACGATCTCGCGGACGCAGGGTACGTGCTGGCGCTTCGCGCGGCCGTCGAGGCGATGTCAGCCGGTCAGGACTGTCACGGCCGCCCAATGGCGACCGACTATTACATTTCCGCCCGGCCTCGGACCGCTCGGGAAGCGGCTGAGAAGGCCTTTGCCGGGCGCGCGGACGGCGAACTGTTCGTCTTCGTGGACGGCGTGCCCCCACGCGAGGCGGACATGACGAGCGGTCTGGCGACTCCTGTGGACGCGCTGGACTCGTTCAGGATTCCCTGACCTTCGCGACGGCGCTGATGCCGGAGGGGTACAATCTCGGCTATGACGACACGATGGATGAGTGTTTCGGCGCTGGTGGGTCTGGGCTTTTCAGCCGCGTCCACCTGGGTGCACTACCGCATCCTGCACGATCCGCTCTACTCGAGCATTTGTGACGTCAACGCGACGTTCAGTTGCACCGAGGCCTACACGAGCCGCTTCGGCTCCGTGGGCGGCGTGCCGGTCGCGCTCATCGGCGTCCTCTATTTCGCGTTCGTGCTGCTGCTGATTGCGCTCTGTCAGAAGTCGGTGGCCGCGCGCCAGAACCTGCCGAACTACGTCTTCGCCGTTTCGACGCTGGGCCTCGCCGGTGTGCTGTATCTCGCGTACGCCTCGTTTTTCGTCCTCAACGCGGTGTGTCTGCTGTGCGTCGGGACCTACGCCGCCATCATCGCGCTGTTTCTCCTCTCGGGGTCAGCGGCCAAGGATCCCATGAGCACGCTGCCCAGTCGCGCCTCGCGCGATGTTCGTCGCCTGATCCAGACGCCTGTCGCGCTCGTCACGGCGTTGGCGTTCGTCGCCTTCGCCGCCACAGCGGTGCTGATGTTCCCAGGGGGTGACGTCGCGGCCGCGGCTGGAGAGCCAGCTGCCCCTGCGACAACCCAGGCGGCTCCACCGCAACCGCTGCCCCCGGACGCGATCCGGGAGCTTGAAAACTTCCTCGCCACGCAGCCGCGCGTGCCCAACGTCGGCGCCGGCGGCAGCGGCGCGGCCGTCGTCATCGTCAAGTTCAACGACTACATGTGCCCGCCTTGCGGGCAGACCTTCCGCGAATACAAGCCCGTGCTGGCGCGCCTGCAGAAGAACCATCCAGGCAAGATTGCGTTCGTCACCAAGGATTTTCCGCTCGACCCCGAATGCAATTCGCTCGGTGGCAGCCATCTGGCTGCGTGTGAAGCGGCCGCGGCAGTCAGGCTCGCCCGCGAAAACGGCCAGGCCGACCGGATGGAGGACTGGTTGTTCGCCAACCAGGCGACCTTGACGCCCGACAGCGTGAAGCAAGCGGCTTCGACGGTGGGTGGCGTCACCGATTTCGATGCGCGCTATCCGAAAACGCTCGAACTGGTACGCGCGGATATCGGACAGGGCGTGCAACTCGGCGTGCGGGGCACGCCCACGTTCTTCATGAATGGCATCCGCCTTCCGAACCTCCGAGGCGAGTTCTTCGAGGCGGCCGTCGAATGGGAGCTTCGGCGGATCGCGAAATGACAATGCATGGCGGCAATTGAAACCGAGAAGCTGACCAAGGACTTTCACCTGGGATTCTGGCGGCCGCGCCCGTATCGCGCGCTCGACGCGCTCACCATGACGGTCGAGGAGGGCGAGGTGTTCGGCTTTCTCGGCCCCAACGGTGCCGGCAAGAGCACGACGCTCAAACTGCTCATGGGCCTCATCTTCCCGACGAGCGGCACTGCGCGCATCCTGGGCAAGCCGGTTGGCGACCTCGACATGCGCCGCCGCATTGGCTTTCTTCCCGAGAACCCCTCGTTTTACGACTACCTCACGGCCGAAGAACTGCTCGAATATTTCGCCGGGCTGTCGGGGCTCCGCGGCGAGGAGCGACGGCGACGGGTGTCCGTGTCACTCGACGAGGTCGGCATTGGCGGCGAGCGCCGCATGACGCTGCGCTCGTTTTCGAAGGGCATGATTCAGCGTGTCGGCGTGGCCCAGGCGCTCGTGGCCGAGCCCAGCGTCGTGTTTCTCGACGAGCCGATGTCCGGCCTCGATCCGCTCGGCAGACGGCACCTCCGGCAATTGATGCTGCGGCTGCGCGACCGTGGCTGCACGGTGTTTTTCAGCTCGCACATCCTCGCCGATGCCGAAGCGTTGTGCAGTCAGGTTGGCATCGTCGTGCAGGGGCGCCTGATGGCCATCGGCCGCATGGCGGACATGGTGGCGTTCGAACTGCGGGGATGGGAAATGGTGGTGGCCAACCTGCCTGATGCCACGAGGGAGAAGCTCAGCGGGCGTGTCTCGATGACGGCGCTCTCCAATCAACGCTATACGCTCGAACTCCCGCCGAACGAAACGCCTCACAGGCTCATTCAGACCCTCGCGGCCGACGGCGTCGAGGTCGTCTCGCTCAATCCGATTCGCACGACGCTCGAGGATTACTTCGTGTCGATGGTCAACGCGGCCACGCCGCGCGACGTCGATGGGGTGAGCTGCTGATGAAGGCGATCGTCCTGGTCGCCTCGGCGGTGTATCGTGAGTCCGTTCGCGATCGCGTGCCGTTGACCATCGCCGGGTTTGGCGTGCTGCTGGTGTTTGCGTCCTATCTGATCAGCCAGCTCACGGCCGGGCAGGACCTGAAGATCATCAAGGATCTGGGGCTGGCCGCGCTCAACGTTCTCGGGCTCTTCATCGCCGTCTTCATCGGCATCGGCCTGGTCGCCAAGGAAGTCGATCGGCGCAGCATCTACACGCTGCTCAGCAAGCCCCTGACGCGCGAGCAGTTTCTCATCGGCAAGTACCTGGGACTGGTCATGACGCTGGCCGTCAATCTCGGCGCGATGTGTCTGGCGTTCTACGCCGTCTTGTTCTATCAGGACTTCGCCGCCTCGGAGGGCCTGCGCGCGAGTTGGCCGGCGCCGGCGATGGATCCCACGCTGATGATCGCCGTCGCCTTGATCTTCGGCGAGTTGATGCTGGTCACGGCCATTGCGCTGTTCTTTTCGTCGTTTTCGAGTCCGCTGCTGTCGATGCTGTTCACCCTGGCGCTGTGGATTGCCGGACACTTCAACGCCGACCTCCGGCAGTTCGAGGCGGTCGTCGATTCTGCCCCCGTCGCCTTCATCGCGCGCGGGATGTATTACCTCCTGCCGAACCTCGCCCCATTCAACGTCAAAGCCGAGGTCGTGCACGCCGTCCCGGTCACGGCGACGCACGTGGCGCTCACTCTGGCATATGCGGCCGTGTACATCACCGCGGTGCTCCTTGGCGCCATGGCCGTCTTCCGCAAGAGGGATTTCAAATAGCGTGCAGTCCTCACGCGCTTACGTCATCGTCATCGCGCTGCTGTTGGCAGTGGCGGTCGGATTGCAGGTGTGGCGTGACCGCGGATGGCAGCCCTATGAGCCCGCGACGCCGATCCTCTGGCTGCAGGATGCCGCAACCATGCGTCGCCTCGCGCTTGGGTTCGACAGCCTGATTGCGGACGTGTACTGGATGCGTGCCGTCGTGTACTTCGGCCGGCAACGTCTGGAGACGCGTACCGACAAGAACTACGACTTGCTCTATCCGTTTCTCGACTTCGTCACGACACTTGACCCACGGTTTACCACGGCGTACCGGTTTGGCGCGATCTTTCTCTCGGAGGCGGCGCCCGGAGGGCCGGGGCGACCGGATTTGGCGGTCGAGCTCCTCGAACGCGGAGCGGAACGCACCCCCGAGCGCTGGGAGTATCTGCACGATATCGGGTTTGTCTACTTCGTGACCTACCGGGATTACGTGCAAGCTGCAGAGTGGTACCAACGGGCCTCGGAAATCGAGGGGGCGCCCTTCTGGTTGAAGACCACCGCCGCGGCGGTGCTCGTGCAAGGTGGCGAACGCGAGGCTGCGCGTTTGATCTGGCAGCAGATGTTCGAGACGGCCGAGGACGACTGGCTCAAACAGGAATCACGGACGCGACTCGCGCAGTTCGACGCAATGGATGCCATCGACGAGCTCAATCACATCCTCTGGACCTTCAAGCTCCGGATGGGATACTTGCCGGCAAGTTGGGACGACCTCGTCGCCGCGCGGATGCTGCGCGGCATCCCCACCGATCCGGCCGGGACGCCCTTTGAGATTGATCCCGAGAGTGAGACCGTCAAGGTCGCGAGGTCATCGCCGTTGTGGCCGATGCCGGACGATTTCAAGCTCGCCCTGCACTGATGGATCCGGCCCACGCCATCCTCGCCGCCGTCCTGGGCGTCTGCGTGGGGAGCTTTCTCAACGTCTGCATTTACCGGTTGCCGCGGGGACAGTCGCTCGCGTCGCCGCCGTCGCGATGTCCCGGTTGCGAGCGTCCATTGCGCTGGTATCACAACATCCCGATTGTCAGTTGGATCGCGTTACGAGGCCGATGCGCCTACTGTCATGCGCCCATCTCGATGCAGTACCCGATCATCGAGCTCGTGACGGCGCTTGTCTGGGTGCTGATCGTCTGGATGACACCGGTCGGGTGGTTGCTCGCAAGCCGTCTGGTGCTGGCGACGGCGTTGATCGTGCTGTTCATGATCGATCTCGAGCACCAGTTGCTCCCCAACGTGATCACGCTGCCAGGGATCCTCGTCGGGTCTGCCTTCAGCTTCGTAGCCCCGCCGGGCCCGGTTGACTCGCTGCTGGGGATCCTCCTCGGCGGCGGCGTCCTCTATGGCATCGCGGCGGCTTACTATGTGCTGCGCAAGGAAGAGGGCATGGGCATGGGCGACGTGAAGATGCTCGCCATGGTGGGCGCGTTTCTCGGCTGGCGCGCCGTGCTGCTGACGCTGGTGTTGTCGTCGTTTGCCGGAGCGGTGATTGGCGTGGCGATGATGGGCCTTCAAAAGGGGAACCTGCGTTACGCGCTGCCGTTCGGCACCTTCCTGGCCGCCGGCACGCTCATCGCCATGCTGTTCGGTGAACGGATGCTCGAGTGGTACCTCGGGTACTTTCCAGCTCTGTGACGGCGCCAAGTTCAAAACGGCCAGGACCACCAGTTCAAAACCCAGAGTTCGCGCCGCACGTACAATGGGCGCGGTGAATGCGACTGGATATGCGTTTCTCGGACTGACGGCAGTCGTGGCGATGCTGGTCGGCATCCTCGCGTTTGCCGTCCTGCGCTTCGCGGCCGCGGCCCGCGACACCAGGCGGTCGCTCGGCCACAGCCACGGCGATTCCGTGCTGCTCGCCTCCGCGCTCGAAGACGCGTTTGCGAAGCTGAAGGCGCAGGAGCGGGCGACCGCGGCGCGCGCCGAGGCGTCAGAGCGGCTCAGCAGCCAGATCGTCGCGAGCTTGACGTCCGGCCTCATCGTCGTCGACGGCCAGCGTCAGGTGAAGATCGTGAACCCGGCCGCCCATCGCATTCTTCGGATCGAGGAGTCGCCCGCCGCCGTCGCTGCGGTGCTCGACGAGATTCCCGCGCTCCATGCGGTCATCCTCGAGTCACTCGAGGGCCAGGCGCCCGTCGTGCGACGGGAGATCACCATTACCCGCGGCGGTGACACGATGCCGCTTGGCGTGACGGTGTCGCCATTGGCGGGCGAGAGTGGGCCGCAGGGCGCCATCTGTCTGTTCAGCGATCTGACGTCGGTGGTGGCGCTCGAAGAGCAGCTGCGGCTCAAGGAAGCCCTCGCCCGGCTGGGCGAACTGACGGCGGGCCTGGCGCACGAATTTCGGAACGGGCTCGCCACCATTCACGGCTACGCACACCTCCTCGACCCCGAGACCCTCCCCCTGCCACAGCGCACCTACGTGCAAGGGATCCGAAGCGAGACGCAGGAGCTTGGCCTGGTTGTCACCAACTTTCTCAAATTTGCGCGGCCCGAGCCCCTCAGCCTGGCCGACGTCGATCTGCGGCTGCTGATCGCCCGCGCGGCAGAGGACATCCCGGCGGCCGAGGTCTCGATTCATGGCGAGTTCGGCATCATCGATGCCGACGACGTGCTGCTCCGGCAGGCGTTCAGTAACTTGTTCCGAAACAGTGTCGAAGCGTGTTCGGCGGTTCAGCGCCCGGCTGTGATCACCGTTACGGGTCGACCCGATACCCGAGGTGAGTCGGTCATCGCGACCGTTCGCGACAACGGTCCTGGAATTGCGGCGGACGCGCTCGACAAGGTGTTCCAGCCGTTTTTCACCACGCGTCCCGGGGGTACCGGCCTGGGGCTTTCGATTGTGCAGAAGGTCATCGTGAGCCACAACGGTCGCGTCGCGGTCGCCAATCACCCCGAGGGCGGGGCTGTTTTCACCATGACGTTCCCCACGCGCACCTCTCCTCGCGGCCCAAATCCGTAATCGATTGTTCCGTTTCGGCCCGATCGCGATTTGTGCCGATCCGAAACAGCAGTGCCCGCGTCGACCGGATTCTCGCCATAAAGTTGAAAAATCGGGATGGCCGCTCCATTGCAGTGGACGCTAGCGGTTCCATGATGATTCCCTCGTTGCACTCTCACCGCGGTTTTTCGCTGATCGACATGTTAGTGGTCGCCAGCCTGATCGGCATCATCATGGCCATCACCGTGCCGAGCGTGCTCGCCAGCCTCGACGCGGTGCGGCTCGGACAAGCGGCGCGGGGCGTCGAACGGGAAATGCAGGTGGCCAAGTCGCGTGCGGTCGGCAAGGGCCGCGCGATGCGCGTTCGCTTCAACTGCCCGGCCGCCGGTCAATACCGCATTACGGAGCTGCTCGGGACGGTGTCAGTGCCGACGGCGGCGGACGCGGCCGCCAACCGGTGCGATCCGGCCGTCTATCCGTTTCCGGCCGGAGACAACAACCCCATCACGCTGCCCAATCACGATGGTCCGGTGCAGCGGCTCGATACGTCGGTGACGTTCGATCTGCCACAGACCGTCGAGTTCTGGCCTGACGGTACCGCGCATTACCCCGCGGGGGGCGCGGCGAGCCCGTGGCCGATGATTCCGGTCGCCGGTATCGAGATACGCCTCGTGCGCAACGGCGTGACAGCAACCATTACGGTGAACGGCCTTGGCAAAATCCAACTTCAAACGCAGTAACGAATCCGGCTTCTCGCTTCTCGAGACCATGGTCGCGATGTTTTTGCTCGCGGGCGGGCTGGTCGCGACGGCGCAGATGATGGCGCTCGCCACGCGCGGGAACATATCCGCGCAGCGCGCCACGTACACAGCGACGCTCGCACAGGAAAAGATGGAGCAGTTGCGCGGGCTCACCTGGGGCTTCGACGTGACTGGGCTGCCCGTTCAGGACTACGCGACGAATCTCTCCGTCGATCCGCCGGCGAACAACGGCGTCGGCCTGCAGTCCTCGCCGGACAACGCCCTGTCGGCTAACGTCAACGGCTACGTCGATTACGTGGACCGTATGGGCAACACATTGGGGGGCGGCCCCTTTGCGCCGGCCAACACGGTGTTCGTGCGGCGCTGGTCGGTCGAAGCGCTGCCAACCAATCCCAACAACACCCTTGTTCTCCAGGTGCTGGTGTTCTCGCTGAACGATCGGCCTGACGACGGGGTGGGCGAAGTGCTCGACCGCACCCGGGACGAAGCGCGCCTGGTCAGCGTCAAGACGAGGAAATCGCGATGACTTGCCGCAATGTCGTCCCCAACGAGCGCGGGTTCACGATCGTGGAAATGCTGGTCGCCATGTTCATCATGGTGACCATCACCGGCACGATCTTCTCGCTCGTCGATCCGGCTCGTGGGGCCTATCGCGCGCAGCCTGAAGTGTCCGACATGCAGCAGCGCCTGCGGGTAGGCACGACCTTTCTCGCGCAGGATTTGATGATGGCGGGTGCCGGCTCACCCGCGGGCTCTGCGCTGATGGGCACGCTCGTGAATTACTTCGCGCCCGTCCAGCCATACCGTACCGGCATGATCGGCTCCGATCCGGATTTGGGAGTGTTCTATCGTGCCGACGCCATCACGATGATGTACGTTCCGCCGAATGCTCCGCAAAGCGCCCTCAG
>DATKDY010000291.1:0-38572 GCA_035512515.1 Vicinamibacterales bacterium
AGGAGTCTTGACCGCGTGAGATCTTGAGGAATGAGTCAAGTTTTTCTCGGTCAAGACGACTGCCCCGCCGGCCGGGGTCCCCGCCGCGCGGACTTTGCGCGGTGGGGTGGTGGAGGCGGGGCGAGAGTAATAGGGGCCAGCGAGGCGGAGCTCACCAAACATGCTTGCGGGGTCTCAGGCTCCGCCTCGCTGGCTGGTGGGGATCCCTCCTGGCAGACGAGCACGCAAGAAGAGAGCGTTGATTCAGTTTCGCGATGCGGCAGGCTCGGATTCGACGTGGGCGAGCCGCGCGAGACTCATCGCCTCCCACTGCCACACCAGTCGCAGGAACATATCCCGGGACACGCCAGAAAGCTCGCTGGGCAGTCGCCACTGGTCACCGGGCACCTGCACGCGCGCGGTGCGAAAATCGTAGATGAGCCGTCCTGCCTTCAGCAGAAACGCAATCTGCCGCGGTCGCGACAGGTCGCCCAGGTATTGAAAGATCTCCCGATCGGGCGCGAGCTCCACATGCGGCACGCCAGTCAGCGGACCTGGCTGCTCGAAGGCGCTGTTGATCGCGCGGCGCAGATCGACCTGACCAAACGGCTCCGGCAGCACGAGCGGCAGATTGGCTACCACGAGCGGAATGCGCGTCTGCACGTCGTTCAGGGCATAGCCGTGGCCGAGAAACCCCTCGTCGAACAGGCTCTCGCCGTGGTCGGCCGTGATCACGATCCCTGGTTCGCTGCCGCGCGCACGCCGCACGGCGTCGATGAGCTCGCCTATGGCGCGGTCCACGTTGGCCGCGGTATTCGCATAGGTGCGCCACAGCGCGTCGCGCGCGGCAGGCGCGATGCGGGCCCGCGGCAGGCGCTCGCCCGACGTCAGCGTCTCGAGGCCTGGACGCGAATACGGAAAGTGCGTGTCGTGGAAATTCACGTACAGGAACAGCGGCGCATCGGCGGCGCCGTGCTGCTGGAGGAACTCGCCGACCCGCTCCTGCACGACCGGCGCCGGCACCGCGAGGCTGCCGGGCGTCGTCGCCGTCGAATACCGTCGCGCCCGGTCGGCGCGCGCATCGACGGCCATCGTCGCGCGCGTGAAGCCGACATCGTATTTGGCGCCGCCAAACGATTCGTCCTGACCGGAAAAATATCCGACGCGATAGCCGTTGCGCAGGAAGTCGTCGATGATCGTCGAGTCCGTGGGCACGGCGAGCAGGCTCCCGGTGAACAGGTGATGCCGCGACTGCACCGTGTACCCGTTGTGCGAGAACGCGCGCGCCACCGCCACACCACCCGCGGACAGTGCATCGATCACGGGCGTGACGGCCACACCGCCCTCCCGAGCCCCCACGAGATCCGCGCGGAAGCTCTCGAGGACGACGAGCACGACGTCGGGACGGCGCTTCCAGACGACCGTGGCATACGACGGCTCGTCGTACGCCGCGTGCGCCAGCGGCAGATCGCCGCCAACGCCGTTTTCGTCAATGCCGTTGCCAGGCACGTCCGGGGCGTACGGGAAGATCGCGGGGTCGAACGGCGCCGGATCCGCGTTTCGGCCAATCGCGCCGAAACCGTCGCGATCGACGTCGGTGGCCCGCGTGACAACGAACGCGAGCGCACGCCCCGCCGGCTTTCGCAACAGGCCGTTTTCGAGGATGTCGCTGCCGTTGGACGCGGCGGTCAGGACGACGGCGCCGCAGATGGCGAAGAGAACCGGCGCGATCAGGACGCGCGCCGGAAACGTGGCCGGCGGCGTCTTCACCCAGTAGCGGTTCGCCGCCCACACCACGCTCGTCAACACCGCGGCGGCCGCCACGATGAGGAGCACCGGGACGACGAGATGACTGGACGACACGGCAAGGATTTCCGCCACGCTGCGGCCGGTCAGATCGAACATCAGCTCGAAGTCGAACACGTCGCCGAGGTAACGCAGGACGCCGTACGAAATGATGTCCGCCACGACGAGCAGCGACGTGCCGGCGAGCGCGCCCGCAAACACACGGGCCGGCGGCCGGAGCCGCGATCGGAGCAGCCATGCGACGAGCGCGGTCGTGAGGCCGATGAACGCCGCATCGACGACCAGCGAGCTGCCGAGGAAAAGTGCGATGTCGAGCGGGCGCTCGAGATGATCGACGCTGAGGAATCCACCGGTGAAGTAGTTCTTGCTTTGCTGCAACAACACCGCATCGCACGCCGTCACCACGACCGCGCCACCGGCGGTCATCGCCGCCCAGCGGCGGCGGAAGGCCGCACGGGAAGCCGGCGGCGGGTCAGGGCTTGAAGGCAGCCGCGGCTTTGGCTCGTCGTTCAAGTTCTTTGAGGAGCATGGCGGCCTGCTCACGCACCAATGGATCCGTGTTGGGCACGGCGAGGCGCAGGCGAGGAAGGCTCGTCAGATCGGCACGCAGCGCCAGGGCACGCAACGCCGCAAACTGCACGTCGGCATCGACGTCCTCGGCAAGCTGCTCCAGGAGCGCCTCGAGCGGCGCGGGACCGGACATCGCGGCCATCACATCCGACGCCGTCAACGCGACGTCGAGGTCGTCGTCGCCGAGCGCTTCGACGAGCGCGGGAATGGCGGCATCCGCGGAGCGGAAACTGAGGAGCTGAAGGGCCCGCAATCGGACGGCCACGTACTCGGACTCGAGGGCGTCGGTGAGATCGTCCACCGCGATGGCCGCCGGCGCGCCAATGGTGTCCTCGAGCAACTCCAGCTCCTCCGCTTCGTCCTCGTCGAGATCCTCGACGTCCACGAGATCATCGACCACGTCGCTCTGCCCGGGCGCGCGATCGGTGAGTCCGGGAACGTGAATCGGCCCCGTCCCGGGCGGCTTGACGTCGCTCGTCATGGAATGAATGCGGACGTGGGTGACGCCGCCCTCCATCGTGGCCAGGTAGTTGACGCGATCGAGCAGCACGCGCAGCGCTTCGTGGAGGGTCGCGCCGGTGAAATCGAGCGTGCGGTGTCCGGCGAGCCGATCGGCGCCGGTCACGGCCATGCCCGTGCGACGCGAGACCTCCTCGACGAGGTCTTTGAGAGGGGCATTGACCACTTGCACGGTGAGCCGCTCGCCGTCCCAGCGGACGGTGCCGAACCTGGCACTCGTCTGGGCTTCGGGGAGGCCAGGCACCAACAGCAGGAGCGCGGCACAGAGCGATATCAACGGCCTTCGCACGGTGAACCTCTCACGTGTGGAATTGTATCCCGTGTTGCCTCGTCGACCACGAGCAACTCCGTTAGGGCCCGGAAATGAATAGCAGTGGCAAGTGTGGGCGTTGATGGAACGCCGCGCGTGAAACCCAGGGGCACGCCCCTGGGGTTCCACACGCGTCGTTCCGCCTGGCGACAAGCGCGCCTATCTGGACGTGGGATCGCCAGGCTGAGCGGAGTTGGTCCCGTGCGACTCGGTGCCGCGTTCTTGATGGTGCAGGAGACACGCCACGGCCGAGGCTGGCCAATGCTCGATTTCGGGCCTGTTTTTGACTGGCGGATACAGGAGTCTCCCCGTTCGCCGACTTCTGTCTGAGCGGCATGAGACTCCGCAACTCAAAGAGTCATCGCCTTCTACCGCGCGGCACTTGAAGCCGCGATGGACGCCTGTCGGCGCACCAAGCCGCGCAAGGGAAGAACGTAGGTGGGACTCCGTGCGATTGGGGACAACAGGCGCGTGATCCGCAGGCGCTATACTGGTGGTTATGCCCAGCGAAACGCTCGTCGTACATAGCGACCCTGAGATTCTGAGCGGAACGCCAGTGTTCGTCGGGACCCGCGTCCCTGTCCAGTCGCTCTTCGACTACATCGAGGGTGGCGACACGCTGGACGAATTTCTCAGGCAGTTTCCGTCCGTTCGACGCGAACAGGCCATTGCAGCTCTCGAGCTCGCGCGCGAGAGCCTCATGACACGTGCGCGTACTGCTTGACGAGAACCTTCCGCACGACCTGATCGATGCCCTGGTTGGCCATTCCGTTTCGACCGTGCAGGGCCTCGGCTGGGAGGGAACAAAGAACGGCGCCCTGTTGAAGCGAGCAAGCGGCCTGATCGATGCCTTCGTCACGATCGATGGAAATCTGCAAGACCAGCAGAATGTCTCCGTTCTCCCGTTTGGGATCGTTGTTGTCGGAGCCCCGTCGAATCGCATGCCGGATCTGGCGCCGCTCATTCCGGATGTGCTCGCAGCGCTCGACAGGGTTCGGCCGGGCACCGTTGAGCACGTCAGTCGCGTCCGAAGCCGCCGAGACAACTTGAAAAGAACTTGAAACTCTGCGTTACCGCAACGGAAACACGAGCGGCGTCAGCAGGATCGCCACGATCATCACGATGAGATCGAGCGGCACGCCGACACGCACGTAGTCACTGAAGCGATACCCGCCGGCGCCGTACACCATCAGGTGCGTCTGATATCCGAGCGGCGTGGCAAAACCCGACGAGGCCGCCACCGCGATGATCACGGCAAAGGGCAGAAAGTTGACGTCCAGCGTGTGCGCCGTCGCCAGCGCGATCGGAAACGACAACGCCGCCGCCGCGTTGTTGGTGACCAGCTCCGTGAACACGAGCGTCAACAGGTAGATCCCGGCGAGGACGGCGACCGGCCCCATCGGCTGCAGCGCCTCCACCAGCACGCCGGCCGCCGCCCCGGCCAGGCCCGATGTTTCCATCGCCTTGCCGAGCACCAGCGCCGAGCCAATGGCCACGAGCGTGGACCAGTCCACGCTTCGTCGCGCCTGGTCGGCCGAGAGGCACCGCGTCAGGCCCATGGCAATGGCCGCCAGCAGCGCCCCGTGGAAGACGCTGACGTGGGTCACGGTCTCCGCCGACACCACCACGACCATCCCCGCGAGAATCGCCAGCGCGATCCACGCGCGGTCGTGACGAAGACCCTGCGAATCGGGGATGCCCGAGACCAGAAAGAAATCACGGCTGTTGCGGTGTTGCCGCAGAAAGCGGCGGGTCGTTTCCAGCAGCAGCGTGTCGCCAGCGTGAAGCTCGATATCGCCAATGCGCTGATCCACGGACTCGCCGTTGCGCCGCACGGCCAGGATGACCGCCTCGTAGCGCGTTCGGAAGCGGCCGTCGCGGATTGTCTTGCCGACCAGCGGACACTCGGCGCTCACCACCGCTTCGGCAAGGAAGCGTGCGTGGCGCGGCGGCTGCAGCTTGAGAATCTGATCCGTCGCCGGCGTGAGCCCCCGAACGCGCTGCAGGTCCACGACGGAATCCACGACGCCCGCAAACGTCAGGAGGTCGTTGCCGCGGAGCCGTTCGTCGGAGGGCACGGCCACCCGCCGCAGGCCGCTGCGCTCAATCGCCGCCAGAAACAGCCCGGGCAGTTGCCGCAGACCGGCCTCCTCGATGGTCGCACCGTCGATCGGACTTCCCGGTTCGACGAACATCTCCACGCTGTACTGCCGCGGGCTGGCAAACGTGGCCGCGTTCGGGCGACGGTCCGGCAGGAGCTTCGAGGAAAAGAGCAGGATGAACGCGGTCCCCGCGATGGCGATCGGCACGCCGATCGGAGCGGTCGTGAACATGCCGAACGTCTGGACCGTGGGATCGGTCTTCTGCGCTTCGAGCAACAGGCCCTGCACAACCAGGTTCGTGCTCGTGCCAATCAGCGTGCAGACGCCTCCCAGAATCGACGCGTAGCTGAGAGGAATGAACAGCTGCGAAGGAGACAGGCCGGTACGACGGCACCACTCGCGCACCACCGGTACGAACATGGCGACGACGGGCGTGTTGTTGAGGAAGGCGCTGATGCCAATCACGGGGAGCATCAGGCGCACTTGCGCAACATGGATGGTCGTCGGCCGGCCGAGCACGCGATCGGTGATGAGCCTGAGCGCGCCGGTCTCGGTCAGCCCCGCGGCCACCACGAACAGCATGCCGACCGTCAGCAGGCCTTCGTTGCCGAGAATGGCCGCCGCCTCGGTCGCGCCCGGAAATCGATCCGACAACTGCCCGAGCGTGATCACGACGGCCACGCCGCCGAGCAGCACGACGTCGGGATCCGCAAGATTGCGGGCCAGCGCGTACAGAACGCCGCCGACCAGCGCCAGCGCGGCCCAGGCTTCCCAGGTCATCGATACCCGAACGCGCGCCTAGAATCCCGCAATTCGCTCGAGTTGGGGCGAATTGCGAGCCGCTTACGGCGATCAGCTCTCGGCTTTCTGCGCTGAAAGCCGATAGCAGAAAGCTGCCGCTGGCGTCGACTGAAGTGCAAGCCAGGCTTAGATCGTCGGCGCGACGGTGCCGAGCACCGCGTCCGGAAGAGTCTGCGCATAGGCAACCAGGGTCTCGAAGTAGACGTGCGGCAACTGGACCACGCCAAAAAACTCCGCGCGCCGCGTTCCCTCGCCATGGTAGTCGGATCCGCCGGTGACCAGCAGTGCGTGCTGCGCCGCGATCGCGAGGTAGCGCGCCTCGGCGACGGTATCGTGAGAGCTGTGAAACACCTCGATGGCTTGAAGGCCGGCCTCGACCAGCCCCGGAATGATCTCGTCCTGGGGCCGGTAGCCGGGATGCGCCAGCGACGCGACGCCGCCGCCCGCGCTGACGAGCGCCACGACCTCCGCCGGGGACGCGCCGCGGTGCGGCACGTACGCGGGACTGTCCTCGCTCAAAAACCGCTCGAAGGCCTCCGCCACCGTGGCGACGTGACCCGCGGTAATCAGCGCCTGCGCGATCTGCGGGCGGGCGATCGCCTTGCCGCCGGGCGCGGATGCCGTCGCGACGAGCGCCTCGACGTCGATGGGCGCGCCGAGCCTGGCCAGCCGCTCGCCAATCTCCACCGCCCGGTCGACACGCTGGCGTCGCTGGCTCGCCAACATCTCCTGGAGCCCGGGCGCCGAGCCCGACAGGAAATACGCGAGCACGTGCACGTCCTTGCCCCGATGCACGGACGTAATCTCGATGCCCGGGACGACGTGCATGCCGATGGCGTCGGCCGCGGCCATCGCGCGCGGCAAGGCCGCCATCGTATCGTGGTCGGTGACGCTCATCGTCCGGATGCCGGCCGCCCAGGCGCGCTGGACGAGCTCCTCGGGCGAACAGCGCCCGTCCGACGAGGTCGTGTGCATGTGCAGATCGATCACGAAACCAATCCTTTCTGAAGCGTAACAGCCGCGCCACTTACCATGGCCGGTCGATATCGGAATCGCCGTGCGTCACCAGCCAATTGTCGGCCGAAAGCACCTGCGCGAGCAGGGGCTCGGCGAGCGGGCCCGGATCGACGAGAAAGAAGCGTTCGGGTTTCCGCAGGTGGAACCCGCAGGATCGCAGGGCGCTGGTGAGCCGGGGATTGACGTGATGGCACAGCAGGGCGTCGGCGCCCTGTTCGGTTGCCGCACCACATGCGGCCTTGACCACGTGCTGCAACCGCGAGGCATCGGCAAACGGCGCCACCAGATCGACGAGAAGCGCGCGCCGGTATCGATAGATGCCATCCGGTTCGCGGAACATCCAGACCGCCACGCCTGCCAGACCCCGTGCGTCGGACACCTCGAGACGCAGAAAGGTCTGGCCCGGCTGATCCACGTACTTCCAATTGAGGTACGACGCGTCGCGCACGACGGCGCACGCCACGTCTCTCGACGCCGAGGCCCACAGGGCGTCGTGGCGCTCGTCGAATCGGTCAACGTGCCGTACCGTCAGCACGGCGCGATCGGCCATCAGGTCACGAAGCGCGCTCGAGGCCCGCAGGCCGACGTCGGCGACCCACGCCGCGGGCGGCGGCACCTTGCCCTTGAGCACATTGCCTGGCCGCACGAGCAACTGCGCGATGGCGAGCGGCGCAACCTGCTTCCACCCAAGGCGGAACTGAATCTCCCTCATTTCAGACGTCTGACCGAGCGAGAGGCTGAACGGCTGATCGTCGTGCGCCTCGACCATCAGGCGCGAGCCGATGGCCTGCGTACGATATTCCTTCAACACCATCGTGTCCACGAGCCAACCCGTGTCCCGCTCCTGATCGTTCAGCTTCACGCGCACGGGAATGGAGCCCATATAGCCGACGATGCCGGCGGCTTCGCGATGCGTCCAGAAGCGCGGTTCCCGGCCCAGACGCCGTGCGGAATCCACGAACATCCAGCGCCATCGCGCGGGTACGAGGTCGGCGCGCCGGTGCGGCCACCCCTGGTACTGAAAGGCCAGCAATTCGGCTTCGTCGAACGGGGCTTGCGCGGGCGCGCTGCCGGCGCCGGCGACAGAGGCGCGGCCGGCGGTTTGCGGAAGCGCCGCGGCACTGTCAATCGGCAGGTGCTCGACCATCCGCGCGGCGAGGGCCTGCACGCTGGGGTGATTGAACGCCAGCGCGGTGCACGACATGCCGACGCGCGTCTTCAGACGGCCCACGAAGTCGGCCATCATCAGCGAGTCCATCCCCAGCTCGTAAAAGTTACCCTCGAGCGGCACACTGTCGTCGTCGTCGAAACCGAGCGTGTCGGCGACCTCGTGCCTGAGCAGACCCGCGAGCCGCTCGACGCGATCAGCCGATGCGATTGGACGCAGTGTCGTGACCCAGGGCGCTGCCGTGTCGTCCGATACCTGGTCGGCGGACGTGACCTGACCCAGTTCGGACAGGATGGGGCGCGCGCGACGCGCTTCGTAGACCTGGCGGAACAGCGGCCACTCCACGTCGGCCACCAGCGCCGGCGCGCCGGTGCCGCCGACGATTCCGTCGAGCAGGCGCAGGGCATCGGCGGGGTCGAGTCCTCGATTGCCGCTGCGGGCAAACTGCGCGAGATCCTGCGCCGACGCCATGCCGCCGCCGCTCCACGGCCCCCAGTTCGCCGTCGTCCCCGCCAGGCCCAGACGCCGGCGCTCGAGGATCAAGGCATCGAGAAACGCATTGGCCGCGGCGTAGTGCGCGCGGCCGTATGCCCCCAGCAACGACGACATCGATGAAAAACAGACGAAGGATTCCAGCTCGAGATGACGTGTCCGCTCGTGCAACAGCCACGCGCCAATCGCCTTGCCTCCGAGCGCCGAACGTAAATCGGCTTGACTGAGTGCGCCGACCGGACGCGAGGTGTCCACGCCGGCCGCGTGCACGATGCCACTGAGCGGCGCCTCCGAAGGGATCGCGGCCAGCAGGCGATCCACATCCTCGGGTTGTGACACGTCCGCGCGGACGATGGTCACCGAGACACCGCTCGTTCGCCACGCATTCACCGCGGCGCGGGCGTCCGGCGTCAGCGTGGCGCGACGACTGGCGAGGACCAGATGGCGGACGCCATGGGCCGCGAGCCAGTGCGCCACACGGAGCCCCAGTGCGCCGACGCCGCCGGTGACGAGATAGGTTCCATCAGCGGCACGAGCCGTCGGCGGCGCGCTGCTGGCCGGCGCCAGGCGGAGCACGTGCCGGCCGGCCGCGCCAAGTGCCACCTGATCCTCGATGCCGCCGCCGAGCAGTTCCGCTGCCAGCGCCCGCACCGCCGGCGCGCCATCCAGCGAGAGATCGATGATGCCGCCGTGGTGATCGGGGTGTTCGATGGCAAAGGTGCGCGCAAACCCCCACAGCGGCGCCGCCGCCAATGAGACCGGCGCCGTCGTATCGAGCGGCGGCGACACGGCGTTTCGCGTGACGAACCACACCCGGGCTTCCGGCAGCCGGCCCGTGGCCGCCGCCTGCGTGAGGCGCATCGCTCCGCCGAGAATGCGATCGAGCTCGGCTTCGAGCGCAGACCTGGTCAGCGCCGTGGCCGGCAGTGCATCCAGCCCGGGCAGATACACGACGCCCGGAGCCGCCCCTGGGCTGGCGACGCTCACGTCCTCCCACACGGCGGCGATATCCGCGGTGTCCCCCGGAACCAGCGTCGCCGCAGCACCGGATTCCGTGAGGTGCTTGACGAGCGCCTCGCCAATGCCGCCGTAGTCCGCAACCACGATCCAGTGGTGTCCGGTTGCGGCGGCGGCGGCGGCCGGAGCGAGCGCCTGGCGCCAGACCATTTCGTACAGAGCAGGCCCCGTTGCCTCGGCCGCAACGGCGTCGTCGCGCGGGCCTTGCTCCGTGGCCGGCGGCGCATCGGCCAGGGCCGGGATGCTCCGCAGCCAGTAGGCCTTGGCCGCGAACGGATACGTGGGCACGGTCACCCGGGTGGGCGCGTACGGCGCATCGAATCCACGCCAGTCGACGTCTGCGCCGTGCGTATAGAGCGTGGCGACGCTGCCGAGCAGCGTCTCCCAGGCATCGGCATCTTTCCGAAGCGACGGGAGCCAATCCGGCGTGCCGTCGTCGGCCACGCACTGACGCGCCATCCCGAGGAGCACGGGGTGAGGTCCTACCTCGACGAACGCGGTCACCTTTTCGGTCTCGAGCGTCCGGACGCCGACGGCAAACCGGACGGGCTCGATGACGTTGCGCAGCCAGTATTCCGTCCGTGTGACCTCGTCGCCGGCCAGCAGTCCGTCCACGCCCGTCACCAGCGGCACGCGTGGCTGGGTAAACCTGATCTGCCGCACGACCTGCTCGTACTCGGCGAGCATCGGACGCATCAGCGGCGAGTGGAAGGCATGAGACACAGTCAGCGCCTTGGTCTTGATGCCGTTGGCCGTGAGCCGCGCTTCGATCTCGGCCACCGCCGTGCCGGCCCCGGAGATCACGACCTGCCCGGGGGCGTTGATGGCGGCGATCGCCACCAGCTCCTCGGCGCCGGCAATGGCCTCCAGCACGCGCGTTTCGTCGGCCATGACCGAGGTCATGACCCCGCCGGCGGGAAGCGCCTGCATCAGGCGTCCGCGCGCGGCAATCAGCTTCAATCCATCCTCGAGGCTGATCCCGCCCGCCACACACATCGCGCCGATCTCGCCGACGCTGTGGCCCAGGACCACGTCCGGCCGGATGCCCCACGATTGCCACATCTCGCTGACCGCGTACTCGAAGGCAAAGAGGGCCGGCTGCGTGTACGCCGTGTGGTTCAGCAGGTCCGCCTCGGCACTCCCCTCCTCCGCAAACAGCAAATCGAGCAGCGGCCGATCGAGCAGTGAATCGAAGATCGCGGCACAGCGGTCGAGGGCGTCGCGAAACACGGGCTGTGACGCGTAGAGCTGCCGTCCCATTCCCGCGTACTGCGATCCTTGTCCGGTGAACAGGAACGCAATCTTCGGTTTCGTGGCAGCCGACACGACACCGCTCGCGCTGCCGCGCGGCGCCTGACCGTCAACCACTTCGCCGAGCGCGCGCCGCAGATCGTGATGCCCGGACGCTCCGATCGCCAGCCGATGCGCGAAATGCCTGCGCCCCGTGTTGACCGAGAAACACACTTCGTCTATCGATGCGGTGTCGTGGCGATCCAGGTGAGCGCCGAGGGCCGCCGCCTGCTGCCGCAGCGCCTGCGCGGTTCGCGCGGACAGGGCCAGCATCTGCTTCGGGCGCTCGGGCGGATTTTTGACGGGCACCGCCGCCGGCGCCTCTTCGACGATCACGTGCGCGTTGGCGCCTCCGACACCAAACGAGCTGAGCCCGGCGCGCCGCGGCACCTGCGCCGTCAGGCCCTGCACCTCCAGCGTCGGACGAGGCCAGTCGCTCAGCACGCGCTGCACGTCGAACGGGCCTTGCTCGAACGAAATCTGCGTGTTCGGCTGCGGCGATGTCAGCGACGGCAGCAATTGGCCGCGATGGAGCTGCAGCAGCACTTTGATGAGACCGACAATCCCGGCGCCGGCCTCGAGGTGTCCGACGTTGGGCTTGATGGAGCCGATCGTGGCGCGCTGGGTCAGGCGAACCGCCGGATCCTGCAATTCGGGGCTGTCATAGCCCAGCGTGAGGCCGCGGACTTCAATCGGATCGCCGAGCGCCGTGCCCGTGCCGTGGGTTTCGATGTACGACACGGTGCGCGGGTCGACGCGAGCGGTTTCGAGCGCGCGACGAATCGCCTGCGCCTGGGCCTGCGGATTGGGGGCCGTGAACCCGACGGTGCCGCTGCCGGTGCTGAGCCCCGTCCCTTTGATCACACCGTAGATGCGATCACCGCGGCGGACTGCCTCGTCGAGCGGCCTGAGCACCACCACCCCGGCGCCCTCGCCAAGCACCGTGCCGTCGGCGTCAGCGCCGAACGGTTCGCATTGCCCGCGGGCCGACAGAATCCCGAGGCGGCCCAGTGAGGCGAAACGATCCGGATCGAGAATCAGATTGACGCCGCCAACCAGCGCCACGTTGCAATCACCCGCATTCAGGGCCGCACACGCCAGATGCAGCGCGGTGCCGGACGACGAGCATGCGGTATCGACCGCGAGGCTCGGCCCGTGGAATCCGAGCAACTGCGACAGCCGGTTGGCCAGGCTGAACCCTTCCCAGCAGCGGTAAGGGTTCGCGCCCGCGGCGCCGGCGTTCGCCCGGAAGCCGTAATCGCCGTACATCACCCCGACGAACACGCCGGTGTGTGAATCGTGATCGCCGCCGGCGGATCCTGCATCCTCGATCGCCGCCCAGGCCACCTCGAGGATCAGGCGCAACTGGGGATCCATGAACTCGGCTTCGCGCGGCGAGACACCGAAGAATTCGGCATCGAACTGGGCCGGCCGCTCGACCAGTCCGGCCCAGTGCGGGCGGCTGTCGGTCAACGGCTGAAGGAAGTACGGACGATCGGCCGGCACCGGTTTGACGGCGCTGCGGCCCTCGCTCAACAGCGTCCACAAATCATCCGGCGAATTCACGTCCGCACATCGCACATGGAGGCCGACCACCGCGATCTCGGTCGAGCGCGATGTCCCCACCGCCTGCGACCGCGCCATCGCGGCGGCCGGCGCCGGCACCGCGGCCGGTTCATCGGCGCCGCGCGACAGACGCGCGATCTCGCTGACGATCTGACTGATCGACCGGTGCTCGAACAGCAGCGTGCTCGGCAGCCACGGAAACTTCTCGGTGAGCGCGACCGTGATCTCGACAATCCGCAACGAATCGCAGCCGAGCGGCTCGAGATCGTCAATCGCCGCCACCCGCTCGGCAGTCGTCCCGAGCGCGTGCGCAAACGTGTCATGGACGATGGCGGCGATGTCCTCTGAGGGCGCGACGCTCACAGACGAGGGTGCGGAGCGCCCTTCGATGGCGAGACGCAGGTCCGGCCCGGTGGCGAGATCGAATGCGGCCCGGGTGATCTGGGCTTCGCGTCTGCGCAGCCTCCGGGCGTCCATCGGCTGCGCCGCCGCGCCCTTGCCGTTGTCCTCCCGAATCACCACCTCGGGGGCCGTGGCCGGCTCGAACCGAATCGCCGCGAGCACGTCCGCGGGCACCTCGCCAGCCATCCCGAGCTCATCGGCATGGCGCCACTCCGAGGGCAGCACAGACTCCACGAACGCCCGCGCCGGCGTGTTGCGCTTCGTCGCGTCCACTCGCAGCTTCACGGTGGTGGCGCCTGCATCCGCAGCCAGCCGGCCGAGCCCGGCGAAGATGCTGTGCTCGACGCCACGTCCGAGCACCCGACAGCTCAGAAGGAAGGTATCGAGCGTCCAGACGTCGGGGCCACGCTCCGCGATGATCAGGCCCACGAGGCCGTAGTCGCCGAACCGATCGCGCACACGCACGGTGCGAACGTCGTGGCGCCCCGCGGCCCAGAGCGCCTGCAGCTCCGACTCGTCCCGGCGGATCGTCGTGAAATTGAACTGGTTGGTGCGAAGCGTCAGTTGCGAGGCGCGCCGAAGATCCGCCGCCGTCAGCGGTGCGATGTCCACGGCCAGTTGCAGATCGTCGATGAAGTCGGCAAACGTGAGGGTCTCGGCTCGCGCTTCCTGGCGGCGGAACTCCTGCTTGTAGAGCTCGGTGCGGCGCTCGTCTTCCCGGGTGACCGTGCGGCTGTCGAACTCCCAGACGTGGCGCAGCAGCCGCTCGGCGCGCGCCGCGTCCTCGGGCCACTGAATCGTCAGCACTTCGGGGCAGCCCGCCTGCACCTCCGCGCATTCCACGGGGTTGTCGTCCACGAACACGAAGCTGTCGAGACCCAGGTTCAATCGATCGGCGAGAGTCCGGAGGTTCTGCGACTTCGGCAGCCAGTTCACCACGGCGGCGACGACGTGCTCCCGCGGGAGCAGCAGATCAGGACGCGTCTCGAAGACACGCCAGACGTCTGCCTCTTCGTTCTTGCTGCAGAGACACACCAGCACGCCGCTCTGCGCCAGCCGGACGAGCGTCTCGTGAAGCGCCCGATGGCCGGCGTCGAACTCCACACCTTCTGCGCCCACTTCGCCGACGACCCCGTGCCACAGGGTGTTGTCGCAATCGACGACGACCACTTTGCGCGGCGGCGTCGTGCGCCGGTGAAGATGACGCATGGCGATGGTCGCCAGCACGCCGAGATATTCCGGACGATACGGAATGTGCGCCAGGTCGTCGCGCAGCGGGTCGTGGACCTCGTCTTCGTTGACGTCGTAGCGATCGTGGTCGTCGCCGGCGAACACCACGTCGAGGCCGGTGATGCCGCCGGTGGCCTCGGCCAGCTCGAGCTCCGCCTGCCGCAACAAAATGCTTTCCGCGGCCGAGAGCGCCCCGTGAGACGGACAGACCAGCAGCAGGGTCTCGGAGGTGGCCTGTGCCCGATGCGCGTTCAGCGCGCGCGCAAAATCGCGGACCGTGTCGTGCAGGAACTGGCGCACGAACTCGATGTCGCCGGCCTGCTCGTCGGCCAGCTCACGCAGCCAGTCGCGCACCCGCAACAGCACGACGTTGACGCCGCGATCCCTCGCATTGAGCAGACTCGCCGGGTCGAGGAGCGATTGCAGCACCTGTCCGTACGGCGCCGCTTCGACACGCGCGGACAGGTCGAGCTCCTTCGCCCAGAAATCCAGCGCAGGCAGCAGCGGATCGATCGTGAACGTTGCGGCGACGCGAATGGAAAAGTCCAGCGGGCTGTCGGAGACCGGTGCACCCGCCGGCGTCGCTGCAAAGGCAGGAAACTCCGAAACCACGGTGACCTGGCCGCCTTCGCTGGCGCCGGCCAGTGTGTTGATCGTGTGCACCGCGGCGCGCTCGGAGGGGATGGCGGAGACGATGCCGGCCGGGGTGTCGTTCCACCGCGTCCGCAACACCGGCGGACGTACGATGACGCCGGCCATGCGCGGCCGCTCGCGACAGACGGTTCGAACCAGCCCCTCGGCCGCCTGCTTCACCGCAACGTAGTGACCGAACCCCGCAGGCGTCTCCTGCACGAACGACGATGAAATGTGCACGACCCGGCCGGCGCTGTGCTCGAGGAGCTCGGCAAAGGCCGCGAGAGGCGCCTCGACGAGCTGCAAATTCTCGCGGACATACTTCGCTGACCGTTCCGCGGAGCCGGGCCCCATCCTGAGCACGCCCGGAGGCGCACACGCATTCAGCACGAGCACGTCCAGCCGTCCGTGCCGCGCGCGGAGGTGGTCGAGCGTCTCTTCACACCAGCGGCGATCGCCCGCATCGCCGTGCACGAACTCTACTTTCGCGTCACGTTCCGAAAGTGCACCTAGCCACGGCTCGTCGCGCCCCTCGCCGTGACGCGAGCTGGCATAGACGTGATACCCCGCAAGCGCCAGGCCCGCGGTGAGCTCCGCCCCCAGCCCCCGGCTGCCCCCAATCACCAGCGCCACCTGACCCCGGGCAGCGGTCGTGGCGTGCACGCGGCGCGCGAGCTCACTCACGTCAGGCACGGCGGGACTCAACGGGACGTAGCTGCGAAGAAGCGCCGTCGCCACCACGGCACCGGCCGGCGTGCTGACGTGCAGCTCGGTATCGAGCAGGCGGAAATGGCGATCGAACCGTGTGGTGCGAGCGCGAAACCACAGTTCGGTGGCACCACCGGCGTCGGCGTGAAAGCGCACCGTGATGCGCGTGAACAGCGACTTGAGTCCGGGCAGTTCCATGCCCGTGATGTAGCTGCAGAGCGCCAGCACGCGTGCCTGGTCGTGACCAAGTCCCGCGGCATCCGCCGCCGGATCGTGCGCCACGTCCAACGGGTAGCTCCCCGTGACCGTGACGCCCTGCTCGAAATCGGCCAGGGCGTGCTCGGCGGGCCGGTCTCGCAACGGCGTGCCCGCGAGAGACGGAACCACCCAGGCGGCGTCGGCGTCGGGTGTCGTCCGCGGACCCAGCGCGGCACGGATACTCAACAGCTGCTGGTCCGCGGCCTGCGCCGTGACGACGAGCTCCTCACCCTGTCGCTCGCTCCGGGTCACGTAATCGCCGCCGACGACCGCAGCGCTGCGGAACTCGATATCGAGCGAGGCGAGCCTGAGACCCGCGAACGTGAAGAGGCGGCTCGCCTCGCCAGCCGCTATATCGTCTTGCCCCGCCTCCGGCGGGGCCGTCGCCTTGACGGAGAAAACTTGACTCGTTTGGTCAACATTTGAGGCCGTCAAGGCTCCGAGGTCGTTGATGCTGCCGGGCGGGGGCGCGGCCGACCCGAGCGCTTCGAGAACCGTCAGCACCCCGTGCACAATCGGGCGTCCGAAGTGGGTCTGCCGCGCAAAGGTCGCGTCAACGTGGAGCGGATTGCGGTCCGCGGACCACTTCGCAAAGTTTTCAACGCGATCTGCAGAAAAGCGCATTTCTATCGGGGCCTCCGGCTGGCTCGAGCGTCAGAGCAAGGGCCCGGCCATGTCCGCGGTCGCACCGATGGTGCTAAGTGATTGATTCAAAAGGAGAATACGTTTTCGATCCGAATGCGAACGTGCCGCCAATCGCGTCTGGCCACTGAACAATGTCGTCTGATGGGCAGACTTCTGCGAACAGCGCGGGCGCCGAGGGCGCGTCTAGGGACGCGAGGGCGCGCCTGTGGCGCGAGAGGGCGCGCCTGCGGCGCGAAGAGGGCGCGCCTGCGGCGCGAGGGCGCGCCTACGGCGCGAGGGCCGCTTCGCGGCAGGCCGGGCGTCGCCCGGAAGGATACTGGCGGCGCCTGCGGCGCCGAGGGGCGCGCCGGCGACGCGAAGGCGCGCCTACGGCGCGAGGGCCGCTTCGCGGCAGGCCGGGCGTTGCCCGGAATGATTTACTCGCGGCGCCTGCGGCGGCGGCGGAGTTTCCAACCGCCAAGACCAACAGTTCAAAACCCGGCGACGCCGGGCCCGCCGCACCGCCAGCCCACCGGCAACGCCGGCCTTCCGGCGAAGCCGGCCCTCCGGCGAAAGCCGGCCCTCCGGCGAAAGCCGGCCCGCCGAGGTGCCGCCGCTACGCGGCGGAGTTGCCAACCGCCAAGACCAACAGTTCAAAACCCCGGCGAACGCCGGCCCGCCGCACCGCCAGCCCACCGGCAACGCCGGCCTTCCGGCGAAGCCGGCCTTCCGGCGAAGCCGGCCTTCCGGCGAAGCCGGCCTTCCGGCGCAGCCGGCCCGCCGGCGAAGCCAGGCCCTCCGAGGTGCCGCCGCTTACGCGGCGGAGTTGCCAACCGCCAAGACCAACAGTTCAAAACCCCGGCGACGCCGGCCCTCGGCGTCAACGACGCCGCCCGACTCTACCGACTTCCTTCTTCTTGCGTGAGCTGGTGACCGCGCTGATGTCACAGCCCCAGGAGGCGAGCTGCATCGCGCGCGCTCATCTGACGCCATTGTGGATCGTCAGGCCCCGATCGATCACGGCGGCGACGTCGATCGGCTTTCGCGCGACTGCTGGCGGCTGTACTCGCGCCACTCGGCCGAGCCGATTGACGACGGCCGCCAACCGATCGATGCGGGGACGCGTCGTCGATGAACGTCGCGCCGGCCACCAGCTCGAACCTGTTGATCTTGTCGTGCAGGATCGACGTTCCAGATCAACGAACTACCTGTCGACCGAGGGCGCGATCGGATTGACGCCCTTCAGATGCACGCTCGGACACGCGGCCAGCAGATGGGTGTCGTTCGAGTAGAGACGATCGAAGTGCTCAGCCTTGGCCGTTATCAGATGGACCGCGTCCAGGGACCGAAGGAACACCAAGCGATCCAGCCGCGCGAACAGGGCACGAACCTGCTGGAGAAGCACGGGTGTCGGCTCGATCAGCGTCCAGAGTCCCCGCCTCACGTCATGGTGGAACTGGCCCTGCAGCGCCTCGAACACGGGGACGTCGATCGAGCCTTCGCGCAACTTGCGATGGAAAGCCGCGGCGACCTCCGCGACCGCGATGCCGGAGGTTGCCACGGTGCCCGCCCGTCTGGCAAGACGGCGGACTGCGTCGCGGCCCGGTTCGTTCACGTAGAACTTCGCAACCAGTGCGGCATCGAAATACGCGGCGGTTGTCGAAAGCATGTTGGCGCTTCAGCGGTCGCGATCGAGGCTGATGATGGCCTCGACGGGCGTCCCGCCGACGGGGCGGTCGAGGACTTTCGCGAATCGCTTCAGCGGTTTCCAGCGCGCGAAGAGGTTGATTGGAGGCTCGTCGCTCACGGGCGTCAGCGTCGCGACCGGCGTGCGTCGATCGCGGACGAGAATGGATCCGTGCTTCCGGGCCGCTCGCACCCACGCGCCGGTACGCCGGTGCAGCTCCCGGATCGAGATCTCCTTCATGTGTCACATTGTCACACATCGTTGGTCCCATCGGCAAGGCATGGCCCACCGTTCGAGAAACGTCCTGCCGCCGTTCCTCGGGCACTCCCGGGCCGTTGCTTCGAGGCCATCGCGTGACGAAGTCGCCAATCGGATCGATCGAAGCCAAGATGCCTGCCGCAGCCGTCGGCTTCCCCACCCCAACTTCTGGGATCGAGCGCCAACCGAGAATCCTGGCTGGGCCGCGTCGTGAGCTGCCGGGCGCCCAGAAGCGTCAGTCTCGTAGCGCCATCGCGGCACACTTTCCTGCATACCGAGAACGCGCTGATCGCGTCCTGACAGCGACGCCGCCCAACGGCGCGACGATCGTTGCGCGGCGGGCGTTGCCCGGAACGCTTTCCGCCCGTCCCATCCGGCCGAAGGCCGGCCCTCCGGCGCAGCCGGCCCTCCGGCGAAAGCCGGCCCTCCGGCGCAGCCGGCCCTCCGGCGCAAGCCGGCCCTCCGGCGCAGCCCGGCCTTCCGGCGCAGCCGGCCCTCCGGCGAAGCCGGGCCCTCCGGCCAAGCCGGCCCTCCGGCGCAGCCGGCCCCTCCGGCGAAGCCAGGCCCTCCGGCGCAGCCGGGCCCTCCGACCAAGCCGGCCCTCCGGCGCAGCCGGCCCCTCCGGCGAAGCCAGGCCCTCCGGCGCAGCCGGCCTTCCGGCGAAGCCGGCCTTCCGGCGAAGCTGGCCCGCGGGCCCTCGCCCGCGCTCGCGGAATTCTTACTCGGTAAAAATTGCCGAGGTAAGGGCCGCCGGCACGGCGCCGCTGCCACACCTCCGCGCCACACCTCCGCGAATTCCCACAAAAGTATGAGCGATCGCAACGCGCTCACCGTTCAGCCAGACGGCACATCCGTTGCTGTCGAGCTGACGTCCCCCGTTTTGACCCCCGTTTTGATCCCGTCCCGCGCTGCACGTGTCTGCACGTGTTCTGCGCGTGCGCGGCAATTCCCCCGACGTTGGATGGAGTGCCTTTGATGAATGTGACGAGACGATCCGGCTGGATCGCCCTGGCGGGCGTTCTGTTGATCGGTGGCCCCGCTGAAGCCGCGGAGTGGTTCGTCGCCGCTGGCGGCAGCGGCTCCGGAGCGAGCACCGCACCGTTTGGACGGATTCAGGACGCCTTGAATGCGGCCGAGGCCGGCGACACGGTGACGGTTCGAGCCGGCACTTACGCCGAAGCCCTGCGCACCGTACGCGGTGGTTTGGCCGGTCAGCCGATTCGTCTGCGGGTGGAAGGCACGCCGGGCTCAGTGGTCGTCACCACGAAGTCCACATCGGTGTTTCGCATTGCCCATCCGCATATCGTCGTGGAAGGGCTGGTGTTCGATGGTCAGTACGGCGCCCACGACACGCTGCTGATCAGCAGCACGGCGGACTTTCTGACGCTGCGCCACCTGGAAGTCCGCCGCTCCAGCAAGGACCTGATCGACATGGGGGCGCCGGAGACGGTGCTGATCGAACACAGCCTGATCCACCATGCCTTGAATGCCGCCGGCGGCCGGACGGACGCACATGGCATCGTCGCCGGCGCGGTGCGCAACCTCACGATCCGGGACACGGAGATCCATACCTTCTCTGGCGACGGCGTCCAGGTCGATCCCGGCCGCGCGGCGCCCGGCTGGAGCGGCGTCACCATCGAACGCGCGCGGATCTGGCTCGAGCCGCTGCCGGCAAAGACGAACGGATTCGCCGCGGGTGTCGTCCCTGGTGAAAACGCCGTCGATACCAAGGCGAACGCGTCAGCCCCGCGCGCCACGCTGACGATCCGCGACACGATGGCATGGGGCTTTCGTAACGGCTTGATCACCAACATGGCCGCCTTCAACCTCAAGGAGAACGTCAACGTCACGCTCGACGGCATCACGGTTTACGACTCCGAGATCGCGTTTCGCACGCGCGGACCCGGCAAGAACGGCGGCGCGCGTGTCACCGTCCAGAACGCCGTGGTCTACGACACGCAGACCGCGTTTCGTTACGAGGACAATATCGAGACGCTGAACGTGTGGAACACCACCATCGGCGCGAAGGTGACTCGCGCGTTCCAGAGTGCTTCGTCCGGCAACGCCGGCCTCGACATCCGCAACCTGCTCGTCCTCGGCGCCCTCCCGTCGGTGGCGACCGACGCCTCCAATCTCGGTGTCGGCGTGGCGGCATTCGTCAATGCCGCCACCCACAATTACGCGCTGGCGGCCGACTCTGCCGCCATCGATACCGGCGATACCGTCGCGCAAGTCACCGGGGACCGCGCGGGAACGGCACGTCCTCAGCGGAACAGCTATGACGTCGGCGCCTACGAAGCCCCGGGCCTCGGCTCGGGCGGCGACGACATCGTCGTGCATGCCGCGCAGGCGATCAGCGTGCAGGGCAACTGGCAGGGCGTCGCCGACACGACCGCCGCAAGCGGCGTGAGATTGTGGCACCCCGAAGCGGGGCGCCGGTTCGGGAAATCGGAATCACCGGCCCACTACTTCGAGGTGACAGCCTGGGTCGAAGCGGGTACGCCATACCGGCTGTGGTTGCGTGGCAAGGCACACGACAACTCCACCAGAAGTGATTCCGTCTGGGTGCAGTTTTCCAGCTCCGTCAACGCCAAAGGCCATCCGGTGTATCGCACCGGGACGACGTCCGCGGCGCGCGTGATTCTGGCCGATTGCAAGGACTGCACGGTTTCGGGCTGGGGATGGCAGGACAACGGCTTTGGTGTCAACAAGCTCGGTCCGCTGCTGCGGTTCGGAAAAAGCGGATTGGAGACCATCCGGTTCCAGACCTTCGAGGACGGTTTCTCGATCGACCAGATTGTCCTTTCGCCGTCGACGTATCTGAAGAACGCTCCCGGCGCGTTGAAGAACGACACGACGATTCTCCCGATGCCGTGAGAGCAGCTTTCAGCTTTCGGCTGTCAGCTCTCGGTGCTCTCAGCTTTCAGCTCTTAGCCAGGCGCCGAAAGCTCATAGCCGAGAGCCGAAAGCTGAGAGCGCTGAAAGCCGAAAGCCGAAAGCTGAGAGCGGTGTTAGTTGATCGGCACGCCGTACTCCCACCAGTAATACACGATGGCCGCCCATTCATACGGGACATACGCGCGGTCGTAGGGCGCCAGCCACCAGCGAGAGGGTTGAATGGGAGGATCGACCGCGGCCGGCGCCACACCAATGTCGACGCCCGTGCCTTCGAAGACCTTGCGGAAGACCGCAAGCGATCGTCGCGTGTGATACGGCGAGGTCACGATCATCAGCCGGCGGACGCCGGATTCGCTGGCGAACACTCGTGCGCCCCGCGCCTCGCCGTGCGTCCCGGTCCCCGGAATCGCCAGCAGCCGGATGCGCTCCTCGGCGACTCCCATCTGACGAAGTCTGTCGATCCGGTTCGCGCAATCGTGACAATTGAAGGGCGTCACGATCGGCGGCTCCGTGAGCAGTACAAGGGCGGCGGGATGCTTGCGCGCAAGGCGTGCCGCAACAGGAAGCCGCTCCCATTCGTGGCTGCCCAGCGAAAGGATCGCATCAGGCGCCGGGATCGGTCGATGGATGACCAGCGCGTGGCTCATCCACGATGTGCACACGACGAAGACGACCAATCCCAGCATCAGGGCAACCAGCCAGCGGCTGCGCCGCCCCTTGCGAAGGGCGCTAGCGTGTCGCAAACTGAATCCCTCCGTCCGGAGTGTACTGGATGAACGTGCTGGCCGCCGCCCTGCTGCTGCTGCTCTCTGTTGCGCCGGCCGCTGCCGCCGAGTGGTTCGTGGCGCCGGCAGGAGCAGGTCCGGGGACAAAGGCCGCCCCTTTTGGACGCATTCAGGACGCCATCGACGTCGCCGGGCCCGGCGACACGATCTCGGTGCTCGCCGGCACATACGCAGAGCGTCTGCGGACGGTGCGTCACGGTAAGGCGGGCGCGACGATCCGGCTCCGGGCCGAGGGGCCGCGTGGCTCGGTACTCGTCACCATGTCCGGACGAGTGCTCACGGTGTCGCACGCCTATTTCACCGTTGAAGGACTCGTCTTCGACGGCCAGTATGGCGCGGACGATACGGTTCGCGTCGCGACGGCGGCCAGCTATTTCACGCTTCGTGACAGCGAAGTCAGGCGCTCGACGCACGATCTGATCGATCTGGGAGGCCCGGCCGGCGTCCTCATCGAGCATTGCCTCATCCACCACGCCCTCAACGCCAGGGACGGCCGGACCGATGCGCACGGGATCGCGGCCGGCGCGGTTCGGAAACTGACGATTCGGCACACCGAAATCCACACCTTTTCCGGCGACGGCTTTCAGGTCGATCCCGGGCGCTCGGCGCCAGGATGGAGCGACGTCGTGATCGACAGCGTTCGCTTCTGGCTCGCCCCGCTGCCCAGGCCCGAGAACGGGTTTGCGGCGGGTGTCGTGCCCGGTGAGAACGCGATCGACACCAAAGCCAGTGCACGTTTGCCTCGCGCCCGGTTGACCGTGCGCAACACCACCGCGTCGGGGTTTCGCAACGGCCTCATCTCCAACATGTCTGCGTTCAATCTGAAAGAGCACATCGACGCCACGCTGGACGGCGTGACGGTGTTCGATTCGGAAATCGCCTTCCGGCTGCGCGGCGAGGGCAGCGCCGCGACCGGCGCGTGGGTCACACTTCAGAATGCGGTCGTCCATACCGTGGCGACGGCATATCGCTACGAAGAGGACATCGCGCAACTGCGCATCTGGAACAACACCTTGGGCACGGGCGTGACCCGCGCCTTTCAGGCCGCGCAGTCGTCGCAGAACGGCCTCGACGTGCGCAACGTCCTGGTGCTCGGTCCGCGCCCGGCCGAAGCGGCGGACGCATCCAATCTCTCCGTGGACGCGCGGGCGTTCGTCGACGCGGCGCGGCACGATTACCGGCTGGCGCCCGCCGCGCCGGCGATCGATACGGGCGTGACGCTTCCGGGCGTCTCAGCGGACCGCGACGGAGTGAAGCGTCCCGTGGGCTCGAAATACGACGTCGGGGCCTACGAGTGGCAGCCCCCGATCCTGGCCCGTAAGCCGGCACACCGCGTCAGGGTATGGAGTCGATGACCAGCGCGCCGGCTATCGCTTGAACGGGGAACGATAGGGCCACCGGGCCGCGGAACCACACCCTCACGCGCATCCCCACCGCCAGCGTTGTTGCGGCTGCCGCGCGCCCGGCGCGATCCCGGATCTCCGTCTGCGCGGTGATCCTGACGTCGGCCTTCTCCGAGCTGCCGTCCGCGGGATCCGCCTCGACGCGGATCCGGTCGTCGGCGACCGACGTAATGACGCCCTGAATGGACGGTGGCCCATCCTGCACGCCGGTCGGCCCTGTCGGCGTATCGGCACCCGTCTTACACGCTCCCAGCGCGACCACCGCGAGGAGAACACCGACCAGATTGCGAGTCATACCGCCCTCCCAACCTGGTGACGCTACCGCTAATCCGGCGTTGATTCAAGGTGTGAACGCTGCACCTGTGGGGTCAAGCCCCATGCTCATGGTGGCAAGTCAGATGAGAAAGAGCTCTAAGAGACAAAAGTCTGCCCAGGGGTAGATTAAACGCGCTCAAACCATTCTGTGACAACAACTTACGGACATATGGCTGTGGTTCGATAGTTGCTTCGTGCGCGAGTCGGCGCTGTCTGTTGTGCAAATGAACCGACTCGACACACTCCTCATCCCGCCGTTTCAACTGGCACTTCGTCGCTTCATTCATCGCTGGTCAGCTCCGGCCTTATGAGGATTCCCCGCAGGACGCCCAGACCGATCCTCACAGCAGACGAAACGTTAGCTTGGAAACCGTTGGTAAGGAGCACACAAATATGAGACGACTCGTAATCGGGTTCACATGCGCAGCACTAGCAGTTCTAACTCTGGCGCCGACTCCGCAGGCGCAGGCGCCGGCTGCCGGATATACGACGCTCGAAGCCACCGAGGCGAACGCGGCAACAACCTTCTGGACCCCTGAGCGGTTTGCCAGTGCGACACCGCTGGACCTCCCGCTCGCGCTCAGCACGGTGGAAGAGGCGCCCGCCATCGGTGACCCGGTGAGCAGCCCGGCATCCGCGCCCAGGGGGGGCGGCGGCGAAGTGAACGAGCTGTTATTCAATCCGGCGGGCGAGGACGAGATCGTCATGGACGGCGTGCAGCCGGAGAACCGCGGCACCTTTCTCGCAGATTACACCAGCACCCGCGTGATTCCGAGGAAGGCCGAAAAGAAGTACCCGTGGAAGCCCACGGGCCGCTTGTTCTTCAGGAACCTGTCGGGAAACACGTCCTGGTGCTCGGCCTCGGCGATCGGCAAGCGCATTGTCGCCACCGCTGGCCACTGCGTGTCCAACGGAAACGGCTCGTTCTACAGCAACTGGGTGTTCGTCCCGGCGTATCGCAGCGGCGTCGCGCCGTTCGGCAACTGGAGCTGGTCAACCGTCATCGTCACCAACACCTGGCACACCGGCGGCGGCGGCGTTCCCAACGCGGCGGATTACGCCATGATCATCGTTCCCGACCGCCTGATCGGCAAGAGGATGCGTCGCGTCGGCGACTATCTCGGCCACTACGGCTGGCAGACCCTGAGCCTGTCCGCCAATCACACCACGCAGCTCGGCTATCCGGGCAACTTCGATTTGGGGAGCATCCAGCACCAGATCACGTCGGGGGCATTCCGGAATACGAGCCCCAACAACGTCGAATACGGCTCCGACTCGCGCGGTGGCTCGAGCGGCGGCCCGTGGATCCAGAACTTCTCGGAGCTCGCCTCCGGGCAGGCTGGCATCGGCCTGAACCCCGGTCGAAACCGGGTCGTGGCCGTGACATCGTACGGCTACATCAGCACCGACCCGAAAGTGCAAGGCGCGTCGATTCCAGACCAGCGATGGGTCGATCTCTGGAACTTCGTCTGCAACGCGGGGGCGGGTAACTGCTAGGAGCTCCAAGTGCCTAAAGTGCCTGAGGTGCCTCGGGTGCCTCGGGTGCCTCGGGGTGCCCTCGGGTGCCTAACGTGCACCTTAGGCACTATGGGCACTTCAGGCACCCTAGGCACCCTAGGCACAATAGGCACATTGGAGCCCGTCGTTTTTTACTCGGACGGGCTCCTCAGGAACGCGTCCACGGCCGCGAGCAATACGGCCGCCGCGGGCGCCTGATCCCATTGCTCACCGGCCGCGTTGGGACTCTGGGCGAAAAACAGCGTCATGGGCTTACGGCGTCCGACCAGAAGCTCTCCGGCCGTGCGAATCTGGAAGGCGATCGGGTTTTCGACGAAGCGCGTGTCGTAATGCAGCACGTACGCCGCCGATGCCGAGACTCCCGGTGACGGTTTCAGCACGTGCAGAGGGACGTCGGGCCGTTGCGGCAGCCGCATGATTTGCTCGCCCACGAAACTGACGCCGTAGGCCACCGCGAGCTCGGGGTGGTGGTACACGCTCTTCGCGTCATATGAACGCACGACGGTCAGCTTGACCTGATGGGCGCGCGCCCCATCGCGGTATTCACGTTCGACCCAGTCGTGGCTGTCGAACCGGCGCTGGCCCCAGGTCGCATGACGATCGCTTGGCCTCGACGTATATCCCGCCAGTTCCGCCGGTATCGCCGCCGTCCGCCGACCATCGTCATCGGCGGCGTTCGAGTAGCTGTGGATGATCGTGGGCACCAGCGCGAGCGCCAGCAAGACACACGTCGCTGGGAGATGGCGTGACGAAATCACGAGTGCACCTGCTGTTCTCCATCGCCGCCCAGCCAGAAGATGACCGGCAGCACCAGCACAAAGGTCAGCATGCCCGACAGCGGGTGAAGAAAGGTGTCGAGAATGTCAGGTCCCTGCCAGACCACGAGCAGGACCAGACCGACGACGCGCAGGAGATTCGCCGCGAGGGCCAGGGGCACGGCGCTCAGCAGCACCAGCGCGCGGCGCGCGGTGGACGTGGCCGCATACGCCGTCAGGCACGCGACCGCGATCGCGGCATACAAGGTCGAAAACCCGCTGCACGCATCGGCGACCTCGAGCGCGCCATTGGCCATGTGCAGCGTCGTTCCCTCGACGAAGACCGGGACGCCAAACCACGGCACGACGGCGGCCGTGGCCGCTGTCGCCAACTGGCGGAGCTGCCAGTGGATCTGCTCGGTAAAGGCCAGCGGGATGGGCAGCGAGAACGCGAGAAACGCCAGCGGAAACGCGATGGCGCGCGTGCGTTCCGCCCCAAGCAGCAGCAGCGAGAGACCCGGCAGCGCCAGCATCATGGCAAACGCCGACAGCAATTGCGTGTGCATGCCGGCATCGAGGGCATGGAGCGCCAGGGCCGGAACGAGGAAGGCGAACCCCCACGCGCTCGCGCTGGCCGGCCGCGCCGCAAGCGGCCGGAGCTCCTGGTAGGCGAAGTACGCGACCACGGGCGGAATGAGCAGGCCATGGGCGTGTTGCCAGACGCTCAGCGTCCATCGGTCCAGCAGCCAGATGACCGTCGGCGCAAAGAGGATCGCCAATTCCGCGAGCAGCACGGCCACGAGGATCTTCCGCCAGGGGCGCCCGGCGGTGACCGTCAGGGCCGCGACCTCGCCTGGCGGGGCCGTCATTCCAGTGGATGTCGACATGTCACGACGTTCCTTGCGCGTCCAGCGTGCGAAGCGCCTGCTCGGCGTCGGCAAACTCCGGATCCAGCGTCACGGCCCGGCGCAGCGAACGACGGGCGCGATCCCGCTCTCCGCTCTTCTGATACGCCAGCCCGAGGTGGTAGTGATACACCGGGTTGTCAGGCGCGGCTTCGACGCTCCGCTCGAGCCGCAGCACCGCCGGTCCCACCTGGTTGCGCTGATAATAGATCCATCCCAGGGTGTGCTGCATTTCCGCCCGCGCCGGAAACTGATCGGCCGCCCCTTCCGCCAGTTGCTGCGCGAGGTCGAGATTTTCGTGCTGCTCCACGTAGATGGCGGCGAGGTTGTTGGCCGCGAGGGCCGCGCGCGGCTCGATCTTCAGAATTTCGGCATAGCGCGTTTTCGCCTCTTCGATGCCCCCTTCGGCGTGGACGATCATCGCGGCCATCAATCGCGGCGCCAGGCGCGCGGGCTCGCGCTCGGCGATGGCGTCGAATTCCGCGCGGGCCGCGGCGAGCTGCCCCTGATCGGCGTAGAGCCGGCCGAGCAGCGGGAAGGACTCGAGATTCAGGGGGTCGAGCTCGATGGCGCGGCGCAAACGTTCCACCGCCTGGCCGGTATGGTCGCTCGCGATGCCAACCCGTGCCGCCAGGACCAGGAGGTCCGGATCGTCGGGGCTGCTGGCCAGGATGGTTTCCATCCGCGCGCGCGCGCGAGGCGCCTGCCCCTGCAGGACGTCGATGGCGGTCAACCCGTTGAGCGCCTCAAAGGTATTCGCGTCGAGCGCGAGGGCCCGTTCGAAGGCGGCGCGCGCGAGCGCGGTGTTGCCCAGCATCAATTGCAGCGACCCGTCCAGAGCGAACACGCCGGCGGCATCGGGCGCGCGCTTCTTGAGCGTGCTCAGTTCGGCCTGCGCTCGCCTGGTATCGTCACGCGCAAGCCAGGCGCGCACCAGGGCGAGGCGCGCGTCCAGGCTGTCGGGCGCATTGCGCAACGCCTCCTCGGCAAACAGCACCGCGCTGTCGACGGAATTGCGAGCGAGGTGGAGGCGCGAGAGCTGCACCTGCGCGATGGCCGCACGCGGGTTGAGCCGCAACACTTCAGTGAACGCGCTGATCGCTTCGCTGGTGCGATGACTGCGCCATTCCGCGAGGCCGCGGATATAGTGCGCGGCCGCCATCCTCGGGCTCGCCGCCACGGCGGCCTTGGCATGGAACACGGCCTCTTCGCGGTTGCCTTCGGCCAGCATCCAGCGCGCTTTCATGAGCAGCGCGGCGGCGTTGTTCGGCTCTTGCGCCAGCACGCCATCGAGCTGTCGCAGACCTTCGCGGACCTCGCCGGCGGCATAGGTCAGCCCGGCGAGTCGCGTTTCTGCCGCAACCGCGGTCCGGGCGATGGCGGTCAGCGGCGCCAGCACGCGACGCGCGTCGTCGAAGCGGTTCGACGAGGTGTAGTAGTCCGCGAGCGCGAACTGCGCCGCGGGATCGCTGGATTTTTCGGCGGCGAGCCGCAGGTGAGGCTCGGCGTCACGGGCGCGGCCAGTCGCGACGTGGAACGCGGCCAGGGCGCGGTTGACGGCAATGCTTTCCCGGTCGAGCTCGTAGGCACGTGTCAGCGAGCGTTCGGCGTCCGCGGCGTCGCCCACCGACCACTGAAAGTTGGCGAGCGCCAGCCACGCGCTGACCGACGACGGATCGGTCTGGACGGCCTGGTCGAACGCGGCGCGCGCCTCCTCGCGCCGGCCTTGCGCGACGTGGAGCATCGCCAGGTTCGTGTACGCCTCGCTGCGCCCCGGCTCGAGATTGATCGCCTCGTTGATTTGCGCCACGGCCCCGTCGAGGTCGCTCAGCCCCGCCAGCGCGTTGCCACGCAGGATCTGCGCATCGACGTTTCCGGGATCCTTTTCGAGCACACGGTCGATTCGCGAGCGCGCGTCCTCGTACTGGCCCGCGAAGAGCAGGTAAGTCACCGCCTTGACCTGCGCGCCGGCGTCGTCCGGCAGCAGATCCGCGGCGCGGACGTACTGGCGATAGGCCTGCTCCTGCTCGCCGTTGGCGGCGTAGGCATCGGCCAGCCGCGAGCGGGCTTCACCCCAGAACGGATCGCGCTCCACCGCGTTCCGGAACTCCAGGATGGCCTCCTGGTGCTGCCCGGCACGGAGAAACTGCTCGCCGTTGTCGAAGTGCCGCTGCTTGGCGGCGTCCGGAGAACAACCGGCGATGAGGGCTCCCGCGAAGAGGAGCGCGCCGACCGCGGCTAGACGCGCGCGGCTCATTCGGTGATGGCCGCCAGCGCTTTCCTCGCCTCGGCCGCACCATCGAAGTCTGGCTGCAGTTCGAGGGCGCGTTCGAGCGCGGTGCGCGCCTTGAGGTGATCGCCCATCTGCAGATACGCGAGACCGAGGTGATAGTGATAGATCGGATTCTCCGGAGCGGCCTTGATGCTCTGCTCGAACGGGGGGATGGCCAGCGTCGGCAGGCCGCGCTTGTAATACACCCAGCCGAGCGTGTCGTTCACGTCCGGGTCGTCCGGCTGCGCATTCTTGGCGGTCTGCGCCAGGCTGAGCGCCACGTCGAGCTTCTCACCGTCGCTGGCGTACAGATACGCGAGGTTGTTCGCCGCCACGAGGGCCCGCGGATCGATCGACAGGATCCGTTCGTAAACACGCTTGGCCTCCTCGTATCGCTGCTGCGAGTGCAGCAGCAGCGCGATCATGCTATGGGCGGGAACGTCGTTCGGGCGCAGCTCGATGAGCCGGTCGTAGACCCTTCGCGCATCGTCGAATTTCTGCTGCTCGAGATAGAGCTCACCGAGCCGGTGGTGCGCCTGCGTGAACGACACGTTCAGTTCGATGCTCCTCCGCAGCGCCGCCTCGGCCCGCGCGGGCTCGCCAGCCAGAATGTAGGTTTGCGCCGCCAGATAGAAGGCCCGGGGATCGTCGGGCGCCCGGTTGGTGTACTCCTGGACACGCCCGACCGCTCGCGGAATGTCCCTGGTCGCCGTGTCGAGACGCACCATGCCCGAGACCGCGTCAAGGGTCTTCGGTTCGAGGGCGAGGGCCTGTTCGTAGGCGGCTCTCGCCGCGGCCAGATTCCCTTCCCGCTCCTCGATGGTGCCGAGAAGCGCATGGACTTGCGCGGCCTTCGGCGATCCGAGGAGCACGGGCTGCAGTTCGGTGCGGGCACGCTCGAGATCGCCCTTGCCGACCAGGGTGCGGGCCAGCACGAATCGCGCGAGGCCGCTGGTTGGCGCGCTCTGGACCGCTTCTTCGGCAAAGCTGAGCCCGGCGTCGATTTTCCCCTGGTTCAAGTGCAGCTCCGACAGGGCGACTTGCGGGTAGATCGCGCGCGGATTCAACCGCACCGCCTCGGTGAAGGCCCTGATGGCCTCGTCCGCCTGGTAGCGCAGCACATGGGCCGAGCCGAGCAATTCGTGAACGGGCCAGAAGGTGGCGTCAGCCGCCAGCGCGGCGCCCGCCACCGCAAAGGCTTCGTCAATCCGCTTCTCGGACAGCAGCCACTTGCCCTTCAGCACGAGCACTTCCGCATTCTTCGGCTGTTTGGCGAGTAGCTCGTCGAGACGCTGGTAGGCGCGATCGCGCTGGCCGAGCTGATAGTCGATCGCCGCCCGGCGTCCCGTGGCGGCCGCGAAAACCCCCAATCGATCGACCAGTTGGTCGAGAATGGCGGCCGCCTCGGCATGCCGATTTTCGCTGACCAGATAATCCGAGAGAATCAGGCTCGGCTGAGGATCCTCCGAAGCCTCCGCCGCACGCCGTAACGGCGCCTCAGCAGCGGCCGGCCGTTTGTTCGCGATGTGGTAACTTGCGAGCGCGCGATTCGCCGGCACGCTCGCCGGGTCGATCTTCAGGGCGTCGTTGATCGCCTGCTCGGCTTCCGCGGTACGCCCGAACCACCAGAAGAAGTTCGCCAGCGCCAATCGGGCAGGAACGGATTGCGGATTGAGCGCGACCGCCTGCCGGAACGACGCTTCCGCCTCGCGCGGGTTCCCCTGAATCGTTCTGACCGTGCCCAGGGTGACGTGCAGCTCGGTGCGGGCGGGATCGGCCACCAATCCCTCTTCGAACGCCTTGATGGCGGCGTCGAACTCGCGTAAGCCGGCCGCCGCGGCGCCGCGAACCAGATGGGCGTCGGCACTGTCCGGGTTCAACTTCAGCGCGACTTCGGCACGGCTCCTGGCGTCTTCGAACTCGCCTGACTGCAACAGCGTGAGGGCCGCCGCGACCTGAACCTCGACATCGTCGGGGAGCAGGTCGGCCGCGCGAACGAACTCGGCGCGCGCGCGCTGCCAATTCTGGATCTGGGCGTAGGCCTGCGCGAGCTTGTAGCGAGCCAGCCCGAAGCGCTCATCCTGCCTGATGGCATTGCGATACTCGACGATGGCTGCCTGGAAGTTCTTTTCGGCGGCGAACCGATCGCCGTTACGGAGGTACTCCAGTTTCAGTTTTTCCGGGTCGCTCTGGCACGCCGACACCAGCACAGCGAACGTGAGCACCGCAACGATTCGATTGCAAAGCGAGCTAGCCATTCATCCTCCACGTGGCCACCGGCGCCGGTTCCACGTTTCCCCGTGCAGCGACGCCCGATGCCCGATCGAGGCACCTGCTCGCGCCAGCTCACCCTCAGCAAGGAGCCGACCAAGGTTCCGGCCCGGCCGGGATCGACTAACTCTCGATATTTCAGTGGGTTACGCTCTCCAGGGAGTCTGGATGACGGAGAAGTCGCGGGTACGGGCGACTAAAGGGGTGAGGGTGTACGAACATCGAGGTGAGGGAGTTTGGCTCCCTCACCTCGAACGTGTTGTCAGATCTCGGTTTCGGTTACTTCACGTTGGCGGCAGCGCGTTTCCGCCGGCGCTGCGCATACGCCGAAAACCCGAAGAGTCCCGCTCCGAACAGGAGCAAAGTTCCCGGTTCGGGGATCGTGTCCTGCGAGGCCGAGAACGAGAAGGTTCCCGCCGCCGCGTTGCCGGTGAACACGAAGGTCCCGGGCGTCATGTCGAACCCGGTCGCGGTGAAGAACCCGAGGCCCTCGAGCACTATCGCCGCGTTGTTCTGCAGCGAAATCACGATCGACGTCAGGTTGAAGGTCACGCCACCCGGCAGGTTGAACTCGAGAGGACTGATCGGTAAAACGGGGAAGTTGGCCGAGCCGGCCCCGGCAAACGAGAAGTCGTTGATGTTGCCGGTTGCACCCAAGAAGCCCGCTATGCCAGCGAAACTCCCGCTGGCATTGTTGACCAGGATTTCACCGGGGATGCCCGGACTTTCGAATCCCGGAGCATGCACCTGGGGGAGAAAGTCGAGGCCGGTCGCCGCCCCGAGGGTCGTGGTCAACCCGGTGACACCGTCTACTGGCCGGAAGGAGCCCACCTTGGAAAACCCACCTGTGAGCGGCGCGGCTTCGACGGGTGTGACGCCCGTCACCGCGACCGCGGCAGCCAGAAGGAGAACGCATCCCATTCTGGCCAAAGTTCTTCGATACTTGGTCATGTTTACCCTTTCGTTCGTTCGTGAAATTGGGACTCGTTCACATCCTGGCCGGGACTGTCTGCGCCCTGCCGCTCCGTAACGCCGTCTTTGCTGCTGGTGGCGTCGCCCTCCAATCCAGCAAAACCGCTTCCCGTCTGTCCGCCCGTCGTCTGTTTCGTTAAGTGCTTGTGTTGGAGCCAGTTACAATCGTGCTGCGGCGAGGGGCTCCGTTGTCAATCTGCCCCGACGCAGACTTTAGGAGCGTCGCGCGTTCAGCGCGCAGCCTTTCCGCGCCTCGCGCGCCGCACTGCCAGCCCGAGACCGGAGGCCATCAGCAGCAACACCGCCGGCTCGGGGATCTGCTTCGGGGGCAGCATGCCGCCCGGCAGCTTCGGATCGCCCGGACCGGTGCCGTACTGAAAACTCACGTTCGAGATGTCCGCCTCGGAAAGCGTTCCGCCCGCAATCGCCATCGTGTAGACGACCTCGCCCGCGGCCAGCCCGCCGTTCTCCCTGGCCAGCGGCGTGAGGCTGATCCCCGCCGGCAAGTCGAAGAAGACACTGGGCAGCGCGTCCGACGGGTTGACAGGCGCATCCCTGCGGGCGCCCGGTGTATCTCCGGTTTTGCGCAGCGTGATCTTCAGCGTGTTGCCGCTGATCTCGAACAGCGCCGACACACCTGGGCCACGTTTGGTGAACAAGATGGGATCGGCCTCGGCGACCGACGGGGCAATCAGTCCGACCGCGAGCAGCAACACAACTGTGCGTAGCATGGCCGCAACGAGAGCAATAACAGCACCATGTATGGGATACGTACAGATCCGGCGAACTGCTTTAATTTCTTGAAGTTACGAATCGGTTATCGAAATAGAGTCACCGCTGATGGCGACTTTTGTCGGAATCCGCGCCGCCTTGACGGTCGAGTTTAGACGAGGTCGATTTGCCGCGGCCAGCCGGGTCATCCAGCGCGGTTCGCGGCTCGCGCGATTCACCGCCATGCGCAGCGGTTTACAATTTTGATAACTCGGCCGTGATCTTGCACTACGCGCGACTGTAACGACGACCCGGTACGGCACACAAATCAATACGGCAGCAACGAATGCCGCGAGATCCGGCGATTTGGACATGAAGCCAGCGGCGGCAGCGTCACCAGGACGATGACGGCGGGGCGATATGACGCAGAGAAAAGTCTCCCAATGGTGAGCTACGTGACGATCGGGTGGCGGGATGCAGTATCCACCAGTTAGTCAGTTTGCCGACCTAGCCATGACGTCGTCACTTGACGCGCCGTCGTTCGCCGATTACTCGGCCCTGGTCGTCGATCCTGCGCTCGAGGATTTGCTGCCCGTCATCCTGACGATGTCGCGACTGGGGTTGCACGTGACGGCCGCCGCCTCGTTCGGGCAGGCAAAGCAGCTCCTCAGCTCCAGTCCGCCGTCGATTCTGCTGGCCGCCGTGCGGCTGGGAATCTACAACGGTCTGCACCTCGTGCTGCACGGCAAGGCCGTGCGGCCGCGGATGGCGGCCCTCGTCGCGTCGCCGGCCAGCGATCCGGTCCTTCGCGCCGATGCCGAGGCCATGGGCGCGACCTTCCTGGTCAAGCCAATCCCCGAGCGCGAGTTGATCGGCGTGATCATGCAGACCTTGTTCCGGGAGGACCTCGGGGCGCAACCGATTCAGCCGCCGTTCGAGCGACGGCTCGACCAGCGCCGCACGACGATTCTCAGCTTCGCCCCGGACCGCCGGGCGGCCGACCGCCGCCGGATTGTCTGTCCCGCGTCGCTCGGCGACAAAGTGATCATCCGTGGATGACGCCCGCCCGGACTAGCTCGTCGACGATGGTTTCGGCGGCGCGCTCGGCGCTCATATCCAGGGTGTTGACACGGATGTCCGGGGATTCCGGCGCTTCGTACGGCGAATCGATGCCCGTGAAGTTCGTCAGCTCGCCCCGCCGGGCCTTGCCGTAAAGCCCTTTCACGTCCCGCGCTTCGGCGACCGCCAACGGCGTGTCGACGAACACCTCGAAGAACTCGCCAGGCTCCATGAGGTCGCGCGCCATGCGCCGCTCGGCGCGGAACGGCGAGATGAAGGACACCAGCACGATCAGGCCGGCGTCGACCATCAGTTTCGACACCTCCGCGACGCGCCGGATGTTCTCCACGCGATCCGCTTCGGCGAAGCCGAGATCCTTGTTCAAGCCATGCCGCACGTTGTCGCCGTCGAGCAGTTGCGTGTGGTAGCCGAGCGACAGCAGCCGCTTTTCGACCAGGTTGGCAATCGTCGACTTGCCGGCGCCCGACAGACCGGTGAACCAGAGCACGCAGGGTCGCTGCGATTTCAAATCGGCGCGTGACTGCTTGGTGACGTCGAACGACTGCCAGTGCACATTCTGTGCGCGGCGCAGCGCAAAGTGCAGCATGCCGGCGCCCACCGTGTTGTTGGTGATCCGATCGATCAGGATGAAGCCGCCGAGATCGTGGTTCTGGGCATAGGGCTCGTACACGATCGGCTGATCGAGCTCGAGCCCGCACACGCCGATGTCGTTCAGTTCGAGCTTGCGCGCCGCGACGTGCTCCAGCGTGTTGACGTTGATTTTGTACTTGAGCGGCGCGACCGTCGCGGTCACCGTCCGCGTGCCGAGCTTCAACCGATACGACCGGCCCTGCAGCATCGGCCGGTCGTGCATCCACACCACGGTCGCCTCGAACTGATCGGCGACATCGGGGACGGCATCGTCGATCGCGAGCACGTCGCCTCGGCTGACATCGACGTCCTTCGTGAGCACGATGGTGACCGACTGTCCGGCGTGTGCCGTCGTGACATCGTCGGCGCCGACGAGAATCCGGGCGACCGGGCTGGACGTTCCGGCAGGAAGCACGCGCAGCACATCGCCGACCGCCACCTGACCACTCGCGATGAAGCCGGCGAGCCCGCGAAAATCCGCGGTTGGACGATTGACCCACTGCACGGGCAGGCGAAAGGGCTTCGCCGCCAGGTCGTCGGCGACCGGAACCGTCTCGAGATACTCGAGCAGCGAGGGGCCGGCGTACCACGGCGTTTGCTCACTGCGCGCCATCACGTTGACGCCCTCGACGGCCGAGATCGGCACACAGGCGATATCTTCGAAGCCCAGCCGCGAGGCGAATTGGCGGTAGTCGCTCTCGATGCTTTCGTACACGTCACTCGAGTACGCGACCAGGTCCATCTTGTTGATGGCCAGCACCACCCGGCGAATGCCGAGCAGCGACACGAGGTAGCTGTGCCGGCGGGTTTGCGTCAGGACGCCCTTGCGCGCGTCGATGAGGATGACCGCCACGTCCACCGTGGACGCGCCGGTCACCATGTTGCGCGTGTACTGTTCGTGCCCGGGGGTGTCGGCGACGATGAAGGTCCGGCGATCGGTCGAAAAAAACCGGTACGCGACATCGATGGTGATCCCCTGCTCACGCTCGGCGGCGAGGCCGTCGACCAGCAGCGCGAAGTCGAGCTCGCCGCCCCGCGTGCCCACGCGTTCCGAGTCCACCGCGAGCGAGGCCAGCTGGTCTTCGAACAGGACCTTCGATTCGTACAGGAGCCGCCCGATCAGCGTGGACTTGCCGTCGTCGACACTGCCGCACGTGATGAATCGCAGGAGCGTTTTCCGCTCGTGCGACTTCAGGTAGCTGTCGACGTCGCGGGCGATGAGCGCATCCGAAGGTGCCATCAGAAATAGCCTTCCTGCTTCTTCTTTTCCATCGACGCGGACTGATCGTGATCGATCGCGCGTCCCTGGCGTTCGGACGTCCGGGTCAGCAGCATTTCCTGGATGATGCCCGGCAAGGTGTCGGCGTCGCTCTCGATCGCACCGGTCAAGGGATAGCAGCCGAGCGTGCGGAATCGCACGCGCTTCATCGCCGGGGTTTCCCCCGGCGCGAGCGGCAGCCGCTCGTCGTCGACGAGAAGCAGCATGCCCTCACGCTCGACGACGGGCCGCTCCCTGGCGAAATACAGCGGGACGATCGGGATGTTCTCGACGTAGATGTATTGCCAGATGTCGAGCTCGGTCCAGTTGGACAGCGGGAACACGCGCACGCTTTCGCCGACCGAGGTGCGCGCGTTGTACAGCCGCCACAGCTCGGGCCGCTGCCGCTTGGGATCCCAGCGATGCTGCGCGGACCGCACCGAAAACACGCGCTCCTTGGCGCGCGACTTCTCCTCGTCGCGGCGCGCGCCGCCGAATGCGGCGTCAAAGCCGTGCTCGTCGAGGGCCTGCTTGAGTGCCTGGGTCTTCATCACGTCGGTGTGCACGGCCGATCCGTGCACGAACGGATTGATCCCCTGCTCGACACCCTCCTGGTTGATGTGGACCAGCAGCTCGAATCCGTGCCGGCGCGCCATCTCGTCACGAAACGCGATCATCTCGCGGAATTTCCAGGTCGTGTCCACATGGAGAAACGGAAACGGCGGTTTCGCGGGATAAAACGCCTTCAACGCCAGGTGCAGCATCACCGAGCTGTCCTTGCCGATCGAATACAGCATGACCGGGTGTTCACACTCGGCGACGACCTCGCGAATGATGTGGATGCTCTCGGCTTCCAGCCGCTGCAGGTGCGTCTGCCGGGTGGGCGCGTCCTTCAAGGGGGCGCCCACTAGTGGGGCCAGGGGCTCACGCTCGGTCTCCGGCGGCTCCAATGGCGAAATCGTAATCGTGGCACCGGTCGGTGTCGAATCGGACTGGTTCATTCGTGGGTCCTGTGTCTCGAGCGCTTGAGCAAGCCACGATCCAGGTTTGACGGGGCTTTCCTGGGTTAATGGCCGGACGAGCCGAACAATACCGCGAAACTCGGGCAGAAAAACCCATCGAGAGGCAGACTTCCAGAGATCGGCCCAACCAGCCAAGGGCTCTGCCCTTGATATCCCATCGGGAGACGTCTTGGCTGGTGTGTCAAAAGAAAACGCGACGCTCGGCGGGACCAAGCGTCGCGTTGTATTGCCCTGGGGGGATCCGCGATTTACTGCCGTGCGGCGCGCCGGCGCCGGACCAGCGCCACGCCAGCCAGGCCAGCGCCGAAGAGCAGCAATGATACGGGCTCGGACACCCGGCCCCGGCCCACGTCGCTGTCGTCTCCGTTGTCGCCGACCTGCTGGAAGCGTACGAACAACATGTTGGCGATCTGGGCCTCTGTGAGGCCGAAGAAGCTGCCGGACACGATGAAGGTGAGGGTGGAAAACGGCGAGAGGCCGCTATTCGGGAACCCGCCGGCAAAGTTCGACCCGGTCTGCCAACCGAAGTCCAGGACATGACCCGCAAACTGGGGCACCGTGCCCAGAGCGCCGTCGCTGAAAACGAAACTGCCAACACTGCTGCCGCTGTTCTGCAAATACCCATCGAGGCCGCTCGATGGTCCACTCGACAGGAAGTCGCCGGCAAACAGGTCGAACCCCAGCGCCGTGATCCGCGCATCATAGGGCGACGTGTTGGTCAACTGCAGTGTGAGGGTGTCACCGGCGACGGTCAGGTTGCCCGTGGCGGTCGAAAGGGAGCCAGTGGCCGCCCCAGTGATGGTGATGGGCGTGGCCGAAGCCATGGCCGTCGCCACCAGAACACCGGTCATCGCCAGAAACGTGCGTGTCAAGAATCTCATGCCTGGGCTTGGAGCAAAAGCGCGTCCATCCGCCGCCAGCCTCTCGAAAATCCTAAGTCGTTGTGCGGCCAACACTTACAATCTCGACAGCGGAGAACACTCGCCCTCTGAGGCGCCTTTTGTCAGCAGCGAGCGGTTCACGGGCGGACTTCGTGGTCCTCGCCTTCCACGCGGGATTGCCGAGTGGCTCGAGGAGCACGCGGGCCTCGATGGTGACGAGCGCCGGCACGGTCACCGTCGCCGCATCGACGCCATCGAGGTACACGTCGTAGTCGTGGTCGATCACGGGCCGTGCGATTGTGGCGCCGCGTCGCGGGGGCCATCATAGCGGCGGCGTAACGCCGAAGCCAGATAGTTCGCGGCCTTCTCCGGTGAGGGACCAAAGGCGACGAGCGGCATCCCTCGCGTGTTGACGACGAGGGCGCGCTCGGAGGTGTTCACCACATACGCAACGGCACG
>DATKDY010000292.1:0-5981 GCA_035512515.1 Vicinamibacterales bacterium
ATCGAAGACACCGCTTCTTACAGTGGCCGGGTTGGCAGGATTACCTTAGCTGAACACCTTGACACGGACGACCCGAAGGATTTGCCGGGGAGTGTGGGCAGCTACTGGCTCACGATGGAGGCCCCGATATCGAGTCGGAAAGAGTTCGACCAGAGTGTTTCCGAATGCTTTGACATTGCGGATGATCTGGACCGCTGTTGGATTTACGCGACCGGAGAGCCCTTCTTGGCGGTGCGTGTGGTCATCAGCTTTCCACAAGCTCCCGACGGGTGGTCAGGAAACACACGTGATCTACGGAAGCAGCTGCTCCATCGGGAAGGAGGCCTCGACGCCGAAGGTATCGAGACTCGGAGCCGTCCCTGGATGCTCGCGCCGCGCCTCCCATTGAGGAATGCTGTAGAAGCAATTCACCAATACCGCGCTGCCTCATCGGCCACTCGAACTCTTATTGAGCTGCACTATCAAGCTTTGAAGTCTACCCAGGGTGAGGCCCGCCTCTTCTTTTTGGCAAAGGGGTTGGAGTTGGTGCGCGCTCTATTGGCGGGGAGAACGCTGAAGGACAAAGAAGGAGGCTTGCCTGAAGCGGTTCATCGTGAGCTGCGACGGTCTCTCGGGTGGCTTTATGATATGGCCAACAACCGAATTGATATTCGGCACGTTATACTCAATCCCCAAGGCCCGGAGCTTCACCGCCCACTTTCGGATGCGGAGAGATCTGATTTCCGGAAAGATGCTGACCTCGTTCTTCGTGGATTCATCTGCGACACGCTTGATCTTGAGTTGCCCATCATTGAGCTAGTCGACGCACGCACGAAAGACTAAGCGGTACGTAAACTTGCCGTGTCACGGTTTCTGTCACGGTTCGGGCCGGAAAACGATGCCGATGCCGTTTCCGAAAGCGGACCGCCCTCCCGGTTTTCACAGGAAGGGCGGTCTGATTGTCCGAAACGCTAACCCCTTGTGGTGCATGGGGTTCAGGTGGTCGCAGGTTCAAATCCTGTCGCCCCGACCATTCCTCAACACTTTTCAGAGCATTCAGCCTGACGCGTGATCGATGGATGCTCGGGAGATCACGCTCGATCTGCGCGCATGTATCGACGTGGACGACGTCGAACGAGCCATCGCCTTCTATACTGAAGCGCTGGGACTCCACGTCGGCCGCCGATTCGAGGAGACGTGGGTCGAGCTCCTCGGCGGGCCGATTCCGCTCGACCTTCTCGGCCGGCCGGCGGGCAGTCCTGCCAACCCGCGTCCGGACGCCCCGGCCCGACTCTACGAGCGGCACTGGACCCCTGTACATCTCGACTTCGTGGTCGGCGACATCGACCTCGCGGTCGAGCGCGTTCTCGGGGCGGGCGGCGCGCTCGAAGGCGAGGTCCGGACGCATGCCTATGGTCGGCTGGCACGCATGGTCGACCCCTTCGGCCATGGCTTCTGCCTTCTCGAGTTCCGCGGGCGAGGCTACGACGAAATCCTCGAGCGCGCTCCGAACCAGCGCGATGCTTAGGGCCCCGCCGCAGGATCCCGAAAGATCCATCTCCACCTTCACATCGTGATCCGAAGAGCAGACCCCGAGCGGTCTGGAGCGAATCTCCGCGTCGGATGGTCCCGGAACGGCAAGATCAGATGGCTGTCGCCGATTGGTCTCACCTCGTGGCTGTTCTGCCGCGCGAAGTGGCCGTCTGAGAACCGGCTCTGGATCGAAAATTGGATTCCTCCAGAAAAGGATCCCCTATCCCGCCAGGAGCGATTGACAACATCCGGCGCAGTAGTTGCAAGCGCTCTCGGTCAACGTGTCCCAGAAAACGGTTCTCAAAGAGTCGCGGGCACCTCGATTGCTCGATATGATCCACACACACGTCCTTAATCGCGGTGGAAGGGGCGTGCGCTCTCCACTGGACCGATAGAAGCCCGTCGCAGTATATCAGGATGAGCAGACCGCTGTTGGCAGGAGATCCCGAGCGATAGGCACCCGGCAAACCGGTGCATCGCGAACGGTCTGAGCCAGATAGGCAATTCGACGCCGATCGGGCCGAACGAAATACACCGCCATCTCTTGCCCTGCTATCAGGATACGCCGAACCGGATAATTCTAGTTAGGCGGACGAGGCTCTGAAATGACCCTTCTTCTCCTATTCACCTTGTATGCGATCGCCCTTTCAGCCGCGCTGGCACGGGCAGGGCACCGATCGCAGACCCCTCGCTCGGGCGCGGCACCTCGCCACCATCCCACGAGGGTCTTGATCGTGGGAGCGACTGGCGGAACTGGTCGTCAGCTCATCGCGCAAGCTCTGGAGCGCCGTCATGCGGTCACGGCCCTTGTCCGAGACCCGTCACGGCTCCAGATCGATCACCCGCAACTGACGGTCATTCAGGGTGATGTGCTCGACGAGCAGTCCGTCGCGGCGGCGATGCGCGGTCAGGAGGCGGTGCTTTCAGCCCTTGGCCACAAGCGGTTTTTCTACCCAACCCGTATCCTGTCGGAAGGGACTCGAAACATCCTGCGAGCCATGGAGACCCACGGCGTCCCGCGCCTCGTCTGCGAGACCTCTCTCGGCATCGGAGACAGTGTCGGGCGTATGGGCCTGTACTACACACTGTTTGTGATCCCAGTTATTCTGCCCTTCTACTTCTCGGACAAGACGCGGCAGGAACGAATCATCGCCGCGAGTAACGTGGAGTGGGTGATCGTTCGACCCGGGGTCCTGACTAACGGCGACAAGCGAGGCCGCGCTCGTCATGGTCGTCACGTCGGCAGCTTCTTTGGGACGGTGCGCATTTCCCGCGCTGACGTGGCGGACTTCATGCTGAACCAGCTGGCGTCCGACACGTACCTTGGCACCGCGCCGGGCGTGTGTTGGTAGCGCAGGTGGGTGCACCGCCGCCCAACAAGCCGCTGCAGCCGACGAGCGGCGCGGGCGGCAATGGCTCGTTCGATATGGCCGTAAGCGCCGCTCGCGGCTGAGCGGCAGGACATTGGGCGGACACAGCAAAGGACATTCCGAATCGGAGAGGAGGCGCGATGAATACGCACAGGACCATCGCAGTGTTGCTGGGTTCCCTAATGCTCGGCATCCCGGGTCTCGCGCAGGCGCAATCCAAGGATCAACTTGGCAAGGTCGACTTCCCAAACTCCTGTAGCCTCGCGGTGCAGGAGAGCTTCCAGCGCGCTGTCGCGATGCTGCACTCGTTCCGGTACGCCGAGACTGAGAAGGCCTTCCGTGAGGTGCTGGTGCAGGATCCGTCCTGCTCAATCGCGACGTGGGGCATCGCCGCCATCCTGATGTCAAACCCGCTCGCCGGCGTCGGTCCGTCGCCGCAGTGGGCCGAGCGCGCGAAAGCGGCGATCGATCAGGGCCGGAAGATCGGCCCGAAGACGCAACGCGAGCGCGACTACGTCGAGGCCGTCGCCGCCTACTACGAAGACTGGGCGAACCGGCCCGAACGCACGCGCCAACTCAATCGCGCCCGTGCGTTCGAGGCGCTGGCCGCGCGCTATCCGAGCGACGACGAGGCGCAGATCTTCTACGCGCTCTACCTCGCCGCGACGCAGTCACTCGCCGACCAGAGCTACAAGACCTATCTCACGGCAGCCGAGGCACTCGAGAAGCAGTTCGCGAAGCACCCTGACCATCCGGGCATCGCGCACTATCTGATCCACAGCTACGACGCGCCGCCAATCGCGCCGAAGGGGCTGCCGGCCGCGCGACGCTACGCGAGCATTGCCCCGTCGGCGCCGCACGCGCTGCACATGCCGTCGCACATCTTCACCCGCGTCGGCTCATGGACCGAGTCGATCGCGACCAACGAGCGCTCCGCAGTGGCGGCGAAGCAGGACAAGGACTTCGATGAGCAGCTACACGCGATGGACTACATGATTTACGCTCACCTGCAGCTCGCACGTGATGGTGACGCGCGTCGCGTGATGGACGAAGGCGCCACTGTCACTGGGTTCACCACGCTGCGCTTTGCCGGGCCCTACGCGCAGGCGGCGATGCCGGCGCGCTACGTGATCGAGCGTGGCGACTGGAAGCAGGCGATGACGCTCGAGCCGCGCCCGAGTCAGTTCCCGTTCACCGTCGCGCTCACGCACTTCGCACGCGCCCTCGGCGCCGCTCGGAGCGGCGACGCAACGGCAGCGGAGAAGGACGTCCAGGAGCTCGCCCGGCTGCGCGACGCTCTGAGGACGGCGAAGAACGAGTACTGGGCGACCGAGGTCGAGGTCAGCCGGCTCGGCGCCGCGGCCTGGACGGCGCTCGCACAGGGCAAGCGCGATGAAGCGCTCAGCCTCATGCGCAGCGCGGCGGACATCGAGGACAAGAACGAGAAGCACATCGTGACGCCTGCGCGGATCGTGCCCGCACGCGAGTTACTCGGCGAGATGCTGCTTGAGCTGAAGCGCCCCGCGGATGCGCTCAAGGAGTTCGAGGCGTCGCACGTGCGCGAGCCCGAGCGCTTCCGTGGCTACTACGGCGCCGCGCAAGCCGCTGCGCAGAGCGGCGACAAGGCAAAGGCCAAGCGCTACTTCGCGCGGCTGGTGGAAGCCGCCGGCCAGGACACCGCACGACCGGAGCTGGCGCAAGCGCGCGCGTTCCTGACCACGAACCCGTGACAGCGCTGCACGCTGGGGCATAGCAGTTCGTGAGCTAAGCAAGCCGCCCAACATTACGGTGCAGCAGACTGGGGCTCGCGTTGCTCGCCCCGGCTGCTGACCGCGGGCGTTGGGCGGGCCGATCGTTTGACGTCTGAAAGAGGTAACGTTGATGCCTAAGCAAGGAAAGTGGACGTCCGTCCTGTACTTCGGGCTTGGTCTGCTAGTTGGTGGCATTACGGGTCTGATAGCAGGAGCCGTTTTGTTTGACGATAGGCCGGGGCTGGTTGTGGTCGTGACAGTTGCGGGGGCACTGTTGTTCGGCGTGCTGGGGATCCTGTTCAAGGAGCGCCTCGTAGAGTTCTTCCCGTGGTACTGACTTGCCGCCCAATCGCGCGTTCAAGTCGGACGGCTGGAGTTGGAGTTGCCCCGCTTTCGTGGACGCGTGAACGCTGGGGATTTCAGAGGGAGACAAGCCACCTCCTCTCGTAGTTGACGGGGGACTCGTAATCGAGAGGGACGAGTGCCGACGATGGGGATTGCACCAGCCTTCGATATAGTCGAAGACCGGGCCTCAGCCAGGGTCCGGAACCGCCAGCGGTCCAGCAGCTCGCACTCGAGGGTGGCGAAGAAGCTCTCGCACAACGCGTTGTCGTAGGCGTCGCCGACCGATCCCATCGACGGTCGGACGCCAGCCTCCCGGCATCGGAGTCCGAAGGCGAGCGAGGTGTACTGGCGCCTGGCGCCGGCCATGCTTCTGAAATCGCGCCCGACTCTACGGGCCCATCGGCCGGCGGTGCGCGTCGAGCCCGCGGTGGAGCGCCAGCGCCGCCGCGACGAGCCCCAGTGGGGTCGCGGCGAGCGCCGCGTTCCTGGGCCCAACGACGTCCCCGAGCATACCGACTCCGAGGACCGCGACGGACCCGGCGGCCCATGCCAGACCCATCACGATCCCCGAGTTCCGCGCCGCCCGACCTGGCGCGACCTCCTGCGCGATCACGACGATCGGCGGCAGGACCGCCATGTTGAGCGCCCCGGCCGCGAGGACGAACACGAGCGAAACCGCCTCCCCCGCCGGAAACCAGAACGCGAGGAAGTGCGCCGGAATTCCGAGGAGCGTAAGTAGCACGAGCAGGCGCCCCCGGTCGACCCGGTCGGTCAGCCAGCCTCCGGTCAGCGTCCCGATCGCCTGAGCCCCCAGGTAGAGCGAGAGAGCGATCGCGCCGGCCGTCTCCGTCTTCCCCGCCTCGGCCATCACGATCGGCTCGAACGTCAGGAACACCCGCTGGATGAAGGCCGATACCGCGCTGATCCCGAAAAGGAGCCCGAGCGGACCTCCGAGGAGGGCGCGGATGCCCGACACGCGCACAGGCGATCCCGGCCCGCGCGC
>DATKDY010000293.1:0-2372 GCA_035512515.1 Vicinamibacterales bacterium
TCGGGTGCCAGCGTAGCAAGCAGCTGCCTTCCGGCGGCCCGCGCCTGCTCCATTTTCCGACCGCGCATCGATCCGGAAACGTCGAGCACGAACGTCACGTCGCGCGGCGTGGTCCGCGGCGGAAGGGCTGGCGGCGACAGAGTGATCAGCGCAAACCCATCCTCGCTGGAGCGGACGTGGGGAAGCAACGTAATCGCCGCCGTACTACCGCGTCTAACCGGCAGCAGAATGGTCACCTCACGCGCGTTCCCGCGCACTTCGGCGTGCATGTCCCGTCCCTGCTCAACGAGGCGAAGCACGTGCGTGGGGGAGTAAGCCCGCCCGTACTCCGACCTGCGCGGATAGAGGAGTGTGAACCGCATTTCCTCGTCAGGCGCATTGCCTGTACGCTGCCCCACCGCTCCCGCCCCGCGAAAGTGGTCGATTCGGAGCGCGTCGCCTTCACGCTGGGCCACGACCTGATAGCGCACCTGTACCCGCTTGCGCTCCCCCGGGGCAATCGGAAAGATCCGCGTACGCAGCAGCCCCTGCCCCATCCACTCGACCAGCGCGGGATCCTTCTGCTGCCTGACGATCTCTTCGTAGATACGGCGCGCCTCCACCGCATCCATCGTCTCGCCCGTCGTCATCTCGCCGTTGATCTCGAGAGCCAGGTCCTGGAACGCGGCGCCTCCCGGAAGCGGAAACAGGTAGTCGGCCTCGCCGATCATGCCGCCCCGGTTGATGAACTCCTCATCGATCTCGTAGCTGAGCACGCGGTCGGCCAGCCGCACCCGCACCTGGCTCGATAGGCGCTCCACCTGGGACCCGGCGACCGGCACGCACCGCGGCACCGGCTGCGGACACGGGCGCGGAATAATGCGGCCCTGTGCGGGCAGCGCGAGTGGAACGATGAACAGCAGGGCGGCAATCGCGGCGCGCATGAGGCGGCTCCTTGCGTCTGGGTACACTAGAGAGACGCCGCCGCCGATCGAACTTGCACACCCCCAGCCGGACTGCGGTCAATCCTCCGGCAGCACCACTGGCTCGTCGGCAGCACTGCGCGGAGCTCGTTCGATCACTCGCACCTCGAGCAGATTGGCATCGGCCCGGCCGAGCATCCTCTCCAGCACTTCGCCAGGCTCGCGAACCGCCCAGCCCAGGGAGAACGGAACCGGCGCCGTGCGAAGGGCCGCCACCTGCAGCCGTTTCGCAACACTTTCCGTGTACGATCCCTGATCTCCCCGCAGCAGTATCACGAACTCGTCTCCTCCGATCCGCACTACTGCTTCTTCGGCGCGGACCTGCCGCATGAGAAAACGGCTCATCTTCACAAGCACATCATCGCCGGACTGGTGGCCGTGCCGGTCGTTGTACTGCTTGAAGTGATCGATGTCCATGAAAATGCACCCCCAGTGCTCGTTGGGGTGCGTGAGCATCCGTTTCTGAGCTTCCGCCAGGTAACGGCGATTGTAACAGCCGGTGAGCGGATCGCGGATGCTCAACTCGATCAGCTGACTCTCGAGCTGCTTGCGCGCCGTTATGTCCACGAGAATGCCGTGGTAGCGCCGTTCGCCGGTGATAGGATCGCTGAACACGTAGGTGGTATCGAGCACCGTCCGCAGCTCGCCATCAACACGGCGGATCAAGAGCTCGAACTCGCGCACCGTACCGTCGCGCTCCAGAAGTTCCAGCTCGCGCTGCCTCTGTTCCGGATGGGCGACGAGCGCCTGCGCCGGCACCGAATCCAGCTCATCGATCGATCCCACGCCGATCATCTCCAGAAACGCCGGGTTGGCGTCAAGGATGCGCCCGCTGGTGCTGGAGATGTAGATCCCCTCACGCAGATTCCGGACGAACTCCCGCAGAATCTCGGGATCGTCGAGCGTTCGATCGCCAACCCTCACCGGCTGGGGCTTGCCTACGCCTCTCTTGCCTGTGATGGATATTCGTCGCTGAAGTCGTCCCATGTTCCGCACAGATGCCTCTCCGTCCCGGTTTCGTTACTAGCCCCGACAACACTAGCCCCGACAACGTTTCGGCGACCTCAACAACAAGATGCGTTCCGGCCCCGCTTTCAACGGGCGGCACAGAACGCCAGACTGCGGAAATGACGTTAACTCACTCGGTACTAATGATTTGAGGCGAAGTCAGCTTCGCCTTTTCTCCGAGCTGGACACCGCGGGAGGCTGATCAGGCTGCGGCGCGGGTGCCACAGCTACCGGCGTGGAGAAGCGGCTACGCTTCTGCGTGTACATCAATCCGTCGGCGCGCGCAAGCAGTTCGTCCAGCAGGCAAGGCGAACCTGCCAGGTGGCGGGTCTTCCCGACGCTGAAGGAGAGCGCGTACGGCCGGTGGCCGCGCGAATTCCGATCCCCGAGCTGGCTGAGCAG
>DATKDY010000294.1:0-8003 GCA_035512515.1 Vicinamibacterales bacterium
CGCGCGGCAAATCGCCGACGGACTCGATGCCGCGCACGAGAAGGGGATCATTCACCGCGACTTGAAGCCAAGCAACGTCGCCCTGACGCAGGAAGGAGAAGTCAAGATCCTCGACTTCGGCGTAGCGAAGAGTCTCGACACCGGCATACCGAAGGCGCCCGGCGCATCCATAGCGACCGATGTCGGCGTGGTGATCGGCACGCCCGCGTACATGAGTCCGGAACAGGCGCGCGGGTTGACGGTCGACAAGCGCACGGACATCTGGGCGTTTGGCTGCCTGCTGTACGAGCTGCTCACGGGACGACAGCCGTTCGCCGGCGCCACCGCCTCGGACACACTCGTCGCCGTGCTCGAACGAGAGCCGGACCTGGCGGTCCTGCCAGCCGCGATCCCGATCGGCGCTCGAACACTGCTGCGCCAGTGTCTCGAAAAAGTTCCAAAACGGCGCCTGCGCGACATCGCCGACGCACGTCTCGCGATCGATGACGCCTTGAATCAGCCGCTCGGCGAACGGGTAGTGTCGCCTGAATCACCAACGAACACAGCTGCTGCCGTCGCTCCTGAGGCGGTGCCTCGACCGGACCGACGACGGCATCGATTCCTGTCGGTCCCTGGGTGGGCTGTCGCGGGAGTGCTCGCCGGCGCGGTGCTGACGGGTGTACTTCTCTGGCCGTCACGCGATGGCGGCCCTTCGCCGGCGCCTGCCACGCTTGCGGTCCTGCCATTCGAGAATCTGAGCGGCGATCCCGAACGGGAATATGTGGGTGAGGGGCTGGCAGAGGAGACGACCGCATCGCTCGGCCAGATCGATCCCGATCGGCTGAGCGTGGTCGCGCGGAGCTCGACGCGCGCCTATAGGCGCACGACGAAATCAGCCGTGCAAATTGGACGCGAGCTGAAAGCGGATTACCTGGTGGAGGGCTCCATCCGGGCCGAAAACGGCCGGCTGCGCGTGACGGTCACGCTGATCCGCGTGGGCGACCAGCTGCAGATCTGGTCGCATTCGTACGACCGTGAGCCGACGAGCATGCTGGGCCTGCAACAGGAGCTGAGCACGGCGATCGCCGAGCAGGTCCAGCTCCGGCTTTCGCCGGAGCGCCGCGATACGCTTGCTGGGCGGCAGACGCAGAATGCGGACGCCTACGACCTCTACCTGCGGGCCAGGAGCTTCGAGGAGCGACGAACGCCGCAGGCCACGATCCGCGCGATCGAGTATTACGAACGCGCCACGACACTCGATCCGGGCTACGCCCTGGCATGGGTCGGGATCTCGAGAACACAGGCTGCCCGGATTCTGAATAGCGACGCAGACCCTCTGGTCGTATCGCCTCTCGCCCGCAGGGCCGCGGCAGAGGCCGTGCGCATCGCCCCGGACCTGGCAGAGGCAGAGTTCGCTTCCGGTTATGTCAAATGGTGTTGTGACTGGGACTGGCCCGGGGCCGAAACCAGCCTGAAGCGGGCGGTGGCGCTCGATCCTCGGTTTGCCAGGGCGCACCTGACTCTCGGACACGCCTTGTCACAGCTTAGACGCCACGATGAGGCTGCGGCGCTGGCGCTCCGCGCGCGCCAGATCGAGCCGCTGTCGCCGATGGTGTACGCACTGTCGTCGCAGATCGCGTTTCAGGCGCGAAACTACCGTGCGGCAGTCGAGTTCGGCCAGGAGGCGGTTGCCCTCGACCCCGAGTTCTGGATCGGTCACATGATGCTGGGGCAGGCGTATGGAGAGACCGGAGACATTAACCGCGCCCTGAACGCGCTCTCGACCGCGGCCAGCTTCTCCGGGCAGAACAGCAAGACCCTGTCGTTCCGAGGATATCTTCACGCGAAGGCCGGACGGCTGGAGGAAGCGCGCGAGGTGCTCGCCGCCCTCTCGATCGCATCACGTACGCAGTATGTGCCTCCCTCCGCGATGGCGCTGGTGAGCGCAGGGTTGAACGATGCCAATGCGATGTTCGCTTGGCTCGAGCGCGCCTACGCCGCGCGCGATACGCACCTGATCTTCCTGACGGTCGACCCGAAGTGGGACCCCTTTCGCGAGGACCCGCGCTTCCGCGACCTGCTCGCACGATGTGGGTTCGATTCAGGGAACAACGACAGCCGCTAGCTCTGTCGGCCCCGCAAACGCAACACGCGGCGCCTGTCAGACCTCGTTGAGGCGGCCCGACGCGTACTTGTGCAGCAGGCTCGAGATCAGCGTCTGGTACGGCAGCCCCTCCGCGAGCGCGCGCTTCTGGATCGCTTCCAGGTCCTTGCTCAAGAGCCGGATGTTCAGCCGCCGGTCCTTGCGGAATGTGGCCTTGGCGTATCGCGAGTAACGAGCCCGCTCGCGCTTGCGGCCGCCAGCAGACCTCCACTCGCCCCGCTCAACGGATTCGAGCAGCTCCTTCTCGTCGGCATCAAGCTTCATCGTCGCTCTCTTCACCGAGGTACTCCTTCGTGGCCTTTCGGCTCGGGATGATCGTCTTCAGGAAGACCGTGTGCTCGTCCTCGACGAACGGCACCAGGTACACATAGTCCTCGCGCCCGACGAACATGCGCTGGCCGGGGTAACGGCTGGGGTTCGGATGTTCGAGGATGTCGAACAGGTCGCCGCGCTCCATGTGGAAGACGACATCCTCGAACCCGATGCCGCGCTCCTTCCTCAGCTTCGCGTTCTTCGCGTCGTCCCAGGCGAAGTACTTCACTACTGGCAGGACAGCACGGACGTGTGCCTATTAGGCACACATTGCATCGAAGCGAGTGTGCCCAGGAGTGTGCCCAAACGAGGTCCAACGAGCGTCATCCGGCACCCAACGCCAGCCAAGAAACCAATAAAAAACGGGCCTGAAATCGTCGATTTCAGGCCCGTTTTGTGATTCTTGGCAGCCTTAGCAAACCGCCGCCTTCGGCCACTCGGCCACCTCACCGCGATTCTGTAAGTATACGCTGCGTAAGCACTTGCGGATCCTGTGAATTTTTCTTCTGAAGTCAAATTCGCGATGGCGCCGGTTTGAAAAACCGTCGCCTTGCCGCTAATGCCCTGTGCTGCAATAGGTTCCGCAATTCGCGGGATGCTGATCGTGACCATCGAATGGGCACACTCGTGGGCACACTGCAGAAACGTCACGTGAAACCGCGCCTCTATCACTGGACCGAATTTTGCCCCGCTCTGACGTGTGCCTTGGATTGTGCCCACTCGCGGCGTCCTGTCCAGGTCACACGTACCTCGGCCCACGTCGCGGTCAAAGGTTGAGCCCGCCCGATCTGTCTATACGGCTAGACAGGTAGTCCGTCCCCTGTTATCTTGATTCTCGTGACCGCGAGGGACCTTCGGCGCCGGCTGCGGTCCCTCGGTTGTGTCGAAGCCAGGCAGCGAGGACTCGCATCTGCGTGTCGAGTGCGGCCAGTGCGTGACCACCGTGCCGGTCCACGCGGGCGAAGACATCGGTCCAGGCTTGCTCCGCCGCATCGAGCGCGACTTGGAGCCCTGCCTCGGAAAGGGATGGTTGAAGAAGCCGTGAAGACGTATCGCGTCGCCTACGAACGAGACGAGTCGGGTTTGTGGGTCGCGTCGGTCCGCGGCGTGCGCGGTTGCCACACGCAGGGCCGCACCGTTGATGAAGCCCGCCGCCGCATTGCCGAAGCCATGGAGCTCTTCGTCGACAACGCCCGCACGGCGAGGCTCGTCGACGACGTGAAGTTGCCCCGGGGCGCAGCACAGGCTGTCCGCACGTATGCGACGCTTCGCAGGAAGGCGGAGGAGGAAGATCGGCGCGCGGCCAAGGCGGCTCGGCGTGCCGTGCGTGTGCTGCGTGGAGGGCGGTTGAAGATGAGCGCCCGTGATGCCGCACGACTGCTCGGGCTGTCCCACCAACGCGTGCACCAGCTCACGCAAGACGAGGGGGACCGATAAGGAGCCGAGGCAGTCGGCGGCTCTCAGGCACGCGTCACTCCGACGCGGAGACTCCGAGGCTCTCCAGCGCGCGCCTCAATTCCTCTCTGAACGCGTGACGACGCGTATCCGTCTGCCGCAAGCCCGCAATCCAAACGGAGAACTCCCGGGCGGGTCGCGACACGTCGATTCGAGCTCCACAATTAATGTCCGCGGGGCGGCCCGTTATCCACTCACGCTCAACTCCGGGAGCACCAGCGGTCGAGAACTCGCTGGCGACCGCCTGGGGCACCCGGACCTGGCCGTAGAAGCGTCGGAGAAGATCGACGTGTTCCACCAGGATCAGCCCCGCAGCACCGACGGGAACTGATGATCGGTATCGTTTAGCGCCGCGTCCGGCTTTGTCAGAACGATCGGCTCGCCGCCGTTGCCTGACACGCGCCACAGACCCGTGCTGACCGAGTTCGATGTGGCAGAACCGCGAGCGTCGCCCGTCTTAGCGGACCACCCGTCCCAAGTGCTCCTCCAGCCATGCGCTGGTGCTGCTCATGACAACTTCGACCGACGGAACGTGCCCCCCATCGTAGAGCGTGAGCCGCTTCGGTTCCGACAAGAGTTTGAACAACGGTTCCGTCGCGGTTCGCAGCGGCGTGTCCTCGTCGTACCGCCCCTGAAGAATCAACTTTGGGGCGCGAATGTGTGCCGCGAAATTGATCGGGTTGGCGGCCGCGTTGATGGCACGGTAGGAGCCCGGGAGTCCAGCGCCGATGAACACGAACGCGCGATGGCGAGTTTCAAGAGCTCCGAGAATCAATCCGAGGGTCGAGCCCGCGCTCGGAGCAAGGCCTGCCATCCGTGACATGTCGATGTCGGTCCGCGTCTCGAGATAGTCGAGCCCGCGGCGGAGGTCCGTCACTCGGTTCACGACGATCTCCGCGAACTCGACGGTTGAAACGGCGGGGCGGACGAAACTCGCGGGTCTGAGACGCTCGATATACCCTTCGAGGACGACACCAAATGCGGCGCGCCCACCTCGGACGAACGGCGCCATGCGGTCGTCCATCGAGTCGGGCAGCGAGCGAAATCCACCATCGACATCACCAGCCGGCAGATAGTGCATGACCTGGAGCGGCCGCGGAGCGTGGTTCGGCAGATAAAGGTACGCTATGGCGCGAGCGCCGTTCGCGCCGTTGAAGGTGATCCTCTCCCGCTTCCACTCCGGGGTCTCCGTCGTCTGCTCGATGCGCGCGTCCAAGGGCGTACTCGCATAGCGATATGAGCTCGCCAGCGTCGCAAACACTTCTGGGGAAGGCGCCGTGTATTGTGGCACTTCCTGATCGAGCTCGATCCGCATCCCACCCTGATCGCCAGCGCTCTCGATCGCGGTGCGCGCGCAGCGAAACCCCAGCTTCTCGGAACTGAAGAAGCCGGGACGGCCGCCGAACTGCGAGAAGGCGTACGTCGGATCGCCCCACGCGCCACCGGTCGCCAGAAACCCGTTCGAGCTGTCGTTCGACGTCCACTCCGCCACGTTGCCCGCCATGTTGTAGGCGCCAAAGGTGCTCATGCCGAACTCCCCGCTGGTGGTCGGCAGCGGCCCTGTTCCGAAGTTCGCGCGGTCCTTGAGTGGATTGCCCGGATAAAACGCTCCCCAGGGCATCGCGGACACGCCCGCCGGTGGTGCGTAGCCGTTGCGGGCTGCCTTTTCCCACTGAAAGATCGTCGCCAATCGCTTCCCGCGAAACGCGGCGTAGGCGTCGGCCTCGTACCACGTGATGTCCGTGACGGGGTGGTCCGCCCTGCCTTCAGAAAAACTCTGGTTGGACCAGGTGCGCGGGCCGGGCAATCCCGTCTGGTCGACGAGCGTGCCCATGGCGTCGTCCCACGGAATCGTACGCCCCTCTTTCACAAAGGGGTGCTTCCAGAACTCCCGTTTGACGTAGCCACCCGCGTTGATGAACTCTTTGTACTCCTGGTTGCTCACCTCGTACTTGTCGATGAAATAGTCATCCAAGCGCACGCGCCGGTCCGTCGGGCGTGACCACGAGATCAGGCGATAGTCTCCACCTGGCACGAACACCATGCGCGCGGGGACGCCGCTGACGGGCAAGAGCCGCTGCTCGATGCGTATGGGCGGTGGCGTGATGGTGAGGGCGCCGACACGCGCGACCACGCCGGAGACCGTCCGTTCGACCGGCGCGTATCCTTCCTTCTCGATTGAGAGCACGTACTCGCCCCGCGCGATGCGAACGTTGGCGAACGGCGACGTCCCCAGCGGCCGCCGCGATGAGGCAGTCGCGGCTTCTCCGCCGGTGAATGGTTTCAGGTAGACCATCGCTCCAGGCGGCTCGGTCGTCACGGAGACCGTGTCGGAGATCGTTGACAGCACCTTGGTGATCGTGGGGTCACCCGGCACGTGCGAATCCACCGCCACCGCCAGTTCGTACGCGTCGAAGTAGCGCCCGGCTTCAGCCAGCGCCGCCACTTGCGCGACTTGAGCTCTGGCCCATCGCACGTTGGCCGTCCGCCAAGCAAACCACCCGCCTGCGGCCACAACGAGCAGCGCGGCGACACCAAGCCCGATTGTGCGGCGCGATCGACCGTGCGTTTGCACGCCGTCGCCCGGCGAAGGAGCGATGCGATCGACAACCCCAAGCGGTGTCGAACCCGATTCCGTGGTCATCTGCACTGGTGGCGGCGGAGTGCGCCCGAGCCGCAGTTGAAATTCCTGCTCTTCCTTCAGCGCCCGCAGGTCGATCAAGAGATCTTTCGCCGTCTGGTACCGGCTCTCCGGCTGCTTCTTCAGCAGCTTCGTGACAATCCGCTCGAGTTCCGTCGGAGTGCGCGGTGCAAATCGCGCGAGCGGCAATGGCTCGTGGGTGAGAATTGCCGCGGCAACCGCCGCGGAGCTCGCGCCCTGGAACGGCCGCTGGCCGCACACCATCTCATACAGCAACACGCCGGCGCTGAAGAGATCACTGCGGGGATCGAGGGGCTCGCCGCGTGCCTGCTCGGGCGACATGTAGGACACGGTACCGACAATGTCTCCCCGATGGCTCAGCATCGAAACCGTTTCCGTTCCTCCTGTCGAGGCGGCACCGGCCGGGTCGTGCTTGGCGAGGCCAAAGTCCATGACCTTGGCATCGCCGCGGGTCGTGACCATGATGTTGGCGGGTTTGATATCGCGATGGAGGATGCCGTGCGCATGAGCCTCGCTCAAGGCGTCGACAATTTGAACGGCGCTTGCCAGAATCTCGTTGAGATCGAGCGGTGACAGGCGCAGCCGCGCGTCGAGCGTTTCACCCTCGACGTATTGCATCGCGATGTACTGGCGGCCGTCGGCTTCGCCGACCTCGTAGATGGAGCAGATGTGTGGATGATCGAGAGTGGCGGCCGCGCGCGCCTCTCTCAACAGGCGTCGTCTGGCGAGGGGATCGGCCTCCGTCTCCGGCGGAAGGAATTTCAGCGCGACGCGGCGGCCCAGCTGCAGGTCATCGGCAAGAAACACGTCTGCCATTCCGCCAGACCCGAGCTTGGCGCGAATCACGTATCGACCTAATTGCAGACCCGGCGTGACCGGATTCATGACCTTGCTAACCTCTCGCGGATCGAACGCCACCCACGGCGAAGGGACCAGCACCGCAATCCCACAAAACGAAGGTCACCTGAGGCGGCAGCCTGATCGTTCGACGCAGGATATCCCCATTCGTGCTCTCGGCCATCTTCGACACCTCCATAGCCCGTCGTCGCGCGATAGGAGCGGGCCGCTTTACTCGAGCGAAAGCGTCAGGCCGGTTGTCAGCCGATTCACCGCGCGTGTCGTCTGCTCGATGGACGAAGAACGTGCGGCAATCCGCCGCGAGGGACAGCCAGTCGTTGACGCGGGACGTCAGACCTGCACGGTCGTCGATCGTGGTGGGGCCTCGTGGGCCGTGCTCTCCGCTACACCTCTTTGAGGCGGCCCGATGCGTACTTGTGCAGCAGGCTGGAAATCAACGTCTGATACGGCAACCCCTCTGCGAGCGCTCGCTTCTGGATCGCCTCCAGGTCCTTGCTCGACAGCCGGATGTTCAGCCGCCGATCCTTGCGGAACGTGGCCTTCGCGTAGCGGGAGTACCGGGCGCGCTCGCGC
>DATKDY010000295.1:0-46838 GCA_035512515.1 Vicinamibacterales bacterium
ATCGCGTCCGCGGCCGGCTCCCCGAGGACGCCGACAGTCCGAACATCTTCAAGTTCGACTCGAACGCCATGCCGATCATGGGGATTGGCGTCGAAGGCGATTACGACGCCGTGACGCTCCGCGAGGTTGCAGAAACCGAGCTCTCGCCGAGGCTGGAACGCGTCGCCGGCGTGGCCTCGGTGACCATCGACGGCGGCCTGCGCCGCCAGATTCACGTCGACCTGTCGCGCGAGAAGATTCAGGCGCTGAACCTCTCGGTGGATCGCATCACCCAGGTGCTGCGTTCCGAAAACCAGAATATCCCACTCGGCGAAATCGAAGACGCGGATCGCCGGATGCTGCTCCGCAGCCCGGGCCAGTTCACCAGCCTGGACGATGTCCGCAACCTGATCATCATGACGCGCGCCGGCGTGCCGGTGTACCTGAAGGACATCGCGGAGATCAGCGACTCGACGGAAGATCGGCGCTCGGTGATGCGCATCAACGGACGTCAGGGCGTCCGCATGCGCGTGCAGAAGCAGTCCGGCAAGAACACGGTCCTCGTTGCCGAGGGCGTGCGGGCGGAGATCGAGCGGATCAACATGGATACGCCGAATCTGCGCCTCGCGGTGCTGGACGATCAGTCGAAGTTCATCCAGCGCGCTATTCACAGCGTGCAGGAGCACGCGATGGTCGGCAGCACCCTAGTTGTGGTCATCATCTTCCTCTTCCTGAGGAACATCCGGTCCACGCTCATCATCTGCACGTCGATCCCGATCTCGGTGATCGGGACGTTTGCACTGCTCTACTTCGGCGGCTACACACTCAACACGCTCACATTCGGCGGCCTCGCGCTGGGGGTCGGGATGATCGTCGATGCGTCCATTGTCGTACTCGAGAACACGTATCGCCATCTCGAGATGGGCAAAGACCGCATGACGGCGGCCATCGATGGCAGCGAAGAGGTGTGGTCGGCCATTCTCGCCTCGACCCTGACGCACATCGCGGTGTTCGTGCCGATGCTGTTCCTCAGCGGCATGGCGGCCATCACCTTCGGTCAGCTCGCCGCGGTCGTCTCCTTCTCGCTGGCAATGTCGCTCTTCGTCGCGGTCACCATCGTTCCCGTGCTGTGCTCGCGATTCCTGAATCCGCCAGACCACGGCGTAGGTCGCGTGGGCCTGCTGCCGGCGCTCTACCGGTGGAGCGATCGCGTCCTGGACAAGCTCGACGAAGTTTATGCGCGGCTGCTCCATGGCGCCTTGCGGCATCGTCCCACGGTGTTCGCGACCGGCGTGGCCCTGTTTGTCACGTCGCTTTACATCGGGCAGTTCATCGGCGTCGAGTTGCAGCCGACGACGGACGAAGGCGAAGTCAACGTTGATGCGGAACTGGCTGTCGGCACTCGGGTGGAGTTGACCGAGCAAGTGCTGCTCGGGCTGGAAGATCGGATTCGCGAACTGGTGCCTGAAGCGACGATGCTCATCACGTCTGCGAGCGGCGGCGGTGGCGGCTGGGGTGGCGGCGGCGGTCACCGTGGGAGCGTCAACATCCATCTGTTGCCCAAGGACGAACGGCAGCGCAGCAGTGAGGACATCTCGGTGGCGCTCCGGCGCGAGCTGGCCGGGCTACCCGGCGTCGTCGTCCGCGCACGTCCGTCCGGCGGCCAGCGCATGCGCGGCATGTCCGGCGACGGCAGCCGGTTTTCGGTCGAGATCCGCGGCCACGACCTCGATGTGTCCGGCCGGCTGGCGCAGGACGTCAAGACGCTGCTCGACACCACACCCGGCATTGCCGACTCACGCGTCGGCCGCGAAGAGGGGCGTCCCGAGATTGCCGTCCGTGTCGATCGCGACAAGGCCGCGATGCTGGGCCTGACCGTGACCGGCGTCGCCAACACCATTCGCACCAATCTCGCGGGGACGCAGGCGGCGATGTTCCGCACCGAGGGCAAGGAATTCCCCATCGTGGTCCGGCTCCGCGAAGAAGATCGCGGGCAGATTGCCTCCGTCGGTGACGTGCTGATCAGCACGCCTGCCGGCCAGGTGCTGCCGGCCAAGAACGTCATGGTCACCGCGCGCGAACAGGGTCCTGTCCAGATTGAGCGCAAGAACCAGGAGCGCATCCAGCGCGTCAACGCCGAAGTCGAAACGACGTTGAGCGACGCGGTCGATGCCGTACAGGCGCGCCTGCCGGAAGTCCAGGTTCCGCAGGGCTTCTCGGTCGGCTTCGGTAACGAGGTCGAAGAGCAGGAAAAATCCTTCCGCGAGCTGCAGCTCGTGCTGATTCTCGCCGTCATCCTGGTTTACACGGTGATGGCCTCGCAGTACGAATCGCTGCGCGATCCGTTCATCATCATGTTCTCGATCCCACTGGCCTCGATTGGCGTCGTCGGCGCGCTGCTGATCACCAACACGCCGTTCAGCATGCAGGCCTACGTGGGCATCATCATGCTGGCCGGCATCGTGGTCAGCAACGCGATTCTGCTGGTGGATTACGCCAACACGCTGCGGCGCCGCGACGGAATGGACGTGCGCCCGGCGATCGAGTTGGCCGGACGGCACCGGTTGCGCCCCATTCTCATGACGTCGACCTGCACGATGCTCGGCCTGGTTCCGATGTCGCTCGGTCTGGGTGAAGGGTCGGAGATGCAGGTGCCTTTGGCGCGCGTGGTCATCGGCGGGCTGCTGACCTCGACGCTGATCACGCTCGTGTTCGTGCCCTCGCTCTATACCGTGTTCGAAGAAGGCTGGCGCGGGCTGTTCAAGAAGGGCGCGCACGCGTGAGGATGGCGGGACTTCCGCCTCCGCGAGCTAAAGCTGCGGCCGACCGCCGTGGCCTTGGCGGGCGCGGAGCAGTCCCGCCAGCAGTTCGCCCACCGATCGCCCGGTCACCGGGTCGATCCAGCCACTCGCAATTTCCGAGAGCGGCTCGAGCACGAACCGCCGTTCCCGGAACCTCGGATGCGGCACGCGCAGTCCCGGTTCGTCGATGACTTCCCCTCCGTAAAGGATCAGATCCACGTCGAGCGTGCGCGGCGCACCCTCGTGCGGACGCTCGCGGCCGTGCGCCTGCTCGATCGCCAGCAGGCGTTCCAGAAGCGCACGGGGTCCGAGCGTCGTCTCACCGACGACGGCGCCGTTGAGAAAATCCGGCTGCAATGGGACACCGACCGGCGCGGTCTCATGCCACGACGACACGCGCAAGCCGGTAAGGACGCTGTGCAGATGCTGAACCGCGGATGCCAGGTGCGAGGCGCGATCGCCCAGGTTGCTGCCAAGGGCAATCGCCGCGCTATTCAATCCAGCGCGTGGTGAGCACTGTGCCACGCCGCGTGTTAATCGGCAGTGCCGTACCAATGATGTCCGTGCGGCCCTCGGCCGACTGCTCGAACAGCCGCGCGTGCTCGAGCATCTCGCCCAGGATGACCTGCAGCATCCCCTTGTGGCGCGCGTTGGTCACCTGTTCCACGGGGTCGCGCCACTTCGCCACGAAGCGCTGATTGTCTCGGCCGTCGATGGCCGCGAGCTCGAGAACCGCGTCGTTCCCCTTTCGCGAGGGTTTGACGTCAGGGCGCGGCGGATCGGGAGGAATCGTCGCGCCGAGATCGAGCAGCGCGTGCTGGAGCCAGGAGACGTGCGTCTCCTCGCGCGCGATGATGTATTGATAGGCGTTGTTGACGTCGTAATCGGAGATGTATCGAGCCGACGCTTCGTGCTGCATCAGCAACGCGAGACGCTCGAGATAGAACTCCAGAATGAGACTTTGCAGTTCAGTAGGCGTCACGCCTTCTGTTTTTCCTTGCAGGTGATGCAGACGCGCGTCCAGGGGATGGCGTTGAGCCGCGCCTCGGCAATGGGCTCGCCGCAATCCCGGCAAATCCCGAAGGTGCCCTTTTCAATCCTGACCAGGGCTTCGTCAATGGCCTGGAGAATCTTCGCGTCCGTCTGCTTCAGCCGGAGATGGATGTGGACTTCGTTGTTACCCGCGGCCTGATCGGCCATGTCGCCTTGGCGGCCGTTATTGTGCTCAATGGTGGTCTGTATCGGCCGCACGCCAGCGGATTGTTCGAGCTCTGCCCGCTTCTGGAGGAGAGCCTCCCGATAGGTCGTGACGTTCATGACTTGCCTGCTCCTATAGCCAGCCCCCTGCGAGCGAGGCTAATAGAATATGATACCGCACCTCTCCCACTCGGAGGGCTACTCGGCGCGCAGTGTGGCGAGCGGCTTGCGCTGGAGGACCTCCCACGAGGCCGTGACGCCGACGACGGCCACGAGGACGGCGCTGATGACAATGCCGGCGACGCTGATGAGCGGCAGCGGCGTCCAGGGAATATCGAGAGCGAACCGGCTGATGCCCCACGTGAGCGCGATGGCGCCAATCGACCCGATGGTGCCCGACAGCGCCCCGAGTACGCCGTATTCGATCAGCAGGACACTGGCAATCATGCGGCGCGTCGCGCCCAGCGTCTTGAAAATCGCGGCCTCGTAGATGCGGCGGAACTTCGTCATCGCCACCGCACCGATGAGGATGAGCAGTCCGCTCAACACGACGAGGCTGCCGACCACGGTCACTGCCAGCGTGACGTTCTCGACGATCGTGCGGATGGTGCTGAGCATCTCGCGGCCATCGATCACCGAGACGTTGGGAAACCCGGACACCAGTTGGCTTTGCAGCCTGGCGCGATCGGCCACGTCGGTCGGGCCGCGGAAAAACGAGATGAAGCCATGCGGCGCGTTGTCCAGGAGCCCGGGACGGAAAACAAACATGAAACCGCCGGCCCGGCTGTCCGCCCAGTCCACGCGGCGGATGCTGGTCACGCGCGCCTCGATCTGGCGCCCCATCACGTCGAAACGCACCAGGTCGCCGGTGTTGATGCGGAACCGTTCTCGCAGACTCTCCTCGATGGAGACTTCGCCCTCGGCCGAGGGTGAGTCGTCCCAGAACGTGCCGTCGATGACCGTCTCGTTGCGCTCGAGTCGGGGTCGATAGGTAATCGTGTACTCACGCGCGAGCGACCCGCGACCGCGGACGTCCTCGTAGTCTTCCAGCAACACTTCGCGCCCCTCGACGCCGACGACGCGCGCCCGCAGGATTGGCATCAGTTGCGGCTCGACCGTCCCAGGCTGCTGCCACTCTTTGAGCAACGCCGTCATCCTGGCGACCTGGTCCTGCTGGACGTCCAACAAGAACATGTCGGGCAAATCAGGCGACAGGTTGACCGTGAACTCGCGTATCAGGTTTTCCTGCAGCGACCGGACCCCGACGATGAAGAAGCTGCCCAGACCGACCGCGAGCAGGACGATCCGCGCCTGGCTGCCGGGACGGCTCAGTTGCAACACGGCGTGCCGAAGCGGAAACCACCGGGCGTTGGCGAGCGGCCGGATCGCCCGGATGAGCCCCATCCCGGCCACGTGCAGAACCAACGCGGTCGCGGCGAACCCGATGGCCACCACGGATCCGATGCGGAGCGACCCAGCCTGCCATACGGTGAGAGCGACCAGTCCTGCGACCGCCAACACGATCACCGCCACTTGAACGACGTCGAATCGCCGTGGGCCGGCCTCGGCACGCAGGAGCAACGACGGTTTGACGTCGCGAATCTCCAGCAGCGGGGGCAGCGAAAACAGGATGGACACCAGCAGGCCGATGCCAAAGCCCTGGACGATGGCGGAAGCGGTGAGCGAGTAATCGACGGTGACGCCGGCGGCCGCGGCCACGGTCGACGGAATGGCCGCCACCGCAAGCGCGGCGAGCAGTACGCCGAAAGCGCTGCCGGCCAGGCCGAGCATGATCACCTGCGTCATGTAGATCGCGAGCAACTGGCGCGAGCGGCCGCCGAGGCACTTGAGGATCGCGATGCTCTTGACCTTCTGTGCGATGAACACCCGCGTCACACTCGAGACACCGATGCCGCCGAGGATCACGATCACGAGGCCCACCAGGCTGAGATAATTTTCGGCCCGCGCGAAGTCTTCGCCGATGTCGTCTTCAGTGGCCTTGTAGGATCGGAAACGGGCAAACGTGTTCGCGAGGTCGCTGCGCAGGCCCGTCAGGAGCGCCTCGAAGTTCGCATCGGGCACCTTGACGAGCCGCTGGTACGACGCGCGGCTGCCGTAGGTCAGGAGCCCGGTGCTCTGCAGGTCCTCGTAACTGATGAACACCCGCGGCCCGAGGCTGAAGGCGCCAAGCCGGCGTCCGGGCTCGGCCTCGACGACGCCGCGGATCGTGAACGGTTGCGTGCCGATGAGCAGGCGATCCCCGACCCGCACGCCGAGTTGGGCCTGCAACTCCGGTCGCACGAGTACGCCGAATCCCTCGAGCAACGAGTAATCGTAGGCCTCGCCGCCGCCCAGTTTCACCGTGCCATACAGCGGAAACGCGCGCTCCACGGCGCGCAACTCCACCATGCGGGAGGCCACTCGAGTGGGATCCGCCGAGCGCACCATCGTCGCGACTTCGACGGCGCGATGGCTGATGCCCTCGGCTTGGCGAAGCCGCGCGTCGATCAGCGCGTGCGCCTCCTCGCTGAGCGGCTGGTTGCTCGTGATCATCAGATCCGACGTGATGAGCGCACGCGCCTCCCCATCGAAGAGACCGCGCACGCTCTGAATGACCGACCGAATAGAGACGATCGAGCCGACGCCGATGGACAGGCAGACGAAGAAAAACAGCAGCCGCTTCCACGACGCGCGCAGTTCGCGCACAGTCATCGCGAGCACGAACATCATGGCGCCACTCCCACCACGGCTGTCGTCGCGTCCTCGACGGGCCGGCCGTCGCGGAGGATCAGTTGCGCGTCGGCGACCTCCGCCACGGTCGGATCGTGCGTCACGAGCACCAGCGTCGCCGAGCGTGCGCGTCCCGCCTGCAGCAGCAGGTCGAGGATGTGGCGCCCGTTCTGGCTATCGAGATTCCCGGTCGGCTCGTCGGCCAGAACGAGCGGCGGATCGTTGGCCAGGGCGCGTGCGATGGCAATCCGCTGCTGCTCGCCGCCGGAGAGTTGCGAGGGGTAATGGTGCCCTCGATCGTGCAATCCCACCTCGTCGAGCAGCGCCTGCGCCCGCGGACGCGCGTCGCGCCGTCCGGCAATCTCCATGGGCACGAGGATGTTTTCCAGCGCCGTCAACGACGGCACGAGATGAAAGAACTGGAAGACGAACCCGATCTTCTCGCCACGCAGCCGCGCCAGCGTGTCTTCGTCGAGCGCGGTGATGTCCACCCCGTCGATGAGGATCTGCCCGCTGCTTGGTGCGTCGAGGCCCGCGATGAGGCCCAGCAGCGTCGATTTGCCGCTGCCAGACGGACCAATGATGGCCAGCGTCTGCCCTTGCGGGACCGTCAGACTCAACGGATGAAGGATGGTCAGCGGTTGTCCGCCGCTCAGTACGGTTTTGCTGACGCCGCGTAGTTCGATCATCGGGGAGTGGTTGAACGGGCCTGATCGAGTGCCGGCTCCAGTGTGCGCCACACCAGATCCGCGACCACCTGCGCGCCGCGTTGGTTCGGATGAATGCCGTCGGATTGATTGAACGCGGGATCGCCAGCCACGCCTTCGAGAAGAAATGGAATCAGCGGGATCTGATAGCGCCTGGCCAGGGTGGGATAGACCGCTCGAAACCGCGCGGTGTAGTCGGCGCCAAAATTGGGCGGCGCCTCCATGCCAGCCAGAATCACCGACAGACTCCGTGCCTGTGCCTGCTCGATGATCGCCGCGAGGTTGGCCTCCAACTGCTCCGGCGGAAGTCCGCGCAAGCCATCGTTGCCGCCGAGCGCGACGACGAGAATGCGGGGCGTGCCATCGGCCATCGCCCACTCGAGACGCCGCAACCCGCCGGCCGAGGTGTCTCCCGAGACGCCGGCGTTGACCACCTCGAATTCGTATCCCTTCTCGTCGAGACGATGCTGCAGGACCGAGGGAAAGCTGTCCTTGACGTCCAGACCGAGCCCCGCCGTGAGGCTGTCCCCCAGAACAATGATGCGGGGCGCCTGCGACCGGGCCTTCGTCGCAGGTTCGGCGCGGGACGCGACCGGCCGCTCAGCCGGGGCCGCTTTGCCGCGTTCGGCGTCCGCAGCGGTGCCGCCGCATGCCGCGAACACGGGAAAAACACCGAAGAAAATGTAGAAAATCGCAGTGAGACGCACTGATCGATTATACGCGCCCGGTTGAGTCGACGTTCAGCACGACGGCCGTGACATTGTCCGCTGTCCCCGCACCAAGCGCTCGGCGTACCGCATCGTCCGCCGCCTCCTGCGCCGAGCGCGCCCGCATCGCCGTCCGGAGGCCGGCCGCGTCGAGATAGCCGTGCACGCCATCGCTGCACAGCAGCCAACGCTCCCCGGCGACCAACGCCACCTCCGCGAGCGCGGGCGACAGGTCGATCCCCATGCCGATACCGCTGGTGAGGACGTGCCGCATCTGATCCACGTCTGGCATCACATGCCCACCAAGCGCGTTCACCAGCGAGTGATCTTCGGTCATCTGCAGCAACTCCTCGTCGCGCAGCACATAGGCGCGGCTATCACCCACGTGACCAATGACGAGCTGTGCGCCTTCCACGAGCGCGGCCACGATGGTCGTCCCCATCCCGGCATGCGCTCGATTGCGCTCGCCGGCGGCGTACACCGCCTGGTTGGCCAGCCGCAGCGCGGCGTCCATGCGATTGAGCGCCCGCGAACGCCGCGGGTTGAAGGGAAAGGGCCAGGTGATCTCGCCACCGTCGTGCGTCGCGCGCATGAAGTTGACGACGGCGTCGATCGCCATCCGCGACGCGACCTCGCCGGCATTGTGTCCACCCATCCCATCGGCAACCATGAGAAGTCCGAGATCCAGATCGACGAAGAGTGCGTCCTGATTCACGGCACGAGGCCCGCGATCGGTGGCACCAGCGGCAGTAAGGCGCATGCCGTCAGCTTATCGGTAGTCAGGCCTCGAGCCCCAAGGTCTTAAGGCCTGGATACTTGGTATACTCGGGCCGTGATTTCCGCCCCGCTCCAACCGGTCATGGGCCGTGCCACGGCGCATATGGAGCGGGGGCACGCCGCGACGGCGGCCGACCTGCTGGCCCCCCTGCTCGAGACATCCCTCAAACGGGAGGACGAACTCATCATTCGCGCGACGTTGGCCGAGGGGCACCTGATGATGGGGGATCTCGCCCAGGCGAGCGCGGTGCTGGGCCGTGCGCCGGATACCATCCGCGATCCCATTCCACCGGTTCTGCTCTCGACGCTGTGGCGTCTGCATGGGCGTGTGGCCTATTCGCGCGGCGAGCAGTCGCGCGCGATCGCCTTGCATGGGCGCGCGCTGAAACAGGCGGAGATCGCACACGATTCTCGTGCCATCGGGCGGGCGCGCTACGAACTGGCGCTCTGTTACACCAAAGTCGCCGACACGACCATCGTCCGCGAACATATCGCCGAAGCCGCCGCCGCGCTCCATGCGGCCGGCGACCGTCGTCACCTGGCGCTCGTGCACTCGCTGTCAGGGATGATGCTCGCGCAATCCGGCCGCTATGACGAGGCCAACGCGGCCCTGCGGCTTGCCGAACGTCAGGCCGCCGCGCTCAACGCGGACGATGTCCTGGCGGTCGTGTGCGTGAATCAGGCCAACGTGGCGCTGATTCGTCATCGCTACGATCAGGCGCTCTCGCTGGCCGAACGCGCCGCTGCCTTGCAGGAGGGACTCGGTCAGGGACACGGGCTGGCGGTTGCGCTCGCCACGCTCGGGCAGATCTGTGTCCGCATCGGCAACCTGCAGCGCGCCGAGGCCGTGCTGCATCGCGCGCTCGAGGTGCGAAGCGCGGTGCAATTTCACGAAACGACGGGCGCCGTCAACGACACGCTTGCGCAAATGTCGATGATGCGCGGCGACTACGAACGCGCCGGTGAATATCTTCAACGCGCGGCGGACGCGTACGGCGCCTACGGACGACAGACCAGCCGCTGGTATGAGTGGTCGGTCCGCGTGATCTCCGCCCGTCTCGCGATTCGTCGCGAGGCACCGGACGCGGCGTTGGCCATCGCGGACGAAATTGCACGCTCTCCGGCGGCGCCCCCCGCCGAAGCGCTGCAGGGCGAGCTCATCGCCATCGAGGCGTTGCTCGCGGCCACCCGGCTCGACGAAGCCGAACATCGCCTGGGGCAGGTCGAAAGCCGGCTCGACCCGCGCAGCACGCCTGGCGCATGGGGAGAGTTCCTGCGCCTGCGCGGCGAGCTGCGCTCGCGCCAGTCGCGCACGACGGAGGCATATCACGACATCGCGCAGAGTTCGAGCGTGTTCGAGCTGGTCGGTGAGCGTTATCAGGCTGCCGTCAGCCAACTGGCCCTCGGCCGGCTTGCGGCGCACGCGGGTGCGCGGTCCACCGCGGACCGGCACTTTCACCAGGCCGCCGAGGTCTTTCAATCGCTGGGCGCGCTGCGCGATCTGGACGAGGCGCACGAGGCGCTGTCTGCCGCGCAGACCGTCGGCACAGGGGAGTACGTGGGATCGCCGGCGGACGCCGACGATGCGTTGGTTCGACGGCTCGTGGATGCGGCGATTCTCCCCGAGCTGCTTGCCCGCGAGCTCGCCGCGGCGTTGCTCGAGGCTGTGACGGCCGATGTGGCTGTGGTCTTCGTCGAGTTGCCCGACAGCGACATCCGCGTGATCGCGCACGCCGGGACGGACCTCGACGCCGCGCGCATCGTCGGCCGTCTCGGCGTCCAGGGCGGCGCGTACGGCAACGGCAGTCTTGTCGTCGAAGCGATCGGGCGCGAGCCCGACGGCCCACGGGCTGTGGCTGTCGCATCGGCACGCCCGCTTGGCCCGCACCTGATGCGGCGGGTCAGAATGATGGCCGCCGTCGCACGCCAGGGCTTCGACTTGTGCGGCGCGCGCGACCGCCCGACCCAGCCGTCGGACACGACCACCGAGCGGCCACTTGAACCGCTGCTGCCCGGATTCGTCTGCGCCAGCGCCGCGATGCACAAAGTGGTAGACCAGATTCAGCGCTTACAGGGCAACGATTTGACCGTGCTGGTGACCGGCGAAAGCGGCACCGGGAAAGAGCTCATCGCGCGCGCGATTCACGTCGGCTCGCCCCGCAGCGCCGCGGTGTTCCTGCCGTACAACTGCACGACCACCACCCGCGATCTCGCCGACAGCCAGTTGTTTGGTCACCGGCGCGGCGCCTTCACGGGGGCGGTGTCCGATCAGCCCGGCCTGATCCGCACCGCCGCAGGCGGAACCCTGTTCCTCGATGAGGTCGGCGACCTGCCGCTCGACGTCCAGCCCAAACTCCTGCGCTTTCTGGAGCACGGTGAGATCATGCCGGTTGGCGAGACGCGTCCGCTGCACGTCGACGTGCGCGTGATTACCGCCACCAACGCCGACCTCGAGCAGCGCGTGGCCGAAGGCAGGTTTCGCGAGGACCTCTACTACCGATTGAGCGTGATCCGCATCCACGTGCCCCCGCTCCGGCAGCGCCGCGAGGAAATTCCGCACCTGAGCACGTTCTTCCTGCGTGAGGCCTGCGATCGGCTGGGCAAACCCGATGTCCAGCTCAGCTCAGACGTACTGAATCTCTTTTCGCAGTACTGGTGGCCCGGCAACGTACGCCAGTTGCGCAACGAGATTCAGCGCGCGGTCGCCATGGCCGCGCCGGGCGGCGTCGTCGGCGCCGATCACCTGTCGCCGGACTTGAGCGATGCGCAACCGCCCCAGCCATCCGACCACGCCCCCACCAAAGTGGCGCTCCGCGGCGGCCAGACCCTCGCCTCTGTCGTAGACGACCTCGAGCGCGATCTCATCCGTGACACCCTCGCGCGGCACCGCGGCAACATCTCCGAAACTGCCCGGTCGCTCGGTCTCACGCGCCGCGGCCTGTACCTGAAATTGCGGCGTCTGGGCCTCGAGGCCACAACTGAAGTGAATACAAAGTAGTCAGTTCGGCCGAGACTGGATAGCTGGTATGCATGGCATACTGTGAAATTCTGGGCGAACTGTTCCTTCGAGTTCGTTGAACGCTCATTTCCGACACCAAGTAGCCATAACTGCCACTGCATGCAGAATCGGCGCGGAACTTGGGTATAGAACGGCGTGACCACTACTCTTCCTCAGCGATCTGCCGACCGCGTGCGCGTGATGGTGCCGGCCCGCCTCACGTGGAAGGATGCCAATGGCGCCGTGCGTTTCGCATCCGTCATGACGCGAGATGTCAGCAGCGCCGGGATCTTTGTCGACACCGAGGGGATTGCGGCCCTCCCGTTGTACCGACTGGTTCACGTCCAGTTCGAACGCGACGCCCGCGACGCCCAGGGGATCCCGGACCAGCTCCGACGCGGTCGAGTCCTGTCGGCCGTGTGGCGGGTGGGCGCGTGCCGCCGTTCCACCGGGACGCCAGACGGATACGCGTTGCGCTTTCTCGTCGATCCGCATGAAAATGCCTGTGACCGGCCATCCGATACCCGGATGCCCGTCGCAAGCTGATGAAAATTACCGGCGCGTTGCTGGCATTCTCGTGCGCGGCGCTCTTGGGATCGTTTGGGACGGCCGCGCAACCTCCGGGCCCGATTCAGGAGCTCGCCGTCGTCGCGGGCACGCCGAGCGGGCAACCCCAACTCGCCGTCGGCGCTGACGGCCGGGTCGTCCTCAGTTGGCTCGAGAAGATCGGCGAGCCGTCCACCTACGCGTTCAAGTATGCCTTTCGGGACGGTGATCGCTGGAGCGCCCCGCGCACGATCGTCGAACGCGACCGCTTCTTCGTCAATTGGGCCGATGTGCCGTCGGTCTTTCCCATGCGCGCAGGCGGTCTGGTCGCGCACTGGCTGCAGAAAAATGGCGAGGGCACCTACGCGTACGACGTGCGGTTGAGTGTTTCGGACAAACACGCCGCGAAGTGGGGCCCCGATCGCACCCCGTATACCGATACCTCACAGACCGAACACGGGTTTGCGACCTTCTTCGACTGGCCTGGCGAAGGCACCGGCGTCGTCTGGCTCGACGGCCGCGAGATGACGGACAGCGCCGGCCACGATGGCCACGCCGCTGGCGCGATGACGCTGCGCGTGGCGCGCGTGACGCCGGACGGCACAGTCACCGATGAATCGCGGATTGACGCGCGCGTGTGTGAATGCTGCCCGACGACGGCCGTGGCAACGGCGCGTGGGGCGCTGGTCGCCTATCGCGACCGATCCGAGACCGAAGTGCGCGACATCGCGGTGATGCGGCTGGAAGACGGCAAATGGCACGGGCCGACCTACGTGCACGCGGATAACTGGGAGATCAATGCGTGCCCGGTCAACGGTCCGGCACTGGCGGCCGCCGGCGACCGCGTCGCGCTCGCGTGGTTCACGGCCGAAGCCGAGACGCCGCGCGCGATGGTCGCGTTCTCCAGCGACGGTGGAACGACCTTCGGCAAGCCCGTGCGCGTCGACGAGTCCCAGACGCTCGGGCGTGTGGACGCCGTCATGCTGGACGATGGTCGCGCGGTGGTGTCGTGGCTCGAGTTCCTGCCGGGCGCGTCGGAGTTTCGGGCTCGCATCGTGTCGCCGGACGGCACCCGCGAACCCGCGTTTCGCATCACCGCCTCGACCGCGGACCGTCAGGCCGGCTATCCGCGGATGGTGCGTGCCGGCAAGGACTTGATTTTTGCGTGGACCTCCACACGCCCCGCCCCGCAGGTCCGGACGGCGGCGGTGCGGCTGCCGTAGACGCCGCGGAGTGCACCAACGGTGCCTGAACTCCGGGTTTTGAACTGGCAGTCTTGTCAGTTTTGAACTTCGCGCTGCGCCTTCTTCCGCCAATACCGCGCCAGCCCCAGCCACAACTGGTCGAACGCCGACGCCGCCTCGGTTGACGCCGCGTCTTCCGGCGACAGGCGCCGCTCGGCATCCGCGCGCATGTCTTCGACGAACCGGCGAATGCGCTCTTCGTCTGTGCCATCCGAGGCGAGCGTCTCGCGCACGAGGGCGGCTTGCCGCGCCAACACCTCCCGGAAACTGCGGAGATGACCGGTGACGTCGTCCACACGCCCGAAGTGCGTGAGGACGAGCGCCGTGGGCTGCCACGCTTCGATCCGCTGCAGGCTCTCTTCCCAGATTTCCAGGTCGATGTCCGGCGGTGGTGTCGGCGCTTTCGTGTAGCCGGGCACGATGCGGATGCCGGCTGTGTCGCCGACGTACGCCACGCCGCCGGTCAGGTCGAGATAACTCACATGATGCGACGCGTGCCCGGGAGTGTACTGGACGTCGAAGGTACGTCCGGCCAGATCGAGACGCTCGCCACCCGTCAGCACGCGAAGCCGATCAGCGGGCACCGGCCGAAACTCGCCCCAGAAGCGATCCATATTCGGGCCGTAGAGTCGCGACGCGCTGGAGAGCAGCTTGGCCGGATCGATCATGTGCGGCGCACCGCGTTCGTGCACGTACACCACGGCCTGCGGGAGTCGGTGGAGCAACGTGCCGGTGGCGCCCGCATGATCCAGGTGAACGTGCGTCAGCAGCAGCGTCTTGACCTCCTCGAGCCGGCGTCCGAGATCCGCGAGGCCGCTTTCGAGCGCGTGCAAACACGACGTCGGGCCCGGATCGACCAGCGTCAAGCCGGACGGGCCATCCAGGACCGCTGTACCGATGACGCGCTGCATGCCAAGAAACCGCAGATCGACGAAGGTCATTCTGTCGATCATGGCAGACGCTGCAATGGCTGGACGATGGTCACCGCCGAAATCACCCAGTTGCCCTCGTGACGCGTGAAGCCGAGCTCGAGCTCACGCGCATCGATGCCGCGTCCGCCGCCTTCGTCGAAGCGCGCTTCCGCCGTGACGACGGCGGTCGCGGATTGCCGATCGGAGGCGATGGCGATGGCGACGTCCGGGAATGTGATCTCGAGGTTGCGGACGCTGCCGCTCGTGCGCGCCGCGGCGCCGATCATCGCTTCCCGTCCTCTGAGGCGCTGAAACGGCGGGCCGGCGTCCACCGTGACATCCGGCGCAAACTGGTTGCGCAACGAGGCGGCTCGCGCAAGCCGTCCGAGCTCGCCGTCCTCGGCGCTGCTGCTGACGCCATCGGCGATCCGCTCGAGCACGCCAACGATCTGCGCCTCGTCACTGGGGAACAGCCACTGCCAGCCAAACCACAGGCCTGCCGCCACGACGACGACAGCGATGAGGTGCCTGGTCAAAAGACTTTCGGTCCAATCAGGCGGCCGCGTGTCGCGGTCCCGAATTCGTGTTGTGCCATGGCCATGCCGCGATTGTCGCCGACCACGAAGTAGTCGTCCGAGCCGAGGGTGACCTCGTCGAGCTGCCAGTCGGCCCGTTTCGTGACGTACGGCTCGTCGAGCGGCTCGCCGTTGCGCCACAACACCCCGTCGACGAATGCCACCGTGTCGCCGGGCAACCCGAGCAGCCGCTTGACGTAAACCACCGACGGCCCGGCAATCCGCACCGCGACGACGTCGCCGCGCGCGGGGTTCCGAAATCGATAGACCACCCGGTTCACGAAGATCAAGTCGCCCGGCTCGATGGTGGGCTCCATGCTCACCCCCACCCCTCGTATCGGCAACAACAGGTAGCCGAACACCACATAGGCGCTGACGATGAGCACGAACACGCGAATCGCGGTACGACGGGGATTGGCCCCGGCAATCACCCGTGCCAGCGGACTGCCCGTCACAATCCCTTGCTTCCTTCCTTCGGCACCACCGCCGCCTCCGAATCCTTCGCTGCCTTCGACGCCATCGAGAATGATGCGGGCTAGTCGTGGTAGCTCAGGGCGCGGACGCTCTCGACGTATCGCCCGTCTGCGCGTGGCGTGAAAATCCGACACCCGTCGAGGCTGCCGCCGTAGACGTGCAGCGTAATCGACGTCGCATCCGGGTTGGCGTTGGCGAGGACGTGATAATCGGTCGGTGGAATCAGGCGGCCGGCGGTGCCGACGCCGGCCGTCAACGCCGGGCCGACCGGCCTCACGCGGAACGCGTCGCCCTCCGGCTGCACGTCATACTGCGTGACTTCCATCTGTCCTTCGACCACGCCTTCCACACACCAGAGACCGCCATGATCGTGGACCGGCGTGCCCTGTCCTGGTCCCCACGTCATGACCACTGCCGTGAACCGATTGCGCGGATCCTGGTGCAGCAGCCGCCGCGCGTAGCAGTCCGAACGCGGCGTCGTGAACCGCGCGGGCAGGTCGAGCGACCCGCGCCCCAGCAGGTCCTCGAGATCGGCCTTCACACGGCGCGTGATGGCCTCGGGCGTCGGCTCCTCGACCGCCGCGCTGAGCCGGTCAATGAGTTCGGTTAGTCCCGCGTCCATGAGCGTCTCCGTTCTTCAAATGCTGCTCGACGGTGAGTGTGCGCATCAGCAAATCTTACCGTCGAACGGGACCCAGGTTTTCTTGTACGCCCCATACATCCACTGGTCCCGAATCACACCGTCCTTGACGGCGCTGTCGGGCATTCGTCCTTCCAGCGTGTACCCAACCTTCTCGAGCACACGTATCGATGCGGCGTTGTCCGCAAACGGCAGCGCGAAGATCCGACGCAGATCAAACCGCCGAAACGCCTCAGTGGTCACCGCACGCAGCGCCGCCGTCGCGACGCCGCGTCCCCAGCAGGTCTCGCCCAGCCAATAGCCAATTTCCGCGGACACGCGCTCGATGTCGCTCAGAATGACGAGACCGATGGCGCCGGCCGCTTCGCCATCCACCTCGATCGCCCAGACGGTTGTCGGATCCTGCTGGCGCACGTGCGCGAGGAACTCGCGCGCGTTCGTCTCAGTATAGGGATGAGGAAACCTGTCCCGCAGGTTGATCCAGACATTGCGGTTGTTGGCGTGGCGCGCCAGAGCGGGGACATCCTCGGCAGCCCAGTCGCGGACGACGCAGCCGCCGAGCGGAAGGTGCACGGAGGTCAGTGTACGCGGATTGTCACCGGTCGAGCGAGCCGCGCCGTGACCACGGTGCCGCGCCCCAGCGTCACTTCGTCGCCTCGGGTGGCCAGAACGACGGCCGTGCCGCCGCCCGCGCCCACGGCGGTGCCGATCGCCGCGCCTTTTTTGCCGCCGGCAATCGCGCCGGTAATCGCGCCCGCGCCGGCTCCGATGCCGATCTTGGTCGCGTCCTCCTTCTTGGTGGTGTCCGCTTGCCGGCTGACGGCCGCCGTGCGGATGTCATAGCGGGTGTCGCCGACACGGAGGCTGTTGAACCGCATGCCAATGCGCGCAACTCCCTTGACACGTCCCGGCCGCGTCGCTTCGGTGACGTGGCCGCTGACCGCGGCCCCGGACGGCACCACGGTCTCGCCATCCACGACAATCGGCCGGCGGAGCGTGGCCTGGACCGGATCCTCGACCGAGCTGTCCTTCGACGACACGGCGGTTGCCAGTTGCAGGCTGAGCGTGGTGCCCGCCGGAATGGTGATCTCGCGAGATTCAGGCGCCTTTACCGCGACCGGATCCACCGCCGGTGCCGTCACGGGCTTTTCCGCGTGGTGCGCGGTCGCCGCCTGGTTGGGTGCGGCCGCGGGGTCAGGTCCCGGTGCCACAGCGTGCATCGCCGGCGCCTCGGATTCGGGGACGCTCGTCGCGTCGGTAGTCGGTTGCGGTTGTGCCGTGCATGCCGTCGCAGCAAACGCCACGGTAATGAGAAGCACGAACCTGGACGGGAACATGATCGAACTCTCCTTTCACGGCCGCGCGCAGGCGCGGACGCGTCAGGGAGTCAGGTGCAAGGGCGAGGCCAGCTCGGCCCGGTTAACTTATTCGGCCCACGCACCTCATCCGTAACGTTCGGTCACCTCGAGTGCTGCCCATGACCGGCTGCCGTTTCGTGAAGGGATCGCGATTTCGATTTCAGAAGGTGGTCGCACTGAACGTATCGCACTGCCGCACATCCCCGCTCTGCAACCCGCGTCGCAGCCAGCGCTGACGCTGTTCGGACGATCCATGTGTGAAGCTCTCGGGGACCACGTAGCCCTGGCTTTGGCGCTGCAGTCGATCATCCCCAATCGCGGCTGCCGCCCGCAGTCCCGCGTCGACGTCACCTTCCTCGAGCCAGTCGCGGCGAGCGGCGTGATTGGCCCAGACGCCCGCGTAGCAGTCCGCCTGCAGTTCCTGTCTCACGGACAGCTCGTTGGCCTCTGCCTCCGACGCGCGCGAGCGGGCCGCGTGCACGCGATTGGAGACGCCAAGCAAGGTCTGGACGTGATGTCCGACTTCGTGGGCGATCACGTAGGCCCGCGCAAACTCTCCTGGCGCGGCGAAGCGCTCTTCGAGATCGCGGAAGAACGACAGGTCGAGATAGACGGCGCGATCGGATGGGCAGTAAAACGGCCCGACCGCTGCTGACGCGAGTCCGCAGGCGGAGCGCACCTGACCGTCGAACAGCACGAGCTGGGGATCGGTGTAGGTCTCGCCGTTGTCGCGGAAGATGCGGCGCCACGTGTCCTCGGTGTCGGCGAGCACGGCGGACACCATTTGCGCTTGCCGGTCGTCGGCAGGCGGCGCTCCCGCCGGAGCCGTCTCGCCCGCCGGCGCTGTCTGCTCCACCTGCTGGAGCAGCTCGAGCGGATTGCGCCCGCTGATGAAGGAGACGAGGAGGACCAGGACGAGCACGCCGATACCGCCTCCGCCGACCATGCCGGCGCCGCCCATTCCGCGGCGGTCCTGCACGTTGGTGCTACGGCGTCCCGATTCCCAGCGCATGAGTTTGTTCCTCCACCAGTGGCGTAGCAAACAAAGGGCCGTCCGCTTCGCGACGGAGTTCCCAACCGTCAAGACTGGCAGTTCAAAACCCGGTGGCGCCTTCGGCGCCAAACCGCCAAACCGCCAAGACCGACAGTGCAAAACCTAGCGCCGAGCGCGGCGGCCGCGAATCCAATCCCGTTTTTCATTACCATCGTACAGCCATGATGGCGACGACAGATGGGCAATCGACGGCGCACATCGACTCGGCCCACCATCGTGGTAATTGGAGTCGGCGATGAGCATCATGGGCGCCATTGTCGGCGACGTCGTGGGGTCGGTCTACGAAGGCCGGGCCCACAAGACGACGGAGTTTCCGTGGCTCTCACCGGGCTCGCGGTTCACGGACGACACGGTGATGACCGTCGCCACGGCGCGAGCGCTCCTGACCGGCGAACCGTACGCGGCGGCGTACCGGGAACTCGGGCGGCGCTATCCGTCTGCTGGTTACGGGCCCGCCTTCTACGACTGGCTGATGACGAATGACGCGCCCCCGTACGGCAGCTTCGGCAACGGGTCGGCGATGCGCGCGTCGCCGGTTGGGTGGGCGTGCGACAACGCCGGCGACGTGCTGGCCGAAGCGGAGCGCTCGGCTCGTGTGTCTCACGATCATCCTGACGGCATCACAGGCGCGCAGGCGGTGGCGCTCGCGGTGTACCTTGCGCGCACCGGCACCCCGAAGCAGGACATCCGCACCGAGATCAGCGATCGGTTTGGCTACGATCTCTCGCGGTCTGTGGCGGCGGTCCGCCCGGGTTACGTCTTCGACGTGACCTGTCCGGGCTCGGTGCCCGAGGCGCTGCTTGCGTTCTTCGATGCGTCGAACGTCGAGGAGGCGATCCGACTGGCGATTTCCCTGGGCGGCGATGCCGATACGCAGGCCTGCATTGCCGGCAGCGTCGCGGGCGCCTTCTGGGGTCTGACGGGGAGCGATCTGACTCGCCAGGTGTGGCCGCTCCTGCCCGACGATCTGCGGGCGGTGATCGCCTCGTTCGACCGGCGATTCGGGCTGACCGCCGATCGCTAATCGCTCATCCCTTTCCCAGTACAATTCACGGAGGCGCCGGGGTGGCGGAACTGGCAGACGCATGGGACTTAAAATCCCAAGGCTGAAAGGCCGTGCGGGTTCGATTCCCGCCCCCGGCACTCACGCTCACGCTGTTCGCGTTCGTTGCCGGTCGCACGAACCAGGTGCTCGGCTCTCGCCGCTTCGCCTTGGCCGTCGGGCACGATGCCCGCCCCGGCACTGAAGCTTACTGCTGGGATTGAAACTGGCACTAAAGCTGTGCCCCGCCAGGGCTATTTCTGAGCGCCGCTATTCCCCGGTCTGCTCCGGAAAAAGTCCTGGCATCCAGCGCGCTGCCAACGCCGCCGGAAAGGTGAGGAACAACGGCGCGCGCGTGCTTTCCGACACCAGCACACCCCGTTCGATTAGCGCCGACACAACGCGTCGCGCATGTCGATCACTGGTGCCGAGCAATGCTGCGACCTCGCCACGGGGCAGCTCGCCGCGGAACAGCACCGCCTCGAGCACTTGTCCGGATTTGGCGGGCAGGCGACTCGCGCGGACTTCCTCTTCTGACCACAGAAGAAGGCGATCCCGAAGGCGGTGTGGCTGCACCAGATTCTCCATGAAATGCACCTGATCAAGACAGGTTTCGAGAAAGAAACGCGTGAATTCGCTCAGCGCTTCCTCACTCAGGTTCCCGCGCCCATCGAGATCGTTGCGGCGCGGCAAATCGCAATTGGCCAAATGCGCTTTGTACGCGTTGACATTACGCGCCAGGCCGCGCGCGATGGACCAGACGCCGCCGCTATCCACGACTTCAAGCAGGACGGCATGTGACATCAAGCGCGCCACGCGGCCGTTCCCGTCCACGAAGGGGTGAATCCACAGCAACCGGTGATGCGCCGCCGCTGCCGCGAGAATCGTCTCGGCGCGCCCCAGCCGGGAATAGACATCCTCGAAGCGTTCGAGGACCCGCGGCACCGCGCCCGGACTGATCGCGAAATGCCGTCCGACGACGACGTCGTCGCGGCGCAGCGCGCCAGGCGCAACTCTCACCGCCCTGCCGGTATCGGGGTCCGTGACGAGCAGCAAATCATCAGGCAGCAATGCCGCGAAGCGCCGGTGGATCTCGCAAATGGCTTCTGCCGTCGTTGCGCGCCCTTTCAGCCCGCCTTCATCGACCCAGTGCTGCACGGCAACATGGGCCTTGGCTTCGAGTTGCAAAGTGCGCTTGCCTGGATCTGCGCTGTAGTCGTTCTTCAGCGCGCGCTCGATGTCTACCGGGTGCGTGTAATGGCCTTCAATCAAGTTGGAGTAGTAGCAGTTCATCGCGCGCATGAGGTCCGCCAGCGCCGTGACGACTCCGGGCGGCAGGCTACGGCGGAACCCGGCCGACGCCGCGGCAAGCTCGACCACGAGGTCGCTCAATCGCGGCCGATGCGGTGAGCCATGCGCGAAGACCATTGGCTCCATCGCGGCGGGACTCTCGCCCCTGTCGACGGCCTCTGAAATGTCCGCTTTGATGTCCGGATCGAAACTACTCACAAACGTATGTATAACAGGTGTTTAGACGAAACTCAAGCGGTGGACATGACCTGCGTTTGGCCGGTTGCGTCGTTCGTCCGAAAGGGCGAAATCAGCGCCGAGAAGCCAAGAAGATACACTGTGGGGGCCCTCGCAGGAGCAGCGGGCGGCGCTACGGTTGGTGCCCTGTACTGCCAAACCGACTGCGCCGGCGGACCGGCGCGCGGGGCGATGGTCTTCGCGCCGATCGGAGCCGGCATCGGTGCGGGCGCTGGCGTTCTGATCGCCGGGCTGGCGGATCGCGCCCCGTAACGCACTGGCAGTCGATGGGACAATCGACCCGTAGATGCGGGCCGTGCGCTGACCCTTCCCCGATGACGACGGTTCGATCGCGAGGAATTCTCGCCCCGGTTGGCGGTCTCTGAAACGTCCGGTTGCATGTCCTGCTCGATACCGCTGACGAGCGCCAGCGACGGTTCGACGGCCGCCCTCGCCGCACTCACACTCACCTGCCCCGCGGTTGCCGATCGCCGTTCGTCCCTGGTGCGGAATGGGCCTGGTTCTGCCTGACCCTGGCGCCTGGCGGCGGAAGGAAGATGTGGTCCGGCGGATCCTCGAGCCTGATGTTCGTGTACTCGCTGCTGACACCGGTCGCGCCCCAAAGACCGATAACAAAGCCGTTCAGGCTCGGCGCGAAACGCGTACGGCCGCCTGATCGGGCATTCGTGAGTTCGTAGACGACTCCGAGCACGGGATCTGGTCAGTCGGCAATGCTGCGGCGGCACACAGCGTCGACGCTTACGGGACGGTCCCTGGGCATCTACCGCGCCCGATCCCGGCCTGCGCCGACATTGTGCGCACGTCAATCCGCCACCGCCAAAATCTCTGTCGTCCGCACAATCTGTGGCGGTAATCTGTGGTCGCTATGACGACACCCCGCGCCGCACGCTGCCTCCTCGCATTGGCCGTCACCTTCGTCGCCACCGGCGCCGCGGCCCAGCCGTCGCGCGTCGACTACGAACGCGCGCTCGCGCTGCGGGAGCGCTACGAGCGACTCGTCATCGGCGCCCCAGGGCCCGCGACGTGGATCGACGACACGCACCGCTTCTGGTACCGGCGCTCCGTCAAAGACGGCACCGAGTTCGTCGTCATGGACGCCGTCACCCGCGAGAAGCGCGCGGCATTCGATCACGCGCTCCTCGCCGCCGAACTGGCTCGCGAGATCAGCCCGGCCGCCAGCGCCTTCCGGCTGCCGTTCACCACGTTCCGCTTCGTGGACGACGAGCGCGCGATCGAGTTTCAGGTCGATCAACGCCGCGTCCGTTGTGCGCTCGACGAATATCGTTGCACGCGAACGGAGCCCGCGGCCGCCATGCTCGAGGGCGTCCTTCGTGGCGTCAACGGGCCGGTGCGCGGCCCGCACCAGCCGCGACAGGACACGCCGCGCCAGTCGCCCGACCAGAAGTGGGAGGCACAGATCCAGAACTACAACGTGGCCGTCCGGCGCGTCGGCGACGCCAGGTGGACGCTGCTCAGCGGCGACGGGTCCGAAGGCAACTTCTACGAGCTTCGCTCCATCGTCTGGGCGCCCGACTCCACGAAGCTCGCGGCGTACCGCGTGCGGGCGGGCTATCGCCGGACCGTGCATTACGTCGAAACCTCGCCCGAAGACCAGATGCAGCCGCGCCATTGGACCCTGCAGTACGCGAAACCCGGCGATCAGCTCGATCTCGAACAGCCTGTCATCTTTCATGTCGATCCGATCGAGCGGCTCGAGATCACGAACGAGCTGTTCCCGAACCCCTACGACCTGTCGGATCTCGTCTGGCGTCAGGACAGCCGCGCCGTGACCTTCGAGTACAACCAGCGCGGACACCAGGTGTATCGCGTCATCGAAGCGGACGCGACCACAGGCCGGGCGCGCACGGTCCTTTCCGAGGAGCCGAAGACCTTCTTCTATTACAACGGCTCGAACGAGTCACGGTCGTCGGGCAAGCGGTTTCGCCATGACCTCGACGACGGGCGACAGCTGATTTGGATGTCGGAGCGCGACGGCTGGAATCATCTCTACCTGATCGACGGCGCGACGGGACGCGTGGTCAATCAGATCACCCGAGGCGAGTGGCCGGTTCGCCATGTCCAGAAGGTGGATGCCGCGAAGCGGCAGATCTGGTTCAGCGCGGGCGGCAGAACGGCCGGCGAGGATCCGTACTTCCTGCATTACTACCGGATCGATTTCGACGGATCCGGCCTGACGGCCCTGACGACCGTCGCCGCAGACCATCAGCTGTCGTACTCGGAGGATATGGAGTACTTCGTCGACACCTATTCGCGGGTCGATCTGCCGACGGTGTCCGAGCTTCGCCGGACCGGCGACGGTTCGCTCGTCGCGGAGATCGAGCGGACGGATATCACGGCGCTCGTCAGCGCCGGCTGGAAGGCGCCGGAAGTGTTCACGGCAAAGGGTCGCGACGGCGTAACGGACATCTGGGGACTCATCTTCCGGCCGTCGAATTTCGATCCCGCACGGAGGTATCCGGTCATCGAGAACATCTATGCCGGACCGCACGGCTCGCACGTCCCGAAGAACTTCGCCGCCTTCTTCGCGTCGCAGGCGCAGGCCGAGCTTGGCTTCATCGTCGTCCAGATTGACGGGATGGGCACGTCGAACCGGTCGAAAGCGTTCCACGACGTCGCCTGGCAGAACCTCGGCGAAGCCGGCTTCGCGGATCGCATCCTCTGGCACCGCGCGGTGGCGGCGAGATACCCCGCCTACGACATCTCGCGCGTCGGCATCTACGGTGGATCCGCCGGCGGGCAGAACGCGATGGGCGCGCTGCTGTTTCACGGAGACTTCTACAAAGCCGCCGTGTCGTACGCAGGCTGCCACGACAATCGCATGGACAAGATCTGGTGGAACGAGCAGTGGATGGGATGGCCGCTCGGCGCACAGTACTCCCGTTCGTCGAACGTCGACAACGCGGCCAGGCTGCAGGGACGACTGCTGCTGGTGGTCGGTGAGCTCGACACCAACGTCGATCCGGCATCGACGCTGCAAGTCGTGTCGGCGCTCATCAAAGCGGACAAGGAGTTCGACCTGCTGGTCGTGCCCGGCGAAAATCACGGCGCGGCACGATCGGGCGCCTACGCGCCGTACGGTCAGCGTAAACAATACGATTTCTTCGTCGAGCACCTGATGGGAGTTGCGCCGCCGGCGTGGAACGCGCCGCTGCCGAAGCCTACAGCAACGCAGCCGTAGGCACGAAGGGTACGAAGGACACGATGGACATTCTGGACGCCACGAACCGCATGTCCAATCTTACCTTCGTGCCCTTCGTGTCCTTCGTGCCCCCCCATTCGCGAAGCGTCACTCGAGGCGAAGCGCCGCCCTCCGCGCGTCAGCGCGGCCCTCCGGCGCAGCGGGCCGCCGGCGTGAGAGCGCGGCCAGCGTTCACACGCGCTCGAGCTTCCACCGTCCGCGCCGGAAGATCACGGCGCTCACGACCGCCAGCGTCGAAAACGCGACCATCACCGCCCAGTAGACACCGCTCGGGCCCATCCCCAGTTCAAGCGCCAGGTAGTACGCGAGCGGTATCTGCCACATCCAGAAGCACCCGACGTTGATCCACGTCGGCGTCCACGCGTCACCCGCGCCGTTGAAGGCCTGCGTGAGCACCATGCCGTAGGCGAAGAACAGAAATCCCAGACTGACGATGCGCAGGCAATCGATGGCACCGGCCGCGATGACCGCATCGTCCGTGTAGATGGCGACAATCTGCGGCGCCAGTCCGACGAACACGGCGCCGATGATGCCGAGAAAGATCATGTTGTACCAACCAGCCGTCCAGACCGCCTGCTCCGCCCGCTCGGGCTTGCCCGCACCCAGGGCCTGGCCCACCATTGTTGCCGCGGCGTTCGAGAGCCCCCACGACGGCAGGATCGCGAAGAGCACCGTGCGGATACCGATGGTGTAGCCCGCCACCGCGGGGCTGCCGAAGGTGGCGATCACGCGCACGAGGACGACCCAGCTGGTCGTGTCGACGAGAATCTGCAGCATCCCGGTCCCCGAAATGCGGCAGACCGACCACATCACCGCGGGAGCGAGGCGGACGTGCCGCCAGCGGATCCGAATTCGTCCCGTGCCGCAGGTCAGCAGAAACAACTGCGCGAACACACCCATCGTTCTCCCCGTCGTCGTCGCCACCGCCGCCCCCATCACCCCCAGCTCCGGAAACGGGCCAAGGCCGAAGATCAGCATCGGGTCCAAAACGATGTTGATGCCGTTGGCCAGCCACAAGACACGCATCGCGACGGTCGCGTCGCCGGCGGCCCGGAATATCGCGTTGTTGAGAAACAGCATCACGACACTCCCACATCCGCCGAGCATGACGATGGCGTAGCGTGCCGGCTCGGCCAGCACCGTCGGGCTCGCGCCCATCAGCTCCAGCAGCGGCCGCGCATAGATGGCACCGATGACGCCAATGACCAGCGACACGACCAGCCCAAGGGCGATGACTTGCACGGCCGCAATGGAGGCGCCTTCGGAGTCCTTCTCGCCGACGCGCCGGGCCACGACGGCCGTCGCGCCGATCACGAGGCCCATGGCGACCGAGTACACGATCGTCAGCATGCCCTCGGTCAGCCCTACTGCCGCGACGGCATCGGCGCCGAGCTTCGACACGAAAAACACGTCGACGACGGCAAAGAGCGATTCCATGCACATCTCGAGCACCATCGGGATGGCGAGGACGACGATGGCGGGACCGACGGGGCCCTGAGTGAAATCCCGCTCGGAGCCACGGACTCCTTCGAGAAAAAGCTCCCAGGCGCGCGCGAGCCTGGGACGAGCTGAAACAACAGTCGACATGATCAGGTGCCTAAAGTGCCTAAAGTGCCTAAAGTGCCTTGAGTGCCTAAGGTGCCTAAGGTGCCTCGAGTGCCCTAAGGTGCCTAAAGTGCCTCAGGTGGCTCGGGTGCTCCATTGCGTCGGCGCAACTGGAGCCCGGCAGGCTAATAAACCGACAACCGCGCTAACGAGGGATTGGGAGAGTCAGGAAATGATCCCAATACCGACCACAGTGGGTGTCGGCAACGAGGGCGGCGGGAGGACAATCAGCCGTTTCATGGGATCACTCCGAAGAGGGTGCTGATAGTACCACAAACTCCGACCACCTTCATCCCGCGTTCACGTGATCGGCGTGAATTGCCAGCGGCTCTCGGTGAGAGAGCCTGGAGCGCTGAAAGCCGACAGCTGGCCGCGAGCCTAATGAACAACGCCGGGATTGTCGGCCGGCGCCATGACGCGGGTCATCAATGCGGTCAGGCGAGGTTCGTCGATCGTCAGCGGGCCGGCGCTCGCTGTCCCCATCTGCGTTTCGAGATGCACGAGCACGCCGTCGGCATATGGACTCACGATCCACGAGAAACCGCGGAGGTGAACGGTCGGCGTTTCGCCGGCGGGATTTTTCTCGCGGTCGAGCGCGAGCAGCATCTCCGACAGCAATCGGCGCACGTCGACTTCGTTCCAGTCATTCGGATCGGCCGGCAGCGACTCGACCTGATAGGTCTCGGCGTGCAGCGTGCCGCGCACCCAGACGTCTACTTCCACGCTCATGTCAGTAGCCTAGCAGGTTCGCTCGTCGGCGCCTCGCACGCAAAGTTGCGGCAGACATAAGCCGACGCCATCCCCTCATCCGGCACCATGTCGCGCACCCAGGGCAGGTGGCCGGCAAGCACCTGCTGCGCCGTGCCGGGTGACACCGGAAAGACGACGGCAAATGGCCGATACCGCGCGTTCGCGGCCTGCCACAGGGCCGTCGTGCCCTCGCTCTCCCGCGCGCCGACGACGACGATCTGTTCGGGAGGGGCGTGCGCGATAGAGAGCGCGGCCGCCATGAACGGCAACGCGCGGCCGAGTGAGGTCAGACGCGTGCCAAATGCCGCGAAGACCTGACGCGCGCGTTCTTCGTGTGCGGGATCGCCCGTGAGATGTGCGAGCGTCAACAGATTCCACACCCCGACACCGCTCGCCGACGGCTCGGCGCCGTCGTATTCCTCCTTCATCCGTACCAGCACTGACGGATCGTGACCGGTCGTACTGAACCAGCCGCCGTCCTGCGCATCCCAGAAGAGGCGATCTTGCGCGCGCTGCAGGGCCAGGGCCCACTCCAACCAGTCAGGATTGCCATCGGCCTGAAACAGCTCCAGCACGCCGAAGACGAGAAACGCATAATCCTCCGCGTATGCCTCGATGGCGGCATCGCCGTTCCGATACCGCCGCAGTAGCACACCGCGATCCGCGTTCCACAGCACCCGCCGCACGAACTGGGCGGCACGTCGAGCGGACTCGAGGTGGCGCCGTCCCGGATCCTCGGCCGTCGCTTGTCCGAGCGCCTCGCCACCGGCGAGCACGCGCGCCGCCCGGGCACACGCGCCGATCATCAAACCATTCCAGCCGGTCAGGACCTTGTCGTCCAGATGCGGGCGCGGACGGGTTGCGCGCGCCTGATGCAACGTCGTGCGGGCGCGCGTCAGCGCCTGTGCGACGGCGTCGGGCTCGCGTCCCAGTTCGCGGGCGATGTCGGCGATGCCGCGGGCGGTGTACAACAGGTTCTTGCCGGTGAACTCGTTGTGCGGATCGAAGGGGGCATTTCCCTCAGCGGCGATCCCGTAGCGCAGCTCGAACGCGCGGCTGTCGTCGCCAAGCAAGGCGCGAATCTCGTCGAGCGCCCAGATGTAAAACGCGCCTTCGGTCTTGCGCGCGCGGGCGTCGCCCGCCTGTTCTGGCGGCACGCTGTCGGCATCCTCTGCGGAATAGAACCCTCCCTCGGCATCGGTCATGTCGCGCCGCACGTACTGCAGCGTATCCTCGGCGATCTGCGCGAAGAAGGGATCGCCGGCAGCTTGCGCGGCCTCCAGGTACGCGAGGACCAGTTGCGCCTGGTCGTAGAGCATTTTCTCGAAGTGCGGCACCCGCCAGTTGCCGTCCACCGAATAGCGATGAAAGCCGCCCCCGACGTGATCCCGCATGCCGCCAAGCGCCATCGCGCGCAGCGTCGCCAGCACCATGTCGCGCGCCTCGTCGTCTCCCGTGCGCGCGGATTCGCGGAGCAGGAACAGCAGCTCGCTCGGGCGCGGAAATTTCGGCGCGTCGCCAAAGCCGCCGCGACGCCGATCGAAACTGCTCTTGAACTGCTGCACCGTCGCTGCCAGGGCTTCGGGCCCCGGTGCCGCGCCACCGGCGGGCTGTCCGTCACCACGCGACATCTCGGCCAGTCGCTCGACGATCTGGCCGGCGGAGGCCAGAATCTGCACCCGTTCTTCGCGCCAGGCGCGCGTGATCTCGGTGAGCACTTCGCGAAAGCCCGGCCGCCCCCACTGGCTTTCGGCCGGGTAGTAGGTCCCGCCATAGAACGGTTGGAGACCGGGCGTCAGCCACACGCTCATCGGCCAGCCGCCGGACCCGGTGGTGGCCTGGACAAACGCCATGTACACGCGATCGACGTCGGGACGCTCCTCGCGATCGACTTTGATCGGGACGAAGTTCCGATTGAGCACGTCTGCGATCTCCCGGCTCTCGAACGACTCGTGCTCCATCACATGGCACCAGTGGCAGGTGGAGTACCCGATGGAGAGAAAGATGGGTTTGTCCTCGCTGCGCGCGCGCTCGAACGCGGCATCGCCCCAGGGATACCAGTCCACGGGGTTGTGAGCGTGCTGAAGAAGGTAGGGACTCTGCTCGCGCGCGAGGCGGTTCATCTCGCCATCTTACGCCGTGGCCTTGACGAGCTCCGGATGCTTGACGGCCGCGGCCTGCAGTCGTGCATACGCGGCCGTCATCTCGACGCCGTACAAGAGAATCACGGCCGAGATGTAGACCCAGAACAGAAACACGACCACGGTGGTGATGGAACCATGGATGGCGTTCCACGCGGCGAGATCGCGCGCATACCACGAGAACGCCGACAGCGCGGCGCGCCACAGCAGTCCGGTGACGATTGCGCCTGGCCAGACCCAGCGAAAACGAATCTCGGTGTTGGGGATGAAGTAGAAGAGCAGGGCGACGCACACGATGAGCAGCACCGTGGCACCGTGGGTGGCGGTTACCGCGCTCAGCCAGGCCAGCCACGGCAACCGCGCCAGCACCCCCCAGAACCAGTTGGTTTCGGCGACGCGCGCCAGACTGGCGAGAATGAGCGCGAGGATGAAGAAGGCCCCGGCCGACACCATCATGAGAAACGACATCAGGCGGTGCATGAGAAAGCTGCGGCGCCGCTCCACGCCCCAGGCGTGGTCAATCGCGGATGACACGGCATTGAAGACCCCGAGCGAGGCCCATGTCAGCACGAGCAACCCGCCCACGCCGAGCCGAAAGGTCTGGCCGCGAAAGGCGTCGAGCTGGCCGGTCATGAAGTCGAACTGTCGGGGGAAATACTCGAAGACGAACCGGATGACGGCATCCCGGGCATTGGAGTCGGCGGTGACCGAGCCGAGGATTGAGAGCACGAGCAGCAGAAACGGAAACAGCGAGAGCAACGCGTAGTACGCGATCGCTGCCGCATGCGTGAGACCCTCACTGTTGTAGAGCTCGAAGACACCGCGCCAGGCGGCAAGCCCGATCAGCCGCAGCCCGGCGAGTGCCCGCGGCACCAACCCCGCGTCAGCCACCGGCATGGCGGCCGCGCGCGGGCTGGATCCGGTGCGGGTGTCAGGCAGTCTTCGCCCATCCTGATTGTCCACCACGAATCTCTGCCACACTCTGTCGTACCTGGTCGGCGGCAGACAACAGGCGCTCGGCCTCCTGCATGAATGTGTTGAGATTGCGCTCCGCGGCCACGCGCCAGCGCTGACCATCCGGAGTGAAGAACACAAAGCCGGCGGCCATCCCGGCCAGCGCGCCCACGATGCCGCCTGCAATCACGATTTGCCGATCGTTCACGATCCCTCCGCTTCGCGCGATACCAGTTCCGGTTCCCGGGCGTCTCGTGCTGCGCGCGCCGCACGGCCAGGGTCCTCGATGTTGTGCTTGCGCATCTTGCTGTACAGCGTGGGCCGATACAGCCCGAGGATATGCGCCGCTTCCTGTTTGTTCCAATTGGTCCGCTGCAAGGTCTGCAGAATCGCCATCCTCTCGATTTCCGCCAGCGTATGGTGTGGCGGTACCGCAAATTCGGGATTGGTGCTCGACTCGTCGCGGACGGGTTCGGGCAGATCGATGGGCTGCACTTCAGTGCCCTTGGCGACGAGCACAGCGCGCTCGATGGCGTTTTCGAGCTCACGCACGTTGCCCGGCCAGCGGTTGCGAATCAGCAGGTGATACGCCGCCGGCGAAATGCCCTTGACGTTCTTGCGATACCGCTCGTTGAACTTCTCGACGAAGTGAGTGCACAGGAGCGGAATGTCCTCGGTGCGCTCGCGCAGCGGCGCGACGCGCACCTGAATCGTATTGATGCGGAAGTAGAGGTCTTCACGCAGCCGGCCATCACGAAGCGCCGTGTCGAGGTCGATGTTGGTGGCGCAGATCAACCGGAAGTCGACCTTGACGATGCGTTCACTGCCGACCGGCCGGTACTCGCGCTCCTGCAGGACGCGCAGCAGCTTCGTCTGCAGAAACGACGGCATCTCGCCAATCTCGTCCAGCATGAGCGAGCCACCGCTGGCCAGCTCCAACAACCCGACCTTGTCCTGCAGGGCGCCGGTAAACGCTCCCTTCTTGTAGCCAAACAGCTCGGACTCAATCAGGTCCTTGGGGATGGCCGCGCAGTTGATCTTGATGAACGGACCGCTGGCGCGCAGGCTGCGGAGATGGAGCGCGTTGGCGATGAGCTCCTTGCCGGTGCCGTTCTCGCCCTGGATCAGGATGTTGGCGTCGCTGGCCGCGACCGCATCGACGAGCTCGAAGAGCTCGCGCATCTTCTTGCTCTTGCCGATGATGTTGGAGAAGGAATACTGGCTGCGCAGCTGTTCCTTCAACTGCTCGTGCTGCTGGCGCTCGACCTGCAGCGACAAGGCCCGATCGAGGATGGTCGTGATCCCGGCCGGATCGAGGTCAGTCTTTTCGATGAAGAAAAACGCCCCGGCCTGACCCGCTTCGAGCGCGCGCTTGATCGTTCCCTGCCCGCTGATCACGATGACCTCGGGAGTGGGATCGATGCTCTTCATCTTGCGCAGCAGGTCGATCCCGTCGGTGTCGGGCAGCAGCAGGTCGAGCAGCACAACGGCGGGCCGCCACGACTGAAACAGCTCTTCGGCACGGGCGCCGTGACTCGCCGAGCGGACTTCGTACCCTGGCTCGGCAGGTGCCTGTTCGATGACCATCTTGAGCCAATCGGTCACCATCGGCTCGTCATCGACGACGAGCACCCGCTTGCGCTGTCGGCGTCCTGGGTCTTGTGGATGCACGGTGCGGCCTCGGCCCACTTCGGCCGTTGTTCGAAAATTTGACAACGGCTCAGTTTAGCTCACACGGGGTTCTCACGGAGGGGTCTTCTCGAGGCCGTCTCCACAAGGGTTCCCACGAAGGCTCCGGGGACCGGAAACCCTCGCGAATATCCTGTGCGGAACCCTCGCTGCGAACGGCCGCCAGCAACCTGCGTGAAGAACGCCCGCCGCGGCAGCACCCCCCCTCAGACGACGCGCCGGCCCTGGATCACCCGAATCAGGACGACCGCGATCGCGATGATCAGCAGAATGTGAATGAACCCGCCCAGCGTGTACGAACTCACCATTCCCAACAGCCAGAGCACGATGAGCAGAACGAGAATCGTTGTCAGCATGTGACGCTCCTTTGGATGATCTGCACTGGGTTAGATGGACGGAGCCGATGAGGGGAACCGCTCCGCTTCGCTCGTCTGCGTCACGCGCTCGCCAGTTGACGAGACCCGGTCCGAAAGCTGGCTGGACATCTGCTGAATGCGCTCGCGGCCCTGGTCACGCAACTGCCCGGCCGTTGCGCGCAGGCTTTCCGTCTGCTCGCCCACGCGATCGGCAAGCCCGCGATACCGCTCGCCCAACTGAGCGCGTATTTCGGTGCCCGGCTTTGGCGCGAACAGCAACGCGATTCCGGCGCCGACAAACGCGCCGGTCAAAATTCCCAGCATGAAACTGGCTCCCGATGGTTCTTCTCGATACATTGGCGGCTCCTCCTGGGGATCATCCCCCGCTTGCTTTCCGTGCCACTCCGGGTGGCGTCCACGCCGTATGCGAAGCGCATGCCGTGCTTGAACCTCGTCCGCAAAAACTCGACTGGGCATTACGTTACCCGTTCTGGCAACGACGCTCCACAGATAACCGCTGCTCGAACGACCCTCGCGCGTTGGCGAGCAGTCGCTCGATCTCGGCAACCAGCGCAGCCGGCTCGCAGGGTTTGACCACAATCGAGTCGAACCCGGACTCGCGCGCCCGTTCGAGTTGCTTGACCTGGGAATAGCCGGTGGCGGCGATGAGCGGGATCCGACGCGTCCTGGCCGACTGCCGAAGGCGTACCGCCGCTTCGAAGCCCGTGATCCCCGGCAATTCGAGATCCAGCACGATGATGTCGGGCCGCCAGCGGTGCGCCTGCTCGACGGCTGACAAGCCGTCGGCGGCGGTTTCGACCGCGTACCCCTGCGCGCGCAAGTACAACCCCCAGATGTCCAGAGCATCCGGGTAATCGTCGACGAGGAGGATTCGTGCGGGCGGCACAGTTGGTCTCGTTTCCCAGACTAGCGCTTCATGGCTATCGACTCGCCTACAAGGCTCGTGCCAGCTACCTGAAGTGGAATTCGGGGATCACGGCTGAGCCTGAAGGGCGGATGCCTGTGGTACGCTCGGTGTTGGCATGCCGGTGGATATCCATGACATCCTGCATGTGCTCGCGCATGAGCTCCGGACGCCGGTGGGAATCGCTCACGGGTACGTCCGCCTCCTACTGGAAGAGCGCCTGCATCAGGAGACCGATCGGCGCCGCGCCCTCGAGCAAATGCAGAAAGCGTTGGGACGCCTCAGCGACCTCAGTTACGAAAGCACGGCTCTCGCGACGTGGTACGAGCAGGATCACACGACCCCGCACCCGGTGGCCGCCCGCACGCTCATCGAGCGGGTGGCTGAGGCGGACTACGAGTGGCCGGTGACGGTCGACAGCACGGACGTGGTCGACGGACGGGCGGTGCTGACCGCGGACGAGGCGTCGTTGTCACGGGCGTTGATTGGCATGGTGCGCGCCACGGCGCGGGAATTACGCGGCACGACCTGTGACGTCACCGCGCGCGTGGTCGTTGGATGTTTCGAAATGCTGACCGGACCTGAAGAATTACTGGGCGCGCTCGGCGCGGGTCCGGCGGCGCCCGACGCGGGGCCGGTCGCGCTCGAGCGCGGCGGGCTCGGCCTGACCCTGGTGCACGCCGCCATCGTGCTCGATGCCCACGGCGCCCAGCGGTGGACGATCAACGGATCCCGGCAAACTCTCGGCCTGCGGCTGCCCTTGGACGAAAGGCGCGATTCGTGACGCCTGCCCGGCTTGCGCTGGTCGACGACGATCAGCAATTCGTCGAATATCTCGATACGCTTCTGCGCTCGCGCGGCTACGAAGTTCAGTCGTTCACCAGCGGATCCGAATTGCTTCAGTCGATGCATAGCGACACGCCGCCGGACGTGGTCCTGCTCGACGTGTCGATGCCGGGCATGGATGGTCTCGAGACGCTCAAGGCGATCCGCGTCGCGCATCCGCACGTGCAAGTGATCATGTTGTCCGGCCGTAACGCGCCGGCGACGATTGTCGACGCGATGCGCCAGGGGGCGCTCGACTACGTCGTCAAGCCCGACGACCCGGACGGATTGGGCGAAGCCGCTCTGGAGGCGGCCATCCGCAACGCCGTCGAAAAGACGGTTCTCAGCACCGAGGTCGCACGGCTTCGCACACAAGTCGGCGAGAACCCCGAGGGAACGGCCTTCTGGGGGCCCGGCTCCGCGATGCGGCACCTGATGGCCATGGTCGAACGCGTGGCCGACAGCGAGATCAGCGTGCTGCTCCGCGGCGAGAGCGGCGTCGGGAAAGAGGTGATTGCGCGCGAACTGCACCGCCGATCCGCCCGGCGCTCGAAACCGTTCGTCAAGGTCAACGCCGCGGCCCTGCCGGCCGAGTTGCTCGAGAGCGAGCTCTTCGGTCACGAGCGCGGGGCCTTCACCGGCGCGCAGACGGCGCGGATTGGCAAGTTCGAGTTCGCGAATCAGGGCACGCTGATGCTCGATGAGATCGGCGAAATGCCGGCGGGGTTGCAGGCGAAATTGCTGCACGTGCTCCAGGACAGCGAGTTCACCAAGCTCGGCAGCAACCGCCCGGTGCACGTGGACGTGCGGATCATCGCCGCCACCAATCGCGATCTCGACGCGATGATGCGGGCCGGGACGTTCCGGGAGGATCTGTACTATCGGCTCCAGGTCATCGAGCTGCACGTGCCGCCCCTGCGCGAGCGCCGCGAGGAAATTCCCCAGCTGCTCGAATTCTTCCTGGTCAAATACTCTGAGCGGTATGGCCGTCCCCTGAAGCGCCCGTCAGAACCGCTTCGCGATTCGCTGTTGCACTATCCCTGGCCTGGCAACGTGCGCGAGCTGGAAAACGTCATCAAGCGCTTCGTCATCCTGCAGGATGAAGGGCTGGTCATGGCGGAGTTGAAGCGGGCCCGCGCCAACGCCGAAACCACGCTGACCCGCCGGAGTGGCGGAGCAACGGCCGCGCCAGCCTCGGCACCTGCGGCACCGATGGCCCCCGCGGCACCGATGGCACCTGTGGCACCTGCTGCACCTATTGCACCTGTAGCACCTGCGGCACCTGCTGCACCTATTGCACCCGTGGCACCTGCTGCACCTGTAACACCTGCGGCCGCTACGGCGCCGGCCGCACCTGCCGTCGCCGCGGTGGCGGAAGCCGAAGAGGAAGCCGCGGCTGTACCGTCCGGCCCCATCAGCCTTCCCGAACTGGCGCGCGAAGCCGCCATGCGCGCCGAACGGGCTGCCATTCAACAGGCGCTGGATCGGTTTCGCTGGAACCGCCGGAAGGCGGCGGATCATCTCGGCGTGAGCTACAAGACGCTGCTCAACAAGATGAAGGAGTGCGGCATCAGCGAGCAGCAGAACTAGTGGATGGCTCTGACCGCCGCCGACAGGCGCCGCATCGCCTGAACGGCTGCCGAGGGTCCAGCGTCACTCATCCGTCCAATCTTCCACTCGACAAACTCCTCCAGCAGTTCGGCGAGAGTTTGAAATTCGCGCAGTAACCCGTGCATGGTCATGCCCTGGAACCCGTGAACCGTGAACCCTGTAAAATGCTGCCGTGTCTCAGCTCCCGCAAAAGCCATCCCTGATCACGCCTGTTGTGTCTGCGCTTCGTGCGCCGCCGCCGCCGGCTGGCGATGACCCCATGAAATGCGAGCGGTGCGGCGCGGAGATGTACCGCATGCACGCCGTGTGGCGCTGCCCGGCGTGCCGCTTCAAGACGGATTGCTGCGGCTGGTAATGGATCGATTCGAATCACAGGTCCAGACCGATAGCGAACTGTTCCACGCCAATCACGCACGGATGGCCGCGCTCGTCGCCGAATATCGCGACCGGCTCGACCAGGTGCGTCAGGGGGGAGGACCGAAGTATCTGGAGCGCCAGCGCGAACAGGGCAAGCTCCCGGCACGCGAGCGCATCGAAAAGCTCCTCGATCCCGGCTCGCCGTTCCTCGAGTTTTCGGCGCTCGCCGCCTGGGAGATGTACGGCGGCGGCGCGCCGTCAGCAGGCGTGATCACCGGAGTCGGGCGAGTGTCGGGCCGCGAGGTGCTGATCGTCGCAAACGACGCCACGGTCAAGGGCGGAACCTACTACCCGATGACCGTCAAGAAACATCTGCGCGCGCAGGAGATCGCGCTGCAGAACCGGCTGCCCTGCGTGTATCTGGTGGACTCGGGCGGCGCGTTTCTCCCGCTGCAGGCGGAGGTCTTTCCGGACCGCGACCACTTCGGCCGGATCTTCTTCAACCAGGCGCGGATGTCGGCCGCGCGGATCCCGCAGATTGCCGTGGTCATGGGGTCGTGCACGGCTGGAGGCGCCTACGTGCCGGCGATGTCCGATGAGACCGTGATCGTCAGGAACACCGGCACGATTTTTCTGGGAGGGCCTCCGCTCGTCAAAGCCGCGACCGGCGAAGAAGTGACCGCCGAAGAATTGGGCGGCGCCGATGTGCACACGCGCCTCTCGGGCGTGGCCGACTACTTCGCGGAGGACGACGAGCACGCGCTGCACCAGGCGCGCACCATCGTCTCGACGCTCAATACCGTCAAGCACCTGCCTGCCGACTTCGCCGCGCCGGAAGATCCCGCCTACCCCCCCGATGAGATCTACGGAATCGTCAGCGCCGACACCCGCAAACCCTATGACGTGCGCGAGGTGATCGCACGCATGGTGGACGGCTCACGCTTCGATGAATTCAAGGAGCGCTACGCCACGACCCTCGTCTGCGCCTTCGCACGCGTCCACGGCTTTCTGGTCGGCATCGTCGCCAACAACGGCGTGCTGTTTTCGGAGTCGGCGCTCAAGGCCACGCATTTCATCGAACTGTGCAATCTGCGCAGCATCCCGCTGGTCTTCCTGCAGAACATCACGGGGTTCATGGTGGGCCGGCAGTACGAGCGCGGTGGCATCGCCAAGGACGGCGCCAAGATGGTGCATGCCGTTGCCAACTCGGTCGTGCCGAAGTTCACGGTCGTCATCGGCGGATCGTTCGGCGCCGGCAATTACGGCATGTGCGGACGGGCGTACGAACCGCGGCTGCTGTGGATGTGGCCCAACGCCCGGATTTCGGTGATGGGCGGCGAACAGGCCGCGGGCGTGCTGACCACCGTCAAGCGCGACCAACTCGCACGCGAGGGAAAGCCGTTCCCGCCGGACGAAGAGGCGGCGATTCGCGATCCGATCCTCCGGAAATACGACACCGAAGGGTCGCCCTATTACTCCACTGCGCGGCTGTGGGACGATGGCATCCTCGATCCCGCCGAGACGCGGTCGGCGTTGGCACTGGGGCTGTCGGCCGCATTCAATGCCCCGATTCCCGAGGCGAAGTTCGGCATTTTCCGAATGTAGAGAGCGCCCCACGACCGGCCGAGAAGGGCACGACGACAGTGAGTTTCAAATACCTGACGACGGAGCGCAAAGGGGCGGTCGAATACCTCACGCTCAACCGCCCCGACGTGCGCAATGCGTTCAACGAAGATGTCATCGCGGAACTGACCGCCTGGGCGGCGACCAAGGCCGCAGATCCGGCGTTGCGCGTCGTCGTGCTCGCCGGCGCCGGCAAGGTGTTCAGCGCGGGCGCCGACGCCACGTGGATGGCCAGGATGGTCGGCTACTCGCACGACGAAAACGTGCAGGACGCGACGCGAATGGCGGAGATGTTCCTGGCACTCGACCGCATCCCCGCGGCGGTCGTCGGCCGGATTCACGGTGCGGCGCTCGGTGGCGGCGCAGGGCTGACGGCGATCTGCGACATCGCCGTGGCCGAAGACAACGCGGTGTTCGGATTCACCGAGACCAAGCTCGGCATCCTGCCCGCCGTCATCTCGCCCTACGTGCTGCCCAAGATTGGCCCGTCGGCCGCGCGTGAGCTGTTTCTGACCGGCATGCGCTTCCCGGCGGCGCGCGCGAAGGAGATCGGCCTGGTCCACTCCGTGGTGGCGTCGAATGAACTGGACCAGGCCGTCCAGATGTACGTCGGCGAGCTTCTGTCCGCGTCGCCCACCGGGATCGCGGCATCGAAGGCGCTCATTCCGCAGGTGTGGGAGCGGTCACCCGAGCAGGCCATGGCGATCACGGCGAATGCCATCGCCTCGCAGCGCGTGTCGCCCGAAGGGCAGGATGGATTGCAGGCGTTTCTGGAGAAGCGCAAACCGCGTTGGGCCGACGGATGATTCGACGGCTCCTGATTGCCAACCGCGGCGAGATCGCGCTCCGAATCATCCGCGCGTGCCGGGAGCGGCGGATTGAATCGGTGGCGGTGTATTCCGACGCCGACGCGCGAGCGCCGCATGTCCTCGCCGCAGACAGCGCCGAGCACCTGGGTGGCTCGCCGGCGCCTGAGAGCTATCTCAACACGTCGAAGCTGATCGATGCCGCGCGGCGGGCCGGGGCTGACGCTGTCCATCCGGGTTACGGCTTCCTCGCCGAACGCGCCCACTTTGCCCGCGCCACCGAAGAGGCAGGGCTGACGTTTGTCGGACCTCCGGCGGCGGCGATCGAGCGGATGGGTTCGAAAATCGGTGCGCGCGAGCTCATGCTGCAGGCCGGCGTGCCGGTGGTCCCAGGCGAAGCACCCGCCGACCAGTCAGACGACGCCCTGGCTCGCGCGGTGCAGACGATCGGCTTTCCTGCCCTCGTCAAGCCGTCGGCCGGCGGCGGCGGGATCGGCATGAAGATCGTTCGTCAACCGGGCGAAGTACGTGACGCCGTGCAGCGGGCACGCCGGGAAGCGCAGGCCGCGTTTGGCGACGGCACCCTCTATGTCGAGCGCCTCGTGGAACGGCCCCGGCACGTCGAGATTCAAGTGTTTGCCGACACGCAGGGTCACGTGGTCCACCTGTTCGAGCGCGAGTGCTCGATCCAGCGACGGCATCAGAAGACGATCGAGGAGAGCCCATCTCCCGCGCTCTCCCCATCCGTGCGGCAGCGCATGGGCGCCGCCGCGGTATCGGCGGCACGAGCGGCCGGCTACGTCAACGCGGGCACCGTCGAGTTCCTGCTCGAAGGCCATGGGGACAGCGCGACGTTCTATTTTCTCGAAATGAACACGCGGCTTCAGGTCGAACATCCCGTGACCGAGCTGGTGACGGGTGTTGACCTCGTGCATGCACAGCTCCTCGTGGCCAGCGGTGAGCCGCTGCCGTGGACGCAGGAGGACTTGAGTCAGCGGGGCCATGCCATCGAATGCCGTATCTACGCGGAAGATCCCACTCAGGACTTTCTGCCTCAGGCCGGCACGCTCCTGATGTACCGCGAGCCTGCGGGTCCTGGCATTCGCGTAGACGCCGGCGTGATCGAAGGCAGCGAGATCTCGGTCTTCTACGACCCGATGCTGGCCAAACTCATTGTCTCGGCCGAAACGCGTGATGCCGCCATCGCGCGCGCGGTCGCGGCGCTGAGGCAGTACATCGTGCTTGGCATCCGGACCAATATCCCGTTTCTCTTGAACATTCTCGAGGACCCGCGCTTTGGATCCGGAGACGTTCACACCGGCTTTCTCGATGCCGAAGGAGCCGGATTGAGGACAGCGGACGACGGCGATGTCCCGGAGGCTGCTCTGGCGGCATCGGCATTTCATGACGCGACGGTCTCGAGCGCCCCCTCTACGGGCCGGGGCTCAACTCGTCTGGATCCGTTCGATACGCTCCGCAACTGGGGGCTGAAGTGAAGGTCACCGCCGTGGGCACCGGCGTCTATCGCGTGACGGATCGCGATCGGACGTGGATGGTCGCGGTGGCCGGGCCTCCGGACAACCGATGGGTGTGGATCGACGGCCGCGTTGTCCGGCTCGACGCGCCCTCGACCGGCCGCAGCCGCGGCCGTACTGCGAGCAATGAGCTGAGCGCGCCCATGCCGGCGACGGTGATCAGCGTGATGGTCGAGGCCGGCGCGTCAGTCGCCCGCGGCGACACGCTGATCATGCTCGAAGCGATGAAGATGGAGCTGGCCATCCGTGCGCCACGCGACGGCGCGGTCAAGGCGATTCACTGTCAGCCGGGCGAGCTGGTGCAGCCGGGCGCAAATCTGCTGGATCTCGAGTGATGCTGAAAGGGTTGCCTGACGCGGTGACGATCGTCGAGGTGGGGCCGCGGGACGGGCTGCAGAACGAAAAGGCCGTCGTGCCCACCGCACAGAAAATCGCGTTCGTCGATCGGCTCACGGCGGCAGGACACCGGGCGATCGAGGTGTCCGCGTTCGTGTCGCCCAGGTGGGTGCCGCAAATGGGCGATGCCACCGAAGTGTTCGCCGGCATCATCCGCAAGGACGGTGTTCGCTACAGCGCGCTCGTTCCCAATCGCGCCGGACTCGACCGGGCGCTTGCCGCCGGCGTCCGCGAGATCGCCATCTTCGGCGCCGCATCCGAGACATTCAGCCGGAAGAACATCAATCAGTCGATTGACGAGTCGTTCCTGATTTTTCGCCAGGTCACCGATGCCGCCATGCAGTCGGGACTCCGGGTGCGCGCGTATCTCTCCACCAGCTTTGGGTGTCCATTCGAGGGCCCCGTGGATCCCGCCCGTGTGATCGATCTCTCGGATCGGCTCCTGCAACTCGGCGCCTACGAAGTCGCGGTGAGCGACACCATCGGCATCGCCCATCCCGGGCAAGTGTCGCGACTGCTTGACGACCTCTTGCCACGGGTACCGGTGAACCGCCTCGCCTTGCATTTTCACGACACGCGCGGCACGGCGCTGGCCAACGTGCTGGCCGCGCTCGCGCATGGCGTCGCGACGTTCGACAGTTCGGCAGGCGGTCTCGGCGGGTGCCCGTACGCCCCGGGCGCGGCGGGCAATCTGGCAACCGAAGATCTCGTTTATATGCTGGACGGACTCGGCATCGAGACCGGCGTCTCGTTACAGGGAGTGGTCGAGGCCTCGGCCTCTATCGCAGGCGCGATTGGGCACTCTCTGCCGTCACGATATGTTCAAGCTCTTCCCAATTCACGGGCTTGACGAGGTGATAGTCGAAGCCCGCCTCGGCGGCCTTCGTGCGAACGTCTTTTCCTGCCCAGCCCGTCAACGCGACGAGGATCAATTCCGCGCCGTATGGGCGCTCGCGCAACCGGCGCGCGACTTCGTAGCCGTCCATGCCAGGCAACCCGAGGTCGAGGACCACGCAGTTCGGCTGAAACTCATCGGCCATGACGAGCGCCGCTTCGCCTTCGACGGCGATCCGTATTTCGTGCCCTTTGGCGTGCAACAACAGGCTCAGCGGTTCCGACGAGTCGATGTTGTCGTCGACCAGCAGAACTCGCTGTCCAGGTGGCGGCATGAATTGAGGTTACCACTGCTGGGAAAGATTTTCCTGATTGTGAGACGCGTTCATAACGGATTGCTTGTGTTGACGGCTGCGCTGTCACTCGCGCTGGCCGGAGCGGCCTGCGACGACACGGCGCGCGGGGTGCAGCAGGACTCGGCCGAAGCGACCGACGACGCCCGCGACGCGACCGCCGCGGCCCGCTCGGAAGCTGATGAAGTAGCCGACGATGCGCGTCGCACGGCTGGAAGGGCCGGCGGGGCCGTTGACGCCGCTGGTGAAACCCTCGATGTGAAGACGGCGCTCATGACCGACGATCTCGTAGATGCCAGCGATATCAACGTCGATACGTTCCACGAAACCCGGACCGTGGTGCTGAAGGGCTCTGTGCCGACCGAGGCCCAGAAGACCGCTGCCGGCCGGATTGCCGAGCGCGAAGCCGAAGGCTACAAGATCGACAACCAGTTGACGGTTCGTCCGCGGTAGCGTCGGCCAGGTTACTGAGCGGCTGGACTCGTCGGCAGCCAGGTATACTGGCGTCGATGGGTTCGGCGCTCGAGCAGCCCCTCGGTTCCGAGTTCGTGTTTGCCCGCCTGCGCTACGATTCCGGCGATTGGGACTACAACCCGAAGGTCGCAGCCAACGTTCTCAACTCGGTGGTCGAATACACGAACATCCGCGTGTACTCCGAAGAAGTGATCATCACCGCCGATTCGGACGAACTGCTCGCGTTTCCGTTTCTGTTCATGACCGGCCACAAGCTGGTTCGCTTCAGCGATCGAGAACGCGAACGGCTCCGGCACTACGTCGAGCGCGGCGGCCTGGTGTTTTCTGACGACTGCAATCACGACATTGCGGGACTCTACGCGGTCTCGTTCGAAGAAGAGATGCGCGCCATCTTCCCGGGCCCTCGCACGCTCGACAAGCTTCCCAACCAGCACCCCCTGTATCGCAGCTTTTTCCAGTTTCCCGATGGTCCTCCGCAAACCGCCCATGAGCTGAACGGGTGGGGCGACGATCTGGTCCATGACTATCTGCGAGCGGTCGAGCATCGTGGACGCCTCGGCGTGCTGTACTCGAACAAAGACTACGGCTGCGAGTGGGACTACGACTGGCGCAACAAGCGGTTTCAGCGCGACGACAACACGCGCTTTTCCGTCAACATCGTCGTGTACGCCATGACGAGCTGACTTGGCACGAGGCGTGCAACTAACGTCCTGCGGAGGACGATGTGGCTCGGACGTATAACAGCATCAACGCATTTCTACTGGCGATCATCGCAGCGCTATCCATCGGGTTCGTCAGCGCGTGCCAGAACACGGCTCGCGGACTCGAGCAGGACGCCGCAGAAGCCGAAGCCGACACGCGCGACGAGCGTGCCAAGGCACGTGACGCGGCGCGCGGGTTCGCCAATGACGCCGCCGATGCCGCTCGCGTCGTCGGCGCGATAGCGGCTGATGCCGGCGAAGAGGTCGCCGAGCGCGCATCGGCCGTGAAGGAGCGCGTAGACGTGAAATCTGCGCTCATGGCCGACTCGTCGGTGGATGCCAGCGGGATCGACGTCAACGTCAGCGCGTGGACACGAACGGTGACGCTCAATGGGCATGTGCCAACGGCCGGCGAGCGCGAGAAGGCCGAGTCAATCGCTCGACAGAAGGCCGAGGGCTACAAAGTGGTGAACAACATCACGGTCCAACACCGGTAGAACAGGGGATGGGGGATCGTCTTCCCCATCCGTGATCCCTGCATTACGTGTACGCGGCGCCGACCATGATGCGGCGAATCCGGCACCACGGCGATCCGTGTGACGGATGGTTGATCTGCACGGGCTGACCTTTCGCGTCCCCGCTTGTGCCGAACATCTCCCAGTGTTCAGGCCCCGAGATCGCATCCAGGTTCTGCCAGAAATCCGTCGTGATTGCGTTGTAGGTCACGTCGCTGACCATGCGGACCTTCTTCCCGTTCTTGATTTCCCAGAAGGCATTGCCGCCAAACTGGCCGTTGAACCGCTGCTGGTCAATCGAATAGCTGCCCCGGCCATCGATGAGGACGCCGTCCTTGGTGTCCGCGATGATCTCCTCCGGCGTCGGCGAGCCGGGCGGGCCGGCATCGACGTGCACGTTGGGCATGCGCAGGAAGGGATAGTTGCGCCACGACGTCGCGAACGTACAGCCGCGTGATTCCTTCTCGCCGATGTAATGCGCCGTCTCGCGATTGGTCTGCAGCCCGACGAGAATGCCCTCGCGCACGAGCGGCCACGACTGCCCCTTCACGCCGTCGTCGTCATAGCCGATGGTGCAGAGGCCGCCCTCGATGCTGCGATCGGCCGTGACGTTGAACAGTTTGGAACCGTACACCATCTTGCCGAGGTCGGAGATCTTCACGAAGCTCGTCCCCGCGTAGTTGGCCTCGTATCCGATGATGCGATCGAGCTCCGTGGCATGCCCGACGATCTCGTGAATCGTCAGCATCGCCTGGGACGGCGTCATGATGATGTCCTTGAGGCCGACGCCGATCGGCGGCGCCGCGGTATGTTCCGCGGCTTCCGCGGCGGTGCGCTCGACGTTTTCCAGCATCTTGCCGTCGAGCGCGACCTCGTAGCCGCCGAGGCGCGGGGCCACCGTGAAGTTGCGCGTCTTGACGACGTTGCCGCGGCGGGCCGTGATCGTGAAGCTCGGGAAGGTGCGCCACAGCTCCTGTTCGATGAACGAGCCTTCGGAGGTGGCGAGGTACTTCCACTCGAAGTCGAAACTGATCTGCGACTGGACGCGCATCACGTCCTTCTGCTGGAGCGCCAGCTCGTTGATCTTCATGAGAAAGGCGATCTTGTCGTCGAGAGCCACCGAATCCGGGTTGACCTTCACCGGCGATTCCCAGTAGTCGGTGTACGCCGGCACGGGCGCCAGCCGCACCTCGAAGCGCTTGCTGACCGCGCTGGACTTGGCGACTTCCGTCGCCTGGGCCGTGATCTTCCTGATCTCGTCCTCGGTGACAAAGGGGCTGCTGGCAAACCCCCAGACGCCGCTGTGGATGACGCGCACGCCGAACCCGGCGCTTTCCTCGCGCCCGCCACCGCCGCCAAAGCCGCCGCCGCCGGTCACGATGCGATCGCGCATGCCGACGGCGTCGTTGATGTTGCGCGTGAAGCGGACGTCGGCGTAGCTGCAGCCCATCCGCTTCGCCTCGGCGAGTGCGATGTCGGCGAGCCCTTTGAACTTCGACTGCAGCACGCGCTGACCGGCCGATTGCGCCAGCAGATCGGCAACGAGATCACTGGCATACAGCGCGACCCCGGCCGCGCCCATCGTCTTGACGAAATCACGTCGCTTCATCTGTGCCTCTTTGCGGAGCCTTCGGCGGAACCAATGTGACTTACACCGCCGGCGAAATCGAGGTCATCGTGAAGTCCTCGATTTTCATGGGCGGCACCAGCGCCGTGCCCGGATTGTCGTACGCCTCGCCGGTGTGCATGGGTTCCGGCCGGCCCAGCATGGTGATGTTGTTGAAGCTCACGGCGGGCGATTCGTTCCAGCGGAAGTTCTGAACCGGCGCCACCACTTCGCCGTTTTCGACGAGGAACAGCCCGTCGCGCGTCATGCCGGTGTAGAGCAGCGTCTGCTGATCCACCGGGCGGATGTACCAGAAGAACGACACGAGCAGGCCGCGCTTCGTGGACTTGATCATCTCGTCGAGGGTGGCCGTTCCGCCCTCCATGACCAGGCTCATGCCCGGCTGCGTACCGGTCGGCTCCTTTTTCTGCCGCTGGGCCCAGTAGCGGTCGTAAAACAGGTTGTTGACGACGCCCTTTTCGATCCACGTCACGCTCCTGGCGGCGAGGCCATCCTGCCCAATCGGCGTCTGCCGGAGAATCGGGTTGCCGATTTCGGAGCGGAGCGTGAAGTTGTCGCCGAAGACCTTTTCCCCAAGGCGCGTCGAACCACGCTCCTTGCCACTCATGAAGCTGCGGCCTTCTTCCGCCCCGCGAGCGTTGAGCGCCCCGAGCACCAGCGACAGATACCGGGCGGCCGGGCGCGGCTCGAGAATCACCGTGTAATTGCCCGGCTCGACCGCTCGCGGCTTGCGCGAGCGCAGCCCCTTGTCCGCGGCAATTTCGGTGAGCTCGGCGGCGTTGATGTTGCGGACATCCTTCTGGCCCGTCGTCCCGGCCCAGCCCGAACCGGTCTGATCCGGCGTGCGGCAGGTCAGGATGAAGCTCGCCTCGGCGTAGCGGAAGTAGCCGAAGAGGCCGGCCGAGTTCGCGATCGCGTTGGTCCAGTGCATCTTCGGGATGTAGCCGGCGCCGAGCACGCCCTTCTTTTCGCAGATGTCGGTGCTCACCTTGACCATGGCCGCGCGCTCGGCCGGGCCGAAGTTTTCCGTTCCTGGCATGACGGCATCGACGTCGACGTACGGTTGCGGGCCCTTGACCGGCGGCATCAACTCCGGGTTGTCGGGCTTGCGCTTGGCGAGCTCCTGGATCCCCTCGATGAGGCGCTTCAGCGAGGCATCGTCGAACTGATGCGTCGTTCCAGAGGCGCTCTTCTGCCCGAAGTAGACCGTCACCGACACCTCCTGGTCGTGCTCGATGAGGTTGGCGGTGATGCTGGAGTTGGCAAAGCGCGTGGCCGAGCGTTCGCCGCCGGAGAAGCGGACCTCGACATGGTCGGCCTTGGCCATGTTGAGGACTTTGTCGGTGACTTGTTTGACCTGATCGCGTGAATAACTCATGTGGTTGCTCTCGGCTTTCAGCTCTCGGCTCTCAGCGCTCTCGGCGATCGGGCCGAGCATGCTCGGCCCCTACGGTTCACTTGCGTTACGAAAAGGCGGAACCGACCATGATGCGGCGAACCAGCATCGGCGCGGATCCGTGCGACGGCCGATTCGACTGCACCGGCTGGCCCTTGGCATCGCCGCCCATCCCGTGATGCTCCCACGATTCGGGCGGACCGACGGCATCCAGGTTGGCCCAGAAGTCGGTGGTGATGGCGTTGTACGTGAAATCGGTGACCATCCGCGTGCGCTTGCCGTTGCGAATCTCCCAGAACGCGTTGCCGCCAAACTGACCGTTGTAGCGCTGCTGGTCGATGCTGAAGCTCCCTTGGCCATCGACGAGCACGCCGTCCTTGACGTCGGCGATCATCTGGTCGAGGGTGGGCGACCCCTTCGGGCCCGGCTCCATCTGGATGTTCGGCATGCGCAGGAACGGGTAGTTGCGCCAGTGATTGGCAAAGGTGCAGCCGCGCGAGAAGTTTTCGCCGACGTAATGCGCGGTTTCGCGATTGGTCTGCACGCCCACGAGCATCCCTTCCCGCACGATGTCCCACTTCTGGCCCTCAACGCCGTCGTCGTCATAGCCGACCGTGGACGCGCCGCCCGGGTGCGTGCGGTCCGCGTAGACGTTCATCAGCTTCGTGCCGTACTTCAGCTTGCCGATGTCCCGGAGCGTGATGAAGCTCGTGCCTGCGTAGTTGGCCTCGTAGCCGACAATCCGATCGAGCTCCGTGGGATGCGCGATGATCTCGTGCATGGTCAGCGCCGAGTGCGACGGCATCATGATCAGGTCCTTCAGACCACTGCCCACCGGCTTGGCCATCGCATGCTCG
>DATKDY010000296.1:0-15490 GCA_035512515.1 Vicinamibacterales bacterium
GCCGCTGCGAGCGGCCCTCCACCAACACCTTGTGACGAACGACATGTACCTGGTCCACCTTGAGCATCCCTTCCAGCGGACCGCGGAACGGCTCTGCTCCGCAAGCCCGCCATCAGGCCCTCAGGTGGATCACTTTCCGAGCGGCGAATGGATCACTTTCCGAGCGGCGCGCCCATATTTGGGGATGCCGAGCGAAAGAACAGGTGGAAACCCGATCCTGAACTCGATGGAAAGCCGCGCGCCGTCGAACGCTGACTACAGAGGGTACGGTCTTGCGCGCGGCCACATGGTCGCCTCAGAAGATCGAGTAGCGACGCAGGAACTGAGCGATCAAACATTTCTTTTCACGAACGCGGTGCCGCGAGCGTCAGCTTTGAATGGCGGCCAGTGGTCGCGCTTAGAAGCAACAATTCGCGATTGGGTTGAAGTCGGAGCACTGAACAACGCAAAGACGAAAGACGCCGAGCTGCAGGACGGATGCCCCGCGAACAAACTATCTTCGCGTTTGCTCTCCAATCAGCTCCGCAAGCAACAGCCGCGCGAGAGGTTCTGGATCGTTGCCCAATCGCGTCAGGTGCGCCTGCTTCTGCTCGAACCTCCGCCGTGCACGCGAACGACCACGTTGCCCGCGCCCTGTGTGATAGCTGCCCTCGTACATCATGCCGCCATGCTCGATGGTGATCGGATACTCAGGTGGTGGCGGTTGATACGGAGGGCCTCGACGTTTAGCCATCAGGTTCTCTCCAGGGGGCGAGCCAGGGGAAGCTTGGTGGATTGTATAGAAGAACGGGCCGGTGTTCTGGCGCGTACCGTCTTGCTTTCTCGGCCTCGCGTTCAGCCTGGGAGGCATCCGACGAGGCACTTTGAGGCGGGGAGTGCGCACGCGGCGACAACCGCTCGTTCAATAGCGCAAAACCGCACGTCTACAAAATCGACTACAGCGACTTCCCGCTGCCGTTTTCAGAATGCCCGTAAGTGCTTGAAAACAAAGTGGTGCGCCCAGCACGACTCGAACGTGCGACCTCCTGGTTCGTAGCCAGACGCTCTATCCAACTGAGCTATGGGCGCGGATGGGTTGAGGGGGCGGCGACTGAGCGCCCGCCCGGAAGGATCGATCCTAACACGAGCTCGGCGGAGTGCGCCAAGTGCAAAACCGTCAAGATTCGTCAGTTCAAACCCGGGGTTCAGTTCAACACCCCAGGGTCTTGCCCTGGCGGTCTGACGGCGTTTGGAACTCCGTCCGCGGACCGCGTGAGGCCGTGCCCCAGCGGGAACATGCCGGGCAGCGCAATGGGCAGCTTGCCGCCAATGGGGATCTCACCGGCAAGCGCGCGCACGGCGGACTCCTCCGCCACATCGGAAAAGTCAAACGTCAGCAGCATTGCCGGCACATCGGGCACGGACAGCGGCGCGTAGGGACTGCCGAAAAAGGCCGCCACGAAGGGCTGGTTCGCCCGGGCGCTGGCGCGGGCGAGGTCCTGCAGCAATCCCGCCACGGGCGCCGCCAGGTCGAGGCGATTGGTCCCGGACGAGGCGCGGACGAACACGCCGGCCACGACGGCATCGAAGCGCGACGCCATCGATCGCACGAGCGCGAGCTCATTGGGCGTCGTCGCATCGGACACTTCGATCGACTGCAGATTCGGCCAGCGCTCGCGAAGGGCCGGAATCATCGCGCGGCTCGGCGCCGCGATGCGCCAGCCGCGCGGGTAGTCGAGGACGGAGAGATAGAGCACCGTCGCCCCAGGCCGCAGCCGCAGGGGAATGCTGTTGCGTTCGTCCTTGATGAGGGTCAGCGCCCGCTCGCTCACCTGCCGCGCCACCGCCGCATGCCGCCGGCCGCCGACGGCGATCGGCACCGAGTCGAGATTGACGGCGGGCGTCTTGTGCAAACCGAGACGCGCCTTCGCCATGAGGATGCGGCGCACGGAGGCTTCGAGCCGCGCGCGCGTGATGACGCCCGATTGGACGGCCGCCGTGAGCCCGCGAAACGCCTCGAGCATGTCGGGCGCGTCGAGCACCATGTCGTTGCCCGCAAGCACCGCCCTGACCGCGTTCTCAGCGGACGTTCCCAGCCGCGCCACGCCGTCCATCAGCATCGAGTCGGTGAAGATCAGCCCGCGAAACCCCAATTGCTCGCGCAGCAGGCCCGTGACGATCGGCTGACTGAACGTGGCCGGGCCGCGCGACGGATCGAGCGCCGGAAGCTCGATGTGCGCAACCATCACGGCCGCTGCCTCGGCGGCAATGCCGGCCTTGAATGGCGCGAGCTCGACCGAGTGAAGCCGCTCGCGCGGGTGCTCGATGAGCGGCAGGCCGAGATGCGAATCGACGCTCGTGTCGCCGTGGCCGGGAAAGTGCTTGAGCGTGGCGAGCATCCCGCCCTGCTGCAGCCCGCGCGTCCACGCCGCGGCGAGCGCGCCCACGCGCGCGGGATCCTCGCCAAAGGATCGGATGTTGATGACGGGATTGCGCGGATTGTTGTTGACGTCGGCGACCGGCGCGAAGTTCACGTGGACGCCAAGCGCGCGCCCCTCGGTCGCGGTGATGCGTCCGGCCTCGAACGCAAGCTGCTCGTCGCCGGCGGCGCCGAACGCCATCGCGCGAGGAAACTTCGTCCCCCCCGCGATGCGCATGCCGACGCCCCATTCGAAATCCGACGCTGTCAGCAGCGGAACCGGTGCGATGGCCTGAAGCCGATTGAGCATCGACGCCATCGCCAGGGGCTGTCCCAGGACGATGGGGCCGTAGGTGGGATTGAGGAGCACCTGCGGAACCGGCTCTTCGCCGCCAAAGCCGATGATGCCGCCGACGTGCGCTTCGTGCACGAGCCGCGTCAGCTCGTCGTAGACGTCGGAGTCCGAGCTCGTGTAGACCGATGAAAACCGCGGCATCAGGAGCTGGCCGACCATCTGATCCGGCGTGAGGGTCTTCATCGTCCGCTCGACCCACCGCTCGGCGTCACGCTCGAGCGGCGCCTGCGCACGTGGCAGCACCGACGCGAGAAGCAGCAAGGCGGTCAGGAGGGACAGCGCACGCATCGGAGACATTGTAGTGGCTCTCAGCTTTCGGCTATCGGGCTCTCGGCGCTCTCGGCTTTACCGCTATCAGCTATCGGCTTTCGGCGCTTTCGGCTCTATGCTCGCGAGCCGAGAGCCTATACTCTGAGAAGTGTCGCAGCAGGAACATAAGGCCGTTGCGCCGTCGCGCGTGAAGTGTTTCGTCCTGACCGTCAGCGATAGCCGAACCGAGGCCACAGATACCAGCGGCAACGCGATCGCGGAGCTGCTGACGGGTGCCGGTCACGAGCTCGTCGGGCGGGCGATCGTGAAGGACGAACCGGCCGATGTCGCTCGCGTGGTCTCCGATCAACTCGCGTCGGGCAACGTGCAGGCCATCATCACGACCGGCGGGACGGGCCTGACGTCGCGCGACAGCACCTACGAGGCCATCGATGGCCTGCTCGAGAAGCGGCTGGACGGATTCGGCGAGCTGTTCCGCATGGTGAGCTATCACGACATCGGACCGGCGGCGATGCTCAGTCGTGCGGTCGCCGGCACCGCGCGCGGCAAGTTCGTCGCGGCGCTGCCTGGGTCCGAAGCGGCGGTTCGACTGGCCATGACGAAGCTCCTCATCCCGGAGCTTGGCCACATCGTGCAACAGATCGCTAAATAGCTCTCGGCTCTCAGCTATCGGCTCTCAGCTATCAGCGCTTTCAGCTCTCGGCTTTCAGCCGCCGGCACTGTAAGCTGATAGCCGAGAAGCCGACCGTGACCCGAGAGCCGACGATGCGCCCGATTCGCGAGACGATTCCGCTCGACGAAGCGCGCCAGCTGATCGACGAAGCGATTGTCCCCGTCGCACGCACCGAGGTCGTCGCGCTGATGAGCGCCGCCGGCCGCGTGCTTGCGCGGGAGGTCACGTCCGACCGCGACGTCCCGCCGTTTGCGCGGGCGGGCATGGACGGCTATGCCGTCGTCGCCGAAGACACATTCGGCGCCAGCCGCTACGAACCCAAGACCCTGCGCGTCGTCGAGAAGATCTACACCGGCGAGGTCCCGACGCGCGCCATTGCCGCCGGCGAAGCCTCGGAGATTGCCACCGGCGCGCCGATGCCATCCGGCGCCGATGCCGTGGTGATGGTCGAGGAAACCGAACGCGGCGGCGAGAACGAGGTCCGCATTTTCACGCCGGTGTATCCCCGGCAGAACGTCGGCCGCCAGGGTGCCGACATCGTGCAGGGCCAGACGGTGCTGCGCACAGGCGACCTGCTCAATCCCAGCCGCATCGGCGCCCTGGCCGCGCTGGGGCTGACCGCGGTCGAGGTCTATCAGCGCCCGTCCATCGCCATCCTCTCGACAGGAAACGAGATCGTCGAGCCGGGCGCGCCCCTCAAACCCGGCCAGATTTACGACATCAATCGCTTCACGTTGAGCACGATCATCGCCGAGCACGGCGGCTCCCCGGTGGCGTATCAGACCGCGCAGGACACGCTGGACGATCTCGAGCGCGCGATCGATCGGTGCCTCAACGAAGACGTCATGGTGTTTTCAGGCGGCAGCTCGGTTGGCGAACGCGATCTGATTCTGGACGTCATCGGCCGCCGCGGCGAAATCGTGTTCCACGGCATCGCGGTAAAGCCCGGCAAGCCGACCGTATTCGGCGTGATCGGCGGCAAACCAGTGTTCGGCATGCCCGGGTATCCGACCTCGTGCCTGTCGAATGCCTACATGCTGCTCGTGCCGGCCCTGCGCCGCATGGCGCATCTCCCGCCCCATCACTTGCGAACAACGACCGTCCCGGTGGCGCAACGCATCGTCTCGACGACCGGCCGGCATCAGTTCTACACGGTCCGCGTCATCGACGGCGTGGCCCATCCCGCGTTCAAAGCGTCCGGCGACATCACGTCGATGTCGCAGGCCGACGGCTACATCGAGATTCCCGCGCAGACCGACATCGTCGAAAAAGGCGAAGTTGTGGAAGTGAAGCTGTTCTGACAAGAGCCAACGCAGATTACACAGATTTATCTTTCCTTATTTCAAGAGCTTTCTCCCGATCACCTTTCCGAACACTCCTCGATCGAACCCGAGACGGTCAATGTGCACGTGGTCACCCGACGAATCTGACAGGGAGTCCGACGCCGTCGCCGCCTACGAAGCGTCGTCTCACTGCTGGATCTCTACCCACACATCACTTCTCAAACCGGCCGCCAGCTCTCTCCCGGATCAGGACGTCTTGTCGTCCTAATTAATTAATCAAGGACCCTGCCGTTTTGGAGAAGACTCCTGCTGGAGAAGATCCGCCGGGAGGATGAAGCGACTTTGAGAGGATGCGCTTTGGGAAATCGGTCAAAAATCTGTGGAATCGGTGAAATCTGTGTTGCCCTTGTGAATCTGTGTAATCAGCGAAATCGGTGTTGGCTCTTGTGTCACGGGAACGACAGCGTGTTCTCCAGCACGAACACGGCCAGGGAGCGGCCGGCGAACTGACGACGGACCACGGCGCCGCCGCGGATGAAGCCGGCCGAGACAGACAGGCGCCAATGCGGCGTGATGGACGATTCGGCTGATACCTGCACGAAGGTGCCCAGGCTGGTCGCGAGCGTGGACGGACGCGACGAGTAGCCAAAGTAACTGCCGGCGAAGGCGGTCGCGCCCGTGCCGCTGTACCAGCGGTCCTGGCGGTTGACCAGCGACAGGCGATGCAGCTCCGCCGACACCGAGAGCCGTTCGTGCGGCGTGACACCGCCGCGGACGTACACATCGCGAATGTTCATCTGCGCGTATGTGCCGGCCAGCACCGGCGGCGTGGTCGTCGGCACCATCGGAAAGAAAGTGCCGTGGGTGACATCGTTCGGATCGTCGTCGCCTGACGCATGGAGGGCGCCGCCACGAAGTGATGGCTGCCAGGTCACGCGGGGCCATCTGTATCCCACCTCCGCACTCGCGCTCAGCGCACGGTGATCGGTCCCGTACCAATCGCCGCGCTGCAGCGCGCCCCAGAGCTGGACGTCCAATTCGCCGCGCGTGCGCGTGAGCGAGCTCCCCAGCGTCTGAAGGTGGATGTCCGCACGCGGCGCCCGAGCCCCGGTGTTGTCCGGCCGTCCGCTGACGTCCCGTGTGTCACGGTAGTTGTGGGCAAACACATCGACTCCGCTTCGTGACGCGCCAACCGTCGCCAGTTGCACCCGAGTCATCGTCGGACCCGCCGACTCCTCGAAGGCGCCCTGCGTCGGCATCACGAACGACGCGTGCGCGCGCCACGCGGGCCGGGCGACATCCACCCGCAGGCCGTCGAAGGCGCGCCCGAACATGGTCCACTCGGCGGTGCCGATGAGCCGTCCCGCAAAGGACGTGCGTTCGCCGGACTCGTACGGCATCCGGCCGACTTCCACGGACAGACCAGGCGCCACGTCGTTGAGACGCAGCGACATGGACTTGAAGTAGAGCTGATACGCGCGCGAATTTTCCGCCGACAGGTAAAAGAGAGGCCCCGGCCCCAGCGGACCAGGACCGAACGAGCGGCCTGGCAGTCCGACGAGCTGCGCGTACTGCAGCGACCCCTGCACCGAGACCCGGCGTGACTCGACGCGCACGCCAAGCGTCGCCCGATTGCCAAGCAGCGAGTACTCGGGATCGCCGCCGCCCTCGTGGGGTTCGAAAAACGACCAGCGCTCGACCCGCGTCACGTTCCGGATGATGGGCGTGACCACCGGATCATCAGCCTCCTCCGTCTGCAGGGCCTCGGCGGGCGAGACGCAAAAGACAAGGACCGCTGCCGCGAGGCTAAGTGGTCCGGGAATCCTGAGCGACCGACACGACCACGCGATGCAACCCGGTGGCGCCGTTGGGGAAGTTCGGCTGGATGCTATCGGTCTGGGCCGCACCGTTCAGATCGTATGCGCGAACGGTGATCGCCGTCAGGCGTGATCGCCGGCGTGACCCCACGCGGCCACCTCAACCCGCGCGCGACCATCCCGCCGCCGCCACCGAAGACGCTGTACGCGACCGTCGCCAGACCCCCGGCCCCGAGAACGGCGAGAATCTGGCGACGATCCACGAAGAAAGTTAACCTTTGAGGAGCTTGTTGACCTCGCTCCAGTTCACCACGTTCCACCACGCCGCCACGTAGTCAGGGCGGCGGTTCTGATACTTCAAATAGTAGGCGTGCTCCCACACATCGACGCCGAGGATCGCCTTCTTGCCGTCCATGAGCGGATTGTCCTGATTCGGCGTGCTGGTGATCTCGAGCTTGCCGCCGTTGTCGATGAGCCATGCCCAGCCGCTGCCGAACCGGCCGGCCGCCGCGGCGTTGAACTGCTCCTTGAACTTGTCGAAGCTGCCAAACGCGTCGGTGATGCGGTTGGCAACCTCCCCGCTCGGCGCGCCCCCGGCGTTGGGCGCCATCAGCTTCCAGAAGAGGGAGTGGTTCCAGTGGCCGCCGCCGTTGTTGCGTACGGCGGTGCGGATGTCTTCGGGCACGCTCTTCAGGCTGCGGAGCAGGTCGTCGAGGCTTTTGTTGTGAAGATCGGAATGCTTGTCGAGCGCGTTGTTCAGATTCGTCACGTAAGCCTGGTGATGCTTACCGTGATGAATCTGCATCGTCTGGGTATCGATATGCGGTTCGAGGGCGCCGAAATCGTACGGCAGCGCGGGCAACGTATGGGGCATCTTCAACGGTCTCCTGTCAGGGGACTGAGTTCAACGGACTGAGTTCGTTCACGAGATCGACAACATGCGATCCAGAGCGATCCTAGCCCATTTTTTCTGCTCGGCTGGCACGGTTACGCGGTTGTAGACCTCACCGTCGAGCAGGCCTTCGAGCACCCACAGCAGATGGTTCGGCGACACGCGGAACATCGTCGAGCACAGACAGCCGACCTGGTCGAGCGAAATGACGGTCTTGTCCGGCGCCACCTCTTCGGCGAGCCGATGGACGAGGTGGATCTCGGTGCCGACGGCCCAGGTCGAACCGGGCGCGGAGTCGCGCACCTGCTTCAGGATGTATTCGGTCGAGCCGCTGTCGTCCGCGGCCTCCACGACATCGAACGGCACTTCGGGATGCACAATCACGCGAACGCCCGGATACTGCTGCCGCACGGCCTCGATTTGCTTCGCGGTGAAACGCACGTGCACCGAGCAGTGTCCCTTCCACAGGATCAGGCGTGCGTTCTGGAGCTCAGGCTTCGTGAGCCCGCCGAACGGCTCAAAGGGATCCCACACCACCATCTGGTCGAGAGGCACACCCATCCTGAACGCGGTGTTGCGCCCGAGATGCTGATCCGGCAGAAACAGGACCTTGTCGTTGCGATCCCACGACCATCGCAGGGTCGCAGCAGCGTTCGACGAGGTGCAGGTCGTCCCACCGCGCTCGCCGACAAAGGACTTGATTGCCGCAGCCGAGTTGATGTACGTCACCGGGACGATGGACGAGGCCACGCCCATCTGCTCGAGCTCGTTCCAGCAGGTCTCGAGCTGATCGGGCGCCACCATGTCGGCCATCGAACAGCCGGCCGCGAGGTCGGGCAGGATCACCTGCTGATGCGGCAGCGCCAGGATATCGGCGCTCTCCGCCATGAAGTGCACGCCGCAAAAGACGATGTAATCCGCCGTGGGATGTTTCGAGATCTCGCGCGACAGCTTCCACGAGTCGCCCGTGTAATCGGCAAACCGGATGACCTCGTCGCGCTGGTAGTGGTGCCCGAGAATGACGAGCCGATCGCCCAGCGCCGCGCGCGCCGCCGCGATGCGGACGTCCATCTCCTCGTCCGACAGGCCGAGGTAGGCGTCGGGCAGCGGCTGCCGCTCGTGCAGGCTCTGCTTCTCGACTTCGTTCAGTACCGGCAGAAACGTGGACATGTCGTCGCCACCCTGCCCGCCTTCGCCCGCCTCCGCCCGACTCCGCTCCCAGGGCACGTCGGGCTACGGCGCGGCGAAGGCTTGTGAAATCTTTCGCAATCTCCCGACGCGAAAAAACCAAGCGACTGCTGCCCGGTCTTCTCCCGGACCTCCGCTTGGTTCACGACAATTATAAGACGGTTTTGACTGAGGCTGGTTACATGGCCGGGCTGGGCTGAACCGCCGCACCCACGTCCCGCCGTCCCGAGGCAGGAACGCGGACCACGTTGTACAGCGTGTCCCGCTCGATCGGCTCACGCCGGGCATCGCGAATCAGTTCCTCGATGTCGTCCGTGGACAGCGCCGTCGGCGTCTTCGCGCCGGCCATGTGGTAGATCGTTTCTTCCTGGACCGTGCCGTCGAGATCGTCCGCGCCAAACCACAGCGCGGTCTGCGAGACTTCCACACCCGACGAGATCCAGTACGCCTTGATGTGATCCACGTTGTCGAGCATCAGCCGCGCCACGGCATGGACACGCAGCGTGTCGCTGGCCGGCGGCGCCGGGAGCTTGCGCATCTGGTTGTTGTCGGGGTGGAATGCGAGCGGGATGAACGCCTGGAAGCCGCGCGTGTCGTCCTGTAACGCCCTGATCTGCAGCAGGTGATCGACGCGTTCCTCCACGGTTTCGATGTGCCCGTAAAGCATCGTCACGTTCGTGCGCATGCCCAGCGTATGCGCCGTGCGGTGAATGGCGAGGTACCGATCGCCGTCGCACTTGTCGTGGCAGATCTTGCGGCGCACGCGCGCCGCGAAGATCTCGGCGCCGCCGCCCGGCAGGGAATCGAGACCCGCCTGCCGCAGCTCGATCAGCACCTGCTCGTCGCTCAGGCGGTACAAATCCGCGAAGTAGGCGATCTCGACGGCGGTAAAGCACTTCAGATGGATGTCCGGCCGGATCTGCTTCAGCCCGCGCAGCAGGTGCTTGTAGTAGTCGAACGGAAGCTCGGGGTGTAAGCCATTGACGATGTGGATTTCGGTGAGCGGCTCGTGCGCCCGCTGGCGAAGCTTTTCGAGCACCTGCTCGACGGTCATCGTATGGGCGCCAGCGTCATTGGGACGGAGCCGCGCAAACGAGCAGAACAGACAGGAAGCCTCGCAGACGTTGGTCGCCTCGAGGCGCAGGTTGTGATTGAAATAGGTTCGCGCCCCATGCCGCCGCTCGCGTTCGCGATTGGCGATCCAGCCGACAGCCAGCAGATCAGGCGCGTTGAACAGCCGCACGCCGTCGTCGAACGTCAACCGTGCGCCCGCGCCGACCCGTTCGGCGATGTCAGCGAGCCCGGCCTGCCGCAACCTGAGGCGTGGCGCCCGGGACCTGAGCCATGAGGCCTGGGGCCCGAGGCCTGCGTCGCGCGACGTGACGACCGGACGCGTACTCATGAACTCAACCAGAAATTCTATCCTGCTATACTGAGCGGCACAACCGACGCCAACCCGGGCAGTCAGGGAAGCTGGGTGTAAAACCCACACGGTTTCGCCACTGTAAGCGGGGAGCGCGCGTTCACTCGATCGGCGTGCATCGTGCTGCCGATCCGTCACTGTTTACCAGCCATCGCTCGGGTCGCGGGCTTGCCCGCCGTAGCGTTGGCGGAGGCGGGAAGACGCGAACGCTGCGTGCCGATCCGCGAGTCAGGAGACCTTCTGCCACCGGGACGTCCATTTCGCTCGGCGCGACAACGCCGCGGAGGACCCATGTCACGTCTCCTGCTGTCTTTTCTGCTCACCCTCACCATCTCCGCGCAGGCCTCGGCGCAAGCGCCGCTCGCCGGGCGCATCGTCGATCCACAGGGTCAACCCGTGGCCGCCGCCACGGTCGTCGCCGTCGGCGCAACGAGCGCGCCGGTTTCCGCCACCACCGACACGCAGGGGCGATTCGAATTTCCTGCGCTGTCCGAGGGCCGCTACGACCTCACGGCGTCGGCGCCTGGCCTTTCGGGCGAGGTCCGCGGCGTCACGGCAGGTTCGGTCACGCCGCTGGAGATCAGGCTGCGCGTCGCCGCCATCTCCGAGACGCTGATTGTCTCGGCGGCGCAAATTGATCAACCGCTGTCCCGGACGGCGGACAGCGTCACCGTCGTTTCGGGACGCGAGCTGGAAGCGCGTCAGGTCACGACGCTCGCCGGCGCGCTCAGCACCGTGCCAGGCTTCACCGTCGCGCGCACGGGCGGACCTGGGACGCTGACGTCGCTGTTCCCACGTGGCGGCGACTCGGATTTCACGCTCGTGCTGATCGACGGCATCCGCGCCAATGCTTTCGGCGGGGGCATCGATCTGTCGCAGGTGCCCCTCACGGATGTCGAGCGCGTGGAAGTGGTGCGTGGGCCTCAGAGCGCGATTTTCGGCGCCGACGCCATTGGCGGCGTCGTGCAGATCATCACGCGACACGGCGGCGCGCCGACGGCAACCGCCGTCATCGAGACCGGCAGCCGGGACACGCGGCGGCTCCAGGCGAGCACCACAGGCGCCAGGCGCGCGCTCCGCTGGCAGGCCGGCGCGGACTACTTCGAGGACGCCGGCTTCACCGGCGTCGCCGCCAACGGTGAGCGCGTCGGCAATGACGATGCGCACGAGCGCCAGGTGTGGCTCGGCGGCGGGTGGCAGGCGTCGCGCGGGACGGACCTGCAGGGAACCTTTCGCTACGTGGACACCGAACGCGGCGCGCCGGGACCGTATGGATCGGATCCTGCCGGCCGCTTCTTCGGCGTCGATCGAATCTCTCGCGGGAACAGCGAGCGGCGCGCCGTGGGAGCTCGCCTCGTCCATCCGTGGACCGGTCCCGCGAGCCGTGTTCGCCAGCGTGTCGAGTTCGATGTTGCCGACTACGACTTCGGTTTCCTGAGCGCCTTTGGCCGCTCCGCCTCCGAAACACGGCGCACTCATGCGCGCATTCAGACCGATGCGGCCCTCGACGGAGGCGCCGGCATCTCGGCCGGCCTCGAGTGGCTCGACGAACGTGCCCGCAGCTCGTTCATTCAGCAGGGAGGCGCCGAGGTTCCCGTCGAACGTCGCGTGGTAGGGACGTTTGCCGAAGGCCGCTGGAATGGACACGAACGCCTGAGCCTTCAGGCAGGGATGCGCGTCGAGCACATCACGCGCGAAGCGTTTGCGGTGAATGGCTTTGCGGATGATGCCGTCACATCGATCAATCCGAAAGTGTCCGTGTCGTGGCTGGTGAGCCGGTCGCTGCCTGGCGCGAGGCATTGGACGCGAGTCCGAGCCGCCGCGGGCACGGGGATTCGTCCGCCCGATGTCTTCGAGATCGCGTTTACCGACAATCCGGCGCTCAGGCCGGAGCGCAGCCGCAGCATCGAGGCCGGCGTGACGCAGGCGCTCGCGGCGGGCGCGGTGCAGCTCGACGCCACGACCTTCTTCAATCGTTACGACGACCTGATTGTCTCGGTGGGATCGTTGCGCGACGTCAGCCGGTATCGCACCGACAACGTCTCGAACGCGCGGGCGCGTGGCGTCGAGCTCGGCGCCGCGTGGCAGAGCGCCCGCGGCATCGGCGCCCGGGCCGCCTATACGTTTCTCGACACCGAAATTCACGCCGTGGACAACTCCGCGCAGGCGCCGTCTCCGTATCGTGTCGGCGATCGACTGCTGCGCCGCCCGAGGCATAGCGGATCGGTCGCACTCACGTGGACGCGCGATCGCATCACGATGTTCACGACACTCGATTCGCGTGGTGAGGCACTCGATGCGGAGCCGTCCTTCGGACCGAGCGGGGGACTGTATCAGAACACCGGCCGCACCGTCGCCGATCTCGGCGGCAGCGTCCGGATGGTGCGAAACGTCGCCGTGTTTGCGCGCGTGATGAATGCCCTCGATCGCGATTACGAGGAAGTGTTCGGATTTCCCTCCCCCGGCCGGACCGCGTTCGTTGGAGTCCGCGTTGCTTCGCGCCGCTGACGTTTCGTTCAGTTACGGCGGGGTTGGCGGGAGAAACGTCCCGCCCTCCGTCAGGGCCGCTTCGCCGGTCCTTTGCGACGTGTCGGCCGAGCTCGGTCGCGGCCAGATTCTCGGCATCCTGGGCCCCAACGGCTCGGGCAAGACGACGCTGCTGCGCCTGTTGAGCGGCACGCGTGTGCCCACATCGGGCGACGTGCTGCTCGATGGCCGATCGCTGCGCCAATTTTCTCGCCGCGCCCTCGCGCAGCGCATTGCCGTCGTGCCGCAGGAGACGCATCTCGCCTTCGATTACACCGTGATGGAGATGGTGCTGATGGGACGCCACCCCCATCTGGGCCTGTTCCAGATCGAAGGGCCTGCCGACATCGCCATCGCGCGCGATGCGTTGGCCGCCACGGGCACTGCGCCGCTCGAGGCACGACAATTCAACACCTTGAGCGGCGGAGAAAAGCAGCGCGTGGTGATTGCCTCGGCGCTCGCGCAATCATCCGACATCCTGCTGCTCGATGAGCCCACCGCATCGCTCGACCTGGGGTACCAACTGGAAATCGCGTTGCTGCTACGTCGCCTCAACGGCGAGCGCGGCGTCACCATTGCCGTCTCCACGCACGATCTGAACTTTGCCGCGAGCGTCTGCCAGCGGCTCGTGATGCTGCGGGGGGGCCGCGTGATTGCCGCGGGGGCGACCGGCGAGGTGCTGACGCCCGGCCACGTCCGCGATTTGTACGACGTTACCGCCGACGTGCACGTCCATGGCGCGACCGGCCGTCTGATCGTCGTGCCCATCGCCGCCAGCGGGCCACGGCTTCCCGATCGACAAGGCCCTGGCGAAGGCGGTCCATCGGAGCAGGCCACGGACGCACTTCGATGACGATCCGCCACCAACTCGCGGTCGTCGTTCCCTTGTTCGGCCTCATCACGCTGGTAGTGCTGCTGACGGCGCCAATGCTGGGAAGCACCGCCATCAGCCTGGCGCGGGTGTTCGACACGTCGGTCCCGTGGGCCGAGAACGTCGATGCGCAGATCTTCTTCGTGGCGCGCCTGCCGCGGGTCCTGGCGGGCGCACTGGTGGGATCCACGCTCGCCGCGGCCGGCGTGGTGCTCCAGGCGCTGCTGCGCAACCCTCTTGCGACGCCGTTCACCCTGGGCGTGTCGGCGAGCGCCGCGTTGGGCGCGATGCTCGCGATTGCCTTCAACCTCGACGTGTCCGCCTTTGGCACGGCGGCGGTGTCGATTGCCAGCTTCGTGGGCGCTCTCGTCGGGACGGCGATCGTCTATCTGCTCGCGACCCGCGTCAACAAGGCGCTGTCCACCAACGTGCTGCTGCTGGCAGGCGTCACGCTGAACACGTTGTTTTCGGCGCTCATCACGTTCGTGCAGTACCTCATCGACTTTGCCGACTGGTATCGCACCGCCAGGTGGCTGCTCGGCAATCTCGACGTCAGCAGCTTCAGCCCGCTCCTCGCCTCGCTGCCCCTGGTGGGCCTGTCGTTTGCGCTGTTTGCCACGCTGCCCCGTGCCCTCAACCTGCTGACCCTCGGAGAAGATGTGGCGTCGGCGCGCGGCGTGGACGTCGGCCGCGCGCAGCGAGTCGCGTTTCTGAGCGCGTCATTGGCGACGGGCGCCGCCATCTCGCTGGCCGGCCCCATCGGCTTCATCGGCATCGTCGTTCCGCACCTGGTCCGGCTGCTCGTCGGATCGGATCACCGGGTCGTGCTGCCGGCGTCGATCCTCTTCGGCGCGGCATTTCTCGTCGTCTGCGATCTCATCGCCCGAACGGTGATGGCGCCGATCGAGCTGCCGGTCGGGATTGTCACCGCGATGATCGGCGGGCCGTTCTTCATCTGGCTGCTCATCCGGAAGTCATGAGAATGAAGTCCCTGCTCTCCTTCGTGACCTTCGTGACCTTCGTGTCCTTCGTGTCCGCGCAGGGGATGCCGAGCCGCGTCGTGTCACTGGTGCCTGCCCTCACCGAGATGGTGTTCGCCATCGGGGCGGGAGATCGCGTGGTCGCGGTGAGCTCGTATGACGAGGACCCGCCCGAAGTGCGACAACTGCCGCGAGTGGGAGCGCTGTTGGATCCCGATGTCGAACGCATCATCGCGTTACGTGCGGATCTCGTGCTGCTGTACGGAAGTCAGACGGACCTGATCGCGCAACTCACGAGAGCGGGCGTGCCGTACTTCGAATATCGGCACGGGGGCCTTTCGAACGTGACCGGCACCGTGCGGATGCTCGGCGACCGGCTTGGCCGGTCGCGACAGGCCGAAGAAGTCGCTGTGGGCATCGAGCGGCGGCTGGCCGCACTCCGCGACCGCACCGCGTCGCTCGAGAAGCCGCGTGTGCTGCTGATCTTCTCGCGGGAACGCGGAACGCTGCGAAACATCTACGCCAGTGGCGGCCGCGGGTTCCTGCACGAGATGCTCGAGGCCGCCGGCGGCATCAACGCCCTGGCCGATATCAACGCCGAATCGGTGCAGGCATCCACGGAGCTGATTCTGGCGCGCGCGCCGGACGTCATTCTCGAACTACGGGCGACCGACATCCCCGAGCCGCATGAGCAGGCGGCCGAGTTGAGCTCCTGGCGAACCCTGGCCAGCATCCCGGCCGTTCGCACCAATCGCCTGCACTTTCTTCCCGGCCGCTCTTATGTCGTGCCTGGACCCCGTGTCGCCGAGGGCGC
>DATKDY010000297.1:0-2805 GCA_035512515.1 Vicinamibacterales bacterium
GCCGGCCGCCCAGGAGATGCGTACCGCGTTGCTGACGATGTGGCCGTCGTCGATCCCGGGCCGATTGAAGTCGGGCACATACCGGAACGGTGACGGATCGCTGTCGAAGTAGGCATCGGGCACGGTCTTTTCGACGCCCCAGTGCCGGAACGTGTAGTGGAACCACAGCCTGTCGCGCCGGATGGGCCCGCCGATTGACGGGTTCACATCCCAGATTTTCTGGATCCGGCTGACGTTGCTCAGCCGGTTGTTCGGGTTGAACGTCGTGCTGCCGGACAGGTTCGCGCGTGCGCACGGCTGGCCGAGGCCGCCAGATCCACAGTTGTCGGAGCCGAAGTCCTCCCCGGCGAAGTTGCCGAAGATCTGGCCGCGGAACGTATTGCCGCCGTCGCGCGGGACCATGTTGACGCGCATGCCGCCCTGACCCATCTCCGCCGAGTCGGCGCCGGTGATGTAGCTGATCTCCTCGAAGCTGGCGTCGTTCCAGTAGACGCCGCTGTAGGCGCCCTGCGCGCACAGGTTGTTCAGACGCAGGCCTTCAACCGTTTGCACCGTGTCGGCCGAGCCGCGATACTGCAGCGGCGACTGCTGAAGTGACCCCGAGCCGCCGACATCGCGCGACAGCGCTCCGCCGCCGCCGAAGGCGATGGTCGTGCCGGGAATCATGATCCCGACCGCCTGGATATTGCGGCCAGTCGGGAGGACGTCGAGCACCTCGCGCGTCATCACGTGCCGCTGGGTGATCGCTTGCGTGTCCACGATCGGCGATTCGCCGGTCACGGTGATGCTCTCCTCGAGGGTGCCGACTTTCAGGTCGGCGTTCACCGTCGCCGTGAAGTCGGAGGTGAGCTCGAGGCCCTCGTGGACGACGGTGCCGAATCCGGGTAGCGTGAAGGTCACCGTATAGGTCCCCGGACGCAGGCTGACGATGGTGTATCGCCCCTGACTGTCGGTGATGACCGTTCGGACTTTTTCGATGAGCGCCGGACTCGCCACTTCGACCGTAACACCTGGCAAGACGCCGCCGGACGCGTCACGTACCGTGCCGGCAATGGTGCTGGTCTGGGCCGCCGCAGCGACCGGCCAGACCACGAACGACAGTGCGAGGGAAAATAGTAACAACAACCTACGCATCTCCAACCCCTTTCTGACCATGAAGTTCAATTCAACGAGCCGCCGCAAACAACGCTCATTCCACAGCAAGCCCGAAGGCTTCCGACAAGTACTCGGGATACGACGCCTGCAGGACCGTGAAGATCTCGTTCACGAGGTTCACGCCCCTCTGCACCGCATACGCGTGATGTTGCCCTTTCACGGAAAGCACGACTGACACCCGACCGCGCCAGTGCGCACACTCCACGTCCACGCGCCGCTTGTCGATGCGACGATGGGCGGGAAGCGATCGCACGTGCCGGCTTCCGACCAGCGCCTGCACGTCAGCCAGCAGCGGCGAGCCGCGCGCCACACCTGGTACAGCCCCTTGAAGGTCAACGTCGCGCCCCGCGGGTCGTAGCGGAGCACCAGAGGCTCACGCGTCAACCACGTGAACCGGAACTCCGTCGCGCCGCCTGGCCGCGCCTTCTCGCTGAACCCTCGAAACACCCCACGGTCGGCGTATTGACGCAGCGCCGCACGCACCTCAGTGGTAATACGACATGCACCCCGGCTCGACCTTGCCGAGCATCCCTGGCGGGAACTGATCCCGCAGCCAGAACTCCTTGCGCCCCTGACAGTTGATCACCGAGGGACGCCGCTCCTTGACCCCAACCTGCCACGCGCGCTCAATCGCCGGGCGGACCTCCGCCGGCTTCGTCACGTACTCGCCGTGCGCACCGAGTGCTTCGCCGACCTTGTCGTAGCGAATGTTTTCCTGAAAGAGATGAATCGGCAGGGCCTTCGGATCGCGCGCGCTTCCCGTCCACGTGCCCCAGGCATTGTTGTTGTACACGATGACGATGACCGGGAGCCGGTACTTGCTGAGCGTCTCCACCTCCATCGCCGTGTAGCCGAAACCGGCATCGCCCGTGATGCACACGACCGGCGTGCCCTGATGGGCGGACTGCGGTCCCACGCCGAGTTGAACAGCCGCGGCCACGCCGACGGCATAGCCGACATCGGGACCAATCGCGCCGTATTGGTAGGCGCCGTTCATGATCTGGCCGGGCCGATACCCACGCAGCCAGCGCCGCGTATAGCGCGCGATGCCGAAGCCGCCGGACGCGACCGTCACGGTGTCCTTCGCCATCGAACCGCGATACAGGAAGTCGCCCAGTTCCTTGGCGATCACCGCCGGATGCACGGCATCGGCATAGCTCGCGCCGAGTTGGTAGTACTCGTCGTTCTGCGTCTCGAATGCCTGTCGCGCGGCGGCGATTTCGGCCACCCACGCGGCGCGCGTCATCTGCGGCATCGCGTCGGCCGGTGCCTCGAGCGCCGCATGTTCGCAGCTGACGATGCCAAGATCGATTGGCAAATTGCGCCCGATGTCCTCGTGCGTCTGATCGATGCGGATGAACCGGGCATCGGGCGAAAACGCGAACTCGCCGACCGTCGGCATGCAGTGCTGACCGACGAGCAACACGACATCCGCACTCGCCAGCGCGCCTGGCGCGGTGTTGGCCGACAGCACATGGTCGTCCGCGAACTGGCCCTTCATCGCGCCGGACTCGACGACAGGGATCTGCGCCTTCTCGGCGAGGCGCCGCAATGGCTCCCACGCCCGTCGATAGAACACGCCGTTGCTCGACACGATCATCGGCCGCTCGGCACGACGGAGCAGGGCAACCGCCGCGTCGATCTCCTTCG
>DATKDY010000298.1:0-57706 GCA_035512515.1 Vicinamibacterales bacterium
CCGACGGCGTTGCTCTATCCGGCGCGCGACACCGGCCGGCTCACCATCCGCCCCTTCTCGCTCGTCTCCGAGGTGCTCCTGGACAGCGGCGGCAACCGGGCGCGCGGCGTGCGGGTCATTGACGTCAACACGCGCGAGGTCATGGACTTCACCGCTCGCGCCGTGGTGCTCGGCGCCGGGACACTCGAAAGCACGCGGATTCTGCTCAACTCGCGATCGAGCGCGCATCCCGATGGCGTCGGCAACTCGTCGGGCCTCCTCGGCTGCTATCTGAGCGAGCACATCATGGGCATCCGCGGCAGCGGCTATATCCCCGCTCGCATCGGCACCGAGACGACGCTCGACGATGGCCGGCCGGTGAGCCCGTATATTCCGCGCTTTCGCAACGTGACCGATCGGCATCCCGACTTCATTCGCGGGTATCACTTCCAGGGCGGGGGCGGATGCGCCGAATACCCGGGCATGGCGCACGACCTCCCGGGTTACGGCAAGGCCTTCAAATCGAACGTCCGCAAACACTATCCGGCCTTGATCAGCTTCGGTGGTTTCGGTGAGGTCCTCCCTCGCAAGGAGAACCGCGTCACGCTCGATCCGAAGGTCGTGGACGCGTGGGGCATCCCCGTGCTCCGGTTCGACTACCGCTTTGGCGATAACGAGCTGAAGATGGCCAGGGACATGGCCGACACCATCGAAGAGATGCTCATGGCGGCGGGCGCCGAGGATATCCGGATCGGCCGCGAGCCGCTGCCCGAGGGATGGTCGGTCCACGAGATCGGCACCACGCGAATGGGCGACGACCCGAAAACGTCCGTGACCGATCGGTATTGCCGGCTCCACGATGTGAAGAACGTCTACATCGCCGACGGTGGACCCTTCGTGTCGGGCGGAACGCAGAACACGACGTGGACGATTCTCGCGATGGCGTGGCGCACCATGGATCGCCTGAAGGAGGATCTGCGCACGGGAGGTGTGTGATCGCGATGCCAGCGCGTGCGTCTCGACGCGTCTTCATGCGTACGCTCGGCGCCAGTGCGCTCGTCCTGCCGGCGGCGTCCTTGGCTGCGCAGCCGTCATCGCCGGCGCACATCCGCAAGGCCGTCCTCATTACCATGCTGCCGCAGGACCTGTCGTACCAACAGCGCTTTGCACTGGCGCGGGCCGCCGGCTTCGACGGGATAGAGATGCAGACCATCGCGAATGCCGACGAGGCCGCGGAGGCCCTGGCGGCGTCGAAGGCCACCGGGTTGGCCGTGCATTCCGTGATGAACGCCGACCACTGGCGCTTTCCACTGTCGAGCCGCGATCCGGCCGTGGTGGCGCGAAGCGTTGCTGGCATGGAGACCTCGCTGCGCAACGCGGCGCAGTGGGGAGCGGATGCCGTGTTGCTCGTTCCGGCCGTGGTTGACGCCGAGACGTCGTACGCCGATGCCTGGACGCGATCGCAGCGGGTCATTCGCGAGCGCCTGCTGCCGATGGCCGACGCACTCGGCGTCGTGATTGCCGTCGAGGAGGTGTGGAACAAGTTTCTGCTCAGCCCGCTGGAGTTCGCGCGCTATGTGGACGAGTTCGACTCGCCGCGGCTCAGAGCCTACTTCGACGTCGGCAACATCGTCTTTTACGGATTCCCGCAGGATTGGATCCGCGTGCTCGGCTCACGCATCGTCAAAGTCCACCTGAAGGACTTCGAGTTGGATCGGCCGAATGGGCGTTTCTTTTGGAGAAACGTCGGGCAGGGCGATATCGACTGGATCGCCGTCCGGCAGGCCTTGACCGAGATTGGTTTCACCGGTTACGTCACGACCGAGGTGGCGGGTGGCGACGCCGCCTACCTCGCGGATCTGTCGGCCCGCGTCGATCGGTTCCTCGCGGGCCAGCATCCGGTCCGACAGTAATTCGACAGTAATTCGTCAGTGAGACGGGAAGCGGGCGCGCAGCCCGCCGCGCCCGATACCGGTTACAGCTCGCGAATGCGGATGTTGCGGTAGGCGACGCGATCGCCGTGGTCCTGCAAGCCGATGTGGCCGCGGCGCGCCAAGCCAAACCGCGGGTACTCCTTGAACTTGCTCGCCTGCACGCGCGTCTTCCAGTCGTCGCTGCCCAGCTCGTACTCGATGACCTTGCTCCCGTTCACCCAGTGCTCGACGTGGTTGCCGTGTACCAGAATCCGCAGCTCATTCCATTGCCCCGCGGGTTTGGTGACGTCGCGCGTCGGGGCGTGGAGGTCGTAGTTTGCGCCCGCTGTCTGCTCGGGGCGCAAATCGGTACGCGCGTTGTCGATCACCTGGAGCTCGGGCGCCTCGTGCCAGATCACCGGGTCGTCTTCGGTCACGCGGAAGAACACGCCGCTGTTGGCGCCGGGCGCGAGGTTGTATTCCAGAATCAGTTCGAAATCCGTGAACTGATCGCGGGTGATGAGGTCGCCGCCGGGGCCGGTGCGCGTCAGCGCGCCGTCAATCACCTGCCATCCGTCGGGCAGCGTCTGTTGCCGATACCCGCGCCAGGCCGTCGCCGCGTCCTTTGTGAGCAGCGACTTCCACCCGCCGCTCGCTCGCCCGCTCTGCTGTCCGCCCAGTGGCGCCGCCAGCAGCACCATCATCAGTGTCGTGGTCGTCATCCGATGCATTGCGCCTCCTGAGTCGTCTGCCGAGTTCCAACCAGCCCCACCCGCCCAACCAAGCCTTACCCGCCCCACCAGCCTTACCCGCCCTACCCGCCCTAAACGAGCGGCAGTCGCACTGGCTGCCCACCCTGCTCAGCCGACCGATCCGCGGCCAGACACACCTCCATCGTCTTCTGCGCATCGAAGACGTCGACAACGGTCTTTCTCTCTGGGTCGAGCACGCTGGCCACGAGGTCGTCGATTTCGTCCTGAAATGGATGATGCCGTACGTCGGCCGAGCCCGGCATCGCCGTGCGGATGCGGATGGCGGGCCGGCCGTCGTCATCGGTCACCGCCTGAAACTGGACATCGTCCACTGGGTTGGCGGCGGTCAGCTCCTCGACCGTGAGTCCCGTGTCGAGCCACTGGATCACATCATTGCGAAGCGTGGCGCGATCGCCCATCAGCTCGACGAGAAACGTGTAGGGCATCATGAAATCCGTGGAGCTGGTCACGTGCCCGAGCGCGTGATCTGCCAGCGTGAGATTCACGACGATCGACGTCGGCCATTCGTAGCCGTCTGTGAAATGCGTGTGAAAGGCGCTGACCTCGACCGGCTCGAGGCCGCCGCACCAGCGCAGGGCGTCGACGGCATGGCACCCCGCGGCCAGCAGATGACTGCGGCCGCTCGCGCGTGTCCGCACCCACTCCCAGCCGCTGTACCAATCGGTCACGCGGGACAGATACTGCGTGCGGGCGAAGCGGATGCGTCCCAAACGGCCACTCTCGCGCAGCCATCTCACGACTTTCAGGTAGGGGTTGTAGCGAAGCTCGAAGGACACGACCGTGCGGACGCCGGCCTGGCGCACGGCATCGCCAACCCGCACGAGCTCGCCGACATCCAGGCCCGTCGGTTTTTCAAGCACGATGTGCTTGCGGGCGGCGGCCGCGGCCACCGCCTGGTCGGCATGCAGGTGGTTCGGCGTGGTGATCGAGACGATGTCCACGTCCGGCCCGAGCAGGTCTTCGTACCGCGAAGTGAACGTCGCGTTGGGGACGTAGAGCCCGTAGCGGGCGAGCGTCGCGCGGGTTCGGGCTTCGTCTCGTCCGTGGAGCCAGCGAATCTCGGTATGCACGTTGTTCTGGAACGCCGCAATGTGCTGCGATGCGCACCAGCCAATCCCCGAGATGCCGACTCCCAGAGGCATGACTTTTTCTCACGGGCAGCCTAGACTACCGCGGTCATGAATGCAAAACGATCAGCGCTCGCGGTGGCCGTCGTGGCCTGTGCCGTGTCGAATCTCGGGGCCAGACAAGCGGCGGACGGGTTCACGCCGCTGTTCAACGGCCGCGATTTCACCGGCTGGAAGGTGCCCGCTGGGGACAACGGGCATTGGCGTGTCGTCGGCGGCGTGATTGATTACGATGCGGAGAGCGAGGCCAAGGACAAGGACCTGTGGTCGGAGCGCAGCTATCGTGACTTCACGCTGCGCGTCGAGTGGCGGATTACCAGCACGCCGTACGTCAACCCGAATGTGCCCATCATTCGCTTCGACGGCACGCACAAGAAGGATGCGTCCGGACGCGAGATCCGCATTGCCGTTCCGGATTCCGACTCCGGCATCTACCTCCGGGGAACCAGCAAAGCGCAAGTGAACATCTGGTGTTGGCCGATTGGCTCGGGCGAGGTGTATGGCTATCGTACGGATGCGCAGATGCCGGCGGCCGTGCGCGCGGGCGTGACGCCACGACGCAGTGCCGACCGCGATATCGGCGCGTGGAACGCGTTCGAGATCACGATGCGCGGGACCCGTTTGGACGTGGTGCTCAACGGCGAACACGTCATCGTCGATGCCGAATTGCCAGGGGTGCCGCCGGAGGGGCCGATCGCCCTGCAGCATCACGGCGCGAAGAAGGACGGCGTGTGGGTGGCGCCGCCGAGCCTTGTGCAGTTTCGCAACATCGCGATCAAAGAGCTGCGCTAGACGCGTAATCAGCGCGACGAAATCGTCCAGACGTTTGTCGCCCGATCTCGTGGCTCGACGGCCCGCACCGCCTGGGGTGATCATGCTCACCGTTCTATCTCACTTGGAGAAACGACGGCAACAACAATTCGGTTCCCGCGCGCGCCATCGCGCAATCGTCTCGCAGATTGCGCCAGGCCCAGGGCTCGAGGAGAGGCGCAGGTGTTTCACGGATGAGCTGTCACACGAATCGCCGCCGGCAATCTGTTCACATTCGAGTTGCTCGGTCTGGCCAGTCAATGCATCGAGCTTCTCGAGGCGGAGACATATGACACCGAACAAGTGACGCCGCGGACGGTTATGGCATCTGCAGTTCGCGGCACCACTTGACGAACGGAATGACCGTTGTGTTGCCGGTCTGATAGTGCCGCTCGCCCAGGTGCACCTGATAAAACGCGGGAATCGACGTCCGCTCGGCGAAGTAGCGGACTGCGGGGCTCACGGCCTTGTCGCCACTCTTGCATTCCACGGCGAAGAGCGGCTTTCGATCCCGCACGACCACGAAGTCCACTTCGCGCGTGTCCGTGTCCCGCAGGAATCGAAGTTCCATTCGGTGACCTTCGACGTCTTCCAACCAATGGCAATACTTCAGCAGCTGTGACGCGACGAGGTTCTCGAAGCGCGGCCCGGGCTCCTGCACCATCGACCAGTCCCAGAGATACAGCTTCTGCTGCTTCTTGATGGCGCGCACCTGTCGCGCGCCAAACGGCGGGATGCGGAAGCACACATAGAGGTGCTCGAGAATCGTAACCCAGCGCTCGGCGGTCTTGTGGTCCACGTCGAGGTCTTCTCTGAGACTCTTGATCGACAGGAGCGATCCGACTTTTTCTGGCAGCAGGTCGGCAAGCTGTTCCAGGAGCGAGATCTCCTTGACGCGTTCGAGGTCACGCAGGTCTTCACGAATCACCCGTGACATACGCTCCCGCTGCCACGACCTGAGGTTCCGCACCGTGCCGGTGAGCAGCGGCTCCGGAAACCCTCCGAACTGGAGAAGCCGATTCAGATGATCGGCGTCCGACCCGCCGACCGCGTGCACGAGTTCCATCACCGAAAACGGATGCAGGCGGAAGTAGCGATACCGCCCGGCCAGCGAGTCGCCGCCCTTGCGGTAGTAGTCGAGTCGTGCCGACCCCGTGACGACGATGCGACGCAGGCTTTTCTCAGTGTCGTAGAGGCCCTTCACCAGGTTACGCCAGCGCGCGTATTTGTGAATCTCATCGAGGACGATCAGCGATTCGTTCGGCGGCAGCTCGCCGCGGCGCACGCGCGGAGCGACGCGGGGGTCGTCCCAATTCAGATATGCGGGGTGCCGTTCGGTGGCATCCGCGGCGATCAGCGACAGCGCGAGCGTCGTCTTGCCAACCTGACGTGGGCCGCCGATGAACGCCATACGACGCGCAAGCGCATCGGCGACAGGCGCGTTGAGGTATCGGACGAGTGTCATCTGGCCGACTGAGGGTTACCTGAGTAAAGAAGATTATAGTCCATTTTACTCATGAGTAAAGTGGACTATCGTCCATTTATTCTGGCGGGTGGTGCCATTAGTTGGGCTGAAGACCAGAGAGGTGCAGCCGATCACGGTTCCACCGATCGACGCGGACATGGTCCGCGAGACGCGCGAAGCGCTCAACATGTCGCGCTACGTCTTAAATGGGGTTCCCTAGCGGGCGGCTGACACATGACGTGGGCAATCCTGGCAGGCGTGGTTCTCGTGGCAATCGCCCTGGTTGCCTGGCTCAGTCGTTCGAGCGAGACGCCACTGTGGCACGACGCCGCGCGCAGCGAGACGCTTCGAACGTTGCTCGCTGCTCGGGGGCTCGACGCACAGGTCGCCGCCAACGCCCCGGCAGGGTGGCCAGGCCCGGCGTTGCCTCTGGGCTGGGGGATACGCACGCGCGCCGGCGCTCAGGCCGTCAACGGCGGCACCCGCTGGCTGTTCTACGACTCGGAGACCAGGGGTCGTGACGTCGCCGGATGTAATTCGGTGCGCAGCTCCAGCGGGGATTCCGTGACCGCCCGCCATACCGTCGTGCGTCTTCAGACCGATAGCCTGGCTGTTCCTCAGTTCACGGTCATGCCCAACGTCCGGGGACTGATCGGTGAGCAGCTGCCAGCGCGCTTTCGAGAGGCAGGCATGGCCGACTCGAAGCTGGCGCGCGCCGCCGCCAGACTCTCGGACAAACTCGCGACGATTGGCGAACATGGGCAGGCGCTTCCGTTCCCCGCCTCTCCGGACTTCGAAGCGGCGTTCCGCGTGACTGGCGATGACGCGAATGCCGTTCGTGCGTTGTTCGATCCGCCAACCATTCAATTGCTGATGGCGCACCGATGGACGATTATCGAAGGGCGAGAGACGTGCCTCACGGTCAGTCGCAATGTTGGTCGTGCGTTCTCCGCACCGGAAGACTCGCAGCACTCCGAAGACGGTTTTCTCGCGGCCGAGAGCGCGGGCGAGCTGCTGGCGTTCACCCAAGCACTGGCGGAACGACTCCAGTCGCGCTGATTTCTTGTGCTCGCTCTAGAGATGGTTCGCAGGACGACGACCGCGGTGAGCAGCGGTATGCTCGTCGATCACGCCTGCATAGAACCCCAGCGTTCGGCGGGCGATGCTCGCCCAGCTGAACTGCTGTTCGACTCGCGCTCGCGCCGCCCGCGCCATCGTCAATCGCAAGTCGGGATCGGCGAGCAGGCAATTCACGGCAGTGGCCAGATCCTTGGAGAACTGTTCTGGATGCTGGGGCTCGACCTCCGTGGGAACTGATACCTCCGGCGCGACGAGCAAACCGGTCGTCCCGTGGTCCACCACCTCGGGGATGCCGCCGACCGCGGACGCCACGACCGGCGTCTCGCACGCCATCGCCTCGAGATTGATGATGCCAAACGGCTCGTAGACCGACGGGCAGACGAAGATCGCCGCATGCGTGTAGAGCGTGATGATCGTCCCCTTGGGCAACATCTCGCGAATCCAGACGATCGAGTGCGAGCTCTCAGCGCGCGCGCGGTCCACCGCCTCCTTCATCTCCTGGCCGATCTCCGGTGTGTCGGGCGCCCCGGCACAGAGCACGACCTGGACGCCGTCCTTGAAGTGCCGAATGGCGTTCACGAGATGCACGATGCCCTTCTGACGGGTGATGCGGCCGACGAACAAGACGTAGGGGATATCCGGGTCGATGTCCAGTGCTCTCAGGACCGCCGGGTCGGGCGTCGGCCGATATTGGTTCAGATCGATGCCGTTGTGAATCACACCAATCCGGTCGAACGGCACCCCGTAGGCCTCGTGCACGTCGCGCTTCATCGATTCTGAGACCGCGATTACCCCGTCAGCCGATTCGTACGCGACGCGTTCGACCCAGCTGGAGACATGGTAGGCAGTGCCGAGCTGCTCGACTTTCCAGGGTCGATGTGGCTCGAGTGAATGCGTCGTGAGCACGAGCGGCACGGCCTGCAGGTGTTTGCCGATACAGCCGGCGAGGTGTGTGTACCAGGTATGACAATGGACGATCTCCACATCAGCGAGCGTGCCCGCCATCACAAGATCCTGCAGCAGCGTTGAGAACAGCTTCGCGTGTCGTGGATCCTGCGCCGGCAGTTCCACTGGTGGGCGGATGCCCTGGACGTGCAGGCTGCCTCTCGGCTCCTGCTGATTGCCAAAGCACAAAACCTTCACCGTATGCGCGCCGTCGTCGAGACGCGCGAGCTCCCGCGTCAGATACTCGACATGCACGCCGGCCCCGCCATAGACGTGCGGCGGGTATTCGTTGGTCAACACAGCAATTTTCATAGGCGTTTGAGATGCGATGGACGATGTCCGACTTCGCGACGACTTCATAGCCGCCGCGGCGATCGCCGGGCTTCAAGGGCAATGCCCTGGCGCGATATACGGCTCAGCCGGGGATCGTGACGGGATCGCCCTTCCTGGTGAACACGATCGCGAGGATCCTCGCGGGTTGGGTCTTGCTCGCGTTACCCGAGACCGCGTGGACTTCGCCCGGTTTGTCGAACGACTCGAAGAATACCTGGCCGGGATTGAGCGTCGCCGGCGGATTGTCGTTCACCGCAAACAAGTACTGCCCTTCGAGCACGTAGCCGATCACGATGCCGGGATGGCGGTGCCGGCCGGACATTTCTCCAGGTGGGTATGACACTTCGCTCACCGATACTTGCCAGCCATCGAGGTCGATCGCCGGCGTGTCACGCTGCACGATCTGTCTGGCCGACGGCGCCGCCTTGGTGTCGCGCGTAGCGAGGAACGAAGCCACGAGCGTCAGGGCGGTGTTGCTCAGAAAGTCACGTCGATCGTTCGCCACAGTTTTCCCTCCAGGTAACGTCGGCATCTTACGCGAATAAGTTGCCTGCGTACCTGCGAAAGGACTCCCCTTCACGCAGGGATATGCGCGTCGCGCTCGCGATTGGACGTTGCGGGAGGTCGGGAAATTAGAGGGCATCAGGCTGGACGCTTCAACCGCGCCCCGTGCGGCGATACACTGTTCGACCTCGGAGGCGGGGATGGACCTGATGGGTAGTGTTCGCGCATTGAGCCGATCGCCCGGATTCGCGCTGGTTGCCATCGCGACGCTTGCTCTCGGGATCGGTGCCACGGTCGCGCTCTTCACCGTGGTCCACGGCGTGCTCCTCAGGCCCTTGCCGTACGGCAACGCTGATCGGCTCGTGGTGGTGCTCGCCGAGCAGGACTTCGACGGCGCCGGACGGCCGGTTCGCGTGCAGTGGCAGAATGCGGCCATCGCCGCGTGGCCCACCCTCGCGAGCGTCGAGCGCGCGGGTTTTCACTCGCCTGGCGTGGCGGCGCTCGCGGGGGGACCGACTTCCGAGCTCATTGACGTGGCATTTGTCACCGGCTCGTTTTTCGAAACGGTCGACGGACGGCTGATGCACGGCAGGGGACTCACACCCGCCGACGACCTCGAGGACGCTGTCGTCATCAGTGAGCGATTGCGGCGCCGGGTGTTCGCCGGCTCCGTCGATGTGCTCGGGCAGAGCGTGACCCTGAACCGTCACGCGTACGTCATCGTCGGTGTCGCCGATGCTGCGTTTCAGATTCCACAACCACAGACGGACGCGTGGATACCCGCGGGATTCGCGCGCACGCAGAACCCAAACTGCTGCGGGTTCACGGTCATCGCGCGTCTGCGGCCGGGCCGAACGCCTGCCGCCGCGACGGAAGAGATCCGCGTGGCGGCGGATGCCCTGGCCCGGGAGTTTCCGCGAACGCTGGACGGCACGCGCGTGCAGGTGGTGCCGTTGCGCGATGTGGTCGTCGGCGACGCCCGCCCGGCGCTGCTGGTGCTGACCGCAGCTGTCGGGCTCTTGCTGGTGCTTGCGTGCGCGAACGTCATGAATCTGCTGCTGGCGCGCAACAACGCGCGGCGCCACGAAACCAGCGTCAGGCTGGCCCTCGGTGCGTCACGACGCCGGCTGCTTGCCGAGGGGCTCAGGGAGAGCGCGGTGCTGAGCGCTGCTGGCTGCGTCGCTGGCGTCGGACTGGCCGCGCTCAGCCTGCGCGCACTTCAGGCGTGGCCGCCGACGGGGCTTCCCCGGCTCGATTCCGTGGCCCTCGATGGGACAGCGACCCTTTTCGCCTGCCTGCTGGTGGTCGCTTGCACCATCGCGGTCGGACTGCTGCCCGCGCTCTACGCGAGCGATGCCACCGTGGGGACCGATTCGCGTCATCGTGGAACGGTCAGCGCCCGGTCGGCGCGAGTGGCGCTTCGGACCGCGACGGTGGCGCAACTGGCGCTGTCCGTGGTGTTGCTCGCGGGCGCGATGCTGCTCGGGCGCAGCCTCGTCATGCTCATGGGCACCGATCTCGGCGTGACGCCTGATCACGTGGCCACCGCTTCGCTCAACCTGGCGATGGATCGCACCCTGACCGATGAGCAGCAGATCGATCTGGTGCGCCGAGTCGTCGAGCGCATCAGTGCACTGCCCGACGTTGGCGCGGCGGGCGTCGGCGCCGCGCGTCCGCCGGATGCCAGCCGCGTCCGGGTGACGCTGAGGCGTCCGGACGATCCGAGCGAGCGTGCGTCTTATCAGGCGGCCGGCGTACCGGCGACCCCCGGGTACTTCCCGGCACTCGGCATACGGCTCGAGCGCGGGCGATCCTTCACCGAGGCCGATCATCGCGGCGCGCCGCCGGTCGTCATCATGAGCGCCGATACGGCGCGCCGGCTCTTCGGCGAGCGGGATCCGCTGGGTCGGAGCATCAGGCTCCCCGTGCTGCGCGATGGGCGCAGCGGGAGCGAGGAGATGACGGTGGTCGGTATCACCGCCAACGTCAAGTACAGCGGCATCGATCGTGCGGCCGATGACGTGATCTACATCCCGTTTGCGCAGCACCCCTGGCGATCGGTGTTTCTGGTGGCGCGCACCGCCGGCAACCCGCAGGTGCTCGTCTCGCAGCTGCAGCGCGAGATCGCGGCGGTCGATCGTGCCATTACGCTCGCTGAAGTGACGACACTCGATGCCGTGCTGTCGGACGCGACCGCGCAGCCGCGGTTTCGGACGCTGCTGCTCGCCACCGTCGCGGCGCTGGCGCTGGTGATTGCCGGGGTCGGCGTCTACGGTGTGATCGCCTATTCGGTGTCGCAGCGGTTGGGCGAGATTGGCGTGCGCATGGCCGTCGGCGCTGACGCGCGCCGAATCCGGACCATGGTCCTCCGTGAGGGCATGGTCCTGGCGCTGGTTGGCGCCCTGGCAGGGCTGCTGATCGCGTACGGCGCGGCGGGTCTGCTGACGAGCCTCCTTTATGGCATCGCGCCCACTGATCCGACATCGTTCACGCTCGCCGCCGCCGCGATCCTCGCTGTCGGCCTTGCGGCCACGTACCTCCCCGCCGCCCGCGCCGCCCGAGTGGATCCCCTGACGCTGCTCAGGGCGGAATAGCTTTCAGCATTCGGCGTTCAGCGCTGACAGCCGAGAGCTGGGACACCACGACTCAAATCAGCCCGCAGACTCGTAGGCGCGTTTCAACCAGTTCTTCACCGTCGCATCGACCTCGAACGAACCGAGCTTTTCGACGACGGCCATCACCGCGTCATGCACAGGGCGAAGCGGCGCTTTGGGCCCGCTGTAGATACGGCGTCAGGGCGTGTAGCTCACGTGGACCTGCGGGGGAAACGCAGACACGACGCCGGCGGTCACCTCGGGAAGGCCCTCCAGACTGAGCTCCTGAAGGCGGGGCAAGCGCGCCAGCAGCGCAACACCGGTATTGCTGATGCCGGCCGTTTCCCAGAATGTGAGTCGCTCGAGCGACGTGAGGCCGCTGAGGATGGTGAGGCTGACATCCGTGATCTGCGTCTTGCCCGCGTAATACGTCTTCAGCGCTGAAAGACCGGCGATGTGGCGCGTCGCGGCATCCGTGGTGTCGCGGCAGTACATGCACCAGAGGTGCTCGAGCTGCCTGCATTCGCCGACGTATCGAAACCCGTCGTCCTGGACATCCATCGGCATCAACTCGCGGAGTGCAGGAAAGCGCGCCAGCGACGCGAGCGAGGCATCGTCCACTTGCTTGCAGCTCACGCCGAGCCCTGTCAGCGACGGCATGGACGACAGCGCGACGAAGCCGCGTCCGGTGAGGTTCGGGCATTCGCGCCCCCAGAGAAATTCGAGCGTGCGCGAGGCGCTCAGCGCACGAAATCCCTCGTCTGTGGCCACGGTTCCCTGCGCCTGCAGCATGCGCAGCCGCGGCAAACTGCTGATGTGGCGCATGGCCGTGTCGTCGCAGAGGCGGCCCTCACATCCGAGGAGCCCGAGATTTGTGAGGGCGGACAGCGGCGCGAGGCCATCCGGTGTGAGTGCGGACGCATGCCAGAAAAAGCTCAGGGCAAACAACCCGTCGAGCCCGGCGAGGTTGGCGACGCCGGCATCGGTGATGGGTCCATCCAGCATCAGTTGGTTTGGCCCGGCCTCGGCGTCCATCAGCGAGTACTTCAACTCGCCACCGTGCCATGTCTTGAACACGGGGATCTGATGCAGCAGCGCCACACCTGCGTCGGTGACCTCGCGTCCGCTCTTGAAGCGGCGCAATTGTGCTTTCCCGGCAAGTGCGTGAATCGCGCCGTCGCCGGTATGGGTGCCCATCAGGTTCACGCTTTCGAGTTCGTCGCAACCCGCGAGGTGGGCGACGCCGGCGTCGGTCACCTCGCGCCGCCAGCACAGTTGGAACCGCCGCAATCGAGGGAGATGGCGCAGCACTTCGAGCCCGCGGTCCGTGACGAGGCAGCCGCTCAGATCGAGCGCCTGCAACTGGGGCATGCGCGCGAGGTGGCGCAGGCCCTCGTCCGTGACGGCGCGCGAGCCGCCCAGGTGGAGGGCGGTCACGTGCTCCAGATCGGCCACCCGCTCGAGCAGCGCATCGGTCATGATCCCGTGCGCGTCGAGTGCGGTGATCCGGTGCTGGCGCATGACGTCGAACAGCGCTTCCCACTCGTCACCGGCCAGCAGGCGCCGCGGTTCGACGCGGTTGTCCTTCCGGTCGATCTGGTATGGCGCGCCGGGCGCCTTCTGGCCGTTGGACGTCGCCTCCACGAACGCCGTCCAGGTGCCGAACCCAGCCTCTCGCGCGATCAGCTCGCGGGCTTCGTCGAGGGCGAGGTATGGCTCGCCGGCCTGGGACGATCGTTGCCGCACGGCGTACACGCGCTGCCACACGAAGGCCCGGACATCTTCATGCGTGACCGGTCGCTCGTAATGCGTCCGCAACCGTTCAAGCGCCGCCGCATCCGGGGAGTCGTACGCCGTGACTAGCGCCTCGGCGAGCGTGTCGTAGTAGTCAACGAGCTCCGCGCGCGCTCTGGCATCGGCGGGCGCGCGTGCGGCTGCGGCATCGAGAATCGCTGCGGCGCGCTGCAGGCCGCGCCGGCGCGCGATCTCCGCCGGTGTCCGGAGTGTCCGGTCGCGCACATGGGGGTCAGCGCCGCTCGCCAGCAAGAGCTGTGCGATCTCGACGGCGGTCTCTTCGTCTTCGGGCAGCCAGAACAGCGATGAGCTCACTGCCGGATGCTTCGTCAGCATCGGATCGGGAAGAACTTGTCGCAGCCGCTCCACCCGTCCGAGAAACACGAGATTACCAACGTCGCGCGTGTGCGCGGCGAGCAGGTCCATCATCGCGATGTGTTCGTGGTACACGGCGAAATCGATGGGCGTGTTCTTCCAGTTGGATTCGGTCGGATCGATCTGTGCGCCCCGCGCGATGAGGAGCTCCGCGACGCGCACGGCGCCACGGGCGGCCGCGATGTGGAGCGGGCGCTGCTGGCGCTCATCCTCGATCTCGATTGGCGTGCCGAGATCGAGCAGCCACGCGACGATGTCGGCGCGGTCGCGCCCGATGGCGGCAAAGATCGCCTTGGGCGATCGCCGAAATTCCGGGTGGTCAGCCAGCAAGCGATCGACGCTCGGGCGATCGAAACGCAGGCAGGCGGCGACGAACGCACTTTCGGGATCACGCGCCGTTTCGGTACGGGCGGCGCCGTAACGCGCCAGCAATTCTGCAAGGTCGTGCTGTCCGCGTCGGAGGGCGTGTTCGTACAAGCTGTGGCGCGGGAAACGGCCATCGCGCTCCGGCGCGGCGTCAGGATTGGCGCCATGCGCGAGGCACCACTCAGCCAGCTCGAGGTTGTTGTGCTCGACGGCGAGTCGCAGATGCCAGCGCGCCCCGGTGCCATAGCCGCCCATGTCGAGCATGTGCCACTCGGGATCCTGCCAGTCAGCCGTACGGCCGGCTTTGAGCGAGAACTCGTGGATCAGCCTCAAGTACCAGAGCACATCGCCGCGAAAGCTGATGTTGTAAACGACCTGCATGTCATAGGGTTCAGCGCCGCGCTCGAGCAGCAGCCGGGTCAGTTCATCGCGCCGGGGATGCGGCGGCCGATCCTCTTCGCCTTGGCCGATCACGCCGACCAGCGGCGTGTATCGACTGTCGCCCGCCATGAAATACGCGTTGGGATCGGCGCCGCAATCCAGGAGGGCGCGTGCGATTGCCGTGGCGTGATCGGCGGCGGCGGCAACCGGCAGCCGCGAGAAGCACAGGTAGAGCAGGGGCTCCCAGGCCTTGGCGCCCAGGTCCTGCAGAAAATCCATCGCGCCGCCGGCGCCGGATCGGTCCGGTCCACCCTCGGCGGACCTCGCGCGCGCCAATTCCGGGTGCTCGCGCAGGAGGCGCTCGACCTGGTCGATCTCTCCGCACACGACGGCGGTGTAGATGCTGTGGCGTGAGATCTCTGGCTGCTGCTCCAGGAGCCGGACCGCCGCGTGACGCGCGATACGATGCGCAGGACGCCCGCGAACGTGGTGATCAGGGCAGGCGTATTCGAGAAAGCGCCCGGCCATCTGCCGCGCGTCCTCCGCAGTCGTGTGGGCGGCAGATATCTGCTGAGCGAGGGCGGATTTGAGCTCCGTCCATCCGGCAGCGCCACGCTCACGCCCGAGCGCGTGCTGCACATCGCGCAGCGTGGGCGCCGCCGGCGCCTCCGGCCACGCGCGCGCGAGGCGCAACCACGCGTCGCGGTCGCCGGCTCGTAGCGCCTTCAACCAGCGTTTGGCGTGTTTGCGAAGGCCTTCGAGACTGGTCGCGGGAGTGAGCGCGTCGCTCATCACATCCTCCTTCCGAAGGTGCCTGAGTCCGCTGAATGCAGGCCGGAAGAAGGTTCACGGGACGAAGCGAACCATCGAGCTGGGTGGGACAGTCCCTTGCCGCGGACAGGAGGCGCCCCAGTGGCGCGCTCCGGGGAGTGTGCCCTTGACGCCAGCACCTGTCAATACGAAGGCGGGTAGGGCAGGTAGGGCGGGTAGGGCGGGTAGGGCAGGTAGGCCCTTCGACTCGCTCCGCTCGCTCAGGGCAGGCAGGTAGGGTAGGGGCGGCCGGGTTGTGGGGTAGGATGGGCGAATAACTCCGTCAGCCTGGAGGTCGCCCATGCGCCTGCGTTCTGCCTGCGTCTTCGTCCTGCTCGCCTTTGCCGCGCCGTCGTTCGCTCAACTCGAAAATGTCGGCAACCTGTCGTTTCCGACCTCGGGATCGCCCGAGGCCCAGCGCCACTTCCTGCGCGGCGCCGCCATCCTGCACAGCTTCGGCTGGAAGCAGGCGATCGCGGAATTCAAACGCGCGCAGGCGGCGCAGCCCGACTTCGCGATGGCGTATTGGGGCGAGAGCCTCTCCTACAACCATCCGCTCATGGGCATCTCCGACGACAAGAACCCGCGTGCGGTGCTGGCGCGACTCGGTCCGGATCGGGCGTCGCGGCTGGCCAAGGCGCCCACGGCCCGGGAGAAGGGATTCCTCGAGGCCGTCGAGGATCTGTGGACTGAGGGGCCGGACTGGCGCGCGCGCCGGGTGGCGTACATGCACGCCATGGAGCGCCTCCACAAGCAATTTCCAGATGACGACGAGGTGACCACGTTCTATGCGCTGTCGCTGCTGAGCGGAGCCCGGGCGCTCAATGACGACTCGTTCCGGTTCGAGATGAAAGCCGGCGCGCTGGCGCTCGACGTGTTCAGGCGCAATCCCAATCATCCCGGCGCCGTGCACTACGTCATTCACTCATTCGACGATCCGATCCACGCCCCGCTGGCTCTGGAGGGGGCGCACGTCTACGCGAAGATCGTCCCGGCCGTCTCGCACGCCATCCACATGCCGACGCACATCTTCATCCAGCACGGGATGTGGAACGAGGTCGCGCACCAGAACGTGCGGGCCTTCAACGTGGCACGCGATCTGTTCGAGCCGGGCGACACGCCGGGCGACATGGCGCATTCGGGCGACTGGGGCCAGTATGGATTCCTCCAGCTTGGTGACTACGAGGGCGCGCGGGAACGTACCCGCCAGTTCGAAGAGCTGGCGGCGACGACGAAGAATCCGCGGCTGACCAGCGTCATCGCGCTGACCAAGGCGCGCTACATCATCGAAACCGAGGAATGGAAAGTCGAGACGGTCGCGGACACCGCACCGGACGCGACCGTGTTCGCCAACGGCGTGAGCGCCGTCCGCACGAACGATCTGGGCACGGCGCAGAAGATGCTGGCAATTCTCGAAAAGAAGGCGCCGGAACCGGCGGGCGGTGGTGCACACGCCGATCACGGTCCGGCTCCGGCCACGCCGATGGGCAATCCCGACGCCGGCAAGTCGGTGCGCATCATGCACAAGGAGCTCGCCGCACTCATCTCAGAGGCCCAGGGTAAGCGGGACGAGGGCATCCGGTTGCTCCAGGAGGCGGTGCAAATCGAGGAGAGCATGCGTCCGCCCAACGGAGCCGCCGATCCGATCAAGCCATCGCACGAGCTGCTCGGCGAAATGCTCTTGCGTGCGGGCAAGCCCGCTGACGCCGCCAAGGCGTTCGAGGCGTCGCTGCTGCGGATGCCGAACCGGGCGCGAGCCCTTCACGGCGCCGCACTCGCGCATGCCGGCGCCGGCAATGCCGCGACCTCGAACGCACGCTGGACGACACTGCGGTCGTTCTGGAAGGGCAAGCCCTTCAACACGACGACGACCGACCGCTGACACGTCCCCGGACAGAGGGCACAGAGGGCACTTTTCCGGTTACATTCGAAAAGTGTTCTCTGTGTTCGCTCACGTCCCTGAGTGTCGACGTCGCTCAGGACACTCCGACCACGGTCGAAGGGTCTGACTCGTGAGCGCGATGCCGTTCAGGGGCCTTCTCGCCGTCCTGATCGCGATCAAGGCGATCTTCCTGTGGCTCGATCCGACCGTCAGGCTGTATCTGGGCGACTCAGCCGCTTACCTCTACGGTGCGATGGACGATGGTCGTCTGCCGGACGACCGCTCGTTCACGTACTCGCTCCTCATTCGCGCGCTGGTCAGTCCGTTCGACAGTCTCTGGCCGCTGCTCCCGTGGCAGACGCTTGCCGGGGTCGGAGTCGCGCTGCTCCTCGGCCTTGCGCTGCATCGCTACTTCGGGGTCCCCGGCCGGCTGGCGGTGGGCGCCGCCTGCCTGCTCGCGATTGAGCCCGCACAGCTCTTCTACGAGCGCATGGTGCTCGCCGAGACCTTCGGGCTGCTGTGGTTTGTGGGGTTTTATGCCGCCGCGGCTGCATACCTGGCGTCTGGCCGCATTCTGTGGATTCCGCTCGTCGCCGCGATCGGCCTGCTTGCGGCCACCTTTCGCCTGAACTATCTCCCGGTGGTCCTCGTCATCTCGCTGGGGGTGCCGCTCATTCGAGGCGCGCTGGTGCGGTCGCTGAGACCCCGAACGCTGGTGTCACATCTCGCCCTCGCGCTATGCGCCGTCGTGGTGATGCACGGCAGCTATCGCTCCTGGGTGGCCGCGATCTTCAGCTCGCCGCCGGGTTACCTGGCCCGTGCGGGCTTCATGCAAGTGGGCCTGGTGACGCCGCTGATCCGCCCCGAGCACTTCGAGCGTGTGGGATTGCCGCGCACGTTTGCCGACGAGTTGCAGTATCCCCTGTCCGATCCGGACGCGCGCATGCCGCACATGTGGCGGGCCGGCGGGCTGGTACGGGAGCTCGCGCGCCGCGGGCACGATGTCGAGCGGATCAGCCGCGAGCTGTCGCGCATGGCCATTGCCGACGATCCGTTCGGCCTCGTCCGCCTCGGAGCCGCGACGGTCGGCAACTACTTCACGACGGCAGGGATCGAGCACGCCCTCGACAACGATCTCGGGCGCCGCGACATTCCCGGGGACATCCTCTGGAGCCTGCGTGAGCAGTGGAATTACGACGCGACCGGGCTGCCAACGCGCGTGACAGTCGTGAGCCGTTACTTCGAAGCGGGTACGCGGTGGCTGGTGGCGTGCCTCTTCCTGCTCATTCCGCTCTCGGTTTCGAATGTCGTGGTCCATTGGCGATCACCACACCGCGCGCAGGCGGTGCTGGCCGCGCTGTTTGGCATCGGTCTGGTCCTGGCGCACGTGCTCTTCGTGAATGTGGCCTTCTATCGCTATCTGCATCCGCTGCCGTTCTTCGTGCTGCTCAATGGACTCGCGGTGCTTGCTGCAGGACGCCCTCGCCTCCGCTCGGGCGCAGGACGGCTCGCTTTCGCTCGCCGCAGGACGGCCTCGCGGTCCTGCGCGTGAGGCGAAGCCGAGCGCGCCCTATTCGTAACGCAGCGCTTCGACCGGATCGAGCTTCGCGGCTTTCGTCGCCGGATAGACACCGAACACGAGCCCGACCGCGACGGACACAGAGAAGGCGAGCACGAGCGACAGCGGTGTCACGATCGTCGACCAGCCGGCAAAGCTGGCGATCGCCTGCGACATCACGATTCCGAGTACGAGCCCGGCGACGCCGCCGGTCACCGCAATGAGCGTCGTCTCGACAACGAACTGGCGAATGATGTCCACGCGCCGTGCGCCCAGCGCGCGGCGCAGGCCGATCTCGGGCGTCCGCTCGAGCACGCTCGCGAGCATGATGTTCATGATGCCGATGCCGCCGACGAGCAGCGAGATCGACGCCAGCGCCACCATCACGATGTCGAAAATCCGCTTGGTGCGCTGCTGCTCGGCCAGCAGTTCGGCGGGCACGATCAGCGTGTAATCGCTGGCGCCGCGATGGTTGGCGTCGAGCACGCTCCGCACAATCGAGGCCGCCGCGGCCACGTCGTTCGTGGAGCGCAAGCGCAGATACGCGCCGTCGATCTCGTCGCGAAACTGGCTGTAATTGTCCTCGAGCCGCAGGATGGCCGCCGCCGCCGGCACATAGATCAGATTGTTGCGATCCTCGGCGGCAATCCCGGCGACCTCGCCGCGCGCAACCGCTTGCGGCGCCGTGACGCCAATCACCTGGAACCACTGCTCGTTGATCTTCAGGAACTGCCCGAGCGGGTCGGTCGCGCCGAAGAGCCGCGCTCGTGCCCCCTCGCCAATCACCGCCACGGCCGCGGCTTTCGACGCTTCGTCCGCGGTGAAAAAACGGCCCGCCGTGATGCGGAGACCGGAGATCGCCTGATAGCTGGGTTCCACTCCAAACACTGCCGGCGTTTCGCCATCAGGCTTCGGCATCACGCGATTGGGCGCGAAACGTTTGCGCGCCGACACGAGCTCGACGGCGGGCACCGCCGCCTGAATCGCACGAATGTCCTGGAAGGTCAGGCCAGGCGACTGCTGCCGGGCTTTCTGAAAGGCCTGATAGTCGGTCGTCTCGCGCGCCTCGACGATCAGGTTCTGGCCGGAGGCGGCTGACCTTGCGCGCCACTGACGCACAGCACGGTCGCACACGTGAGGACAGCTACGGCCAGAACACGTCGGTCCATACGCTGCGCATCAGACCCTCCTCGCGGAATCCGCCGCCGGCTTGCCGCTTCCAGCGCTTCGAGCCTACAGCCGGGCGGCCATCCGCTAAATCCCATCATTAGACGGGCAAACTCGCCAAAAGGTCGCAGCGGATTAGACACCGTTCCTCGGCAGACGGGAACAGCGTCCTCGAATCGAGGTAGGAAGGTTACGCCGAGAGCTTCATCGACATCGCCACGCCCAGGCACAGGCGATCGCCGACGACGACGTCGTGTTTCTCGAGCGTGCCGGCCGGCAATTCAATGGTCGCGTAAGACCGAAGTGAGGCGGCGACGCGCCACGGCCCGACATTGTGGACCAGATGGCGAACGTACCCGCGACGGTCCACGAAGACGATGTCGATCGGAAACTGCATGAAAGCGGTGTGCACCATGAAACAGGGCGCGAGCAGGAGAGCGCTCTCGAGCGGCAGGGACGGACGCTTGAGCAGGCCCTGACGGCGGGCGGATCGCGTCAACGCCAGCTCGACATCCCGCGCAATCACCTGCCGCGACCGCGCGTTGGTCAGCGTCACGCCGGCGGACGCGGAGGTGAAGCCGTCGATCATCGGATGTTCACCTTGGGACGCTCCCGCCCCTCGGCAGGGTCGCCGTGCATGGTTTCGTCGAGAAAGTAGGAGTCGCAGGCCTTGTCCAGCAGCTCCCGCGTGACGACGGGCTCGCGTCCCTCGAAGCGGCAGAGCGCCGTGACCTGGTCGAGCAGATCGCGGGGCTGGCACGAGCGCATCGCACGCCCGTAGGGCCGGTAGTGACGGCGATACAGATACGCCACGATGACCGGGTGAAACTGCAGCCCGCGTTTGCGGCAGTCCAGCTCGAAGATCTGCGTGAACTGCTCGACCGACGGATCGGTGATGGCGATCTTGTAGGGAATGCGCCGCAGGAAGGCCTCGTCGGCGAGCGACTTGGGGTCGAGGTTGGTCGCAAAGACGATCAGGACATCGAAGGGGACCTGAAACTTCTTCCCCGTGTGCAGCGTGAGGTAGTCGACGCGGCTTTCGAGCGGCACAATCCACCGGTTGAGCAGCTCCTCGGGGCGCATGCGCTGCCGGCCGAAATCGTCGACCAGAAAGACGCCGCCGTTGGCTTTCATCTGAATCGGCGCGTCATAGAACTTCGAGATCGGATTGAAGGTCAGGTCGAGCATGTCGAGCGTCAGCTCGCCGCCCACCGTGACCACGGGCCGGCGCACCTTGATCCATCGCCGGTCGCGCGGCGCGGCGGCAATGAGCGACGGCTGGTTGTCGTCGTCGGTTTCGAGGGAACGATGGCTGATGGGATCGTACAAGGTGATGGTCTGCCCATCGACGTCGATGGCGTAGGGAATGTGCATCTCGCCGCCGAGAGTCCGTCCCATGCCTTCAGCGAGCACGGTCTTGCCGTTGCCGGCCGGGCCATAGAGAAACACCGCCTTGCCGGCGTTGATGGCGGGTCCGAGCTGCTCGAAGATCGAGTCCTCGACGACGAGGTTGTCGAAGCCCTGGGCAATGCGGTCGCGGTTCACGTAGCCGCGCGCCGCGCGCAGGGCGTTCATCGCCTCGACGTAGACGGTGAGCGGCACCGGCGCGGGCCCGACGTAATGATTCGCATCGATGAACTGCTGCGCGCGATCGCGTCCGGCATCGGTCAGGTTGTAGCGGTACGTGGCCGAGCCCGTGCCGGTCGCGCCGCGAACCTCGATGAGCTGCTGGGACCGTGCCCGCTCGATGAGCGGCTCGAGAATCGTGAACGGCAGGCGCAGGCGCTCCGCGAGCACCAGGCCGCTGGACTCGCCCGTGTAGAGCGACTTCATGAGCAACTGCAGCACCTGGTCGGCGCTGAGGCCCGTGTCCGCCAGGGTTACGGGCGCGGGCGGACCGGACAGGACCGGCGGCGTCTCGAGGATCGTGGCGGTGGCAGCCATGGTCATTCGTTTGCCATCGGCATCAGGACCTGCACGAACTTGATCGCGGCCGGCCCGATGGTGACGACCCAGATCGCGGGGAAGATGCAGAACACCAGCGGGAAGACCATCTTGACGCCGGTCTTCGCCGCCGCTTCTTCGGCCCGCTGCCGGCGCTTGGTGCGCATCGTGTCGGCGTGCACGCGCAGCGACTGCGCCACGCTGGTCCCAAACCGATCCGTCTGCACGAGCATGGCGACCAATGAGGCCAGATCGTCGACGCCCGTGCGCTCGGCCAGCGCGCGCAGCGCGTCCGTACGCCCTTTGCCGGCGCGAAGCTCGAGGTTGACCAGCCGGAGCTCGTCGGACAATTCGCGGTGCGCGAAGGCGATCTCCTCGCCGACGCGTTGGATCGCCTGATCGAGTCCGAGCCCGGCTTCCACGCTCACCACGAGCAAGTCGAGCGCGTCGGGCAGGCCCATGCGAATGCGGTGCTGGCGCTTTCGTTCGAGCCGGCCGAGCACCATGCTGGGAAGCAGATAGCCGACGCCGGCCGCCGCCAGCGCGTATCCCAGGTTTGGTCGCATGAACAATGAGCTGCCCAACACCCCGAACAGCAGGAGAGCGGCACCGACGCGAACCCCGAAGAAGACGATCACCGCGTCATGCGAGCGGAATCCGGCGCGCACCAGGCGGAGCTGCAACTTGCCCATTTCGTTGGGCGAGTGCGGCACCGCATTACCAAGACGCTTGAGCACGCCGACCAGGCGCTGCAAGCGTGCCTCGTCGGCTTCCTTCATGGCGCGGCCCGTCAGATCGCCGAGACGCTGTTCGATGGTGGCGCCACCGCTCGGCGCCAGTGCCATGGCGCCGGCCGTCACGACGAGCGCGGCAAAGGCAAACGCGAGGAGTGTCAGGAGAATGATCACGCTAAACCTCGATCTTGATGACGCGCTTGATCCAGAAGAACCCGATCGTCTGCATGACCGCCGCCACGAGGAGCATGGTCCGGCCCATGGATTCCCTGAAGAGCAAATTCATGTGCTCGGGATTGATGAACGACATGACGACGGCAAGCACCGCGGGTAATGCCAGCAGCACCCACCCCGTGAACCGGCCATGTGCCGTGTGCACGCGGACCTGGCGCAAGACCTTGAACCGCTCGCGCACGACATGCGAGAGGTTGTCGAGAATCTCGGACAGGTTGCCGCCGGTTTCGCGCTGGATGAGCACGGCGGTCACGAAGAACTTGACGTCGATGATGGGAATGCGCTCCGACATCGCATTGAGCGCATCGCGCAGCGGCAGACCGAAATTCTGCTCGTCGAATGTCTTTCGGAACTCGGGTCCCACCGGATCCGGCAGTTCCTCGGCGGCCATGTTCATCGCCGTCTGAAACGCATGGCCGGCCTTGACGGCTCGTGAGAGCAGGTCGAGCGCCTCCGGGAACAGTTCCTCGAATCGCCGCATCCGCACCGACCGCTTGCGCATGAGAAACGCCGTGGGCAACACAAGGCCTGCGGCGGCGGCGACCGGCGCCACCCAGTTCGGCCTGGCCAGCACAGCGCCGAGCAGGCCCAGGAGCACCGCGATGGCCAGGCTGATGAGAATCACCTGACCGGAGGTCGTTCTCACGCCCGACTGGTCGATGAGGTGACCGAGCCAGGCACCGCCGCGTGTGCCGGCGGCCACGCGATCGAGGAACGCGTTGGAAGCGGCCTTGAGGACGATGCTGTCGCCGCGAATCTGCTGAGCGATGGGCGCCGAGACGTCGCGCAGACGTCGTTCGAGCTGGCGCTCCTTCATCAGGCCCGGCAGCGCGCTCACCGCGAAATAGACGCCGACAATGACGCTCGTGACGACGAGGAAAACGATCACGGCAGGCAACATCACCGCACCTCCATGACGCCTTCGAACATGTCGGTGGTGAGATGAATGCCCGAGGCCTTGAGCCGCTCGGCGCACTTCGGCCGGACGCCGGTCGCGCGGAACCGCCCGAGCACGTTGCCCTCCTGCGTCACGCCGAGTTTGTCGAACACGAAGATCTCCTGCATGGTGATCATGTCGCCTTCCATGCCGGTAATCTCGCTGATGCTGGTTACCTTGCGCGTGCCGTCCGAGAGGCGCGTCTGCTGCACCACGAGCTGAATGGCCGAGGCAATCTGCTGACGCATCGCGCGCTCGGGGAGGTTTGTCGCTCCCATCGCAATCATGGTCTCGATGCGCGCCAGCGCGTCTCGCGGGGTGTTGGCGTGGACGGTGGTCAGCGATCCGTCGTGGCCGGTGTTCATCGCCTGCAACATGTCGAGCGCCTCTTCGCCGCGGACCTCGCCGATGACAATGCGATCGGGGCGCATGCGCAGCGCGTTGATGACGAGCTGGCGCTGGCGGATGGCGCCTTTGCCCTCGACGCTCGGTGGGCGCGTCTCGAGGCGCACCACGTGTTCCTGATGCAACTGCAACTCAGCGGCGTCTTCAACGGTGACGATGCGCTCGCGCTCGGAAATGAACCCCGACAGCACATTGAGCAGCGTCGTCTTACCGGCGCCGGTGCCGCCGCTGATCAGGCAATTGAGCCGTGCACGCACGCAGTGCGACAGAAAATCCAGCATCGGACGTGTCAGCGCCTTGAGCGTGACCAGGTCGTCAGCCTTGAGACGCTCGGCCGGAAATCGGCGAATCGAGAGCAGCGGGCCATCGACCGCCAGCGGCGGGATGATCGCATTCACACGCGAGCCGTCCTGGAGACGGGCGTCCACCATCGGCGAGCTTTCGTCCACGCGGCGCCCGACGCTGCTGACGATGCGGTCGATGACGCGCATCAGGTGGCGATCGTCCTGAAACGCCGCCTCGACCCGTTCGAGCTTGCCGTTGCGCTCGACGAAGACGTGGCGGAAAGTGTTGACGAGGATGTCGCTGATGCCCGGATCGCGCAGGAGCGGCTCGAGCGGACCCAGGCCGAAGACTTCGTCGAGCACTTCCGCGAAAAAGGCCTCGCGCTCGCTCATGCTGAGCGGCGTCGCTTCGCCAGCCAGCAGTTCGGCCAGCAGCGCGCGGATCTCGCCTTCGGCACGCGCGCGGTCGGTCTGCGCCAGCGCTTCGAGGTTCAGCCGGCCGATCAGCTTGCGGTGGACGTTGCCTTTCAGCTCCACATACTGGCGGCGCGGTTGCACCGACGCCGGTGGCCGCTGCGGGGTGGGAGGAGTCGAAACCGGGGTGGCGTTCATAACTTGTTTACCAGAAGCTGGCGATCCGCCCGAGGCCGAGCCGATTGCGCGGCCCCGGCCCCGGCGTCGTGGCCGCGGCCGCCGCCGCCTCGGCGGGTTCGAAGATGGAGCGCGTGAAGCGGTCGAACTGTTTCGCCAGTTCGGAGTCGCCGCTGAGCGCCAGCGGCACGCCCGAGTTGAGCGCGGTGGAGACGATCCCGTAATCACTCGGGAAGGTGTGGTAAATCGGGTGGCCGACGGCGGCCTCGATCTGCTTGGGCGGAATCGGATACGGCTCGGCCGCGCGATTGAGCAGCAGACGGACGCGCTCGCCGGCAACGCCCAGTTGCCGCACGCGCTCGATCAGCCGCTGCGCGTTACGCACCGACGCGACGTCCGGATTCGCAATGAGGAACATCGTTTCGGCCGCATAGAGCCCGGCCTGGGCGCAGACGTTGATGTCGCTGCCGGCATCGATGACGATGTACTCGTAGTGCCGTGTCAACACCTGAAACAGCTCCTCGATGGCGCTGGCATCACCGGCGCCGGGCCGGTCGAACAGTTCGGATCCGGCGATGAGATCCACGGACGACTTGTGCTTGGTCACGAGCTCACGCAGAAACGCGCGATCGAGACGATGCAGGTTGTCGATGGCATCGACGAGGCTGAAGCGTGGGCGGATGCCGAGAAACAGGGCGACCTCGCCGAGGCCGCGCTTGAGATCGACGATGACCGTGGCGCGCTTGGTCAGCCGCGCGAGCTCGACGGCGCAGTTGACGGCGATGGTCGTCGTGCCCGCGCCGCCCTTGGCGCCAAAAAAGGCGAGCGTGGTGGCGGTCGGGCGCGCCCCGTGCGCCGCCTCGCGGCGGGCGGAGGTTCGACGGATCGCGCCGTAAAACGTTTCGGGGTCCGGCGGCCACGTGAAGAACTCGGTGGCGCCTGCACGCATGGCCTGCAGAATGAGCTCGGGTTCGGTGGCGTTGGCGACGGCAAACACCGCCGCCTGGGCCGCCGCTCCGCGCACCCGCTCGATGCTGGCCATGCCGGCTGTCGGATCGTTGCGGATGTCCACGAGCACGACGTCGGGTGACGTGGCGCCGCGCTGCGATCCTTCGTCGAGCACGCCAATGGGAACGGGACAGGAGCGCAGCAGCCGCTCTGCCTGTTTGCGGAATTGTTCGTCGTGAGAGACGACCAGAGTGAGGAGCTGTGCCATTACTGCACCAGTCGAATTGCCATGGGCAGTGAATCGTCGGGCGCCTCGGCCGCGGTCTCATCGACCATCCCGGTGATCCGTGTGACGCGTCCGTAAATTCCGTTGCCCTCTACACGGTCCACGAAGAAGCCCAGGAAATTGGCGATGATGAAGTCGGCGAAACGACCGTTTGCCTGGCCGTCCGCGTAGTACTCCGGGTCGTAGAGCGGAATCGGGAAGGCGCGGGGGCTTTGCCCGATGTAGCTGCTGCCCTTGACACACTTGCAGCCGTCATCCCAATAGGCGTTGGGATCCTTGGCGATGAGGTCTTCGATGCCCTTTACCGTCGGGCCTTCCATCGCCCCAGGTTCCTGGATGATGACCGTTCCCCGTACGATCCTCGACCGATTGCAGTTGGCGATATTGTCGCGATAGAAATCGCCGCCGGTATCGCCCGGCATTTTCCACGAGTAATAGAAGCTCGGGTTGATTTCGTTACCCGTACTGGCCCGAAGAACCAACTGCCGGCCGATGTCCTCCTTGTAGGAGTACCCCGTGTACGATGGGCCGGAGCCGATGTAGATGTCGGGATCGGCCAACAGCGTCCCTTTGTTTTTCTTCGCGTACTTGTCGTACGTGTCCGACGGATCCCATTCCGGCGTCTGCTTCTCGATCCACTTGTCCGGGATCATGAACGGCTTCACGCACGTCATGGCGTTAGCCGGCGATGCCTCGGCGGTCGCCGCCGCCGTGATGTCGACGGTGGGCACGCCGAAGAACGCGCCGAGGAGTGTCGGAACAGCGTTCGCGCGTTCGATCGTTCGATAGACCTCGACGCGCACGCGATTGAGTTGCCCGCTGGGCGCGGCCGGAAAGGTCACGTCGTCCGGCGTCACAGACACGTCTTCGCCGAAAATCGTGTTGTGTTGTGCCGTACGGATGGCGCTTTGCACGACCGGCCCTGAAGCGGATCGATCCGTGTAGCTGTTGCGCACGAGTGCGACCGCGCCGGACAGCGCCGCCGCGTCCGCAGAGTTCTGCGCCTGATTGCGGGCGGTCATGAACATGCCGACATCAATCGCCAGTGTCGTCGCGGCCATGAACGACATGAACCCGACGGAGATGAACACCAGCGACATGCCGCGTTGGTCGTCTCGAAGATGGCGGAAATGCGTCAACATCATGGTTACCCTTTGGGAGTGGCCTTCTGTGCACGTTCGGCGGCCTTCTTGGCTTCCTTCGCCGCTTTCTCGGCTTGCTTCTGCGCCTCCCTGGCGGCCTTCTCCTCGTCTTTACGCCGCTGCTCTTCCGCTTTGCGTTCTGCCTCGCGAGCCTTCTCGAAGCGCTTCTTCTCGTCCTTCGTCATGGGGCGCATCTCGGGCTCGCGCGCGGCCGCCTCGGCGGCCTGAGTCGCCTGCGGCGTCGGGGTCGCGACCGCGGCCGGTTCTGCGGGTGCGCCTGTCGACTGTGTATCGAGAGTCATCATCGTGGGACCCTTCGGCATGTTCGAGCGGAGCACGGCGGCGGCACTTTCGGCAGTGGTCTGGCCCGGCGCGACAGGTACGGCGCGCGAAGATCCTGACGGACGCGGCACGAGCGCGGGGTTGTCGCCCGCCGGTGTAAATGCCGGACCTGGCGTCGGATGCGATCGGTCGATTGGCTGGGGAGGCAGATACGGCTCCTGCAGCCGCGGTGTTTCCGTGGTCACTCCGGGCGAACCGGTCGGCAGAATTTCCGGGGTGATCATCACCACCAGCTCGGTGCGGTTCTTCTGGGCCGCTTTACTGCGGAACAGGTAGCCGAGAATCGGGATGTCGCCGATGCCCGGAATCTTCTGCAGCGCTTCGGTTGCGGTGTTGTTCAACAGCCCGGCGATGGCAAACGTCTGTCCGTTCGCCAACTCGACTTCGGTTTCAGTCCGCCGGGTGCTCAGTGCGGGAATCCGGAAGCCCTGGAGCACGATCGCGTTTGCGAAATCCAGTGTGCTGACTTCCGGCCGAACCTTGAGACGGATGCGATTCTCCGCGGTGACCGTGGGTGTGAAGTTCAGCCGGACACCGAACTCCTTGAATATGACCGAGATCGCAAGGTTGGTGCCGCCCTGGGCGATAGGGATCGGGAACTCGCCGCCGGCCAGGAAGCTCGCCTCTTTGCCGCTCTCCGCGACGAGATTGGGCTCCGCGAGGCTCTGAAACATGCCGCGCGACTGCAGCGCACGAATCGCCACGCCGAGGTCGTGCTTCATGTTGAACAGAAACACGTTCAGGAAATCGCTGAACGTCAGCTTGGTGCCGTCCTCGCCCCAGTCCGGGGCGGGATACTGCTGCGTGGTGCCGCGACCGGCCCAGTCCTTGTAGCCATTGGGACCAGTGAAGTACGACGCGCCGAGCTCAGTGAGCGCATTGCGGCTCACTTCGGCAAAGCGCACGCGCAGCAGCACCTGCGGCGTGGGCGCCTGGTTGACTTGCAGCAGGTTGACGACGTCTTCCTTCTTCTCGACATGGCCCGCGGCCACTTCGGTGGCTTTCTCGGAAAGCTCCTTGCTCGACACCGTGCCGGAGATCACCACGGACTTGCCGTTGCTCGCGACGATGATGTTCTGGCCGGGAAACAGGTCGCGCATATGGTGCGAGAGCGTCGAGAGGTCGCGTTCGACGATGACGTCATAGCGGCTCATCGCGCCGGCGCGATTCCACACGAACATCGTGATCGTGCCCGGCAGCTTGCCCTGGATCAGCAACTGGTTCGGCTGGGTGACCATTGCGTCGGCGATATCGGAGCTGGTCAGCGAGATCCGCGCAATCGGGGATCCGGTGTTGACAATGGCCGACCGGCCGACCAGCAGGCGCACGCTGCCAATCTCGTCGGCGCCGGCTGCGGCGCGGGTGTCTGCGGCCTCGACGAGCCCGGCGGGCGTCGCGAGCGTGAGGAGCACAATGAAGGCGAGACGGCGAATCGCAGATGTGGTGATCATGATTACTGCTCCTGACGCACGATTTCGCGGGTGCGCTTGTCGCCGCGAATGATTTCAACGCTGGGTAGGTCGGGCCCCGTCGGGGGCGGCGGCGGGGGCACCGTCGTGGTGCGGGCGCGCGCCGACGACTGGCGCACTGGGGGAGCGGACCCCAGCAGCGCTGCTGGTTTGATACCCGTCGTGGGAGGCGCCTCCTGGTCCAGGGGGTTACGCAACGCGAGCTGGATCTTGCCTTCCGTGCTCGCGAGGGTGAGCCGTTCAGCCTCGAGCGGATTGACCAGCAAGGTGACGACGGTGACCGGGATCGGCTTGCCGCCGTCGGCGCCCTGCTCGAGCTTGGTTCCGGCCGCGAGCACCTGCACGTTCGTCAACACGACCTTCGACATGACGTCGGTGCGCACGTCGGTGGGGTTGAGCGTGGCGAGCACGTCCACGCGCGTACCGGGCAACACGTAGCCGGCGACGCCGATCACCTCGTTGACCCGCACGGACAAGGCGCGCAGGCCCGCGGGAATCACGGGCGGCAGTCCGGCACCGGCCCCCTTGGGGGCGAGCTTCATCGGCAGCACCGGCTCGTTCTCAATCAGCGGCAGCACCAGGCCGCGGCCGACGATCTCGTCCATCGTCGTGAAGACCCCGTTCGGAGCCGCGCTGGCGGGCCAGTCGATGATCTTCAGATCATCCCGTCGCAGCTCCGCGCCGATCTGCAGATCCGCGGCGGCGACGACGACCGGCTGGGTCGGCATGGCGCTGCCTTGCGTCGTCGGCATTTGCTGTACGTAGTTGTAGGTGCCAAGGGCGAGTGCGCTGCCTGCCGCGATAGCGAGCACAAACACCAGGAAAATTCTTCGTCGAGCCATTAGGTATCCCTCATGTGCTGGTCGCGACGTGCGGACCAGCTCAATTCCGTCATTCGATCCGCATTACCGACGTCGCCGTCATCGTCAGCGGGGCGCCCGCTCTCGACCCGGTCACGACCAGCTGCGCGATGGGCTGCAGCACGATGAACTCGAACGGGTAGTTCACGGCGACGCTCGAGGCTGCGGCTGTCGCACCGCCTCCGAGGTCGAGCGTGACCGGCGTCACGGCGACCGTCGCGCTGTCCGCTTTGGACAGTTGTCCGGAGTTCATGTAGCTCTTGACGCGGGCGGTGATCGTGCCCACGTCGGCGCCCGGCAGGACCGCCACCCGTGCTCCCTCGCGCGCCGCGTTGGTCAACACCTGCCAGTGCTGGTAGGCGCGACCGAATTCAAAAATCCCGACAGCGACGAGCAACACAATCGGCATCACCAGAGCGGTTTCAAGCAGCGCCGCACCGCGCTCTCGTCTGATGTGCAATACGGGTGTAGTCATGTCGTGTCTCACAATCCGAATGCGGCAAGCACGCAACCGACGGCAATGGCTGGCGCATAGGCGAAGCGATTGTTCGCGGCGGGGTGCTCGATGGCGGCGGCGTTGGCCGCCCGGGTGGCGATGAGCCGGCCTGTACCTTCGAGCGTCAGCGCCAGCCGGCGACGGCTGCGCGCGACCAGCAGCGCCAGAATGCCGCCTGCGAGAGCCGTGTACAAAAAGGCAAGCCCGATGTGCGCGGGGCCGAGCAACGCGCCTGCGGCAGCCAGCAGCTTGACGTCCCCCGCACCGGTCGCGCCAAACATGTACCCGGGCAGCATGAGGCCGAGGCCCAACGCGAGCCCGAGTACTGACGCAACCACCGTGAGCCCGCTGAGACCGCCGGCGGCGCACGCGATGCCGATGGCCGCCAGCGTCATGGTGAGAGCGTTGGGCACGCGGCGCGTCCGAAGATCGATGAACGCGCCGCCGCCCACGCCCAATACGAGCACTGCCAGCACAATCGGGTTAGAAGCCACGCTTGATGACCTCCCAGAACACCGTTTGGATGGTCTGGCCGACCGTCGTGACCCCGGCCATGACAACCACCGCAATCAGCACGGCGAGCAACCCGTATTCGAGCAGGTCCTGTCCGTCGTCGTCGATGACGAGGCGACCGATGCCTGGCAATACACGATTCATGTCCAACCTCTCGTTTGAGCAGTTGACGCGACCGATGTACCGCCTAGGCCCCGGTGCCGAGCGCCGCCGCGATTCTCGTGAAGATCGTGTTCACGTTGACGCCGGCCGCCGTGATGGCCACGACGCACACGAGCGCGATGAGGGCAACGAGCAGGGCGTATTCGAGCAGGTCCTGGCCTTCGTCGCGGCGTGCAAGCGAGCGGAGAGTGGTGATGAGATACATGAACGTTCCTCCCGCGCGCCGAAACCGACGCGCATTGAACCAGTGAGTGATTGCGTTGTTGCGATTGGCCACTGTGCAAATCGCGTGATGCGCCGCCGTATCGCAACAGCTGTGCCGCATCGCCTTGCGCGATCGCGGAATCGGGCGAGAAGCGTTGTCGTTGCTAAGAGTTACGGGAGGCGACGACCCGCGGAATCCCGCCGATATGGACCGTGAGCGCGGCGCGTTCCGCCCCAACATTCGTAAGCGGTGCGACAGAATTCGCGGGGAGCGGAGGGCCGCACTTCGTGCGGAGGGCCTCGCTTCGCGTGGAGGGCGCGCCCGCGGCGCGAGGGCCGGCCTCGCGGCCGGAAGGCGGACTCTCCCCCGCAGGCGCCGCTGCGCGCCAATCGGTCCTGGCGCCCCAGGCGCGCCTTTCGTCAGCGCGGTCACGATTTCGTGCGTGCGCGGCTACCTTCGCCGTGTCGCAGTTCTGATAACCCATGAGAGAACCCGCGGAATTCCGGGTGTTTGCGTGCGCTGCCGTCTGCGCGGCGTCGCGGAATGCATTTTGCCTGTCCTTCTACGGGTAGATATGGCTATAACGCGACGACGGGTCATCGATGGAGTGGCGGCAATCACCGGCGTGCTGGTGTTGTTGATCGCGTTGATGGTCTTCGACCAGCGCACGCGATACGCGTGGAGCGGTGCGGATTTATCCAGCGTCGGCGAGAATGCCAATTATCTGGCACTCGCAGTCACGCTCATGGTCGCGCAAGTGGTTCGCGGCGACATCGCCGAGCATGCGCACGTGCTCGTGTTCATGGCGACCGCCGTCGTGCTGGTTGTGCTGCTCATGCGCCTTTAAGGCATGTCGCTCATTCTTGCCATCGAACCGGATCACCGCCAGGCGGAACAACTGGCGCATCTGATTCGAGGCCGGCTCAACGCCGATCTCTTGCACGCCCGGACCACCGAAGGCGCCCTCACGGCGCTGGCCGGCATCGGCGATCGTGTGCCCGACCTCGTGCTCGTGCCGTCGCTGCTCTCCGCTCAGGAAGATGCGGCGATTGCCGGCGCGTTGCGCGTGATTGCCGCGGCCGCCAACGTCCGGATGCTCACGATCCCGATGCTGGCCGATCCCGAACAGCCTGCCGAGCACCGCGGTGTCTTCGCCAAGCTGCGTGCACGCAAGACCAGGACGACGCCGGGCGGCTGCGACCCGGCGGTGTTTGCCGATCAAATCGCCGCATACCTTGCTGAAGGCGCTGCTGAACGCCGCGCCCGGCAAGCCGAAACGGATCTGGCCGCTGATGACTTGAACGAAGCGGCGGCGGAGCGTGTCGCCAAACAGGCGGCCGAACCGGCTGCCGCGCCGATCGCCGCGTCAAGCGCCGCACTGTTTGTCGAACCTGCTGTCGACGAGACGCTCGAGCCCATCCTCAAATCGATCCTCGCGCCGGTCGTGATCGAGCAGCCGACGCTGCCGGTTGCCACCATCGACGATCACGTTCCCGTCGTTGTCGACGAGGAGCCACGGCCGCTTTGGCTCGCTGCCCTTGCGGCACCATTCACCAAACGGAACCTCGAAACCGCTTCGGCTCGGACACCCGTTGGGCCCGCCCCGGAGGCGGTGGTCTTCCCCGAGGAGGCGCTGGCAACGCTCGAAGAACTGGTTGCTCCCGCCGCAATGCGAGGCGAAGAGCGCGCGCTGGCAGCCGAAGAAATCGAGCCGGTGGCGTCCGTCGAAGAGCGTGCCGCGATGCTGGCCGCCGAGCCGCTGCAGGTGCTGGCGAGGGATGAAACGCCGGTGGTGATGGCCATCGACGAGCCACCCGTAGTCATCGTGTTCGACGAAGCCCCCGTGGTCGTGGCCATCGACGCGGCGCCCCTCGTCGTGCTGACTGACGAGACGCCAGTCATCCCGCAATCCGCGTCCGAGCCCGAGGCTGGATCCGACTACGTGCCGGTCGTGCCGCGGCGCCGGCGGAAGAACGCGCGACCGGCCGCACCAGCGCCAGAGGAAACGTTCGACATCGATGCGCTCCTCGCGCCGCTCCTGTCCGAGATAGCCGCGAAGCGCAAGGCGCCTGCCCGGATTGAGAAGCCCACGGTCGTCGCCGTCTCCGAGGAGACTCCGCCGCCCGAAGCAATCCCCGCTGACGAGCCAGAGTTGATCTCGCTGCCGCCTGCGGCCACCGTCGTGAGCCCGCCGCCAGACGAAGTGTTCGTGCCGGCAGTGGCGGAGGCCATCCAGCCGATGCCGGCCGACGATGTGGCGATCGCGGCCGTTGCTGCGGACCTGCCGATTGCGGCCGCTGCTGTCGTGGACCTGCCGATCGCGGCCGTTGCTGCCGCCGACTTGCCGATCGCGGCCGTCGATGTGCCGGTCGCGGTCGTTGCTGCCGCCGGCCAGCCGATCGCGGCCGTTGTTGGCGTGGAACCCGATGTCGATCCGATGTTCTTCGCGGACAACGTGCACGAGGGCACGACGGATCCGGCCCCAACCGATCGACCGGCCTGGGTACAACTGATTGAATCCCTGCGGCAGGACATCGAGCGGCTGAAAGCGGATCGACAGCCCGAGGCCGCCGCCCCCGCGCCGCCGGCCGCGGACCGAGCGCCTCGAGTCAATCGCACGATGTCGATTCTCGTCACGCCGCCAGGGAGCACGCCCGAGCCGGCGGCGACGCCGCTCTCGAAGATCCGGAAGGTCACGCCTCGCGCGAAATCCACCAAGCCAATCCAGGACCAGTGGGGCCTGTTCGATCCGGAGCAGTGTGGCTTTGCCGCCTTGCGCGCGAAACTCGACGAGATCGCGCGCGACGAAGCGTCAGCCTGAGGCTCCCTTTGTGCTACCAGGTCGCCCCGGCGGTGGAGCACGACCGCATCAGCGCAATCAGGATCAACGAGCCGATGATGGTGACGACCACGGAGCCCAGACACCCCATGCGGCTGGAGAAGAAGAAGAACATGACCCCGCAGCCTATTGAATCGGGCAGCGGTCGGCGAGCACGCGGATGGCGATGAGATCCATTGCCGCCACGCTGGGCGCGGCTGACGGGGTGTTCATGCGCGTCGGATCGCTCCCCGGCGCGCCGATGACGACGCGTGCGCCTCGGCCGATGCGCATGCCAACGCCCTGATCGTCGAGCGAGGCCCGGCGCACGATGCCGACGACTTCGACGTATTGCCCGTTGTAGCGCTTGACGAGATCCATGACGTCTTTCTTGCCGGTGACCCTGAAGTGGTGGCCGGTGATGTCCGGACCCTTGACGGTGCGCTCCTCGGCCGGCTGCCCCGTGGCGGTAAAGACGCGGCCCTTCAAGCACCCGCGCGAATCAACCTCGACGGAGTCCTTAGGAACCTTGCGCGCTTCCTGCACCGGCGCGGCTTCCCGGACCTCGGCGACAGGGCGTTCCACACCCAACAGAAGCAGCGGCAGCAGCAGCGTCCACATAGAGTCCTCCGACACATCGTAGCAGGAGTCGTCACGCGGGGATGGCCGCGCCTGACGGCGCGGATGGCGCGGCTGCGCCGCGAGGGCGGCTCGGCTTCGCCTCGCCGCGGCGCGGCTTCGTCGCGAGGGCCTCGCGGCCTTCGGCCGCTCGGATCCGGTCACATCGGCCGCGCGACAGCAGCGCCGCGCCGAGGAAGTTCGACGACACCATCACGAACGCGAAAGCCCAGCTCGTGACCGATTGACCGCCGAGCAGATCCAGGAGGTCGCGCATAATGTTATCGCCCGGGTGGCAAATTGTTGAGCTTCCGGCTGAATGCGCAAACTCGTCATCTTCGGACTCGCCATCGGGCTGCTGCTGGTACTCGGCGCGCTTCGCACGAATGACCTCTGGGCTTCTCGCGTCGAGGTGATCACGCGCGCACAGACGCACTCGTCGAATCTGGCGCTGATTCTCGCGTCGTATATGGGCGGCACGTTTGCCGCCAGCGACGCCGCCCTCCGCCAACTCGCCTTGCACAGCCAGCGCATCGGAGGACCGGGCGCGCCGGCCGAGGAATGGGCGCCCAGTCTCGTCTCCGCGCGCGCGGGGCTGACCGGTGTCGGCGCCATTTCCGTCGTCGATCGGCAGATGGTCATCCGGCACTCGACGCGCGGCGACATCATTGGCCAGTCGCGTCATGGCGAGCCGGTGTTCGATGACGCGATGAGGTCAGCCACCGATGATCTCATCGTCGGTCAGCCCTTTCTCTCGCCGGTGGTGCCCGATGGGTATCTGCTGCCGATTGGCCGGAGGCTCACGAGCCGCGACGGCACCGTGGAAGGCGCGGTGGTCGCGTCCTTTCTGCCCTACGACCTGCGTCGCTTCTTTCAGAGCGTCAGCGTCGGCGAGCACGGCGCCGTCTGGGTCTTTCATGCCAATGGCCGCGTGATCTTTCGAGAGCCGTCAACCGCCGATCCCATCGGTGCTCCGGCGGAGGGCAATCCGATTTTCGCGGCTGCGCAGGGGGGCGTCCCGCACGGCGTGCTCGAAGGGCCGGTTGCGGCGAATGGACCCGAGATGGTGTCCGCGTTTCGCCGCGTCGCCGGGCTTCCACTGATTGTCGCCGTGTCACTCGACAAATCGGAGATGCTCGCGCCGTGGCGCCGGGAACTTCGGGGTTTTCTGACAACCTACGCGATCGTGTCGATCGGACTGTTCGGGCTTTTGATTGCCTTGTCACGACAGCTCGACGCCACCGCCGTTTCGGAGCAGGAACTGCAGCGGGCGCGCCAGGCCGAAGCCGAGCGTCTCCGCGCCATCAACGAGCAGTTGAGCGCGCTTCTCGAGCGGGAGCAGGCCGCGCGGCGCGAGGCCGAGCAGGCCAGCGCGCTCAAGGATCAATTCGTCATGACCGTGTCACACGAGCTGCGCACGCCGCTCACGGCCATCGCCGGATGGGCGCGCATGCTCGTCGACGGGATGGTCGGGGACGACAAGAAAGAGGCGGCGCTCAAGACGATTGAGCGCAACGCACAAGCGCAGAAGCGACTGATCGAAGATCTGCTCGATGTGGCCGGCATCATGGCCGGAAAGCTCCGGCTCGAGATCCGGCCCATTGCTGTCGCGGAAGTGGTTCACAGTGCCGTCGAGGCGATTGCTCCCGCCGCCGACGCCAAGGGCGTTCGCCTGGATACCACCGTTGACGCGGATGTCGGCACAATCGGGGCCGACCCCGAACGTCTCCAGCAGATTGTCTGGAACCTGCTGGCCAATGCGGTCAAGTTCACGCCCAGGGAGGGGATGGTGTCCCTGGCGGTGGCACGCCGGAACCAGGCGCTCCACATCACCGTCGGCGATACCGGCGCCGGCATCAAGCCGGAACTGCTGCCGTTTGTCTTCGATCGATTCCGGCAGGGGGCGGTTGGCCACGCCAAGCACCAGGGCGGCCTGGGCCTGGGCCTCGCCATTGTCCGCAACCTGGTCGAATTGCACGGCGGCACGGTGTCCGCCCACAGCGAGGGGGAAGGTCTCGGGGCCACCTTTGAGGTGGTGCTCCCCGCGGCGTGACCGCATGCAGGCAACTGCGCCGCTTCGCGGCTAACGGAACTAGCCAAGGGCTCTGCCCTTGATATCCCCTTGGCTAGTTCGACTTGTCTCCTTCGGCGCGCTCCGCGCGCCTAGACCGTTATGCGGACCCACAACGGGTCCAAAATTCTCGTTTCGGGCCGCATAACGGCTAACTCAGTTCGAGCGTCATTTCGACCATCGTGTTGCGGAATCCGGCGGCATCGAACAGGCGTCGTGCGCGTTCGTTCTGAGCGGCCGTCCACAGCATCACGCGCGGCGCGCCGCGCTGCCGGAGCCACTCGATGGCCGCGGCGATCAACTCACGCGCGACCCCAGTCCCGCGCGCCGGATCGTCGACGGCGACGTCGTGGATGAAGCCCGCTGGCCCGCGCAGTTCCTTCCACGACAGCGGCTCGAGGCCCGCGTACACATATCCGACCACGCGTCCGGCCTGTTCCGCCACCAGAATCACGACGTCGGGCTCGCGCAGCTGGGTATCGAGGAAGCAGGCATAGCCATCCTCGGGAGCGTCGCCTGGCGCGAGAAAGCGTCGTGGGTCAAACGCGTAGTGCGCGCGCATCAGGACTGCGCCGAGCCGCCCGAGCGCCGCGAGATCGTCGCGCGTTGCCTCACGAATCATTTCGCCTCCGTTATTCTGCATCACTCAGGGGGGCCGCTGTCGCGGCAGTGCCCCAGGCGCCACGGGTTTTGAACTGTGAGTCTTGGCGGTTTGGAACTTGGCGCCGCAGGCGCCACCCGGGTTTTGAACTGGGAGTCTTGGCGGTTGTGAACTTGGCGCCGCAGGCGCCACGAGCTCAGTCTTGACGGTGTTTCACTGCCGGCGCGAGCGGCGAGCTGCGGAACGCGGCGCGTGCGGTGGCTGGTTCGATGAAGAGAAACGCCACCATCGAGCCAACGCCGACGGAGATCAGCACCGCGGCCCACCCGGCGCGATCTTCGGGGAGCGTCATCCCGCCCGCGATCAGCAGGACCGCAAACGTCACGTCGGCCCACCAGATCCAGCGAGCGGCGTCCGTGCGGTGTGCCGGTGAGTCTTCAGGATAGACGCGCGACGAAAACCAGAGATGAAGCCGCAGGTTCGCGGAGACCACGACAGCCGCGAGCGTCGCGAAGAAGAAAAAGAGCCCCGCGCGGCCTAGAGAGCGATGGACGTGCCACACGGGCCAGACCATTGCCCAATACGTGGCCGCGGCGGCGAACTGGTGGAACCGCCACCAGCGCAACGCAGCAGGTGACGCAGGCGACACAGAGGGTCCAGGTGCCCCGGCCGAAGTGCCGCCGGCACTCGCGGTCATCTCGGCGCGAGCGTGGACGGAGGCGGCAGCGGTAAGGGATGTCATCGCAAACTCGAGTGCGGTGAGCAGCTCCCGCGTGGAGGCGAAACGCCCGTTGGAGTCCTTTTGTAAACAGCGTTCGATGACCTGCCACACGCCGGCAGACACGGTTGCCGGTGAGCGCGGCGAGTCGGGCGCATCGGCGAGGATGCGCGCGATCGTGGACGGCAGCGAACCCTCGCCGAATGGGTGTCTGCCCGTGGAGAGCTCGTAGAGCATCACCCCTAACGCGAAGTGATCGGCGCGGAAGTCGGTTGGACGTCCGAGCAGTTGCTCGGGCGCCATGTAGGCTGGCGTGCCGACGATAACGCCTGGTTGTGTGAGGCGCGTGTGCGACAGCACGCTCGATGCGGGCTCGGCCACCTGCGCCAGACCGAAATCGAGAATCTTCAACGTCCCGCTCGTCGTGCGGACGATGTTTTCCGGCTTGAGGTCGCGATGGACGATGCCTCGGTCGTGGGCAACGCACAGTGCCTGCGTGATTTCCACGGCGGCGGCAAGCGCGAGATTCGCTGGCAGGGGCCCGCGGCTCACTTCGTCCCGCAGCGTCGACCCCTCCAGATATTCCGAGCTGATGAACACTTGGCCGTCGATGTCTTCGAGCGCGTAGATCGTCGCGATGCCCGGATGTTGCAGGGCGGCCGCCGCGCGCGCCTCCTGCCGGAGGCGCTGGCGTTGTCGGTCATCTGCGGTGCGTGCCTCGGCGAGCGACTTCAGTGCCACGCGCCGATGCAGACGGGTGTCTTCCGCTTCATACACGATCCCCATGCCGCCCCGGCCGAGGACACGAACGATCCGATACGGCCCGATCAGCGCGCCCTCGGGCAGTTCCCGCTGGTCGGGTGTGGACGGCGGTTCATCTGACGCGAGACGCGGCGGCCTGAGCGGATCGAGGAAGGGTCCGGCCGAATCGTGTGCGGCGAGCAGCGACCGCACTTCCTGTGTGACCTCGTCCGGCTCATCGCATGCGGCGAGGATGGTGTCGCGCTCAGCCGGTTGCAGCGCCACGACTTCGTCGAACAGCTTGCCGATGCGCGTCCAGCGATCCGTCACCCAAGCTCCCTCTTGAGCCACGCGCGCGCCAGCGTCCAGTCGCGTTTGACGGTGGCGGCAGAAATGTCGAGCGCCGCCGCCACTTCTTCGACGCTCAACCCGCCGAAGTAACGAAGCTCGACGACCCTGGCCCGTCGCTCGTCGAGCCTGGCGAGTTTGTCGAGCGCCGCATCGAGTGCCACCAGATCGATCGTGTCCTGATCGGCGGACGCGACGGGCAGCAGGTTGTCGTCGAGCGCAATGCGGACAGGGTCGCCGCCGCGTTTGGCGGCATGACGTGCGCGGGCGCGCTGCACCAGGATCTGCCGCATGGAGAGCGCCGCGATCGCCAGAAAGTGCGTGCGGTTCTGCCAGTTGTGCGATTTCTCGTTGATCAGCCGCATGTAGGCTTCGTGCACGAGGGCCGTGGCCTGCAGGGTATGGCCTGGACGCTCTCGTCGCAGATACGAGGCCGCCAGACGCCGGAGCTCGTCGTACACGAGCGGCATCAACTGCGAGACGGCCTTCGAATCGCCCGCGCTCGCGCGCGTCAACAGCTTCGCTGGATCGTCGCTCAACCAAGGCATCATAAATCACGGGGTTCGTACGACAGGGTTCCCGCACAGGGTCCCGACGGGGGGGTACCCTTGCGTAGTGCCCAGCCCCGGTGCTCTTGCGCAGTATTCCGACTGGGCTCTCGTGCAGTGCTCGACGGGGGCCTCTTGAGCGCCGTGAAATGAACTCTGTGAAATCAACCCTGTGGGCGAGAACCCCGTGGAACCCCGTGAGGGGAACCCCGTGAGGGGAACCCCGTGACGTGGCGGTGACGTGGCCGTGAGGTGGGGTTAACGGCCGGTGTCGCTCAGCTGCACGCTCTGCTTGATCCTACGGAACGCGCCGGAGTACGCGTTGGCCTCGTCCTGCGGCGCCACGGCGATCAGATAGAGCAGGCTGCCGTCGCGCAGCGGCACCGTCGATACCGTGACCAACTCGGCGCCGCCGCTCACTTCGGAGACGTTGCGCAGTGTCGCACTGAGCGCGGTGCGACCGCCGATGTTTTCGCGCACGTAGCCGCCCGACTGGCGGCGAATCTGCGGATTGCCTTGCTGCAGGCTCTCGATGAGTTCGTCGGTCGCATGCTGATGACTGTGTGACTCGTTGGGAATGACGCCAATCTGCAGGCCGTGCGTAAACCCGGTCGCGCCATTCTGCGTCCGGTAGTGGCCGCCCTCGGGCGCAAACGTCACGCTGCTGTTGCCCTCCACGCGCCCCCAGTTGGTGGGCACTTGCATGCGCATGAAGTTGCCGACCGCGACGCGTTGGTACTGACCGGACGGTGGCGACACCCGGACGTTGCCCGTGCGCACCGGCACATCGTCACGCGCCCCACCGGTGTTCGTTCCCGGCAGCCGCTGCCCCTGCTGCCTGGCACGCGCGATCTGTTCGGCCGTATAGGCTGGTGCCATGCTCCGCAGGCGTTTCTGAACACTCTGAAAGCTGGCCTGCGACGGGGCGGTGCCTTCGATCCGTAGCATCGAGGCTTCGTTCTGGATGGCCTCGTAGCGGTTGGCCGGATGCGGGTGGCTGCTCAGCCACTCGGGGCCGCCGCTGCCTTTGCTCTGTTTCTCGATCGTGCGGAACATGTCGGCCATCCGCCGCGGGTCGTAACCCGCGCGCGCCATGATTTGCGCGCCGAGCAGATCCGCTTCGCGTTCGTACTCGCGGCCATACTTCAGGAAGTAGGCGCCAAGCCCGAATTGCGAGCCCTGCGCGATGATGCTGCCGGCCGTGCCGCCGACAATCGCACCGAGAATCTGCCCGGCGACCGCGCCAATCTGGAAGCCCTGCGCCTTGGTGGCCTGCGCCGTGCCGTGCCGCAGCGCGACATGCGCAATTTCGTGCGCCATCACGCCAGCCATTTCTCCCTCGGACTTGGCCGCCTCCATCATGCCGCGGTGCAGGAACATCGGACCGCCCGGCAGGGCGAAGGCGTTGATTTCCTTCTGATTGACGACCTCGAAGCTGTAGCGAAATTCGCTGTGCTGGAATTGCGGTGGAATCGCACGGACCAGGCGCGCGCCAACGCTGTCCACGTAGTCATCGACACGCGCGTCTTTGAGCATCGGCAACTCGCGTCGCACCTCCTGCGACGCTTCCTGGCCGATTTGGACATCCTGCGCGGGTGTGTATTTGTTCTTGTCCGGCGTGATGGGCGTCTGGGCCGAGGCAGCCGACACCGCGAGTGCCAGCATCAGCGCCGTCAGGGCCTGTCGAGATGGACCAGTCAAGGCAGTCATGGCAACCCCTGTTGCAAACACCGCACCGCACCGTGCGGCCGGGTCTTCGGAGCGGCAGCTTCGCCGCGGAGGGCCTCGCTATCGCTCGGAAAGCCGCGCTTCGCGCGGAAAGCCGGCCTTTCGGCCGGATTTCCCCTCGGCGCGACGCGCCGCCTGCGGCGAAGCCGCCCTCGCGAAGCGCCCACCGCAACGACGTGCGGCCCGCCACGCCCTAGGGAAGCGCTTTCCACACGAAGTGCGGCCGTCACGTTCTCTCGATCTGCACTGAATTGATGACAATGTCGTTTACGGGCCGGTCATTCCGCCCGGTCGGCGTCTTGCCGATCTTCTGGACCACGTCCAGCCCCTCGATCACCTCGCCGAAAATCGCGTGTTTGTTGTCGAGCCAGGGGGTGGGCACCAGGGTCACGAAAAACTGGCTCCCGTTGGTGTTGGGCCCCGAGTTGGCCATCGACAGCAGCCCCGGACGGTCGTGCTGGAGGCCGGGCCCAAACTCATCGGCAAATTGATACCCGGGTCCGCCGACGCCCGTGCCCAGCGGACAGCCCCCCTGGAGCATGAACCCCTCGATCACGCGGTGAAAGATCAACCCGTCGTAAAAGGGCCGCGACACTTTCTGGCGCGTTTTCGGATCGGTCCATTCCGTCGAGCCCTCCGCCAGCCCGACAAAATTCGCGACCGTCTTCGGTGCTGTGTCATCGTAAAGGCGGACCGTGAAGTCGCCTTCGGTCGTGCTGAACTTGGCAAACGTTGGCATAGATCAGCGATCAGGGATCAGGGATCGGGGATCCGTCAAGAACAAAGCGCGGGTTCAGTTCTGAGTTCTGGGTTCCGGGTTCTGGGTTCTGGGTTCCGGGTTCTGAGTTCCTGGGTTCCGGGTTCTGGGTTCTGGGTTCTGGGTTCAGTTCTTAGTTCTTAGTTCTTAGTTCTTAGTTCGTCATAATTCACTCATGTCTACGGCTCCAGCAACCCTGCCATTCGGCGCGATTGATGCCATCGCGCTCGGCCTGCATGGCGACCCGTTTGCCGTGCTCGGGCCCCACGACGCGACGCTTGATGGTCGCACGGGTGTGATCATTCGCGCGTTTCGCCCGTATGCGGCGGAGTTGACCATTCACACCGTGCGCGACGGCGGTGTGACGCCGATGACGCGTCTCCATCCAGACGGGTTCTTCGAAGGGTTCCTGCCGGACGCGGCGCGCGAAGAGCTCGACTACCGCCTGCGGGCGACGTGGGGCGACGGATCGGCATCGGAGTTCGACGATCCGTATCGCTATGGTCCCGTCCTGACCGGGTTCGATCAGCACCTCTTCGCGGAAGGCACGCACGTGCGGGCCTACGATCGGCTCGGCGCTCGCACCATCAACCACGGCACGCAGGGCGTGCACTTCGCGGTCTGGGCCCCGACGGCGCGGCGCGTCAGCGTCGTCGGCGATTTCAATGGCTGGGACGGTCGCGTGCACCCGATGCGATCGCTGGTCGCGGGGCTGTGGGAGATCTTCCTGCCGGGACTGGGCGTGGGCGGACGATACAAGTTCGAGGTTGTTCCGCCCAATGGGCCGCCGATGCTGAAGGCGGATCCGTACGCGCGATATTTCGAGACGCCGCCGCAGACGGCCTCGATCGTGTACTCGGGCGCCCATCAGTGGTCGGACCAGGAATGGCTGGCCGACCGTCGTGCGCGAGGGATGCGGCATCGCGAGCCGCTGTCGATCTACGAAGTCCACCTTGGCAGTTGGCGCCGCCACCACGATGGCCGGCCGTTGTCGTACCGGGAGCTGGCGGAGACGCTCGTGCCCTACGTGCGTGACATGGGCTTCACGCACATCGAGTTGCTGCCCGTCATGGAGCATCCCTTCGGCGGCTCGTGGGGCTATCAGGTGATCGGGTTTTTCGCGCCGACCAGCCGTTTCGGGGAGCCGGATGATTTCAAGTACCTCGTGGATGCCTGTCACCGCGCGGGCATCGGCGTGATCCTCGACTGGGTGCCGGGCCACTTTCCCAAGGACCTCCACGGCCTCGCGCGCTTCGATGGCACGGCCGTCTACGAACACGCCGACCCGCGACAAGGCGAGCACCAGGATTGGGGCACGCTCATCTTCAATTACGGCCGCCGCGAAGTGCGATCGTTCCTCTTGAGCAACGCCCTCTACTGGGTCGAGGAGTTTCACGTCGATGGCCTGCGCGTCGATGCGGTGGCGTCGATGCTCTATCTGGATTACTCGCGCAAAGCCGGCGAATGGGTCGCCAACGAATTCGGCGGCCGCGAGAACCTCGAGGCCATCGGCTTTCTCCACGAGCTCAATCGCCGGCTCGGCGCCGAGCATCCCGACGTCCCGGTCATCGCCGAGGAATCCACCGCCTGGCCGGGCGTCAGCCGGCCGGTGCATCTCGGCGGCCTTGGCTTCACCTACAAGTGGAACATGGGCTGGATGCACGACATGCTCGATTACTGCAAGCAGGATCCGGTCTATCGCCGGTATCACCACCACAAGATCACCTTCTCGATGCTGTATGCGTTCACCGAGAACTTCATCCTGCCCTTCTCGCACGACGAAGTCGTGCATGGGAAAGGCTCGATGATCAACAAGATGCCTGGCGACGTGTGGCAGAAGCACGCCAATCTCCGGGCGCTGTATGGCTACATGTTCACGCATCCGGGCAAGAAGCACCTGTTCATGGGCTGCGAGATTGGGCAGTGGCGCGAATGGAATCACGATGGCCAACTTGATTGGGAGGCGCTGGGCGATCCGCACCACGAAGGCATGCAGCGCTGGGTGCGCGACTTGAATGCGGTATACAGGGCAGAGCGGGCGCTGTGGGAAGTGGATTTCGAGCCCAAGGGGTTCCGCTGGATCGATCCCAACGATCACGACAACAGCGTGATCTCGTTTGTGCGCTCGGCCGGCGAGCGAAGCGATCATGCCGTGGCCGTGGTGAATTTCACGCCGATCCCGCGCGAAGGCTACCGCATCGGCGTGCCTGGAGCAGGCGCCTATCGCGAACTGCTCAACAGCGACGCCGGGATCTACGGCGGCAGCAACATGGGCAACGGGGGGCGGGTCGAAAACGCGGGGAATCCATCACATGGATTCGAGTACTCCATATGCCTGACGCTCCCACCGCTTGGATTTCTGCTCCTGAAACCTGAATAACGGGGGATCGCAGGGTTCCCTCCACAGGGTTCCCGGACGTGGTTCCGGCCACAGGGTTCACGGGGTTCCTCACGACGGGGTTCCTCACGACGGGGTTCTTCACGACAGGGTTCTTCACGACAGGATGGAGCTCGCTGTCGCGTTGCGCGAATTCGCGACGGGATTTTCCAGAAGCGGACACTTCGCTGGCATGCCCAGGCTCGCGTTTCTCCGGGCAGGAACGCACGCGTGCCCCTGAGTCTGATGAGCGACCTGGTGGTGGAACCCCGTCTGCCGAACCCTGCCGGCGAACCCTGTGACTGCCGAACCCTGTGGGCGGCGAACCCTGTGACCGCCGCACTCTGTGGCTACCCAACCCTGTGGAACCCGTGAGCGGAACCCCGTGTGGGAACCCTGTCACGCGAACCCCGTGGCGTGCCGCAGGGTCCCGCATCTGCGGCACGCCGTTCGCATAGCGTTCGACCCTCATCACTTCTCGCTCACGTCGCGGCGAAAGACGCAAAGCGCGGTTTCCGCGTGGCGGGTGGTGCGAATGACGGGACGAAATGCCGGAAATCAGTGACGGCTTCGCGCGAAAGCTGCGCGCCATGCAGACGGAGACGCTTGACGGGCGCTCGCTCGATCGCGATAGTCGCGCCATGCCGCGCCGCGACGTCTACGTCCGCCCCCGCGTGATCTTCGGTGTTGCCACCGCGCTGGGATTCTTTTCGGGATTCCAGGCGTACTACTACGTCTCGACATTCACCGAGTGGCCAGCGTCACTGCCGTTTCTGCTCGCGCTCAACCTGGGCTACTGGTATTCGTGGGCGGCGCTGACGCCGGCGATCCTCTATCTCGCGCGCAAGGCGCCCTTTCTCGAACGCTCCTGGAAGTCCGCGCTGGCGATTCATGTGCCCGCCGTCTTCATCATCACGCTGCTGCACGTCGCGCTGACGGTTTCGTCGCAGACCGTGATCGTGTGGATCGTCGGGCAGGATCAGCGTTCGTGGATGCAGGAAGCCCAGCGCATGTTCTTCAACAACTTCGACTGGGAGATGATGACGTACTGGGCCATCGTCGGGCTCAGCCACGCCCTGCGCTATCAGAGCGAAGCACAGGATCGGGCGTTACGTGCCAGCCAGCTCGAGACCCATCTCGTCGAAGCGCGACTCCAGGCGCTGCAGCGGCAGCTGCAGCCACACTTCCTGTTCAACACGCTGAACACGATTTCCGCGCTCATGCATCGCGACATCAACGCCGCCGACAACATGATTGCGAAGATGAGCGATCTGCTCCGCATCTCGCTGCAGAACGTCGGCGTTCAGGAGGTGCCGCTCAAGCAGGAGCTCGACTTTCTCTCCAAGTACCTCGAGATCGAACAAACCCGTTTTCGCGATCGTCTGACCGTAGTGTTCGATGTGCAACCGGATACGCTCGATGCGCTGGTGCCCAACCTGGTCTTGCAGCCGCTCGTCGAAAACGGCATCAAGCACGGGATTGGGCCGCGCGCCGCGCCCGGGCAGATGGCGATCAGCAGCCGGCGCATCGGCAGCATGCTCGAGCTCGAGATCAAGGACAACGGCGTCGGCCTGTCGGCCGCGCGTCTGACGGACTTCAATCGCGGAATCGGTCTTGGCAACACGCGGTCGCGACTGCAGCATCTCTACGGGTCGTCACACCGCTTCGAGTTCCGGCAACCGCCAGGCGGCGGGCTGTCGGTGCTGATTGCGATTCCGCTCGTCGAAATATCGGAAGCTGTCGAAGAGATAACGGAGGGTGTCGCGTGAGCAAGATTCGAACCATGGTGGTGGACGACGAGCCGGTGGCCCGAGAGCGGATCGTCGGGCTGCTGGCGCAGGAAAAAGACATCGAGCTGGTGGGTGAGTGCGCCGACGGGCACGAGGCCGTCAGCGCGATTCAGCATCAGCATCCGGATCTCGTCTTTCTCGACGTGCAGATGCCGGTCTGCGACGGCTTTGGCGTGATCGAACAGGTTGGCGCCGAACGGATGCCGCCTGTCGTCTTCGTCACCGCGTATGACGAGTACGCGCTGAAGGCGTTCGAAGTACATGCCATCGATTACCTGCTCAAGCCGTTTGGCCGCGATCGCTTCCAGCAGTCGCTTCAGCACGCGCGCGAGCATCTCGAACGCCGCCGCGCGGGCGACCTGGGCAAGCGCCTGCTCGCGCTCGTGCAGGACCTCAAACCCGAGCCGCAGAAGCTCGATCGGCTGGTCGTCAAGTCGGGCGGCCGCGTCTTTTTCCTGCGGACGGGCGAGATCGACTGGATCGAGGCGGCCGGCAATTATGTCAAGCTGCATCTGGGCGAAGACTCGCACCTGTTTCGCGAGACGATGAATAACATGGAGGGGCGGCTTGATGGGCAGCGGTTCGTGCGCATTCACCGGTCGCGGATCGTCAACACCGATCGCATCAAGGAACTGCAGCCATGGTTCAATGGCGAATACGTCGTTGTCCTGCAGAATGGCGCCCGGCTGACGCTCAGCCGCGGCTATCGCGAGAAGCTGCAGGAGCGTCTCGGCAAGGCGTTTTAGCGAACTAAGAACGAAGAACTAAGAACGAAGAACGGAACGGCCGAACGAACGAACGGCAGAACGGCCGAACGGCCGAACGGCGAACGACCGAACGACCGAACGACCGAACGACCGAACGACGGAACGACGGAACGACCGAACGGCGGAACGGCCGAACGACAGAACGACGGAACGCCCGAACGCCGGAACGCCGGAACGGCTGAACTTACGAACGTCGCGAGGAGCGACGAGCGGCCTCGAAGACGAACGGCACAGAGACCGACGAACCGGCACAAAAGACCGCCGAACCAGCACGACCAACGACCAACGACCAACGACCAACGACGCGACGAAGCGACGAACGACACGGCAACCGATCGACGGCGCAACAAACGGCGATCGGCATGGGAAACGACCACCGGCAGGGAGAACGGCCAGAAGGAGCGACGAACCCAGCAAGAGAGGTAGAATCCGTGCAGAGGCGTTTGTTTCTTACGTGCTGCGCCAGCGTTAGGTTCTAGTTCGCGTTCTGTGTGTTCTGCGTTCGGCGTTCGGTGAGTTCGGCGTTTGGTTCTGAGTTCTTGGTTCGGTTCTGAGTTTCTTGGTTCGCTTCTACGTTCTGCCGTTCGCTTCTACGTTCTGCCGTTCGGTTCTGGGTTCTGCCGTTCGGTTCTGGGTTCTGCGTTCTTCGTTCTTAGTTCAGCTCTTCGTTCTTCGTTCTTCGTTCTTAGTTCTTAGTTCCGCACCGGAGCCCACCATGTCGAAGCAAGACCACCACGGCGAGCGCGAACTGGCGGCGTTCATCCGCGCGGGCGCCAGCCGGCGTCCGGAGCAGGCCTACGGCGACTATTTCAAGGGCAAGTACGCCTCGTGCGCGCTCGGTGCGGCCTACGAAGGCATGTATCGCCTTCCGGACAACGTCGAGGGCACGCGGCCGACCAAGGATCTCGAATGGTTCTTCGACGTCCTCGAGGGCACCGTCCGCGCCTGCCCGGTCGATGGCTGCAAGAAGAAACTGGTCCTGTCGGCGCTGATCGTCCACATCAACGACGCCCATCGCTGGTCGCGCGAACAGATCGCCACCTGGCTCGAATCCATCAACGGCAAGGCCAACGGCGCTACTGGCGCAGCGCCGCCCCTGGATCGGCCCTCGTCGCCTGTCGGCTAGGCAGGTAGCCGGCGACGAGCACAATCGTCACGAGCACTCCGACACCGCCGCCGAGCGCGACGGGATCGTACGGGCTGACGCCGAAGAGCGCTGACCGTATGATGCCCGCGATCGCGAGCGCCAGGGCCGTGCCCGCGGCCAACCCTGGAAGCGCCGCCACGACCGCCTGCCGGATCACAAGATTCCGCACCTGGCGCGGTGTCGCTCCGAGCGCCATCCGAATGCTGATCTCTCGCGCACGCAGCACCACGAACCAGGACACGAGCGCATAAAGCGCCGTGGCACTCAGAAGGAGGGCCAGCGCGCCCAGTGCGGTGGCGACGCGCGCGGCCGCACGCGTGGGAAGCAACTGCACCGCCAGATGATCCTCGAGCGTGCGCGGGAAAAATCCCACCAGGCCGGCACCAATGGCGTCCAGCTCGCGTTGAATCAGACGGAGCGCTTCGCGCTCGTCGGCTGCGGTGCGCGCCAGCAGCGTCAGCCCGAGCGTGGGAGGGGTCGGGCGGTAGAGATGTGGGCGCGCGATCTCGGTGAGCGCGCGGTATTTCGAATCGCGCGCCACGCCGACGACGGTCACGGTCTTCTGCTCGCGCGGGAGATACAGCGCGCGACTGACTGCGTCGCCCTCCGGCCAGAGGCGCGCGGCCAGTGCCTGGTTGACGATCACGACGCCTGCGGCGCGCGCGACCTCGCTCGCGGTGAATGGCCGGCCGGCCACGAGCGGCACGCCGACCGTCTCGAAATAGGCCTCGGTCGCCAGGTACATCGTGACGCCGGTCAGCGGCGCGGCGTCCCTCCCCGCTAGGGCTAGGGCGACGTCCAGCGTTGGGGTCGACGAGTCGATGGGCGCGCGATTGGACATCGCGACGGCGACGATGCCGGGAAGCGCTCCGACACGCGTCAGCACCTGCCCGCCAAGTGCGATCGTCCCGTCCGACGTGAGTCCAGCGGGCTCGACGTCGAAGTCCATCGCCACGAGCTGCGCGCGTGCGAAGCCCACGTCCGCGTGCATGAGCGCATCCAGACTGCGGAAGAACAACGTCGCACTCACGATCAGCACGAGCGACACGCACACCTGTGCAGAGACCAGCAGCTTGCGCGCCAGCGACAGTCGGGCGCTCGCGCCGCCACGCTCGCCGCCGTCACGAAGCGCGTTGATGACGTCGAGGCGGGTCACCCAGAGCGCCGGAGCGATGGCCAGGAGCAACCCCGCCACCGCACCGGCGGCGATCGTGAGCGCGACGGTGCGGCCCTCGAGCGGCAGGTCCAGGCGAAACGCCAGTGTGGGGAGCACGGCGACCTCGGCGAGCTGAACGCGGCCCCAGGCATACAAACCGGCCGCCACGGCGCCGGCCATGATTCCGATGAACGCGCCCTCCAGCATTTGCCGGCGCGCGACCGCGATGCGCCCGGAACCGATGGACATGTGGATGGCGGCCGCCCGCGCCGTCAGGCCCGCTCGCGCGAGCAAGACGCCCGCGACGTTGGACGCGGCCGCGAGCAGGATGAGCACCGACAGGCCCACGAGCACTCCTGCCAGCGTGCCCGCCGCAGTCCGCTGTGTGCCGACCATGGCCGTCGCGGCGATGGCGTCCAGGGTACGCTCGCGCCAGGGGTCAGGATGCGTGCGGGCGAGATCGTCGCTGGCGATGGCAAGCCGTGCGGTGATCTCCGCGTGGCCGGTGCGCGGCAAGGCAAACGGCGTAAACCAGCGGTCGCGCATGTTCGTGCGCCAGCCGGCGTTGAGCAGGGGGTCGGCATGTGCCAGCGCCACCCATGCATCGACGCTGGCGCCGAGAAACGTGCTGGAGCCGACCGACGCCGCCACTCCGACGATCGTGTAGATCGCGCCATTGAGGCGAATCGGCATGCCGAGCACAGCCGCCGACGCGTCGAAGTGCCGGCGCCAGAACGGTTCGCCGATGACGGTGACCGGGGCGGCCTCGGGCCGATTGTCCTGCCACATGAGGCCGCGGCCGATGACCGTCGTCGTGCCGGTCAGGTTGAAGTACGGACCGTCAACGACCTCGGCCATTGTCTGCACGTCGATGTTCGATGCCCTGAGCACGACCGGTTGCAGATACACCGCAGCCATGTCGCCGGCGTCCTGAAGGTGCGTCTGGATCGCCTGAAGCTCGATGAAGGAAAAGCGGGTCACGAGACGCCCCGCGCGATCGGTGGCGACGATGCGGCGCAGCGTGTCAGGGTGTGTGGCGCTGACCGGGCGGAACAGGAGCGCGTCGGCGAGGCCGGTGGTGAGCAGCACGGCGGCGAGGCCGACAGCGAGAAGCGATGCGGCCGCGGCGGTGGCGAGCCGGCCACGCCGCAGGCTGCGCGTGACGAGCTGGACGTCTCGGACAAGGAGGGGCAGCGTGTCACGTGCGCGGATGATTCGCGCCCGCGAGTAAGACGTCACCAGTGAGGCCGTCTCGCCTAGCAGCCACCAGTTCGCCGAGCCGCGGTGGGCTGCGGCGGCGTAGTCGTCTTCGAGATCCGTGAGCAGCGTGTCGGCGCGGTGGGCCGGCACCACGCGACGTACCAGCCAGGTGACGAAGCGGGGGAGGGTTCGCATCAGCGGTTCCCGTCGAGGAGCGGTTCGAGGCCGGTGCGCATCTGCTCGACGGCGTGCAAGGCCCGCCGCACCGCGCCTAGGCCCTTGGTGGTCACGCGGTAGAAGCGGCGCGGCCGGCCGGCGCCGGGGCTGCCGGTGTCGACGCGGGACGTGAGGAGGCGCTTGGTCTCGAGGCGATCGAGCGTCACGTAGACCGCGCCGCGCTGAACCGGCCGCCCGGCGCGCCGCTCGATCTCGTCACGAATGGCGGGCGGATAGGCGGCGTCGTCGGTCAGGCGGAGGACGGCGAGGACAATGAGGACTTCGAACTCACCGATCGGCTGGCTCATGGAGCCAACAATGTAAGCATTAGGACGGCTGATGTCAACAATGTAGGCAGGGGGCCCTTCGCACGTGGTGCGCGTCGCCGCCCCGGCGCTGCACACGCTGGGAGTCCCGTTGCTGGCGGGTCGCGCGCTCTCACCATCAGACGAGGAGAACAGCGCGCGAGTGGCGCTGGTCAGCCTCGAGGCGGCCGAGCGGTTCGTGGGACCTGGCGGTGTCGCCACGGACTTTCAAGTCATCGGCGTCACCGGTGATGCGCGCGACACCGATCCGGAGACCGGCCCGCCTCCCCGCGTCTGGCTCCCGCTCGGCGACCCGAGGGTCGTCGGCTTCGTCGTGCCGATGCAGGGCGACACGGCCGCGACGGCGGCGCTCGTCCGGCGGGTCGCGCGGGATGTCGTGCCTGGTGTCCCCATCGAATCGATGGAGGCCTACGACCGCGGCATTGCCCGGCCGATGGGCGGCAATCAGATTGCGATGGGGATGCTCCTGGCGTTGGTCGCCGGCATCGGTCCGGCGATTCGGGCGGCGCGAATCGACGTCATCCAGACGATTCGCTCCCAGTAGCCGCGCCGGTCCTCCTGTCAAGGGTGAAGGGCTCGAAACCGTGTGTGATGTATATGCTAACATCAACATATGAAGCGGACAACCATTTACCTCGATGCGGAGCTCGAAGTGCTGCTCAAGCTGGAAATGGTTCGACAGCGGCGTCCGATGGCCGAGATCGTCCGGGAAGCTGTGCACACATATGTGACCAGCGAGCCGCGTCGCGCGCCGCCAGGAGCCGGCGCATTTGCCAGCGGCCGCACCGATACGGCTGATCGTGCCGAGGACGTCTTGCGCGAGACCGGGTTTGGCAGCGATGGCGGCGCGGTAGCGACCGCGCGCAAGCCGGCGCCCCGCAAGTCCAAGAAGACGCGATGAGCGTGCTGCTCGACACGGGCATCGTCTACGCGTATTACGACCGCAGCGACCGCTGGCATGCACGCGCGCGGACCTTGATGCAGGGCGATCAGCGCGGGCTCATCCTGCCGGCGCCGATCATCGCCGAGGTGGATCATCTCCTGGCGCAGCGCCTCGGCCGCAAGAGCCGGCTGATGTTCTACGAAGGGCTGACGGGTGGGTACTACCTGGTCGCCGATTTGCCCCGCGACGCGTATCCCCGGGTTGCAGAGCTGAATCGGCGTTTCGAGGCGCTCGAACTCGGGTTCGTGGACGCTGCGATTGTCGCGCTGGCCGAAACGCTGGGGCTGACGCGGATTGCCACGACCGATCGCCGCCACTTCGAGCCGCTGGCCGCAGCGCTGTCGCTGCAACTCATCCCGTAAAACGTCCGCGCCTCGCACTCGCGGTTCTTCACTCCTGGCACACAAAGTGTTGAAACATCCATTCATCGATTTTGAATATGCGATCGATCTCTGCAGTGTGCCGCGCGATTTCTACGGGCCGAAAGCTGGTACGAGGCGTGCTCGCCAACTTTCGTTGTTTTCGTTCACCTCTACGAATCGCCGCTCATCGACACCCGACAGATGGGCACGGCGACGAACTTCACGCAGGACGAGCTGTCGCGCGTTCCGAACTCACGGGATCCGCGGGCGTTGCTCCGCACGGTCCCCGGCGTCGTCGTCGATCGTGTGAATATCGCGGGAACGAGACCGGGCAGCAGTCCGGCTATACCGCGAAAGGCGTGCCCTCGACGCAATCGACGTGGACGCTCGACGGGGTCGTGATCACCGACAGGCTGCGACCGGCGCCTCGCCGACGTATTTCGACTATGACGCGTTCGACGAGATCCAGATCTCGACGGCCGGCAACGACATCCGCCAGCCCACCGGCGGCGTCGGCCTCAACTTCGTCGTCAAGCGCGGCACGAACAATTTCCGTGGCGGCTTCAAGGGGTATTACACGAACGACTCGATCGAGGCGACCAATATCCCCGACGAACTGAGGGCAACGGGTGTGACGCCGGAGACGGCCGATCACAACGACGAGATCATGGAGTGGGGCGGCGACATCGGAGGACCGCTGATCCGCGATCGCCTGTGGTTCTGGGGATCGTATGTCGAGCAGAGGGCGAGACCCGGTGCTTCCGAGTCCCGCCCCTTCCGACGCGCCCTTCGACTTTGCTCAGGGCGCCCGAGCACAGTCGAGGGACGAAGCGTTGGCTCTCCGCGAAGCGGCCTTCCGCGCAAGCGGCCTCAATGGTCCTCGTACACCTTGTTGACGATGCGCCAGCCGTCGTCGAACCGGTAGAGGCCCATGTAGTCCGTGTAGCGATGCCGGCCGTTGACCGTGAGCCGCAGCTTGATGAGCGCCGTGCGTCCGGTGATGTCGACGAAGTCGACCTCGTGTGCGACCGCGTCCTGGCTGCGCACGCCATCGAGTTTCAAGCGGTCGAGCCACATGTCGAGCGGTGCCACGATCACCTTGCCATCGTCGTACACCGTGAGGACGAAATCGGGATGGAAGCCGCTCCGCACCGCCGTCTCATCGCGCGCGATGAACACGCCTGACACGTAAGCCTTGCTGACGACTGTTCGAATAGCCTGCTCGTCGGCTGTGGATTGCCGCGCGCGGACGCCGGAGACGGCGCCGGCCCCAAACACAATCAGCAACGATCCTATGACGACTGTGACACGCATGGCTCACCCCCTGGTCCGAGGTAGAGTGCGGCGTTCCCCCGGCACGGCGATTCTCGCATGAAGCAAAAGGCGGGACCCGGTGTTTCCGAGTCCCGCCCCTTTCGACGCGAAGCGTCGACCCCTCCGCGAAGCGGCCCTTCGCGAAGCGGCCCTTACCAGTCGAACTTGACGCCGAACTTCGCGCTCCGCGGTCCAAGCACCGTCGTCGCCTTCTCGAATCGCGCCCCGCCCAGCCAGCTGATATTGACCGCGGTGTTCGAATTGAGCGCGTTGAACAGGTCGAAGAACAGACCCAGTCGCGCCCGGTCCATCAGCCGGAGCTGCTTTTCGACGCGGAAGTCGACCACGCCCACCGTCTCCTGCCGCCGAGTCCCAGAACGCGATCCGGAGCGGTGGATTCAGCTATTGCAGAAGCAGCGGGAGCGCCGTGACGATGGAGACCAGGATTGCCAGCAGGGTGGCGAGCAGGCACGCACCAGCGATCACCATGTGATCCACACGCTCAGGCTTGAGGGGATCGAGCACGCGTGCGGTCACGTAGCCTCCGAGGAAGCCGCCGGCGTGTGCGTAGTTGTCCACGCCCGGGAAGATGAGGCCGAAGATCCCGAGCAGCACGGCGTACTGCAGCCCGATGCGCGAGGCGTGGCTGCTGCCGCTGCGGCGCCCGTAATAGACGGCGGCGCCGAGCAGACCGAAGATCGCCGCCGACGCGCCCACGGTCATCTGCGCCCCGCGGAGGAAATAGATCGGCATCCACCACAGGAATTCCCCGGCGAGCGAGCTGATGGCGAACCCGGTGATGCTGGCGAACGTATAGATGATGATCATCCGCGAGGCGCCGTAGATCTCGCCGATAGCCGGCGCGAGCTGCCGGATCCACATCACGTTGAAGAGGATGTGCAGCAGGTTGCCGTGGAGCCAGCCGGCCGTCAGCAGCGTCCACCAGCGGCCCAGGTCGAACACGGGCATGGCGCCGGAGGCGCCGAGCAGGAACAACATCCGGCCGTTGGGAGCGAGCGTCATCATCTGCATCTCGCCCCGCGAGAGCAGCAGCGACAGGACGTACAGGATGATGACCGCCCCGGTCATGAGCGGGACGAAGCCCAGATCCTGACCGAGGCTCCGAAGCGCCGGTCCGTAGCCCCAGAGGCCTGGGTTTCTGCGGCCGCAGTTGTAGCAGGTATCGTCCTGGACGCCGACCAGGACGCCGCACGACGCGCAGATGACGGAGCCTTCCGTTTTTCGTTTCAGGAACACCGCGTAATGATACCGCTCCAGGCTCTCAGCTTTCAGCTTCTCGGTGTTTTCAGCTCTCAAGAGCTGATAGCTGAGAGCGCTGACAGCCGATGGCCGATAGCTGATAGCGCTGATAGCTGAGAGCCGATAGCTGAGAGCTGAGAGCGGCTAGCTCTCGCTCAGCTCGCGGAGAATGGCTTCCGCTCGTGTCCTGTCGAGCGTTCCGCGTGTGATGCGAATCCCGCTGACGATCGTGGACTGTTCGTAGTCCGCCGGCGTGTCTTCGAGCACGCGATCCACGTGCAGCGTGAAGGCCGCCAATGCCGGCGCGGTGGTCATCGATGCCGATGCAAGCGCCGCGTCGCCCTTGACGTAGTGAACGCCAGTCTCGTCCGCGAGGATGATCGTGAGGTGCCGGTTGGCGGTCAGGTTCCGTGCGGTGCGGCTCGATGCGTGGACCGCGAGCCGGATGTCCCGCGCATCGCGCGCGACGATCTCGAGGCTGCTGAGCATGGCCGGGTGCGGCCGCCCCTGCTCGTCCACCGAGCAGATCACGATCGCGCAACAATCGGCCCGTTCGATCGCGCGATGCGCGGACAGCGTGTCGAGCAATGCCTCAGAAAGATGGTGTCCGATGAGCCGCGACATCTGCGTAAACCCTCCGGCGATCCTGTCACGAACGCGGCACTGCGAGACACAGCGGGCACAGAGACGGGCACAACGGTTCGATTCCCCGGATCGAACGGCCGGTACAATGGGCCGCTATGGGTGGCGTGTGGTTCGAGCTCGGCATCATCCTGTTGCTGGTCGTCGCCAACGGGCTGTTTGCGATGTCCGAGATCTCCGTCGTCGCCGCCCGCAAGATCCGATTGCAGCAGCGCGCGGAGGATGGCGACCGGCGGGCCAGACTCGCGCTGGATCTGGCCCGGCGCCCCGAGCAGTTCCTGTCGACGGTCCAGGTCGGCATCACGCTCATCGGCGTACTGGCTGGCGCGTACGGCGGGGCCACCCTTGCGGCGCCGCTCGCCGACGCGCTCGCGGACTTCCCTGTGCTTGCGCCGTACGCCCAGGGCGCCGCGCTGGGTCTCGTGGTGGCTTCCATCACCGCGCTGTCGATCGTCATCGGTGAGCTCGTGCCGAAGAGCATTGGCCTTCGATATCCCGAGTCGATTGCGTCGCGCGTGGCAGGTCCCATGATGATGCTCTCACGCATCGGCGGGCCGGTGGTGAACGTGCTCACGGCGGCGACCAATTTCATCATGCGCTCGGCCGGGTTCAAACCGGTCAGCGGGCCCAGCTTGACCGAGGAGGAGATCCGCGCCGTCATCAGCGAAGGCGCTGAGAGCGGCGTGCTCGAGGCGGCCGAGGAATCGATCGTTCAGCGGGTCTTTCAGCTCGGAGACCAGCGCGTCGCGGCCATCATGACCCCGCGCGTGGACATCGAGTGGGTCGACGTCGGCATCACGACGGCAGAACTCCGCGACTTTCTGATGTCGCATACCCATACCGAATTCGTGGTGTGCGACGACAACCTCGATCACGTGCTTGGCACCGTGCGCGCCGCGGAGCTGCTGCCGGCGGTTTTGAAGGGCGGCACGATCGACTTGCGCACGTTGCTCCGCGAGCCGCTGTTCGTGCCCGATTCGATGGCCGCCTTCAAGCTCCTCGAGGCGTTTCGGTCGTCTCATCGCCATCTCGCGCTCGTCCTGGACGAATTCGGTGCGGTCGAGGGGCTGGTCTCGGTGACCGACCTGCTGGAAGGATTGGTGGGTGCGCTGCCCGGCGATCCCAGTGAGGCGCAGGGCGAGTTCGTCCGGCGTGACGACAACTCCTGGCTGGTGGAAGGATCGGCGCACATCGACGAGGTCGTGGCGAAGTTCGGGTTCGAGCAGCCGTTCGAGGAAGTGGGCGCGTATCAGACGCTCGCGGGCTTGGTGATGGCGCGTCTGGGCCGCATCCCCCGCACGGCCGACTCGTTCGACTATGCCGGCTTCCGGTTCGAAGTGGTGGACATGGACGGCCGCCGCGTCGACCAGGTGATGGTCACGCGCGTGACATCGCTTCAATCGCCTCCCACTGCTCCTCCGTCACCGGCATCACCGACAGCCGCGGAATCCGAACCAGCGCGAAATCGGCAAAGCGGCCGGCGGCTTTGATTTCCGCCAGGGTCACCGGGCGCTTCAGCTTCTTGTCGGGCACGAGCTCGACCACGACGAGCCGGCCGCTCGTGTCCTTGGGATCCGGATATGCCGGCGCCTCGACCTTCGCGGTGCCCACCACCGCTTTCTCCTTGCCGGTGTGATAGAAGAAGACGCGGTCGCCTTTCTTCATCGCGCGCAGGTTCTTCTGCGCGACGGGATTTCTCACGCCGGACCAGACCGTCGAGCCGTCCGCGACGAACTGATCGAAGCTGTAGTTCTCGGGTTCTTCCTTGACGAGCCAGCGCATGGTCAGAGGGTACAACGGGAACGGCGCCTTCGGCACCGAGTTCAACCCCCCGGGTTTTGAACTGAGCT
>DATKDY010000299.1:0-5090 GCA_035512515.1 Vicinamibacterales bacterium
GCGGCCTCGCGTGCCGGCTCGTAGTCGCCGCGTCGAGCCTGAATGGCCGCAGCGGCCAACCCGTTCTCGAGCTGCGTGAGACGGAGCGCCTGCTGCACGACGTCGCGTTCATTCGCGCGCGTGCGCGCGACCAGCCACATCGGAACGAAGCCGAGGACAAAGGCGGCAAAGACCACGGTCGCATACACGCCAAGACGCTTCAGTCGCGCCACTTTCAAGGGGGGAGCCGTAGAGTCATCCATGATGTTTACCTCTGCGGAGGGTTCGCTCCGCTCACATTGTCCGTCCGCGTCAGTCGACGCGCACCCACGCACGTCAGTTGTCGCTCGCGTCGGTGGCTCGGGTGGACCGCCACCGCGCCATGGCCAGCGCAGCCCCTTCCCTTCAACATGCAACGTGGCGGCTCGGGAGAACAGTGAGAGCGCTACCCAGCCGAGCACCACTGACAAGGGAATCGCCACCACCCTGGGCCACTTCATCGCCACGGCACTCAGCACGAGGAGGAGCAGTCCCGCAGTCGCCATGACTGGGGCGTCGGCCGGGCCAAGTACGCGATGGTTCGTGATCGCCGCTCCGACCGCGCTGCCCACCCCGAGCGCCCCTGCCGCGGCTCGTCCCGGGCTCATGCGTGCAAGGGGCCGCCGGCGCCGCGGCTCTGGTTGCTGGCTCAAGCGCACGCGCCGTCGAGCGGTGAGCACGACCTCCGTGGCGTGCAACAAGTCGTCCAGGTACATCGCTTCCATCGCTTTCGCGAATGGCTCATCCTCCACCGCGACATCCAGCTCCCAGTTGCCGATCCAGCTGGTGAGATTGAGGTTCGTTGAGCCGACCCTCGCCCACCGAGAATCGGCCCCGGCCGTTTTCGCGTGCAGCATAGATCCATTCCATTCAAAGACGCGGACCCCGGCCTCCAGCAGTGGCCGGTACCCGAGAAACCCCCAGCAGCGCGTCGGCGGCGGAAGCGCGCCGCCTTGGCCGAGAAGGCCGAACACCACCTGGACTGCGACGCGCGTGCCGGGCGTGAGAGCCACGGGGCAAGGGATTATGGCGGCCGCATCAGCTACTATGGGCGCATGCTCGACGATCGCGCCGCCGCGGCCGTCCGCGACCTGGTCGACCGGTACCGCGCCCAGTGCCTGTGGTTCCTGCGGACCGATTACTATCCGCAGACGCCGGAGGCCGTGGATCGCGTGTTGCGGCTGATCGAGGAGCACGGCGACCTCGACGCGCTTCGCCAAGTCGCCGCCGTGCGCCAATGGCTCTCACCCCGTTCCAGCGCGACCTCTGCCGGCTCCTAGCCGATCGCCGCCGGGCCTCTGGCGAGAGCTACATCGCCGGGGGCGTGGCCCTCACCGTCGCTCTCAGCGCGCAGCGCGTGTCACGCGACCTCGACATCTTTCACGACACGGTGGAAGCGGTGTCGGAGTCGTGGGATGCCGACCGGCGGCTGCTCGAGTCGGCAGGCTACGTGGTGCAGGCGCGACGCGAGCGGCCCGGCTTTGTGGAGGCCGCGGTCACCCGCGATGCCGAGACGCTGACCGTGGAATGGATCCGCGACAGCGCCTATCGCTTCTTTCCTCTGGTGGAGCACCCGGAGTTCGGACTCGCACTCCATCCCTTCGACCTGGCCACCAACAAGGTGTTGGCGCTGATTGGCCGGACGGAGTCCCGTGACTGGATCGACGTCATCGAGTGCCATCGGTCTCTTCAGCCGCTGGGCTACCTGAGCTGGGCCGCGTGCGGCAAGGACCCGGGCTTCACGCCTGCCGGAATCCTGGCTCAGGCCGCACGTGCCTCGCACTATTCACAGGCCGAGATCGACGCGCTGGCCTTCGAGGGCGACCCGCCACGGGCGGACGCGCTCTCGCGGGGTTGGCACGAAGCCCTCGACGCGGCGCGCGCGGTTGTGGCGCACCTTCCCGTCGAACGGGCTGGCACCGCCGTCCTTCACGCGGATGGGAGCCTGTTCAGGGGAGCGGCGGCGGAACTGGCCGTCGCGCTGGCCGCCGGCGCGCTGCAGTTTCATGAGGGGCGCATTCGAGGGGCCTGGCCCCGAGTGCGATAGCTCATACCAGATCACCGTCTCATGATCGCGCCGTGCTCCGCACGATGTCGTACTCGAGCCCGATGGTGCCGGTCTTCTCGTAAACGCGCTGCTTGCGCAACTTGAGCACCGCCCGGCCGGCGGGCGGTGGCAAGAGCCGAATGCCGCCGCCGAGCAGCACGGGAATCAGGGACACCTCGATGCGATCGACGAGGCCCGCGGCAAGCAGGCTCCGAAAGAGCTCGCCGCCGCCGAAAATCGCGATGTCCTTGCCCGGCTTCGTCCGGAGCTCGGCGACCACGCGCTCCGCGTCGGACTCCACGGCGACGTGGGGGTAGTCGCTGGCCTTCAACCTGCGCGACAACACGATGTTCTGGATACCCGGCAATGACCTGCCATCGCTGCCCATTTTCGCCATGGCCTCGAACGTCTTGCGGCCGATCAGGAACGTGTCGAACTGCGACTGCATTCCGGCGAAGTCGATGTCCGGATCCATGACGATCCAGTCGTATTCGCCGTTGGGCCCCGCGATGTACCCGTCAAGACTCATGGCGCCGCCGAATCGCACCAGCCGCATAGACACCTCCTTCGGTCAGCATATGTGAATGTTCATTCACAAATCAACCTGAAACTGAATGACCGTTTATAATCGCCGGGATGAGTCCCCGCCCGCGCCAGAACACCGACCTCGAGATCCTGCACGCGGCCTTTCGCGCCATCGCCCGTCTCGGTCCGAGCCGGCTCACACTGGCCGACGTGGCGCGTGAGGCGAACGTGTCGGCCGCGTCGCTGGTGCAGCGCTTCGGCTCCAAGCGCGCGCTGCTGCTGGCCGCGTCCAGCGATGCGGCAGGCGGGCACGTCTTCATCTTCGAGGGGCTGCGGGCGAAGCACCGTTCGCCGAAGGCCGCGCTGTTCGGCCTGGCCGAGTGCATGAGCGTGATGGGCGACACGCCCGAGGAGGTGGCGCACTCGCTGGGGTTTCTACAGTCCGATTTGACGGATGTGGAGTTTCACCAGCACGCGCTGAGAGGCTCGACCGGCTTCCGCGCGGGCATTTGCGCGTTGGTCAAGGACGGGATCGCGGCCGGCGAGCTGATCAAGTGCGACGCCGGCCGGCTCGCCCGTGCCCTGCAGGCCACGCTGAACGGGTCTATCCTGGGCTGGGTGATTCATCGCGAAGGAGCGATGGCGGCGTGGATTCGGCGCGATTTGCGGATCGTGCTGGACCCCTACTGTACGTAGGCCTTATCGGCCAGGCTCATGACCTGCGACGCCCGCTTCCAGTCGCCGCGCATGTTTCCCGTAGTTGACATGAGAGGCCGCAGGAGACATGGCGCGGTCAGCGGGCCCTGCGGTGGCCGACAGGCCGGTGAGAGCCTCGCAGGAAGGCGGGACTCTCTGTCGTCGATACGCGTGGGTGTCAGTCCGTGAGTTCCGCGACGGCCACCGCAAGCGACAGCGGGTCCACACTGGTTCCGTGAAGCCTCACGGCCCAGTGCAGGTGCGGCCCGGTCACGCGTCCGGTGGCACCGGCCTCGCCGAGATGATCGCCCTGCTCGACACGAGCGCCCACCTCCACCCCAATCTGCGATAGGTGAGCAAAAAGGGAGACGAGGCCTTGCCCGTGATCGAGGATGACGGTGCCGCCGCCGAAATAGAGATCGGACGCGAGAACGACCACGCCCGCGTTGGGGGCTTTCACCGGCGTGCCGAGCGCCGCGCGAAAGTCCGCCCCCTGATGGCGGCTGCCGGGCTTTCCATTGAGCACCGTCAGCCGGCCGTAACTGCTGGTGGACGGCCCTGGCACTGGCAGGCGGAACGAACCGCGCCAGAGCCGCTCGGATTGTGATTGGGCGAACAGCTCCGCCAGGGTCCTGGCTTCCTCGACGATCCGCCGTATCACGGAGTCAGGCGGATCCGCGTAACGATCCTCAACCTGAAGGCGGCGGGTCTGGAACCAAGCGCGCTGAATGTTCATCGACACTCGTGTCGATGCCGTCGCACCCGCGGCATCTGCGGCCCGCACCGAAATCTCGTGATTCCCGATGGCCGCTTCCAGGGGAACACCGACCAGGGCCCGCCATTTCCCGGCTCCAGCCGGCCAGAATTTGAGCGCGACACCGAACCCCGTGCCTTCGGGCCGCAGCACGGGTCGCGAACCGGAAACCGCAAGCAGGACGACCTCGCCAGGCCGCAAAAGGCGCGCTCGCGTGGACACGTCCAGAACGACCGTACCGGCGTCACGCGGGGTGCCCATCACCGTGTGAAGCCCGCCGACGACGAGACAAGCAATCAGAAAGAAGGTACGTGGCATGGGCTTCGAAGCATCTATCGTCAGAAGCCGGTGCGAACGTGAGCGTCAGACTCCAGGTGGCACGCGCTCGCCTCCCGCTCCGCGGCATCGAACGACCAGGACGGCCGCCGGTCGTCACGATCACGTGGCGCGACTCGTTGACGCGGCCGCACGTTGAACGCCACGATGTCCCGCCGCCGCGTAAGATGGCAGGCATAGTGGCCACGTCGCGATGACGGATTCTTCTCACCGATTGAACCTGGCGCTCATGTTGAGTGGCGGCGGCGCGCGGGCGGCGTATCAGGTCGGCTTCTTGCGGGTGCTGGCGCGCAAGTTTCCAGGTATCGTTCCCGATATTCTGACCGGCGTATCGGCCGGGGGAATCAACGCCGCGTATCTCGCAGCCCGCCAGGAACCGTTGCGCGAGAAAGTCGAGAACCTCGCCGAGATCTGGCGCGGCATTCGAATCGACCACGTCTTCAGGGTCGATCTCCGGGATCTCGCGTCGCGCAGCGTGCGGTGGGGCGGCCGTCTGCTCGCGGGTGGCAAGTACCCGCTCCGCCCGGCGCGAAGCATGGTCGATACCGACCCGCTGCGGGAACTGCTCGCGGCCATGCTCGAAGCGGTCGACGGCGAGCTCGCCGGTATCGCGCGGAGCTTGCAAGCCGGCTGGCTGCGCGCCGCGGCCCTGACCGCGTCGAGTTACACGACCGGCCAATCCGTGACGTGGGTGCAAGCATGCGAGCACTGCGG
>DATKDY010000300.1:0-6745 GCA_035512515.1 Vicinamibacterales bacterium
GGCGGTGTCGCGGCACAATCTCCGGAGACTCGGTGGTACAAAGGCAATACCCACACGCACACCTTGAACTCCGATGGCGACTCCACGCCGGACGATGTGGTCCGCTGGTATCGGGAGCACGGCTACCGCTTTCTCGTCCTGACCGACCACAACTTTCTGACCTCGGTCGAGGCGCTCAACGCGCTCCATGGCGCCGATGATCAGTTCCTCGTCATGAAAGGCGAGGAGGTCACCGATCGCTTCGGCGACAAACCGCTGCACGTCAACGGTCTGGACGTGGCACAGCGGATCGAGCCGCAGGGCGGCTCGTCGGTGGTCGATGTGCTCAACCGCAACGTCGCGGCGATCCGACGTGAGCGGGGCGTGCCGCACATCAACCATCCGAACTTCGGCTGGGCGATCACGCGCGACGAACTGCAGCAGATCCGCGACAACCGCCTGTTCGAGATCTACAACGGGCATCCCCTGGTCAACAACGACGGCGGCGGCGGCGTGCCAGGGCTCGAAGAGGCGTGGGACACGATTCTGTCGAACGGCATCCTGCTCTATGGTCTCGCGGTGGACGATGCGCACACGTTCAAGCAGCCGGGGAATCCCGACGTCGCGGGCCCCGGGCGTGGGTGGATCGTCGTGCGCGCGCCTCGCCTCGAGGCACGCGCCGTGCTCGAGGCGATCGAGCGTGGTGATTTCTACGCGTCAACCGGCGTCGAGCTCGATGAGGTGCACGTCACGGCGTCGAGCGTCAGCGTCGGGGTGAAGAGCCGAGCGTCCTCGAAATATCGCATTCAGTTCATCGGCCGGGGTGGGCAGGTCCTGCAGGAATCCCTCGAGCCGCGGGCGAGCTACACCATCACCGGGAGCGAAGGCTACGTGCGCGCGCGTGTGCTGGAAAGCAACGGCCGGCGAGCGTGGATCCAGCCCGTGATGGTGCGGCCGCCGCAGCGAGGCTTTGCCGAACGCACGTCGTGGATGCTGGGCGGCGTGGTGCTGCTGGGTCTTCTCGCGCAGTGGCGTCGCTGCCAGCGCTCGAGATATTTCTCTCGTACAAACGGGTTGAGCTCTTCAGCGAAGTCCCGCGGCGGGCGCTGGAGTCGTATCAGTTCCTGGACGTCGGCCAGCCAGGCTCAGCCCATCCACGGCTCGCGGCGCCAGTGCGCCGCGGGACGGTTGGCGCGAACCTCGAACGCCATGCGCTCGGTGGACGGCCGGCCGTGGCGATCGACCGCGGTCACCGTCACGACGTGAAGCCCGTCGGCCAGAGTGGCGGGCAGTCTCACGCGCCACAGGTGCATCGATCGATCCGACAAGACCGGCGTCGGCTGCGGCGGTGCGGGACCATTGGCGGTGCCTCGGAACAACTCGAAACCCTGATTGCGCCACTCTCCCGACCGGCTCTCGAGCGCGAAGCGTCCCACCTGCAACTGGCGCGGCGCCGAGAACGGATCCGCGAAGTCGACGCCGACGCGCGCCCATTCGCCCGCGCCTTCCTGCGTGCGCTCCAGCGTGAGCGTGGTGTCGCCGAGTGCGGCGCTGACTCGCGTTTCGCGTGAGCCAAGCCAGACGTTGACGGTGAGGAAAGCGCCCTCCTCGAGATCGCCGCGCGTCAACACTTTGGTGTCTGGGAGGTCGTTCAGGTTGACCGGCGGCACGCGGTCGCGTCGATCGGGCTCGGTCGTCTTCCAGTCAACCAGGGCGTCATACCACCGGCGGAACCCAGGCGTGGACAGCGAGACCCACATCTGCTTCTGCCGGCCGACGTTGGCGCCGTAGTAGGTTTCGCGATAGGCCGTACCGTCCACATCGAGGACGAGAAATCCTTTCGGGGCGCCCTGGCGCTGCAACGCGAACGGCGTGCCGTCGATGCCCACGTCGCCTTGATACCAGGCGCCAGAAGCCGCGCCGGCGATGATGTGCCTGAAGGGCAGCGGCCCGCACCCGACCGCCTCCTGCCATCCGCCAAAGCTCTCGCCCGGCGCGAGGTTCTCCGTCGTGTGCGTGTGACCCGAGAGCGAGAGCGCCGGGCGCCCCGCGAGCAGCCGGTGAATGTCGGGCAGGTTGTCGGTCTGATGAATCGGCGACGCGCCGTCCACGAACGACACGAGCGGGATGTGATGCGCGATCACGACGAGCCGGTCGCGCGGCACCTCGGCGAGCAGGTTCGCGAGCCAGCGCATCTGCGTCTCGTCGACACGCCCGTTGTAGCCGGGCCGCTCATCGTCCACGCACCCCTGCCGGCCCGGGGACGCGGCTTCGACCGGCCCGCACGGGAAGAATACGTTGTCGAGCACCACGACGAATGTCTGGCCGACCTCGAAGGCGTAGTAGTTGGGCCCGAAGATGCGGCGCCACGTATCTGACGAGTCGGCGTCCGAGACGGCGTCGAAGTCGTAATCGTGATTGCCGTGCACCAGATACTGCGGCGCGCCGAGCACGCTGCCGACCTCCAGCACGCGATCCAGCAGCCCGAGATCGTCGCCGACGACGTCGCCGAGATAGAGGAGGCAGTCATAGGCGCCGGGGCCGTCCGATAGCAGATCGTTGACGGTGCTGTCGCGAAAGAACCCGATCTCCGTACCCGAGTAGGTCTGACTGTCGCCGATGACGGCCACGCGCAAGGGCCCGCGCTCATCGGCGCGAACGAGCGGGAAGTTGATCGCCGACGGGAGCGGACCCGTCGGCGGCAAGCCGCCGAAGCGCAGCGGCTTGGACGATCCCGCGGGCTTGTGCTGGTAGGCGAACTGCGGCACCTGCCGGCGATCGGTCGGCGTGCGCCAGCCCGATGGCTTGATGACGAACACCGACATGTCATGACGCACCGGCAGCGTGTAGGCGCCGGTGGCGTCCGTGCGCACGACGTCGAGGCCGTTGGACACGAGCACGCCGGCAACGCCGCGCTCGCCGGCTTGGTGGACGCCGTCTCGATTGACATCCTCGAAGACGACACCCGTGGCCACGGCGGCCGCGCTCACGGGTTGCCGCACATCGATGCCGCGCTCGAACGTCAGGCTGGAAGGGCGTGGAGCAAGCGCCGGTCCGAGCGCCCCAATCGTCACCGCGCCAAACTGCCGGCGCGTCAGCTCGTATCTGCTCATGTGCCCTGCTTTCCTGACCCGTGATTCCGGAGTCGTACCCCTGACTGGCCCAGTGAATCCTGCCCGTCCCCGCTACAGCCGAAACAGTCTCGTCATCTTCACCACGATCGTGCGATTGACCAGATCGGGATAACCCCGCCGCAGGAAGGTGTCCCTGGCCGTCGCTGTAGACGATGAACACATCGCTGCCGGGGCGATACTCCCAGCGGTAGCGCACGCTGGAGCTGAGCGAGGCGCTGGTCGAGTTGTACTGCACGAGCGCGCTCAAGGCCATGGCGGGCGAGAACATGTTGGTCGTGCACGACCGTGGAGCATGCAACTCACATTATCCATGGGGCCGTCGCCTGCGAAAGCCATGAGCGACTGGCAACGGCCACGGCCGCGCCGATGACGAGCGACAGTGTCGGGGACAGGAACCGGGTCGTTGCGATGACGTTCTGCTGCCGGGCGATCTGTCGCTCGTAAATGGTCGAAGACGGGGCGTACGCGCCGCTCGACCTCGTCGCATCCCGGTCCGCAAACGCGACGAGATCATCATCCTTCCAGTTCGCCAGATTGTGTCTGTCGTCGCCGACGGCGAGCTGTTGCATCTGACAACGGCGCAGAGCGCGCGCTACGCGCCACGCTCCTGCGGTTGTAGGCGCACGCTGGCGGGCCGACCTTCGGTCGGAGGGCGGGCTTCGCCGATGGCCAGCCTTCGGCTGGAAGGCCGACGTCTTCGGTCGGCGCGCCTCGGGCCCGCGGCCTCGGATCATCTCCCCCTCGGCGAGTGCAACGAGCCGCCTGCCACGCGAAGCGTGGCCCTCGGCGAGCGTGAGCGAGCCGCCCTCCGCGAAGCGGCCCTCAGCGAGCCGCCCCTCCCTGCACGCGAGACAACGCGGCGGTGGCGAAGATCAGCGGGTAGAGCGCCTCGAAGTACCACAGCTTCGCGAAATACAACCCGATGGGCGATGGCGGGGTGACGACACCCTCCTCTGTCGCGGTCGCCAGCCACGCAACTCCCCGATCCACAACCGGCCGAAGCGAGGCGGTCGCCGATTCGGCCTGCGCCACGGCGGCCAACGCCTCGACGGCAAACGCGGTCTCTTCGATCGAGGACCGCACGCCGACATCGCCTCCCCATCCGCCGTCCGAGTTTTGCGCGGCGACGAGCCGCTGCACGCCTCGCGCCCGCATCGCGTCACCGAGCGAGCGACCGGACGGGACGATCTGCGCCAGCGCGAGCACGACCTTGCATGTCCCGTACGTCGCATTCACATCGTCCGGCGCGTGCTGGTTGCCAAACCAGAGTGGAATCCACGCGCCGTCGGGACGCTGCGCGCCACCCAGATACTCGAGCGCGCGCGTCGTGGCCGCATCGACGCGAGCGGCCATCTCAGCGGGTAACTCGCCCCGCCAGGCGTGCCACGCACGCAATGCGTGGGCCGTCAGATCAGGCGTGCTGCGATCGAACGGCAAAGTCCCCCACCCGCGGCAAAACGTGGGAATGCCGCCGTCACGATTCTGCAGATGGAGCAGCCACTCGACCCCTGCCGCGACGGCGTCGCGGGTCCGCGGATCCGCGTCGAGGTGATGAAGCGCGAGCAACGCGCCCGCGGTGTCGTCCGCGTCCGGCACGCCGCCCGGAAGCGGCGTCCACGCCCAGCCGCCAGGGCGCGCCTGCGTATAGGGATGCAGCTCGAGATGCTGTTGATCGATGAGCCACGCGGCGAGCGCGGCACGATCGGCCAGCGACAACCACGTGTCTGGAGGGCCGCCGTCACCCTGGCGAGGGCGGCTCAGCTCCGCCATGCGAGCGCGGTGAGGCGCGGCAGAAAATGCGTTGATCGACAGGGTCGTCACCCACGTGGCCAGGTTCGTGTCTATCGGCCAGCTGCCATCGTCACGGATCGAGTCGCGAAGAAACCGCAGGCCCTCGGCGGCCACATCGCTCCCGGCCTGATTCATGCCAGCGAGGCTCATCACCACGAAGCTGGTGAGCGGCGTCGCTTCGAGATAGCCACCAGTAGACGGCTGGATGCGACGGAGCGTGATGCGCGTCGATTCGGCGACGAGACTCCGTACGCCGCGCAAGACGAGATTCCGCGACGGACGCCGATGATGACGGACCTGACCGATGGCGATGAGCGCCGGCAGCGCGTAGCTGACGACCGGGAGCTGCAGCCACTGGAACCATCGCGGCGGACACGCCGCCAGCTCGAACGGCAGTTGTGGCACGTGGCGCCAGCCGTCGCTACCGAGCCTGCCCGCGAGCGCGAGCGTGGTCAGAATCGGCGCCGAAAACGTCCGGTCGTTGCCATAGCGCGCGACGATGGCGTTGCGTAACTGTGTGGGCTGCAGGCCTCCCGCGGCACCCGTCAACCAGGCTTCGCACCGCGAGACCGCACTGGACGCCTGGACGAGACGAGGCGTGGCAAACGCCAGCGCCGCCCAGCAGAGCGCGGTCGTGCTGATGTTGCTGACGCTCAGCGTCGTGTCACCCCAGCCGCCGTCGGCGTTCTGATGCACGGCAAGCCAGGTCAGCCCGCGCTCGGCGAGCGCGATGTCGTCGCTCGACTGCCTGGCGCTGGCGAGCGCGATGGACGCGGTGGCCGTGGACAGCGCGCTGCTGGACAACGCGCCGACCCAGTGGCCATCGGCCGTGCGCGCCTCGAGCAGCCGCTCCACGAGCCTGCGATGCATCGGCTCGAGCCCCTCCCGGAGTCGCTCGCCCGTCGTCATGCCGAGAGATGTCCCAGCGCCAGCAGCCCGTAATAGGTGTATTCGCAGTCCAGATGATCGTCGGCCCAGTGGCCGTAGAAGCCGCCGCGATTGGTCCACAGCGTGTCCACGAAGTCGAGGGACAGGTCGCGGACGTCGTCGAGAGGGCGCTGCAACGTCGCCAGCGCATGCAGTGCGGTCGCGGTCGAGAGCAGATCGGGGATCGGCGCCTCGGGTGCCGCGGTGAATCCCCCCTGCGAGTGCACGCGCGCCAGCAGCCAGTCGCCCAGCGACTCGTCGCGCACGGCGCCAAGCTGGCGATGAACCGCAATGGCGGCGGCGGTGGCGGACGTCTGCCCGCGCGCCATCTGCGCGTGATTGCCATAGGCGCCGTCGAGCGCGCGCAGCGAGGCGATCGACTCCAGCAGCCGGTACGCCTCCGGCACCTCGACACGGAGATCCTGATAGGCGCCCAGCGCGAGAAACGACGCATAGGCGGTTCCGGACGATGCCTGCGCCGCGGCGTTGTAGCCCCCGTCCGGGGTGCGGAACGATTCGATGCGCGCCAGCAGCGCCGCGGCGGACACACCCGGCGCCGATCGTGAGATGGTCGCCCACGCGCGCGCGAGGCAACAGAGGTGGATGAAATCGAGCCCCTCGCCGTCGCCGAACGATTGCAGGTAGCTTCGCGTCGCGGGCGACAGCGGATCGTGATGCACCGCGATGAGCGCTTCGAGGCCGAAGACGGTGTAGTAGAGATCAGGAGCGCCAGCGCGATCGGAAAAGCCACCGGCAGCGGTCAGCTGCTGACGAAGAAATGCGGCAACCAGCTCGCTCGACTCACCCAGCACTCTCGGTGACAACCGCGCCACCTGCAGCATTTCGAGCCTCAAACTCACTGCACCATCCCTTGATCTCGACGCTGAAGATCTTGCCGACGACGCGGCGCAGCA
>DATKDY010000301.1:0-18149 GCA_035512515.1 Vicinamibacterales bacterium
CTGCGACTCGATTCTGATCCGCCTCACGGGAACGTCCACCGAGACGCCATCTGGCCACCATCCTCGGGCCCCGGTCCGAATTGCGGCACCCTCGGGTCATGACGTCTGCTGGCCAAACCCGAGTCCGCAATTCTCCTTGACACGGTTGTGCTCCGCGGGTCGATAATCGGCGTCTTCGCTAGGGAAGGCCGGGCGATCTGGTCGCCCGTCGCACGTGACGTTACCTGCAGTTCTTGAGGGAGAACTTATGAGAAACGCGCTCGGCGCCGGCTGTGGAATCGGCGTCGTGAAATCGTCGGTCACCCACCGCATCTTCGGTGCCTGCCTGGCCATCGTCGTCGCGACTGCGGCGTGGGCGCAAGCGCCCGTCGGCACCATCGCCGGCACCGTCCGCGATCAGTCTGACGCCGTCATGCCGGGTGTCACGATCACCATCCGCCACGAAGCGACGGGGGTCGAGCGCCACCTGACGTCGAACGCGGATGGCACATTTGCGGCGCCGTCCCTGGCCGCCGGCAATTACGCCGTCGTCGCCGAGCTTACCGGCTTTCGCACCCAGAGAATCGACGTCACCGTCGCGACTGGCAGGGTGGCGACGCTTGACATGCGGATGGAGCTGGGCGAGGCGACCGAAACCGTCACGGTCGCCGCCAGCGCCATCCACGTCGAAACCGAGGCGCACGCGGTGACCGGCGTCATCACTCGACAGGAAATCCAGGAGCTGCCGCTCAATGGGCGCAGTTTCCTGCAGCTGGCCTTCCTGGAGCCGGGCGTGACCGCCAACCCGGGCACGACCTCGCAGTACAACTCGCTGTTTTCGGTCTCGATCCTCGGCGGCGATTCCAACAAGACCGCGATTACGGTGGACGGCGGCAACGTCCGCAACTCCATCGAAGGCAACACCGCGATGAACTTCTCGCAGGAAGTCGTCGAGGAGTTCCAGCTCTCGACGGCCAACTTCGACTTGTCGACCGGCATCACCAGCGTCGGCGCCGTGAACGTGGTGACGCGTAGCGGCGGCAATGACGTCCGCGGATCTTCGTACTTCTTCTTCCGGAACAACGACCTCGCCGCGAACCCGTCTTTGCGGCGCGATCCCCTCAATCCGGATCCGTACTTCGCCCGGCGTAATCCTGGCGCATGGATTGGCGGGCCGATTCGCCGTGATCGGGCCTTCTACTTCATGAACTACGAGTACACGAGCCAGGACGGCGTCCACTCGTTCCAGCCCAATCTCGCCTCGGCCAGCGAACTCGCCGGCGTGTTCCCCACTCCATACCGCGGACATCTGTTCAGCACGCGCCTGGATCTGCGGGCCGGCAATAACCACACGGGGTTTCTGCGCTTCTCGCACGACAAGAACAGCGGATTCGGGCCGAGTGGCGGCGCGTCGCTGCCATCGAACTGGCTGCGCAATGTGAACCGGTCGGAGCAAGTGCTCTTCGGCCTCACGTCGATCCTGCGGCCCACGCTCCTGAACGACTTCCGCGTCAACTTCACGTACTGGAGAAACCGTAATCTCTTCGCGGACGAATCGACGTGCGTCGATTGCGTCGGGCTGGGCTTCCCGCAGCTCAACATCAACGGCACGAACGTGACGGTGGGCAATACCTCGAACGCGACGCAGGGACGCGATCTGTATCGCTACACGTTCGTGGACACCTTGACCTGGGTGAAGGGCGCGCATCGCTTCCGCTTCGGCACCGAGATCGAGTACGCGCCTGGCACCGGCTTCTGGGGCTTTTGCGACCCCGCATGCACCGTCGGCTTTTCGCCGGAGTTCATCCGCGGCGTCGTCCCTGGAGCGCTGGTGGGTGCGCTGTTTCGCACTCTGCCCACGGCCATTCGGACTAACGAGGATCTGCTGAACCTGCCGTTCGCCGGCGGGGTGGTGGGCGTGGGCGATCCCGCACAACCGCCCCCGTACAACGTCGACAAGGCGAAGGTGAACAACCGGATTCGCTTCTACGGCCAGGACACCTGGAGAGTCGGGCCGCGCTTCACCCTCAACTACGGCCTCGCGTGGAACTTCGAGAGCACGCTGGTCAATCGCGATCTGGACAAGCCGGCCTACCTGGCGCCGCTCTATGGCAGCGACCTGAGCCCGACGAAGAACAACTACAACAACTGGTCGCCCTCGTTCGGCTTCGCGTGGACCCTCGACGATGACAGCCGGACCGTGGTGCGTGGCGGCGCCGGGCTGTACTGGGAAACGGAGCTGTTATGGCGTCGGCTGCGGGAGCGCGCCGCGATTGGCCCCGTCGGCAACGGACGTCTTCTGGTGCCGCACACCAGCTTCGTCAACATCTTTCCCGGCATCATCAATCTCAACACCGGCCAGCCGGTGCCGATTGGCGCCCCGTTGCCGGCCAGCGGGCAGCTGACCAACCTGACCGTAGGCCAGTTCATGCAGATCTACGACGCGCAAATCGGCGCGCTGCAGGCGCAACTGGCGCCGACCAACCTCAACGATCTGTCGATTCGCAACATTCAGCTCGGCAAGACCGCGGCCGATCTCTACCCGAGCGAGTATCCCGTGCAGCACGCCATCCACATGAACCTCGGCGTTCAGCGGGAGCTCGGGGGCAACATGGTCCTCGGCGTCGAGTTCGTTCGGCGCGTCTTCGAAGACACGCTGCTGGGATCGCTCGACTGGAACCGCTTCAATCGATACATCAACGGCGTGCAGACACCTGTCATCCCACGCTGCGTCACCGCCGCGGAACGCAGCGACCCGAACGCGCAATGCTCGAACGGCGCCATCACGTTCTGGACGCCGGGGGGACGGGAGGTGTACAACGGCCTGCTCTTCAAGCTCGACAAGCGTTTCTCGAATCGCTATCTGTTTGGCGTCTCCTACGCGCTTGCGAATCGCTCCGGCATCAACGGCATCAGCAACCTCGATGACTATTTCGCGAGTTACGGACCGAATGGCCCGCGTCACGTGCTGAACGTGTCGGGGTTGATCAACCTGCCAGGGAACGTGCAGGTGGGCTTCATCTCGGCGATGTCGAGCCGCTCGCCAGTGATGCCGAGCATCACCAACGTCGATCTCGACGGCGACGGCACCGCGACGACGCCGATCCCGGGCGTGGACTTCAACTGCTTCAATCGGGGATGTGACGAGGAGGATCTGGCGCAGGCGGTCGCGGCGTTCAACCAGCAGTATGCCGGACAGCGAGATGCTCGAGGTCAGCTGATCGCGCCGATCGTGCTGCCGGCCAACTACGACCTCGGCGACAACTTCAGCTCGCAGGACCTGCGCGTGACGAAAACCTTTGACTTCGGGACCACGAGCAAGGTGGCCGTCTTCGTCGAGGTCTTCAACATCTTCAACGTCGCCAACCTGGGCGGCTATAGCTTCAACCTGAGCAATACGGCGACGTTTGGGCAGGCCACCAATCGCGCCTCGCAGGTGTTCGGCTCCGGCGGCCCGCGCGCATTTCAGGTGGGAGGGCGGTTCACCTTTTAGGATCGGCGATGGAAGTTCGCCTCGTTCCGAATACCCGGCGTCCCGGCGTCGGATTGCCGCCACGCCGCGAGAGCCAACGGCCGTTGCTCCCGCATCACGCTCGCATGTGCCCGGTGCTCGAGGCCGGCAGCGATGTTGGATTGCTCGTGTACCCGCCGCTCGAGAAGAACGAGGGCTATCGCATCGATTTCGAGGGGGATGGGCAATACAGCTTCACGTACTTTACCGGCTCGATCGGCGGCGACTGGAGCCCGATCTTCACGCTGCGGTTTGCCCTGCCGGTCGGCGGCGTCGGCAGCATGCGTGAGGACGTGGAGGTGCACGTCCCCAATCCCGAGATCGACCGCGAGACCGCACGCGATATGGCGCGCGTGTTCATCTCTCCCGAGGACTGTGGCACGCCGACTGGCGGCGTCGCGCTGAAAGGCGCGACCAATTTCCAGACGCCCACCGGATGGGACACCGTCTACAGCTCCGTCTTCAACAACATCGAACGACCGGTGGCGCCCATGCTCATCGTCCGGGTGCAGACCGATTGGTACGCGCACGACACGGAGTTCCGCTACGTCCTCCAGGCGGGCGAAGCGATTCACGCCAGTCACGCTCTACCACTTGGGCAAGTGTTCTTCGTGCCGCGCGAAGAAGTAACCCTTCGCGACTGCACGCCGGAGGAGCTCGAGGCCTTCAAGCAAAGCAAACGCGACTTTCATCGCGACAAGGCCGCCGTCACCATGACGACGCCCTACGGACTGCAATACAGCCCGCATTACGCGCGCAGGAGCCGTTCCGGCTGAGTCGGCGGGTCAACACGCCGAGCGCGCCGCCCGCGAGCAGCCAGTGCGTCGACCGCTTCAACGAATGCCTCGACGGGAAGAATCTCGATTTGTTGATGAATCGTGTCCGAAGATCGCCGTAAACCCGTCGGGTTCGTAGCGGTAGCCGACGTCAACCGCGACAGGCCCGGCTCCGAGCACCACGCCGGCGCCGAGACCGAGCATCGGCTCGGTGCGGTCGAGGAAGCCGAGCTGGAAACAGCAACAGCAGTGCCAACATCGACGGCGCCGCTCATGCCTGCCACGCCCGATCGCAAACCGCGCGGCGTGCCGGATGTCGCGCCGCGGCCGAGCTCAAATCAGGATGGAGGGGTTCACCGTGCCGACGTCTTCGAGTTCACACCGCCGTCGGCGATGAACTGCGCCATCCGCTCTTCGAGCACCGTCAACGGCACCGAGCCGAGCGCCAGGATGACGTCGTGGAACTCGCGTTGGTCGAACTTCGCTCCCAGCTTCTCCTCCGCTTCGCGGCGATGACGGCGGATCTGCATCTCGCCCAGCTTGTAGGCGAGGGCCTGACCGGGCCATGCGATGTAGCGCTCCACCTCGGTCGTGATCTCGTGCTCGGACAGCGCCGCGCGGGTGCGCAAGTAATCCATCGCCTGCTCGCGACTCCACCCGAACGCGTGGAGGCCGGTGTCGATCACCAGCCGGGCCGCGCGCCACATCTCGTACGTCAGCCGGCCGAAGTCCTCGTAGGGAGTCTCGTAGATCCCCATCACCGTGCCCAGCCACTCGGTGTAAAGTCCCCACCCTTCGCCGTAGGCGGAGAACGACGTGCCGCGGCGGAACGGCGGACGCTCAGGCCCTTCGAGGGCAAGCGCCGCTTGAAAGCTGTGGCCTGGGGTGCACTCGTGCAGCGTCAACGCCGCGAGCGTGTACAGCGGCCGCGCCGGCAAGTTGTAGGTGTTCATCAGGCACGCCTCGAGCCCGCCCCGGCCGCCCGTGAAAATGGGCGCGATGGCATCGGGCACGGGACGGATGCCATGCCGACGCCGCGGCAGAAAGCCGATCGTTTCGCTGAGTTTCCAGTCGGCCATCTTCGACACGTACGCCGAATACGCCAGCAGCTCGCGCGGGGTCTTGGCGTAGAACTGCGGATCGGTCCGCAGGAAGTCGAAGAACTCCGCCATGGTCCCCTTGAACCCCGCGCGCGTCTTGGTCGCTGCCATCTCCGCCTCGATGCGTGCGACCTCCTTCAAGCCAATCTCGTGGATCTGCTTGGCGGTAAGGTTCAGCGTCGTGAACTTCTCGATCATCGCCTGGTAGTACGCCTCGCCGTCGGGCCGCGCGGTCGCGGCGAGCGTCGTGTTCGCCTTGGGCAGGTACTCGGTCCGGATGAACGTGAGCAGTCGCTGGTACTCGGGCGTGACGACCTCACGGATGACTATGGTCGCTTCGGCGCGCAATGCCGTCTGCTCAGCCGCGGAGATAGTCCGCGGCATGTCGGTGAACGGCGCGTACAACGGGTTGGTCGTGTCGCCTTTCACGTACGGCTCGATCGTCGCGTCGCGGCCCACGACCGAGACGCGCGGCACCGTAAAACCGCGTGCGAGGCCGGCCCGCATGTTGACGATCTGCTCGTCGAAGTAGCGCGGGACATCCCGGAGGCGTGTCAGATACGCGCGATAGCGGTCGGCGGTGGCGAAGCCTTGACGCGGTGTGAAGTCGGTCCAGAAGAACGTGTCGCTGTTGAACGGCGCTTCGTAGGTGCGGAACCGCACGTCGTTGGCGAGCGCGCGAATCGACGTCCGAAAGATCTGCGCGTTCACCTTCTCCTCTGGCGAGAGCTCGTTGAACGGGATGGCGTCCAACGTGGCCAGGGTGTTCGTCCAGTAGGCGAGCCGCGCCTGCTGGGACGCGGCGTCGACTCTGGGAAAGCGATCGCTCGCGCTCGCACCGCCGGGTTGATCGCCACGCGCGAGTTCCTTTTGCCGCCAGTTCCACTCTTCGGTATACAGCGCGCGCAGCCGCTCGTCAGCCGAGCTGGCGTCGCGCTGCGTCTGACCTGAAGCCGGCACGAGCACGAACGCGGCGCAAAGGCCGACGACGATCAGCGAATGGCGAAGGACGGATCTCAACATTGGGCCCTTCCTAATCCCTAAATGTCTTCCGCGCGGCTCAAACGCAACGGACCGGCGCGCAGGCCGGTCCGTTGTCCTGGTTCGCGTTGACGGCTCAGGACGACCCTGAGCGCAGAGCGGGATCGTGTCTAGAAGCGCCCCACAATCGTCAACTGAAACGCGCGCGCCGGCTGCTGATTGACCATCAGCAGGAAGTTCGAGCTCCAGCTCTGGTACGCACTGTTGTAGCTGTATTGGGTGTTGATGGTCTCGGAAAGTGTGCCCAGCGACATCGTGAAATCGACCTGAAAGTTCACGGCCGCGCGCAGCAGAATGCCCTCGCGCTGGTAGGTCGAGAAACCCGGTAGTTCCGCGGTGATGGCGTACTCGCCCGGTGGCAAATTGATCAAGCGATAGTAGCCCGTCTCGTCCGTGATGCCGGTTGCCGGCTGGATCATGTCCGGGCTCGTCGCGGTGACGACGACACCCGGCAGGACCCCTCCCTGGCTATCCTTCACGTAGCCTCGCAGGCTGCTGCCCGTGGATTGCGCCGCTGCAAAAGTCACGCTCGCCATCAGCACGACGAGCAGGAGTACCCGAATCGCGAAATGCCTCTCATGGCGCATTCCTCCCGAACGACGCAACGGCCAGAACCTGTGGTGGAAGGCCGGCGTTCATGGACAAAACAACAAACAACACTGAGACAACGACTCACGGTTCCTATGGGGAAGTCGTTGGCGAATGATACAGCGGAACCTACCCGAAACGGTTGGGTTTCGGCTTTTTGATCGGATGAAGTCTGGGACCGATGAAGTCACCTCGGGAGGGCTTTGAGAAGAGCCGCCGCGCGCGGCTCGGCGGGATCGAGCCGAAGGGCTTCGGTCGCCAGGGCCCGCGCCTCGGCAAACTTCCCGAGTTCGGCGTACAGCACCGCAAGGTTGAGATGGGCGCTGGCGCTTGTGGGATCGAGACTGCGGGCGCGCTCGAGATGAGGAAGGGCCGTTTGCGGATCGCCCCGCAGGAAGATCGCCAGGCCCAGCTTCTCGTGCGCCTCGGCCCGATCCGGCGCCCGCTCCACCGCGATGCGCAGCCATCGGATGGCTTCGACCATTGCACCGCGTTCGAGCGCCAGCGTCCCGAAATCCAGCGCGACCTCCACCGCGGCGGCGGTTCCCGTTGCCACCGAGGCTGGCATGCCCGAGAGCCGCCTGACGGCGTCGTCTGCTCGCCCGGAAAGAACGAGCGCGCGCACGAGGAGCGGCGCGGCGACGTTGATGTCGTAGCCGCTGTCGTAGGCGGCTTCCAGATGTCCCACGGCCTCTCGTGCACGACCGGTCCTCAGCAGCGCTTCGCCCAGCGCGAGCCGGATGGCGGGTCGCGGACCGTCGATCGTGCTCGCCTCGGCCAGGAGGGGAGCCGCATCCGGGGGCGCCTCGCATCGAGAAGCGCCTGGGCGACGCGGAACCGCAAGACCCCGGGATGACTATGTTCGCTCGCGATCTGTTCGACGTATCGGAGCGCCTCGTCGAACGAACCTTGCTCGATCAGCAAAACCGCCTTGCGCGTCTGCTCGCCGCCAATCCCGTTGTCGAGACCAAGATTCGCGAACGCCACGAAGGCGGCGACGGTCACGGCGCCGGCTGGGAGCAGTAGCGCGGCGAATTGGCGTGTCCGCACCAGATCGAAGAACCGAAGGAGCGCTGCGCCCGCGGTCGCGCACAGCGGCACGAACAGCGGCATCCGGTAGCGGTCCGTGACGAAGAAGACGACGACTGCGGCTCCATACACTGGAACGAACATCGCCCAGACCCAGTACCCAACGCGATTGGCGCGAAGGGCCGGCCAGAACAGCCCGATCAGGCCGAACGGCAGAAGCAGCCACGGACCGACGGCCAGCACCCGGAGGAACGAGGAAGTCTCGCGTGCGTAAAAGGCGTAACTGTAGTTGAGTGGAACGTCAACGCGGTTGAGCAGAATTCCGATCTTGCGGATCGTCAGGCGGAGGGCGTCCAGCGGATGTCCGATGGCCCAATCGATGGCCCGCCCCGCGAAGTAATTGGAGACCTCCCCGGGAGAGAGGCTGCGACCAACGCTCGACTCGGCCACGCGCTTCGAATCGCCGGCCTGTCCCGCAATCGAGGGCGTGATGCCCGGCACGGGCGTGTACGATCGTGGTTGCCGATGTAGAGGTTGAGCCCGCCGTGCGACGCAATCAGGACGACGTCTCCCGACACGGCGTAGTTGCGCGCCGCATTCATTCCGAGGACGGCGAGCAGGGATGCGATCAACACCACGGCAGGCTGGATCCGAGCCAGCAGTCGACCCGGCCCGCGTCCTTTCCGATCCACCTCCTTGCGACGCCACTGGCTCACACAGACACCGGCGGCCGCCGCCACTGCGAACACCACCGGTTCAGCGCGAACAAGGCCAACGAGGCGCCAGCGGCCGCGAACGACCAGGTCCCTCCGCCTGCCATCGCACGTGTCAGGGCGTAAAGCGCGCACGACACGAGGAAGGGATCCAACGCGGACTGAAGGATCACGACCTCGTTGAAGGTGAAGACGCCCGTCAGCATCGCGAGTCCGGCGGCGACAAGGGCCGCCCGCTCTCCGAACCAATGCCGCGCCGTGGCAAACAACATCCCCACCGCTAGAGCCCCCAAGCCGATCTGGACCAGTTGCGCCGCGAAGAGCGTCCCGCCAGCGGCGAACACGGCCGCGAGGAAGTACACGTACAACGGCGACACGAAGAAAGCCCCGATGGGCGCCAACACGCCCTCCTGGTCGACTCGCTGGCCGAGGGCGACGTAGTACGCGGTGTCGAGTTCACCGTGCGGCTGCAGCAGCGGGTGGTTCCAGAGCTGCACGAGCACGACGAGCTTGAAGACAAAGGCCGTCGTCACCAGCAACGCGGCCCAGCGCCAGGGTACGGCCGTCGTCGCGCGGGCGGAGTCGTTCATGGCAAAGCTGGATGTCTTACTTTTGGCAGTCCCGCACGAGCTCCACGCGCGTCCCGTTGACGAGCACCGGGAACGGCCAGCGGGGAGTCGGGCGCCCGCGTCAGCACGCCCGTGCTGGTGGACAGGTGCCGGAAATTCTGAACCGAGAAGTTCGCGGGCCCGGCGGCTTTGAGGTCAGCCATGATCGAGCGACAGCAGCAGGCAAGAGGCGGCGGGAACACGCAGGATGTCCATGGATTCTTCAGGAGGCGGGATTGTACCGCAGACCTCCGTAAGCTTCTTCGGATCCGGCAGTGCTGATGGTGGGCAATTCCGGCGCCGAGAGGCGTCGAACTTGCTCCCGACCACCAGACCTGGTTGGCGGGCGCCTTGTGCAGCTCGAGAGCAGGGTGTATAAAGTGACGCTTCACACATGCACTCCAACCTCGTACATGACTTCGCAAGCCGCGTTGTGTGGCCGCACGAAAGGATTGGCTACGTCGACCTGTTCCTCTCCCCGAACGAGGTGTCGTTCGTCACCTCTGAGCTGCAGTATGCGTACTGGCGGCCGAGTCCGACGTACGTGGCGATGCCGGACGGCACGCGTCGCAATGTCGTGAACAGTTTTCGCACGAGCGAGTCGGCGTATTACCACTGGTTCACGCCCAAGCTGCTGGACTTTCTCGTCAGTGTGGACCGGCAAATCAGCACGGCCTTCGGCTTCAAGGCGGAGTGTCTCGAGCCGTGGCAGGCCACTCGCTACAGGCCAGGAGGCGCCTTCGAGTATCACCGCGACTCGGGGTACTGGAACGACCATCCCGCAGGTGAACGAATTACGACGTTCCTCCTTCATCTGATCGCAGCCGATGTTGGCGGTTCGACCTCCTTCCGCGCGTTGAACCTCGAGGTTCCAGCCGCACCGGGGCGGCTCGTCTTCTGGCTGAACCTCCACGACAACAGTCGGGCGGATTACCGCATGATCCACTCTGGCGCGCCAGTCGACGAAGGCACTAAATTGACATTGGCCACGTGGCAGCGTGAGCGCCCGTTCCCACGGGCCTGACGCTCCCGCATCGTAAGCACGAATACGGCGAGAAGGCGAGGCGACGTCATGCAGAGAACACGTGAGCAGGAGCTGGTCAAACGCATTGCCGACCAGTACGGTCCGGTCATCGATCTGAGAAAAACACCAGGAGTGCTGATCGAGATTCTGCGGGAATACGGCCCCACCATCGATCAGCTGCTCAACGACGGCAGCGGCGGCGGTGGCGGCGGTCCGGGCGTGTCGTCGATTGCGATCGCAGGTCCGGGGAGCGGCACCGTCACGAGGGAAGACTTGATGCGGGTGATCCTCGAGCTGCGGCAGGAAATCATGAAGCTCGCCGAGCGAGTTTCGCGTGGAGGCTAACGCGTTTGCACGTCTCGGGGTCACCGAGATAAGCGACTTCTTCACGCAGGACGAGTTCGAGACGCTGCGTCGACATGTGGATCGCAAGACCTCGTCATCGTGGGACGCGCTCGACGAAACTACCGGTACTTTTCCAGATACTCTTGCGCACGCTTCAACTCGGCGCGCGAGCCGTCGCCGCCTTTGGCCAGGTCGAGCAGCTTGCGGTAATACCCCGCCGCCTTGGCGCGATCGCCGTCGGCGTCGGCGGCACGCGCGGCGCCGTACAGTCCGCGGAGGCGGTTCGGCGTCTGACGAAACGACGCCTCATACTCCGCCACCGCGGCTCGTGCGTCGCCGTGTTCGAGCAGCAAATCCGCGAGCAGTTCGCGTAGCGGGTACAGCCGGTTTTCCATGGCGACGTGCTTGAGGCTGCCGTCTTCGCCGTCAGCGGCCTTCCGCATGAGCGCCGCCGCGTTGTCCGAGGCCTTGTCGGCCAGCGCCACCCACGCCGAAACAGCCAGGACCTGCTCCTGCGTGCGGTCGGCCCAATACCGCTCGCCGGATTTGGCGAGTGCTGCGTGCAGCGTCTCGAGCGCCGCAATTTCCTGGCGTGCTCCCGCGAGGTCACCCGTCCTCGCCTTGCCGAGGCCGCGCGCGAATCGCGTCAACGAATCTGCTTGTGGGTACGGAGTGGTGCCCACCGGCAATGCAGCCGCAGCCGCCCAGTCGGCGCGTTCGAGCACGTAACGCGCTGGCATGGCCGCACGGGCGGTGTCGTCCCCGATACCGGCGGGCCTGTCACCGCGCCGCGGCGTGGCGAGCGCCTTTTCGATCATCGCAGCAGCCTTGCGATCCTGCGCGAGCTGCAGATGCGCGTACACCGTGAAGTCGGCCGCATGATAGTAGTCGGGCTGAATGTCGAGTGCGGACAGGTTGGACGCGATCGAGTCTTCCCACAGCCCGGTCATCGAGTAGATATGCGCAGGCATGTGGCGGGCATGCGGCACGGCCGGAGCGATGGCCGCGTAGCGCCGAGCGGCAGGGATGCCTTTTTCGGCAAACGGCGCGAAGTCGTATGCGTGGATCAGGTAATGCGTGATGCCGGGGTGCTGCGGGTTCCTGGCGTAGAGCTTTTCGAGCATCGCCGCCGACTTGAACTGGTTCGCATACGTCAGGTCGCCCTTTGGCGCTGACGCCTGCAAGGTGAGCGCGTAGTAGACCTGCGCTTCGAAGTCGTCTGGATATCGCTCCGACAACTCGCGCATGGCTTTGTCGTAGGCAAGCAGTCGTCGGTCGACGGTCAGCTGGCCGTGATCGCGGAAGTACGTGCGGATGGCCTCGATCCACGCGCGCTCACGCTCGGTCTTCGCCTCGACGTCGCGCGCTTTTTCGAGCGCTTCCCAGGCCCGTTCGGCGGCTTCGCGCGAGGGCGGCGCCGACAACGTGTTGCCCAGGAGATCGAGCGCGATGCCCCAGTAGGCCATCGCGCAGCCCGGATCGCGGTCGAGCACACTCTGGAACACCTTGCCGGCATAGTTGAACCAATACGAATGCAGCATCGCAACGCCGCGTTCGAAGTCGGCCTGGACGCGTGGGTCGCACGATGTCGGGAACGTCACGCGGCCAAGGCGATCGTGTTCGTGCTGAGCGGCGCTGACCAGTGACACCGCGAGCGCAAGGGCAGGAATCATGAACAGGAGCGGGCGGCTCATGTGGCTATTGTGCGCCACCCGGTCGCCAAAGCGACGGGCATTCGTCCGTTCGATCTGCTGCGTGTTCTTTCGGGGTCGTGGTGAATCATCCTGGTCTGCTACTTCGTCGCGACGTCCTCGTCACTGCGCGCCGGCCTGACGGCAGTCGAGATCATCGCCTGCGCGGTCGCGCTCGGTGCTGCCGCAGTGTTGGCCTGGGGCGGTTTCACGGGACTCGCGACACCCGCGGGGCGCGGCCCGTGTTCGCCCTCGCTAGATGCTTGACAAAAGTAACAAAGGGCTCTTAGGCTCATCTCAAGCATCTATGGGAGAGACACGAGGCGAGCTTCTCCAGGGGACGTTACCGCTGCTGATTCGGCGAACGCTTTCGACTGGTCCGAACCATGGCTTCGGCATCGCCAAACGCATCGGGCAGATCTCGAAAGCGGTCTTGAAGGTTGAACAAGGGTCTCTGTACCCCGCCCTCCACCGAATGGAGCTCGACGGCCTGATCGAGGCCTACTGGGACACGACGGAGAACAACCGACGCGCCAGAATTCGTTCGGGCCCGGGTCCCCGTCCCCAGTCGAACAGAAACTTACCGTCCTTGTCGTACTTCGCGACGCGCACACCGGCATAGCCGTCGGCGACGAAGAACGTGCCGTCCGGGAGCCACGCGATGTCGGTCACGCGGTTGAAGTGGTTCGGCCCCCGTCCCGGTACACCCCGCACGCCCATCGTCTTCACTAATTTGCCGCTGTTCGTGAAGACATTGATCTCGTGCATGTCGTCGTCCACGATCCAGATGTGTTTCTCAGGGTCGTACGGATTCATCAGAAGTTTGTGCGGCCCCCGCGACACCGACCCCGGGCCCGACCCCAGCGGCGGCGCGAGATACTTATCGTGCTGCAGCCACTCCACGATCGTCTTGCCGTCGCGGTCGACCGCAAAGATCACGTGATGCCGCCGGAGTTTGTAACCAGGATCGTTGCCGGAATACGGCCACCGGCCGGTGTTGGTTCGGGGCGGCGTGAGCAGGCCGGCGAAGGTGAACGGCTTGGCGCCCGGCGGAAGCTCAATCTCGCCGCGCTGGCAGATCCAACGTCCACCGGCCTCACCGAGCGCTGGCCCTCAACCCGCCCCACCCGACACGCCCGTCGTTTGCCGCAGGCCCTGAGTGCGGCGAGGCCCGTGTCCAGCGTCGCGATCGTCTCGGTGGTGTGGTCCGCGAGTACGTCCTGGCGGCGTAACCAAGGTTTTCGCACCTTACACGCCCGGAAATCCTTGACACCCGCAAGCCGCGACATCAGACTGACCGTGACGACGTGCGCGAGTTCCCTTCGCGCGCCCTCACAACCCAAGGGGGACTCCTATGCGCTGGATCCTGACTACGCTCTTCACTCTCAGCATGGCAACGTTACCGACATTCGCCTCCGCCCAGGCGACGAGCAGTGCGGAGCCCTTTGCCGTCGGCACTTTCGTGTTCGACGGGCGGGAGGGCGTGGGCCTCGTCCTTCGCCAACAGTTCGTTGCCGAGCTCGACGCCGCCAACGATAACCTGCAGATCAATCCGGGCGTGGCGAGGATGGCGATGCCCAGCGACATGCTGCAGCTCATCGGACTCTACGAGTACGGTGTCAAGTACAGGTTGTACGAAATCGTCAATCACCTGGTGAACACCAAGCAGCTGGAGGGGCAACGCCCCAGCTACATCCATGACGTGAAGAACATTCGCACGTTGGCGCCGATTCGCTACCCCGGCAAGATCCTGAACGCCGCCGGAAACTTCTACACCCACACCTGCGAGGGTTGCACACCGGAGCAGCAGGCGGAGAACGACAAGAAGGTCCGCGCCAACCGCGGCGTGCCGTATCTCTTCCTCAAGCCAGGCCGAGGCGCGGTGATCGGCAACAACCATGCGATCGAAATCCCGGCCGGCCGCGACCGGATCGACTGGGAGGTGGAGTTCGGTACGGTGATCGGTCGGTCGGCCCGCTACGTCTCGGCCACGAAGGCACAGGACTACGTCTTCGGCTATACGGTGACGATCGACATCTCCGATCGCGGCGGACGCCCCGGCGAGCGCACGTCCGACTGGTTCGTTGGCAAGGGTCATGAGACCTTCGCGCCCATGGGTCCATGGATCGTGCCGAAGGAGTTTTACGGCGACCCCATGAAAGAGTTGCACCAGCAGCTTACAATCGACGGAGTGAAGGTGCAGGAAGCCAAAGCCGACGACATGATCCACAACATCTGGGAGCTGATCGAATACGGCTCGTCGATCGTCACCCTCTTCCCGGGTGACGTGATCAACAGCGGCACCACCGGCGGAACGTCGTCCGGTGCCTTCAAGCGCGGCACCCGTGAGGGGTATCTCAAGCCTGGCGAGACGATCGAGGCCACCGTCCAGGGCATCGGAACTCTCCGCCATCCCGTAGTTGCGGGGAAGCCCATACCGACTGATCTCACCGGCGCGCAACTCCCCGCCGTCGGCACCTACAAGCCCGCTGGTAGTCGACAGCAACAGTGAACGTCGCGCGAGGGTGCGCGCTCGAGCAAGGCCGGCCCTGATCACCCGGGCCGGCTTCCGACGTGCGTGTCACAAGGCGGTTCAGGTTCAGCGCTGCCGGACGGATTGCGGCGTCCGGTCCGATCACGTCTGAATTAGCGGAGAAAGCTGCGCCTTCAACAATTCCGGGAGGCTGCCAGCAGCGCCGGCGTAGCGCCGGTTTGTTGACGCTTCTTCCGCGCATGGCTTGACCGGCGCCGCGCGATTGTCGCGTAGCCTCGACGTGAACAATCGCTGAACAATCGCCGAGCTGTCCCCGCGGGCATTTTGCACTTTGTTGCGCGAGTTGTCGTCACGCCGACGGCGCCGCGTCGAGAAGCTCGCGGCGCTCCTCCGGTTGGCGCTGGCCCTCTTGCACACCTCCGGGTTCAGGCGCTCAGGAGCGCGTCTGCCGGACGGACCAGCCAAGCTGCGGAGCCTGGGCGCCGTGGATCGGGCGCGCGCGTGCATCCCGTTGCGAGCGGTCGTCCGGTTCATGGGTGTATCGCCGAGTCGGTTTCAGGCGTGGCGCCGACGGCCGCACGCCTGTGCGCTCGACGATCGGTCGTCCTGTCCTCGCTCGTCACCGCATCGACTGACGCCGTCGGAGGTCCAGGCGATCGGGGACATGGTCACCTCGCCCGAGTACCGACACGTCCCGACCGGCACGCTCGCCGTCCTCGCGCAGCGGCTCGGCACCGTGTCGGCGTCGCCTTCGACCTGGTACCGACTCGTACGGACATACGGCTGGCGACGCCCCCGGCTGCGCGTGCATCCGGCGAAACCGAAGGTGGGGCTGCGCACGAGCGGAGCTGACGAGATGTGGCACATCGACTCCACCGTCCACTCGCTCGAGCGCGTCGCGACGATCCGCCGGCTCGTGGCGTACTACGTCGAGGAACACAACTACGTGCTTCCGCATTCGGCGTTTCGAGGACAGACGCCGGACGAGATGTACTTCGGGACCGGGGACGCGGTCCCGACGGACCTACGGTCACGCGCGGCCGCCGCGCGCCAAGCACGCGTGGCGGCCAACCGATCGACGTCCTGCGAGATGACGAGAACTCGCTCGCAAAAGTCCAGAATGTCCGTGAAGATAGCACGGCCGACGGTCACCCGTCCCGGACACGAAGCGCTCGGGGAAGCGTCAGAAACGGAACAAGCGGGTTATCTTCACCACGACGCCGCGGTTCAACAGCTCCGTGCCCCGCACGGGCAGCGTGGAGCGCCCCTCCGTGTACACCACGAACAGCTCGCTGCCGGGCTGATACTCCCACCGGAAGCGCACGTTGCTCGAGAAGGACGAACTGCCGGAGGTGTATTGGACGAGGGCCGCTACGAACATCCGCGGCGTCATCGTCATCGTGGTCCGGGCGCCGACGAGCGTGGTCGTGAACTGCCCTTCCGGCAGGTCGATCCAGTTCTGCGAGAGGTTGGGTTCGATTCCGATCCGTGACGAGACTTCGATCCGGCCGCTGAAGCTGACCGTCCGGCGGGTGCCGCCGTAGAAGCCCCCGGCCTCGACCGACGTGGTCCCCGACACCCGGTGATGCTGGCCGGCGGTGTAGGAGGCCACCGCCGTGCTGAAGCTGTGGCCGCCTGAAGGGATCGATACGCCCTCGATCGCGAACGTCCGCGGAAGGAACTCGTGAATGCGCGCGGCCTGCAAGGTGATGCTGTCGCCGCTGTGAAACAGCGCGCCCAGCTCCCCGCGGGCATCCCGAGACTCGAGGCGGTTGTCGTTGTCGGTGATGTAGTCGAGCTGTGCCTGATAGGTCCACTTCCGGACCAGCGGGTTGCTGGCGGGCCTGGGGCTGAACCGCAGCTCGGCGTAGTTCCTGCGGAAGTTCTCCCGCCGCATGAATCCGACCTCGGGGTTGAAATCCTCGCCCACCACGAGCCGGTCGAACTGGACACCGTACCGGTCGGCATCGTAGCTGAACTGTCCGCGATAGCTCCTTGTGTCGCCGTCGAGGCTTTCCGTCCGCGACTGCGCGAGGTACCCGCCGAAGTTGACGTGCTGGTAGAAGCTCAGGTTCGCATCGAGCCCCCACACGAGGTTGGCACCCGGGCCCACGGTGGACTCGGACCGGCGGGTGAAGATGGCGCCCACGGCGCTCCGCCGGAGGATGTTACGGCGCACGCGCAGCACCGAGAAGTGCGTCGGCACCGCCTTCTCGAGCGAGTCGTCGCCCACCTGGATGTCGAGTGCGCCGAGGCTCCAGGCGCCGGCCCGACCGGTGAGCCGGCCGCCGGCTCTGACCGGCACGGTGCGCCCCCCGCTCAAGCCGATGCTCCGGCTGTAGAAGATCACCGGGGCCTCGCCTGTCCCTCTCCCTGTGCCCGTCACCGCACCGAAGGTGAACACCCCTGAGCCCTCGAGGAAGAACGAGCGCTTCTCCGGGAACGACAGGCTGAAGCGCGTCAGGTTGACCTGGGCTTCGTCGGCTTCGACCTGGGCGAAGTCGGTGTTGTAAGTGAAGTCGGCCGTCAGCCCCTTGGTCAGGCCGTACTTCAAGTCCAAGCCGACATCCGGCGAGAACTCGTTGTTCACGGCCGGCACGCTCTGCGTGTCGGTGCTCAGGCTCGAAATCCCGTACGGCTTGATCTCGAGATTGCGGGAGCCGGGCGGGACCTCAAGCCCGACGAGCGTGGCCGCGAAGGCCATGCGGTTCCAGGCACCTTGTGCCCACGCCGCCGACAGTCGCGTGAGGTGGACCCGCTCGTTCTTGCTCCGGATGAGCCGGCGGACCTGAATCCCCCAAGTCTGTTCCCGCCCCGGCCCGTACCGCAGCGACTTAAAGGGGATCGCGATCTCCGCAATCCATCCCTGGTCGAACCGGGTGGCCCTGGCCGCCCATATCGTGTCCCAGTCGTTGTTGGGGCGGGACTCCACCACGGCGGCATCCCGAATCCCGCCCGCCGGGCTCATGTAAAAGAAGAACGCGCTCCGTCCGTCGTGGTAGGGGTCGAGCTGCACGCCGAAGCTGTCGTGTGTGTTCAGGTTGGGGCTGTCGCGGCGCATGTCGTTGGCCACGATCGCGTCCGGGTTGCTGTGCCAGCAGCGGCAGACGAGGTAGATGTTCTCGTCGTCGAAGAGAATCCAGGCCTCGGTCTTCTCGGTGACCGGCTCCCCTTCGTCCGGCTCCTGCTGGATGAAGTCCGTGATCGGCGGAATCTCCCGGTACACCGCCTCGTCGAGCTGGCCGTCGAT
>DATKDY010000302.1:0-61049 GCA_035512515.1 Vicinamibacterales bacterium
CTTCGGCACGACGTCGCCCATCGGCCACGGCTGGGTCGAGGGATCCGGCAGCGCACTCTTGATCACGACGGGCGTGTACGCGACGTCGGTCTCGCCAATCGGCAGGGCGACACAGCCCTGGCTGCCCACCTGTTTCGCCACCCGCACCACGCCGTTCGGCATCGTCACGTGCACGGTGCGCGCCGCGCGATCGACCCTGGGAGTGCCCAGCGTGCCGCGCTCCTCGTATGGCGCGACGAAGTAGCCGAGATTTTCGGAGGCGAATGCCGGTTCGAAACCGCTGACGAAGACCGCCGAGCAGACGATCTTGGCGTAGCCGGCGGCATGGTGCTCGAGCGGATCGCCGGGCGGCGGCACGTAGGGCGTGTCGAGCTCGAGCGCCTTCGCGCGTGCGAGCAGCGCCTCACGTGCGGTCTGCTCCTCGGTCGAAGCGGCGGCAATCGCGAGTGTGATCAGGACGATGACGGAAGCGTTTCTCATGGTGTGCTCCAGGTTCAGCGTCCAGACGGCCCCGTCGACGTCGTCGTCGACGGCCGCGCCCCGAGATACTGGTTGAACCAGCCGAGCTCGTTGATTATCCGGTGGACGTTGTTCCAGTGCCCGGAGATGCCGTGTGATTGGCCTGCGTACTGAATCATCCTGGCCGGGATGCCCCGGCGCCGGAGGGCGAAGTACATCTGCTCGCCTTCCTCGAACGGCACGCGGTGATCGACTTCGCCATGGATGAACAGCGTCGGCGTCTTCACTCGGCCGGCGTGCGTGAGCGGTGACTGCGCGATCATGCGATCGCGCGCCTCTTTCTCCCACGGCGGGCCGAAGAACTCCGTTTCCTTCGTGCGATAGATGTCCGCCGTGCCGTAGTCGCTGATCCAGTTCGAGATCCCGGCGCCGACGACGGCAGCGGCAAAGCGGTCGGGATACTGCGTGATCAGCCAGTTGCCCATGAAACCGCCGTACGAGTGCCCGATGTGCCCCACGCGCTTCGCGTCGATCGGGTAGTTCTTGATCACATGGTCGATGCCCGAGACGACGTCCTGGCCGTCCTTGTTGCCCCATTCACCCCACGTGGCCCATTTGAAGGCGTCGCCGTAACCCGTGGAGCTGCGGAAGTTGGTATCGAGGACGAAATAACCATTCGCCGCGAAAAACTGCTTCTTGAAATCAAAACTGTAGCCCACGGCCGAGTGCGGTCCGCCGTGGCTGTTGACGATCAACGGATATGGGCCCTTCGAGGGGTCGTAGCCGTGCGGGTAGGTGAGCCAGCCTTCGATTTGCGTGCCGTCGTAGCTGGCCCAGCGGAGCCGGTCGGTCTTGCTGAACGCGATGTCCCTCGTCTGCCGCGCGTGAAGATCGCTGATGCGGCGCTCGCCGCTGCCGTCGATGCCGGCGGTGAACACATCGGGCGGCGCGTCGTGACGGCCGCCGGTGTAGGCAATGGTCTTGAAGTCGCGATCGATGGACAGGCCGTTCACGCGGCGCTCTCCCCGCGTGACTTGTTCGACGCTGGCGCCTGCCGTCGGCGCGACCCGGAACAGATGAATCTCGCCGCCGATCGACGCCGTGAAATAGATGTGGCGGCTATCCGGTGCCCACATTGCGGTGCCCGGGTCGAGATCCCACTTCGCCGTGAGGTTGATCGGCTCGCCGCCGTCCACCGGCCGAATGTACAGATCGCGCGGGCCGCCGTGATTGAGCTTCTGCTGGATGATCATGTCCGTGCCGAACGTGCGCACGAACGACAGCCACTGGCCATCTGGGGAGAACCCGACGCCGCCGTGGACGTAGTCGTCGTTTGTCACGCGCCTCACCTGGCCGTCAGTGGTCACCGTCCACAGATCAGGGCTTTCGTATTTGAGCTCGTCGCGCCAGTCCGGATCGGCGACGAACGCGAGAAGGTTGCCATTGGGGTGCCAGGCGATGCCCGCCGGCCGAATGTCGGTGTCGACGAGCACCGTGGCCTCGCCATCCGGCGCCGCTTGAATGACGAGCTGCGCGGCGGGACGCGCGCGCAGATTCGGGGCGGGGAAGGGCTGCCCGTCGCGCTGAAAATCCTTCCAGTCGAACGTCTTGCCCTTGAAGCGCTCCTCGTGCCGCTTCTCGAACTCCGACGCGAAGGCGGGCGTGACGCGCGGCTGTGGCTTGTCTCGGGTGAGCGCCAGCCACTTGCCATCCGCCGAACGGACAGCGCCCGATGGCAGTGGGGCGTGCTTCTCCGGACTGGCAGCAGGATCGGCGACGTTGACGGCCCACGCCTGCCGATCGACCGTGTATTGCAGGCGACTGTCGTCAGCCCACGATGGATCGGAGATGTCCCGTCCGTAATGAACCACGCGACGGGGCGCGGTGGACCCGTTGCTGGGTGCGAGGAGGACTTCCGTACGGGTGCTGTTGTCCTGCTCGACGCGTGACGACACGCTGAAGACCACCCACTGGCCATCAGGAGAGATCTGCGGATTGCCCACGGTCTGGACGTGGTAATAGTCCTCGACCATCAGCGCGCGGCCTCGTTGCGCGCTCGCGTCCACCATGCACGCCACGACCACCGCCACCGCCGCAAGCCATCGCGTCCTCATCGCCTCCTCCTTTTCGCCCTCGCACGACGTCACGGTCTCGCTCGCGCGACGTCACGGGGTTCCCTCAACGGGTTCCCGAGACGGGGTTCCATTCACAGGGTTCCACGAAGTTCTCTCACCACGGGGTTCTCCCACCACAGGGTTCTACGCCACAGCGTTCGGCCCAGGGTTCACGCCGCCGCCCGTTAGCGAGATCGCTGTCAGGGAGCCTGTGGAACTGCGTTTGCGAGAACGCCGTAAGGGAACGCCGTGCGCCGAACCCCGTGATCGGAACCCCGTGATCGGAACCCTGTGATCCCGTTACTTGCCCGCGGCGCCGCCGTCGGGCGGGCGGCGATCGAGCCCCCCTTCGAGCCAGCCGTCCTCCGGGTTGACGACGATCACCTGGTCGGCGCCCTGGTTGCCGCCCGGCTGGACGGTGTGCCCCATCTTTTTCAGAATGGCTATCGTGTCTGGCGAAAAGCCGTGTTCCTCGTAGCTGATCCGATCCGGCAGCCACTGATGATGCATGCGGCCGTAGTCCACCGCCTCCTGTGCGTTCATGCCGAAATCGATCACGTTGAGGATCGTCTGCAGCACCGTGTTGATGATCGTTCGTCCGCCCGGCGTGCCGGTGACCATGAATAGCTTGCCGTCCTTGGCGATGATGGTCGGCGACATGCTCGAGAGCATGCGCTTGCCCGGCTGCGCGAGGTTGGGATCGGTGCCGATGAGGCCGTTCTCGTTGGTGAGGCCGGGACCGGCGTTGAAGTCGCCCATTTCGTTGTTGAGGAGGAATCCGCCGCCCGGGACGACGATCTTCGAGCCGTAGCCGGCTTCGAGCGTGTAGGTCAGCGACACGGCGTTGCGCTGGGCGTCCACGATGGAGATGTGGGTCGTTTCCGGCGATTCGGTCGTGAACGTAAAGGTCGTGGGCGACGACTTCGACGCCTGTGACGGGTTGATCGTCTTGCGCAGTTGCGCGGCGTAATCCTTGGAGATCAACCGATCGACCGGCATGGTTTTGACGAAGTCCGGGTCGGCCAGGTGCTGTGCGCGCTCGGCAAATGCGCGGCGCATCGACTCGGCCATCAGGTGAAGGTTCTGCGCCGAGCCGGCGCCGTTGGCTTTCAGGTCGTACCCCTCGAGGATGTTCAGTATCAACTGCACGGAGATGCCGCCCGAGCTTGGCGGCGGCATCCCGATGATCTCGTAGCCGCGATACGTGCCTTTGATCGGCGCGCGCTGTTTCGCCTGGTAGTTCTTCAGATCCTCCCGAGTGATCAGCCCGCCGTTGGCCTTCATCTCTTTCTCGATCAACGCTGCGGTCTCACCCTCGTAGAATCCGGCGGGGCCGTGATCAGCGATGCGCTGAAGCGAGCGCGCCAGGTCGGGCTGTTTGAACAGCTCACCCGCCTCATACGGCGTGCCGTTCTTCGAAAACTGGGCCAGCGACGCCGGATACTTCGTGAATGCGGTTTCCACCATGCGGGCGAGCGAGCGTGCCAGGCCATCGCTCATCTCGAACCCGTCGCGGGCGAGCTTCACGGAAGGCTCCACGAGATCTTTCCAGGGCTTGCTGCCGTATGTCTTCCACGCGAGGTGCAGGCCCGCCACCGTGCCAGGTACGCCGACGGCGCGATGGCTGTTGTGGTGCAGCTGCGAGTCGTACTTCCCGTTGACCAGCCACATCTCCGGATTGGAGCCCGCAGGCGCCATCTCGCGGAAGTCGAACGTCGTTGCCTCGCCCGCGGCGGAGCGATAGACGATGAAGCCGCCGCCGCCGATGTTACCGGCCGTGGGGTGCGTGACCGCCATGGCCAGGGCCGTCGCGACAGCCGCGTCCACAGCGTTACCGCCGTCACGGATGACCTGGAAGCCAATCTCCGACGCGATGCCGCTTTGCGTGATGACCAGGCCCTGCTTGGCGCGAATCGGTGCGTTGCCGGCCTGAAGTGCAAGCGACGAGATGACGACGGTAGCGAGAACGAGAAAAGCCCGGCGAGTCATGGGTGGCCTCCGGGACGGATTATACGGCCTCGCTTTGCTGGGAGGCGACGCTTTCAGGTCGCGGGCGACCCTTCGCGGTCAAGGCGACGCGTCGCGCCCCTCGGCGGGTGGGGTGGACTCACCGGCGACAGATCCGGGCAAAGCCCGGCCCGCGGGCCGTCCGGCCCGCCCGCGGCGAAGTCGCCTTCGCCCGAAGCGCCGCCGTCGCTAGCGCCGCCTATTCCGTTCGCATCGCCGTCACCGGATTCACGCGCGCTGCGCGCTTTGCCGGGATCGCGCACGCGAGGAGCGTCGTCAGCGTGACCGTGAGAGGAAGTGCCGTGAACGTGAGCGGGTCGTGAGTCGTCACCCCAAACACGACAGACTCCATGAGTCGCGTCAGGGCGACCGCCGATGGCATCCCGATCAGGAGTCCGGCACCGGCGTATACCGCGCCCTGGCTGAGCACACCCTGCGCGATGCGATCGGGACCAGCCCCGAGCGCCAGACGAATCCCGAATTCACGTTCCTGCTGCCGCACGCGATAGGCCACGACGCCGTACACGCCGATGACGCCAAGCAGCAACCCGACGGCGGCGAAGACGGACAGCAGCAGCGCGAGCAGACGGGGCCTGCCGAGCGAACCGGCGATCAGCGATGTCAGTGGCTGCAATTCGGCGACGGGTATCGTTGGATCGACGGCGAACGCGGCCTGCCGCACGCCCGCGGCAATCTGTGACGGCTCGCCGGCGGTACGGACGACGAACGCCATCGGGAACATGAACGTCTGGGCGAGCGGACGATACATCTCGGGGGTGGCGGGCTGGTCAAGCGACTCGAAGCGCACGTCGCCGACGACGCCGACGACCTCAAGCGTTTCTTCGCCGCGTGCGCTGATGCTGGTCAAGCGTCTGCCGAGTGCGACCGCCGTGCTGCCGAACTCCTGAATGGCGAAGGCTTCGTTGATGACGGCCACGGCGGGCGCCTTCGTGTTGTCTTGCGCCGTGAAGTCGCGACCGGCCCGTAACGGAATTCGCATCGTGTTGAAGTAGTCCCATCCGACGAAACGCCAGATCGCGGTCGGGCGTTCGGTTCCGGGTGCGGGAGGGTGCTCCTGTCGCCATACATACGACGTCCAGTTGTAGCCGGACATCGGCAGGTGCTGGATCGCGCCGGCATGCGTAACGCCCGGCAGCGCGCGCACGCGTTCGAGGACCTGCTCGAAGTAGGCGAGCCCGCGCGTCAGATTCATCGGCTTCGATGTCGTCTGCAGCCGGAACGTCAGCACGCCATCCGCTCGAAAACCCGGGTCAACCTGCTGGAGATTCCAGAGCGTGCGCAGCATCAGACCAGCGCCAATTCCGAGGACAACCGCCAGCGCAATCTGTGCGGCAACGAGCGTGCCGAGCACACGGCGTCGCGCCGGAGTTTCAGTGCTCTGGTTTTGCCGGAGCAGCGGCTGCAATTCCGGTCTTGCGGCGATTACGACTGGCGCCAGCGCCATCAGCATGCAGACGAACACCGCCGCGCCAAACACGACGGCGAACACGGTGCCATCGAGGACGATGTCGCCCTGACGCGGTATCTCGGGCGGAATGCGGCGCACGAGTGCAGGCAATGCCACCCAGGCCAATCCGAGTCCGGCCACGGCGCCGAGCGTAGCGAGCACCGTCTGTTCGGTGATCAACTGGCGCACGAGACGCGATCGTGAGGCTCCAAGAGCGGAGCGAACCGCCATCTCGCGCGCGCGTTCGATGGACCGGCCGAGCACCAGCGTGCCGAGGTTGACCGCCGCGAGCAGCAGTATCAGGCCGACCGCCGCGAGCAGGATCAATAACGTGAGGTGCACGTCGCCCGTGATGAACTCCCGCAAGGGGACGAGATGCGCTTCCCGGCCAAAGTCTGCCGTCTTCGACAGCTCCGTGCGCATGGACTCGATGAGCGATTGCAACTCGGCGTTGGCTTGGTCGAGCGTGACGCCGGGCGGGAGGCGTCCGATGGCGTCGGAGAACTGAATTCGCGAGGTGGGGTCGGAGGGAACAGGTGCCCAGACGTCGGTGCGCGGATCGAGAAACTCGAATCCTCGTGGCATGACGCCGACGACCTCGTGCGCCACGTCGTCGAGCAGCACCTGACGCCCGAGTACGTCGGGATCGCCGCTGAAGAAACGTTCGTGGACGCCGGCGCTCAGGACGATGACCGGTGGCCGGCCCGGCGTTCCATCCCCGGGGAGAATCGTTCGGCCGATGGCCGCGGACACACCCAGCGTCGTGAAGAGGTTGTCCGAAATGCGCCCGGCGGTCACCTTCAATGGTTCCTGGCCTTGGACCACGAGGGCCATCAGCCAGCCGCGTGACAGTGTGGCGATGTCCTGGAGTCCGCGGCTGCGCGCGCGCCAGTAGGCGAGGTCTTCGTGGTTCGGAAACCAGGCATTGGAGACCGCCGCGAGCCGTTCCGGCTGGTGATAGGGCAGCGGACGCAGTAGCACGCCGCGGACGACGCTGAAGACGGCGGCATTGGCCCCCGCGCCGAGCGCGAGCAGCAGGACGGCCGTGATCGCGAAGCCAGGTCGGCGGATCAGGTGGCGGAGGGCGAGGGTCAGGTCTGGAGCGCGCATGGCACTTGGACGCGACCACGGCGCGAGACGTTGGGCCTGCAGCCTCGCTGTGCCCGGAAGGCGGCGATCACGCGCCGAGGGCGGCGCTTGCGCGCCGAGGGCGGGCCTTCGGCCCGTAGGCCGCCTTCGGGCGAAGCGGATCGGAAATCCGGGCGACGCCCGGCCTGCGGGTCAGGGGCCCGCCTTCGACGCGTCAGCTCCCGCAACGCGAAGCGTCGCCCTTACTGTTTCGTCTTGATCGGGGTGTCGGTGCGATTGCCCCACTCCTCCCAGGATCCGTAGTAATTCCGGAGCTTGTTGAGGTCGTGGCCAATCAGCGCCAGCGTGAAGAGATCGTGTGCTGCGCGCATTCCGACCTGGCAGTACGTAATAACGTCGTCGCTTGGTCGAATGCCCCGATCGCGATACAGCTTCTCGATCTCCGCGGCGCTCTTGAACGCCTTCGTCGTTGGATCGAACGTGTCTTCCCAGTACACCGGTACGGAAGATTCGATGAAGCCGCCGCGTTTGATGTTGCGCAGATCCTTGCCGTCGATTTCGGCTTGTGACCGCGCATCGACGAGCTTGATCCCAGGCTTGTTGATGGCCGCGAGGACATCCTGCGCGGTCGCGACTTGGACGGCTCCCGGTTTCACGGTAAACGACGCCCTCGCGAAGTCGGGCACCGCTGTGCTCGTGGGACGCTGCTCGAGAGTCCACTTCGTCCAGCCGCCGTCGAGCAGGGCAGCGTTTGCGTGCCCGTAGTGATTCAGGATCCACCAGAAGCGGGTGGCGTAGATGCCGCCGCGATCGTCGTACGCGATCACGCGCGTGGAGTTCGAAATGCCCAGGCGCGACATCAGGTCTTCGAATTCTGCGGGCGTGGGAAGAAATGTCGGCGGACGGTTTGCGATCCGAATTGCGTTGTTGTCGAGCCACACGGCGCCGGGGATGTGCCCGTCAGCGTAGCCGCGTGCGCGCAGATCGACGAGGCGGATGTCTGGGTCCTTCGAATGGGCCGCCAGCCACACGGTGTCCACCAGCAGTTCGGGTCTGGCATAGCCCTGGTGGCTGAGGCTCAGGCCGCCCACGGCCAGCGGGCCGAAGATGGCACTTACTGCCAACAGCGCGGAGCATCTGCCCAAAGGCGTCCAGATCATTTGTGAATTCTATCCGTACTGGTGCGCACTGGGAGCCGGCCGGTTTGCGCGGAAAGCCGGGACAGGTCCGATTTCGCGGGGCTGGAAAATGGGGCAGGCCCTTTTTCGCGCGCGTGGCGGAATGTGCGGGGTGGGTGCGGCTTGTGCCACTCCGTCTGGGCCAGGTCGGCGGCGGGCCACTACGGCTGGGGCTCGCGCGCGGCGGCGATCCATGTCTGATTCAATCGGTTGCCGCCCATCGCGTACACCGCGCAGATATCGCCACTCCCCCGAAAATGGGCCTGCCCCATTTCTCTCTGAGACCTGTGTATGCTGAAACGCTGTGACTGCACCCATTTCTGTGGGTTCGAAACTCCCCGACGTCGGAGTCTCCATCTTCGCCGTGATGACGCGCCTCGCGAACGAACATGGTGCCATCAACCTCTCGCAGGGGTTTCCCGACTTCGACTGCTCGCCGGCGCTCGTAGATGCGGTCGCCGCGGCCATGCGCGCGGGGCACAACCAGTACGCGCCGATGCCCGGCGTGCTTGCGCTGCGTGAAGCGATCAGCACCAAGGTCCAGGCGTGTTATGGCGCGCGCTGCGATCCGCAGACCGAGATTCAGATCGTCACCGGCGCGACCGCCGGCCTCTATGCGACGCTGACCGCCTTCGTGCAGCGAGGCGACGAAGTGATTCTCTTCGAGCCTTGCTACGACTCATACGTGCCGGTGATTCGATTGAGCGGCGGCACGCCTGTCTTCGTCAGCCTGCGCTACCCCGACTACACGGTGAACTGGGACGAGGTGAGGCGAGCGATCACGCCGCGCACGAAAGCGATCCTCGTCAATACACCGCACAATCCGACCGGGCGCATGTGGACGGCTGACGACATGACGCACCTCGCGACCCTCGTCGATGGCAGCGACATCCTGCTGATCGGTGACGAGGTATACGAACACGTCGTCTTCGACGGCCGCCGGCACGAAAGCCTGCTCCGATATCCGGAACTGCGGCAGCGCGCGTGCGTCATCAGCTCCTTCGGCAAAACCTTCCACACGACCGGCTGGAAGGTGGGCTACTGCGTCGCGCCGCCGCCCATCCTCGCGGAGGTGCAGCGCGTCCATCAGTTCATGACGTTCACGGTCCACACGCCGTCGCAGTATGCGTTTGCGGAATTCGTGGCGCGCGATCCGAACGCCTCGGACCTCGCCGCGTTTTATCAACAGAAGCGCGACCTGTTTCTGCAGTTGATCGTCGGCTCGCGCTTCACGCCGCTGGCCTGCGAAGGGACGTACTTCCAACTGCTGGATTATTCGGCCATTGCACGGGATGCCGACACGGACATGGCCATGCGGCTCATCACCGAGCACGGTGTGGCGTCGATTCCGTGTTCGGCATTCTTGTATCAGGACGGCGGCGGCCCTGTCCTGCGATTCTGCTTCGCCAAGAAAGAAGAAACGCTGCGCGCGGCTGCAGAGCGACTGCAGAAGGTCTAACGGATCTTTCGCAGATACTGCCGGAGCGGCTGCGCCACATTCCACTGTCCGGGGTAGCCGAGCGATACTTCTTCAAACCTCACACCGTCTCGCTCGCGCGTGCTGCGGAAGTGCAGGTGGCCGTAAACCACGGTATCCACGCGAGCGTAGCGATGCCACTCCCGGGTCGCCACAGTGCCACACCAGATCGAAAAGCGCGGGATCCGCGGCGGGATGCCATGCTCGTGCAGCAGCGGCCAGTGGTTCACGAGGATGACGCGTGTGTCCGCGGGAATTGTTTCCAGGCGCTCGACCGTGTGCGCAATGCGCGCGGCGCACCATTCCTGTCTCGACGCATACGGCGACGGGTCGAGCAGGTCCTCGTCTGCGCAGCGCACGCCGGCTGCTGCCGCCCACGCCACAGCACTCTCCTCCGCGACATCGGCGGGCCGAAACGAATAGTCGTACAGCGCGAAGGCCGGCACGATCGCCGTACGCGGTCCCGCCCCTGGCCAGATCGGATACGCATCCTCCGGGGTGAGTACGCCGTAGCTGCGGCACAGGCGGACGAGGCGCTCGTAATGGGCGACGCCGCGCCGCTCCTGCGGAAGTGACTGCGGCGTCCAGAGGTCGTGATTGCCCACCGTCCACACGATCTGGGCGAAGCGTGGGACGAGCGCCTTGAGGACGAAGTCGAGATGCGACGGCGTCTCACCCGTGTCGCCGGCGATGATGAGCCAGTCCTCCGGCATGGCCTCGAGCGCGTCGACCGCACGACGGTTGTCTTCATAGCCGACGTGAAGGTCGCTGATGGCCCACAGGTTCATGCGGGGACTGCTGGGACGACATCCGACACGTCAATCTGCAGATCGGCGCCGGTACGCCGCACCGCGACGGCCATGCGATGTTCGGCCGTGGGCCAGAATTGGGCGAACTGCCAGGACGATGGATCGTCGTGCAACTCCGGCGCAAACTCGATGGAGGGGGCCTGCCCGGGCGCACAGATGAACGAAAACTGGCCGAGCGGCAACGCGAGCCCGAGCCCGCGCGCCTTGATGTACGACTCCTTCAACGTCCAGTAATCGAAGAAGACGACGCGCTGCTCGGCATCGGGGCGTGCGCGCAAGTCCGCGACTTCACGGGCAGAAAAGAACCGTTCGGGAATGGTGTCGTGTACGAGCCGGCGGCCGACGTGTTCGACATCGATGCCGACCTCCCGACCGACGGTAACCGCGCAGGCGACCAGGCCTGGCGTGTGCGAAAGATTGAAGCGAAGATCCGGCGCGCCCGGCGGGCGCGACGCAAGATGCGGCCGGCCACGACCGTCGATCGCCAGGGACCAATCGACCTTTCCGACATCCGCAAACTGCGAGAGCATCGTCCGGGCCAGTGCGCGACCGATGACAAAGCGGTCACGATCGGCCGCGTGCAGAAACCTCAGCGCTCGCTGCTGCTCGTCAGACGTGAGCAACGTCTCGTACGATGGCAGCCGCGCCTGAATCTCCGGCGCATCCTGTCGCACCGTCCATACATGAACCACAGATGTACTCAGCTTACACAGGTTCACGAAACACGCAGCATGCCGCCCGTGCGCTGAGCATCTCCCTGCCACTTGGCGTTCCGGCAGCGCGATCCGCGCATGCCCGGAAGCGAAGCCCTGGAAGCGCGCATCCTTGCTGCATCGGTAAAATCCGGAGTCACCCGTGGCTCTTGCGAGGGCGCGTGACCACGTAATACGTGACGCCGATCGCGAGTGCGGCCACGGCAAGCGCGAGCCCGACGGCGGTGCCGTGGTCGCGCACGAGTTCGACGGCGGCTTCACCGTACAACACCGCCAGATATCCCTGACCGAAGTAGCGGATGCCGCGCCCGATCGTGACGGCTGCGAGGAACTTCCACGGCGAAACCTCGGCCGCGCCGGCGAGCAGCACGAAGAGCTTGAATGGGGTCGGCGGCGGCAGCAGCGACGGGACCACGACCGCGAGCAAGCCGTGACGCTGGTAGAGCGCGAGGCCGCGTTCGACGCGTTCGCCGCTGAAGCGCTTGCGCAGAAAGACCTCACCGCCGCGGCGCGCGAATCCGTAGAGCACGAAACACCCGGCGATCGAACCCGCCGTCGTCATGGCCGCGTAGTAAAGCATCAGCGACGGCGTTTTCGTGCTGAGGTAGATGATGAGCAGGTCATTCACCTGCGGAAACGACAGAAACGACGAGTCGAGTGCCGCGACGACGAACAGTCCGATCCCTCCGTACTCCGATGCCCACTCGCGAATGGCGGTAGCGAGGTTCGACAGCATCAGCGGCGATCCTCGCGGTGATGTGTCCTGAGCGTGTCGCGGGGGTAAAGGACGAGCCCTAGTCCCGCCCAGATCAGACCACGCACGCGGCGTGACAAGGCGAGCGAGCCGGCGCCTGCAAGCCCGAGCGCACGCACCACCACCACGTTCGAGGCTTCCAGCGCACCGAGATTGGCGGGAATCATCCCGCTGAAGATGCTGGCGGAGCGCGTGAAGGTTTCCACGAACATCGCACTCCACACGGTCACCGGCTCGTGAATCGCCCAGAACACGACCCAGATTTCCAGCGTCATCAGCGCATAGGCGGCAATCGCCAGCAGGCTGAGATCGCGCAGGCGCCGGCGATCAGAACGCGCAAGATCGAGGAAGATGGCTTCCACATCGCGGATGAACCTGGCGACGCGACCCTCCGTCCAGTGCCAGCCCGTGCGCCGATAGAGCCCCTCGAAGAGTGGTCCGAGATAGCGTCCCTGCCTCGTCAGGAAAATCGCCGTCAGGCCAACGACCACGACGGCGACGATGGCGATCCAGCGAAACAGGTTTTGCCAGCCTTCAGGGACGGCATCGGATCGCATCGCCACGGCTGAGGTCGCGCCCACGAGGACGACGCTCATGACGCCCATCCCGGTGCGCTCGAGGATGGTGGAGGCTGCCGAGACTTCGGCTGGCACGCGGTCGAGCAGCAGCACCACACGCAGGGGCTCGCTGGCCACGCCCCGGATCGTGAAGTACGACACGGCGTCGGCGGCGAGGCGGACGCGGAAGAGGCGCCAGAACGAGGGACGCACGTCAGGGGGAAAGCAGATGAGCCAGCCGAGTGTCCGTACGACGTGCCAGCCCGCCCCCGGCAGCAGCACAAGCGGCAACAGCACTCCGAGCCGCCGCGATTCCCGGAGCGTCGCTTCGCGGTCGATGAACGCGAGCGTGACCCCGAACAACACGATACCGAGCAGCATGGCGGCTCGGGAAATCCATGCGGGAACCGACGGCTTCATTCCGACTGGTTCTCGGGAACGAGTCGCTCGACGATGACGACATCGCGCCAGTGACCGTCGAGCCGGGCGTGCTTTTCGTAGATACCGACCTCACGGAAGCCCAGGCTCGCCATCAGTCTCCGGCTCGCAGTGTTCTCGACAAACACACGGGACACGAGCTTCCAGAAGCCCGCGTCTCGTGCAGCGTCGATGAGCGCAACCATGGCGATGCGACCGGCCCCGTGTCCGCGAAGGTGACGCGTCACATACACCGAGTACTCGGCGATGCCGGCGTAGACGTCGCGCGGGCGATATGCGGAGGTCGAGGCAAACGCCGCGATTGTGCCGTCATCAAGTTCGACAACGACGATGGGATGCCGATTGTCGAACCACCGGCGTACGTCGTCTGGCGTGCGCGCGCGCGTCTCGAAGGTTCCCAAGCGGTCGGCGATTCCCTCGTTGTAGATGCGTGCGATGGCATCCGCATCGTCTGGCGTTGCCGCGCGGGCGCGATACACAACCACAGTTACACAGATTACACGGCTTTCCGCCTTCAGCTTTCAGCCTCTCGGCGTCTCAGCTTGCGACGTGGGAAGCTGAAAGGCCCGGAGCCGAGAGCGGTGAGCGAAGACTAATCTGTGTAATCTGTGTAATCTGTGGTTCGGAAAGCGAGGACCGTCATGCTGCAGGGTACGAGTCGCGAGGCCGCCGCCGAATTTCTGGGCACGTTCATTCTGATCGTCTTCGGTGTCGGCGTGGTCGCCCAGACTGTCCTCAGCCAGGGCGCGAATGGATCCTATCTCGCGATCAATCTCGGGTGGGGCCTCGGAGTGACTCTTGGGGTTTACACGGCTGGAGGCGTGTCCGGCGCGCACCTCAACCCCGCCGTCACGCTCGCGCTTGCGATCAGGCGCGGATTCCCCTGGGCCAAGGTGCCGCCATTCATGGCCGCGCAAGTGGCCGGAGCGTTCGCTGCGGCGGCGATCGTGTATCTCACCTACCACGAGGCCTTCACCGCATTTGACGGCGGCAGGCGGCAGGTTCTCGGCGCGCAGGGCACGGCCGGAATCTTCGCGACCTATCCACAGCCGTTTCTTTCCACGATGGGTGGGTTCATCGATCAGGTCGTCGGGACTGCACTGCTGATGGCCACGATTCTGGCGATCACCGATCAGCGCAACAACGCGACGCCGCCATGGCTCACCCCCCTCGTCGTCGGCGGCATCGTGGTCGCCATCGGCGTCTCGTTCGGGTTCAACGCTGGTTATGCGATCAACCCCGCGCGCGATCTGGGTCCACGCCTGTTCACCGCAGTGGCCGGGTGGGGCGGGGGCGTCTTCACGGCAGCCTCGGCATGGTGGTGGGTCCCTGTCGTGGCCCCGTGCGTCGGCGCGGTCGTCGGCGCGTTGACCTACGACGTGCTCGTCGCTCGACACCACCCGCCCGCACCGATTGGATTCGGCGACATAGGCCCACCGCCGGTCTCCGCGACGACGCCCTCTCCCGTGGCTCCGTCTGCCGCATCCGCGGAGGTCGCGTGACGCCGGCATCGCGCAAGTATGTCCTTGCTCTCGATCAGGGCACCACGTCGAGCCGTGCGATCGTCTTCGATCGCGGTGGCAACGTGGTCGCCAGCGCCCAAAGGGAATTCCCGCAGATCTTCCCGTCGCCGGGTCACGTCGAGCACGACCCGGAGGCCATCTGGAACTCGCAGATCGACACCGCGCGCGAAGCCATTTCGCGTGCCGGCGTCCTGCCGGCTGATCTGGCCGCGATCGGCGTGACGAATCAGCGTGAGACGACCGTGTTGTGGGAACGCGATTCGGGCCGTCCCGTCGGCAACGCCATCGTCTGGCAGAGCCGCATCACGGCGCCCATTTGCGATCGGCTGCAGGCCGCGGGCCACGAGCGGTTGTTCAAACACAAGACCGGTCTGGTGATTGACGCCTATTTTTCGGGGACCAAAATCAAGCACATCCTCGACTCGACTGACGGTCTGCGGGCGCGCGCTGCACGCGGCGAAGTGCTGTTCGGCACCATCGACAGCTTTCTCATCTGGCGTCTGACGCGCGGCACGCGCCACATCACCGACGTGACCAACGCCAGTCGCACGTTGCTGTTCGACATCCACACCCTGGAGTGGGACGACGAACTGCTGGCCATCCTCGACGTACCACGCGCCATGCTGCCGGAGGTGCGGTCGTCCAGTGAGGTGTACGGCGAAACGGATCCGGCGATTTTCGGCTCGGCGATACCGGTAGCCGGCATCGCCGGCGATCAGCAGGCCGCCCTGTTCGGGCAGGCGTGTTTCGAACCCGGCGCGGCCAAGAACACTTATGGCACCGGGTGCTTCATGCTGCTCAACACGGGCGAATCGCCGGTGCCGTCGCAGAAGGGATTGCTGACGACCGTCGCGTGGAAAGTCGGCGGCAAGACGACGTACGCGCTCGAAGGTGCCGTGTTCGTCGCCGGCGCCGCCGTCCAGTGGATTCGCGATGGACTCAAGGCCATTCAGTCCTCCGCCGAAGTGGAGGCGCTGATGCAACAGGTGCCGGACACGGATGGCGTCTATCTCGTGCCCGCGTTCGTCGGCCTCGGTGCGCCCCATTGGGATCCACGCGCGCGGGGGATCATTGTCGGGTTGACGCGCAATTCGTCGATCGCGCACGTGGCGCGCGCGGCGGTGGATGCCATGGCCTATCAGACGAGAGACGTGCTTCAGATCATGCAGGAGGAAGCGAACCTGGCGCTCACGACCCTCAAGGTGGATGGCGGCGCTGCCGCCAACGCCATGATGCTGCAGTTCCAGGCGGATTTGCTTGGCGTGCCCGTGCGGCGTCCAGTGGTGGCCGAGACCACGGCACTCGGTGCCGCGTATCTGGCCGGCCTGGCGGTGGGGTACTGGGACGGCCTCGACGACGTGCGACGCAACTGGGCGCTCGATCGCGAGTTTGCGCCGGAACGGGCGCGCGCCGAGATGGATCACCTGTATGCGGGATGGACAAAGGCCGTGAGTCGCTCGCTCGCGTGGGCGGAATGAGAGGCGCGCTGCGCCCGGTTTCGCGCGAGCAGTGGAAAGCGTTTCTCGCGACGTTTGGCGGAGCTCTGTTCCCCTCCGCGAGCGCCAGCGAGCGGCCTGCCGAACGCAGTGAGGCCCGCCGAACGTAGTGAGGCCCTCGCGCCGAAGGCGCGCCTTACTTCTTCTCGTCCGAGTGTCCGCTCACGCCAGCTTTCGCCCGAGCTCCGGTGAGGCCGGGATACTTCTCGCCATGCTGGGCTGACGCGCCCGGAGGTCCGGGGACAGCCGTGTCATCCGTGGTCGTCCATTCCGTCTTCTGCACGACGGGCATCTGCAACGCGCGCTCGCGTTCGAGGTCGAGCGAACCGACGTGCAGGGAGAGCGGCGACTGCACCCACTTGTAGATCGACTGCGTGAACATTCTGGCAAAGCGCGAGGCCCATTCGCGAGCCTGCATGCGTGACGCGTTGGGAAACAGGCTCACCAGCGCCTGTTCCACTTCACCCGGCGACATCTTCTCCGCCGCATACAGATGCAGGCACGCGTCGATGATGGGAAACGGCATGAGCTCGCTTTCGGCCGACTGCGCATCGGCGAGCTCGGGTCCGGGCATCGTCGCCAGCGTTGCCGCAATGCCCTGGAAGCCGAAGCGCCGGTGCAGGCGCTCGAGCAGCGCGTTGACCACCGTCTTGGGCACGTTGGCGATCACCGAGAGCGCGCCTTCGAGATCCCCGCCGATGGTCGTGTAGCCAACGGCCTTTTCGCTCATGTCGCCGGTCTGCAGAAATAGTGCGCCAGAGGAATTCGCCCAGTTCCACATCCGTTGGCCGCGGATGCGCGCCTGAATATTCTGTCGCGTCACCTCGGTAATCTCATCGCCCTCGAGCATCTCGCGGGTGGCGGCAATCTCCCGATCGATCGCCTCGTCGATCGGGACGGTCCGCAGTTCCACACCCAGCTCATCGGCCAGCGTGTGCGCGGCAGTGCGCGTCGTCGCCAGCGAGTGACGGCTCGGCATGTAAAACGCCGTGATCAACGCGCCAGCGGGCGGGTGCGGCGGGTAGGGCGCGTAGGGCGCGTAGGGCGGGTAGGGCGGGTAGGCCGGGTGGGGTTGAGCAGGGCCACCGTCCCTACCGGGCCCACCCGCCTTACCAGCCTTACCCGCCCCACCAGCCCGACCTGCCTCGACGATCAGTTGAGCGGCGCGCCACGCGACGAGCAGCGTGAGCATGGAATCGCGGCCGCCTGAGAGGGCGATCCCCAGCGACGTGAACGCGCCGGTTTTCTCGAAGTAGCTCCTCACGCCCACCGCGAGCGCTTCGAAGAGATCGTCGAGCGCGGCGTCCCGCGGATCGACGTGGACAACCTGGGAGGCAGGCAGAAAGAAACTGCCGCCGTCCGGCGCGGGGTACGACAGCCGCGATCGATCAGCCGTCGCTCCGGGGCAGGCAATGACGGGGACGTCGAGCCGCTGCAACCGAAAGGCTTCGCAGTCGGTGCGCCACGTCGTGTTCTCCATGCGCAGCCGGCTGGTGCGATCGAGATCGACCACGGCGGCGGCCCAGCCCTCGCGGAAGGACGGCGCATCGAGGACCAGCCGGCCATTCTGAAACACGAGAGCGCCGCCGTCGAAGATCAATCCGTCCTGCCCGCCGACGGCGTTGGCGTAGATCAGCACGGTCTGGTTGTCTGACGATCGCGTGGCGAGCATCTCCCGGCGCGTCGCGCCGACACCAGCTCGGAATGGCGAGGACGACACGTTGACGACGAGCTCGGCCCCTGAATAACAGCGCCGCCGCATCGGTCCATCCGGCGACCAGGCATCCTCGCACACTTCGATCGCGACGAGGCCGAAGTCGAAGCGGAAGATGTAGTCACCCAGCGGCACTCCGGCAGCGTCCAGCGCGAGCTTCGCGCCGCCGTGCGAAAACGTTCGTGCTTCGTAGAAGACGTTGTAGGTCGGCAGTTTCTCTTTGGGAACCAGGCCCAGCACACGGCCACGATGCAGAATGGCGGCGGAGTTGAACAACTGACCGCCGACGGCAACCGCGAGCCCGAGGACATACACCGTCGGCGACTCCGCTGTCTCGCGTGCAAAACGCTCCAGCTCACGCCGCTGGCCGTCGAGAAAGCCGCGCCACTGGACCAGATCTTCTGGCGGGTACCCGCCGATGACTTGTTCCGGGAAGCCGGCGATGGTGACGTCGGCATCCGCCATCTCCTTCGCGATGGTGATCAGTCGCGAGACGTTGGACGTGACGGCGCCGACCGTCGGGCTGACGCTTGCGGCGGCCACCTTCGCGAGGCGCATGGGCCTAGCTTAACAGCCCGTGGTGAAAGTCCCGCCGGCATTCGAGCGGCGATGCCTCGCCCCACCCCACCGCGCACAGTCCGCGCGGCGGGGGCCCCGGCCGGGGCGCCTCGCCGCTCTCGGTGCTCGCCGGGACTTTCACCACGGGCTGTTAACCCGTGCCGCAGCCGCACGCGTGCGACGATTCGGTAGGAATACTCATAGTGCGACTCGGTACGGTGAATGCGAAACGCGGCAACCATGTGCACGCCGGGCGCGGGGCGAAAGTGCCGCGTCAGGCCCAGCTCGGCGTAATCGCGCACCCGGGGAAAGATCGTTCCGTCGCCGCGCCGTGACAGATAGTTGGCGTCCCCCTCGGCCTTGAGGACGTCGCGGCCGCGCCAGACAATCAGGTGGGAGCGCCAGGGCCCGCGTTCGACGGAGGCGCGCGAAAAGGCGCCGATGCCGACGTTGTTCACCGGCCACTGACGGTCAGACACCTCTTCCGTCAACACCGCGTGCGCGTCGAGCGTGACGCGGCTCGCTCCAGTTCGCGCAGACCATCCGAGGCCAAGCGCCGCGGCCTGACTGTCCCGGACCGCGCCGCTGTCGAACTGCTGGCCGCCCTCGTGAACGACGTGCCATTGACCATGCAGCCGCAGGGGTCCGGCGAGGCCGAGTGACGCACGGTATCCGGCATCGAAGCGCTCGCGATGGTCGCCCGTGTTCAGGCGCTGCCAGTTGATCCAGGCGTCCTGATCGAGTCGGTCCGCCGTCACGAGCCATTGCAAACCCATTTCCTGGCCCCGCGTGAACGTCAGCGTTTCCTGCTGTAAGGGTGGCAACAACCGATGCAACGTCTCGTCGTCCGGCCCGACGACATCCTGCCGTGTCGTGATCGTGCGCAGTGAGCCGAAGACAAATCGCGACGGCCCGCGTGCGATCTCGAGCGCGATCGCGGGCTCGGCATGGTCGAGGAATTCGTGAGCGCCGAAGCGGCCCAAACCAAACAAACCGCCACGGAGGGTCACGGCGTCGTTCAGCGACACATCAACGAAGATCTGGCCCGAGACGCCGAGCGTGGTTTCGCCGGACCGGAAGGGATTGGCAAACTCCGTGTTGTCGCCGAAGAACAGCAGGTCAGCGCCAAAGGTGTACGTTTGCGCGCCAGCGTGTGCGGGAACGGCGAGGAGCAGGATCAGAAAGACAAGCGTACGATACGGCATGCGAACGTTGGTGGGGATTGTCGCATTTCTCCTGGGCGCCGCCGAGGCATCGGCCCAGGGAACGTGGCACATCGACGTTGGCGTCGCGGCGTTTCGTGAGGCCTGGGACTTCAACGAGTCCACTGAATCGCTCGGGGGTGTTGTGGCGGGCGTGGACCGCCGCGTGTGGAAAGGGCTGTCGCTTCGTGGCGAGCTGCTGGCGCTTCGCGTGATGCAGGAGGCAGACGATGCATGGCTCCTGGGGTTCACGGTCGGGACGCGGATTCGATGGGGACAAGAGCGCGTGCGCCGCGTCATGGATGTCGCCGTGGGTGTGTCGGACGCGACCCGGCCGGTTCCGCCGCGAGGCACCTCGTTCAACTACCTGGCGGTCATCGGCGCGGGCGTGGAAACGCCGCTCCGGTCCGCCGTCGTGTCTGTTACCGGACGCTGGCTGCACGCATCCAATAACGGCAGAGAAGGCCGGCACCGCAACCCCGACATCCAGTCCGTCGGGGCGGTTGTCAGCGTAGGATGGGAGTACTGATCATGTTTGCCAAGCCATTCAGGACGAAGCTGCCGCAACCGCACGAAGCGCTGCGCGGGCGACAGGAACGGATGTCAGTGCCAGAAACGCATTACGTCAGCCGCGGTCCGCTCGAGCCGGCGGACGCACATCTCGGCCAGGCGCTGTTCGGAATGGGCTGCTTCTGGGGCGCCGAGCGGATGTTCTGGGAAACGCCGGGGGTCGTCAGCACCAGCGTGGGATACGCGGGCGGACTGACCCCCAATCCCACTTACGAAGAGGTCTGCACGGGGGGGACCGGCCACAGCGAGGTGGTCCGCGTCTTTTTCGATCCGTCGCGAGCGAGCTACGACGATCTTCTGCGCGTGTTCTGGGAAGGGCACGACCCCACCCAGGGGATGCGCCAGCACGGCGACATCGGCACCCAGTATCGCTCCGCGATCTACTACTACGACGAAGAGCAGCGGCGAGCCGCCGAGGCCTCCCGTGATGCGTACCAGCCGCGGCTGCGGGCGGCAGGTTACGGCGACATCACGACGGAGATTACGGCTGCGCCGGCGTTCTACTTCGCGGAGGAATATCACCAGCAGTATCTGGCCAAGAATCCCAACGGCTACTGTGGTCATGGCGGCACGGGCGTCGCGTGCCCGGTCGGCGTGCTACGAGGCGCGTAGCGGCGAGTCCTTCTTGAGCGGCGCTTCGCCCAGCCAGCGATTCGGCGGCGGCATTTTGTGCCGCCGGAGTCCGAAGCGCGTAATCGCGTGATGTTCGATGTGCGCCATGGCGTCCGCCACGTTGTCAGTCACCAGGAACAAATCGAGATCCGTGACCGAGATCGTGCCGTGCTCCACCATCTCCTTCAGCAAATCGGTAAACGGTTTCCAGTAATCGACGCCCATCAGCACCACCGGGAACTGCCGGATCTTGCCGGTCTGAATGAGCGTCAGCGCTTCGGTCAGTTCGTCCAGCGTGCCGAGCCCGCCCGGCAAACAGACGAAGGCGTAGGAATACTTGAAGAGGAGCACCTTGCGCACGAAGAAGTAGTGGCAGGTCACGTAGCGATCCAGATACTGGTTCGGCACCTGCTCGAACGACAGCGTGATGTTGCAGCCGACCGACCGTCCGCCCGCCTCCTTCGCCCCGCGATTTGCCCCTTCCATCACTCCCGGGCCGCCGCCCGTCATCACCGTAAAGCCCAGCTGTACCAGGGCGCGGCCGACCTCGCGGGCGAGCTCGTAATACTGGTGATGCTCGGGAAAGCGGGCGGAACCGAAGACCGTGACGCAGGGGCCGACGAAGTGCAGACCACGAAAGCCGCGGATGAAGTCACGCGCGGCCCGGAACAGGATGAAGAGCTCCTTGGTCCGGGAATGGGGACCTTCGAGAAGGTAACGGTCGTCTTCCGAACTCTCGACGACCGGCGGCGGACTAGGGGGGGAAGCCGTCATGGCTTCCCCCATCCTAACGTTAGACGCCCGTCTCGCGCTCTTTGCGCCAGCCGGCGATCTCCGTACGGACTTTCTCCTTCTCCCATCCGTAGCGTTCCTGGAGCCGCCCTTCGAGCGCCTCGAGTTTGCCGTCCACTCGGTCCAGGTCGTCGTCCGTCAACTTGTTCCAGCGCTGACGCACTTCGCCGCGCAGCTGCTTCCACTGCCCCTTGAGAATGTCCTCGTTCATGAAGCCTCCTTTACACTTGACCTGTGCACGGGTGATGCCAAGGCTGATGTAAAGTCATACGGCTGAGCGCGTGAATTCTATGGCCTTACCTTTCCTTGCGGCGTGTTCCGTTCTCCTGACCATCCTTCAAACCGCCGAGTTGCGGGGCACGGTAGTAGATAGCTCCGGCGCGGCTGTGCCAGACGCGACGGTCGTGCTTCTGGTCAACGGCACCGAACAACCCGTGCCACTCTCGGACGACGGCAGCTTTCTCGTCCCGGGTCGGGGCGGGGTCCTGCTCGTGCGGGCGCGGGGGTTTGCTGAAGTCACGCATCCGATCGATGCGAGCGCAACCGTTCCGATCCGCATCGTCCTGCAGCCGGCAAGCTTTGCGGATTCAGTGGTGGTGACGGCCGACCGCGGTGAGGCGCGTCTACCCAGCGCCGCCAGCGCAACGGTCATCACCGCGGCGGAGCTGGCAAACAGCGCCGCCGGCGCGCTCGACGATGTGCTGCGTCAGACGCCAGGCTTTACGCTGTTCCGGCGGGCGTCGTCACGCACGGCGAATCCCACGACGCAGGGCGTCACGCTGCGTGGCGTGTCTGGGTCAGGCGCCAGCCGCACGCTTGTGCTCGCCGACGGCGTTCCACTCAACGATCCGTTCGGCAGTTGGGTCTACTGGAATCGCGTGCCATCAGCCGCGATCGAGCGCGTGGAAGTCGTGCGCGGCGCGGCGGGCGACCTGTATGGTGCCGATGCGCTCGGCGGCGTCATTCAGGTGCTCACATTCAGGCCAACGCGCCCGCGATTGCGCGCGAGCGTGGAAGGCGCCTCACACTCGACCGCGCGCGGCTCGCTCTTCGGCGGGACGACGTTCGGCGCGTGGACGGCGACGGCTGCCGGGGAATGGCTGCGCACCGACGGAGTGCGGACCATTGGTCCGGAGGTCGCCGGGCCCGTCGACGTCCGCGCGGACAGCGACTATCGAACCGGCTTTGTCGGGGTCGGCACCGAGCGCACCACCTGGCGCGCGGGCGTGCGCTTCAGCGTCTACGACGAGGACCGCGGCAACGGCACGCCGGCACAGGTCAATTCCACGGCGTGGCGTCAACTCGCGGCGGACGCTGGCGGCGTGGTTGCCGATGGCGCCTGGGAAGCCCGCGTCGCCAGCGGCAGCCAGGATTACTACCAGACGTTCTCTGCGGTAGCGGCCGGTCGTGCCACTGAGCGATTGACCACCAAACAGTGGACGCCGACATCGTTTGTGTCGGCCTCCGGGCAGTACACGATGCCGATCGAGCGCCACACGCTGCTCGTCGGCGCCGAAACCCAGCGCACCGAGTCCACGGTGGACGAGATCCGTTACCTGCTGCAGAGCGGCGTCAACGTGGCCACTGGACCGTCCTCGGTCGGCGGGACGGAAACCAATCGCGCGATCTTTGCGAGAGTGGGGATTGCCGCGTCCGACCAGGTCACCATCGCGGCCGGCGTGCGCGGAGATTTCTGGAACACGGAGCCGCTGATCGGAACCGATCCTGTCAAGGAGGCGTCGTTTGTCAGCCCGCGCGTCTCGGCCGCGTATCGGCTGGGAGACGTGCGGCTGCAGGGCGCGATCTATCGCGCCCACCGCACACCGACGTTGAACGAGCTGTATCGCGGCTTCCGGGTCGGCAACATCCTGACCAACCCGAACTCGCAGCTCGAGCCCGAGACGCTCACCGGCCTCGAGGCAGGCGTCCTTTACTCGCCTGGCATCCTGTCGTTCCGCGTCACGGCATTTGCCAACACACTGAAAGGGGCCATCGCCAACTTCACGCTCGGGCAACAAGGCGCGACCACGATCCGCGAACGCAGGAACTCGGACGAAATTCGCGCCACGGGCGCCGAGATCGAGGCCGATGTGCGGCCTCACCGGACGCTGAGCGTCAACGGCCAGGTGACGTTCACCTCGAGCCGGTTCCGGGGGTCGGTCGCGACGCCGAGCCTCGAGGGCAATCGTGTGCCCCAGGTGCCGCGCGTCCAGTTCGGCGCAGGCGTGACGTGGGCTGCACCCCAGCTTTTCAGCGTCTCCGCTCAGTTGCGCGGTAGCGGCAATCAGTTCGACAATGATCGGAACTCGCCGCAGTTCGAGCTCGATCCGTACGGCACGCTCGATCTCATGGTGTCGCGGCCGATCGGGCAGGCCCTGCAGGGCTTCGTCGCGGTCGAGAACCTGCTCGACAAGGACTACGACACCGGCCGCACGCCGTTGCGGACGGTCGGCTGGCCGCGGACCGTGAGGGCGGGCATCAGGGTTGCGCTGCCATGACGAGGGTCACGGACGCGTGCCTTTCGCCCGTCGATGGTTTACCATTTCATACGGCCGGACAGGCGAAGGGCATGCCTGCTGGATTGCGACACTCTGGAAGATCGTGAGCTCATGAGAACCATCATTTTCGCGACCATGCTGTGGGCTGTGGCGCTGGTGTCCATCACACTGTCGGGGCAGGGCAAGTCTGTCAACGAAGGGGTGTACACCCCGACACAGGCGGCGCGGGGGGAGGCGACCTTCGAGGCGTCCTGTACGGCCTGTCACGATACGTCGCGTTTCAGCGGCCCCGATTTTCTGTCGACCTGGACCGGCCAGCCGCTGCACGTGCTGTTCGATCACGTCCACACGACCATGCCCGAGGACAACCCCGGCAGCCTGAAGCCGGAACAGTACGCCGACGTCCTGGCCTTGTTTCTGAAGTTGAATGGATACCCTGAAGGCACCGAGGAACTGCCGGCCGAGGCGGAGGCCCTCAAGGGAATCAAATTCGATGCAAAAGTGAAGTAGCGGCCGTGGCGGTCTTCCTCTTGTCGCCGGCGCATTGCGGCGGTAAACGGGCGACGTACTTGCTGCGCGAGGGCTCCACACTTGCCGCAGCGTCGAAACTCACGAGAGGTACCCTCACGCTCGGCGAGGCGTTCAGCTTCATGAGCGGGCTCTACTTTCGGGGCAAGCTCGCCTACGCGCAGACGTTTGGCCGGCACGACCCGTCCGTATTGGTCATCACGCCGACGCGCGGATTGCTTCGGCCCGAAACGCCGGTCTCCGCCGCCCTGCTGCGGGAGTTCGCCGCAGTGGACGTGGATGCCGCCGACGAACGTTACCGCGCCCCACTGGTCCAGAGTCTCGAACGCCTCCGAAGCGCCCTTTTGCCAGACTCCCGTGTGGTGTTGCTGGGCAGCATTGCGACGGGGAAATATGTGGACGTGCTCACACGCGAGTTTGGCGAGCGTTTGCACTTTCCGACAGACTTCGTCGGGCGCGGCGACATGAGCCGCGGCGGCTTGCTGTTGCGATGTGTGGCCTCGGGTGTCGAACTGGACTACAGCGAACTTCGTCCCGACGCGCGCCGGCATGGTGCGCGTCCGCCGAAACTCGTGCCGCTTCGCGGCAGTTCCCAACCGTCAAGACTGCCAGTTCAAAACCCAACGGCGCCTTCGGCGCCAAGTTCCAAACCGCCAAAACCGCCAGTTCAAAACCCGGCGCCGCGCGGCAGTTCCTAACCGTCAAGACTGCCAGTTCAAAACCCAACGGCGCCTTCGGCGCCAAGTTCAAAACTGCCAAAACTGCGAGTTCAAAACCAGGGCGCCCAAGCGCCTCACATCTCGTCAAACACCCATCCCCGGGTTTATCGACTTGAAGATTTGCCAGCTCTGGGATTGCCACGAAGCCGCGGGCTTTGAACTGGCGGTCTTGGCGGTTGGGCCCTGGCCGCCGAAGGCGGCACCGTAGCTTGGCCAGAAGACTTCGACAACAAGCGAGGTGGACCTATTCCGATTTCAACGCTTCAACCGGATCGAGCGCTGCCGCGCGCCTCGCCGGAATGTAACTCGCGATCACTGCGGCAGAAATGAGCACGCCTGGGACGACGAGGTAGGTGACCGGATCCACGTGCCGAATTCCAAAGAGGAGGAATGCCAGTGAGCGCGTCACACCTGCCGCCATGCCGAGGCCGATCACCAGGCCGACGCTCACGAGAACCAGACCATGTGACACGAACATCCGGACCACGTCGGCCGGTTCCAGACCTAATGCCAGCCGTATCCCGGTCTCATGGGTCTGCAGGGAAACGACGTACGAGATGATTCCATAAACCCCGACGACGGCCAAGACCAACGCAATCGCCGCGGCCATCATGAGCATCGCGAGCGTGAACGACGCTCGCGACAGGGACCGATCGTATGCATCCTGCATCGTGCGTAGAGATGTCAGCGCGAGATTCTCGTTCACTGACCAGACGGCGGCCTGGACTTCTCGCAGAAAGGCCGGCGTACCAGCGTGTGGACTGCGAATCGCGAACGTTACCGACCGCGCGATGAACAAGGGCGCCGATGGAGTAAAGCGTGGCACCATGACCGGCCAGTAGACGGTGGTCGGTGGCGGCTCGTGAACATCGTTATCGTGAACATCCGCTGTCACGCCGATGACCTCCCGCCACGGCGTGTCACCGCCCACTCGAACGCGCTTGCCCACCGCCGCGCGCGCCGTGCCCCACAGCTCTTGCGCGAGATTCTCGGAAACCATCGTGACGGGTCTAGCCTCGTAGAGGTCGGTCCATGTGAAATCGCGTCCGGCAACCAGCGCGGTGCCCATCGTTTGGAATAAACCCGGCGACACGAACTTGAAACGACGCAGGAGGCGAGTCTCGCTGCCGCCGCCGGCGGCACCTTCGGCCTCGACCGGGTTTGGAACTGGCGGTCTTGGCGGTTGGGCCCTTGCCGCGAAGCGGCATCCCGCTTGCTAGGTACGACCCCGCCTTGTTCAAATTGGGGGATCGCATGACTCGTAATGTGAGCGACTGGGAGCGCGTAGTGTCGGTGGCGGCCGGTGCCGCTCTCTTGTATCTGGCCACCCGGCGGCGGCCGGCCGATCGCCTTGCCACATCGACCGGCCTGGGATTGCTCGCGCGGGGAATCGGTGGGTACTGTCCAGTCAACGCGGCCGTCGGACGAGGGTCCGATCGATCGAATACCAAGGTCGCGCTGAGCGGACCTCGCGGCGTCCATGTTCACGAAAGCATCACGATCGACCGGCCGCCAGCCGAGCTGTTCCGCTTCTGGCGCGACTTCAGCAACCTCCCACGATTCATGGCACACCTCGACGGTGTTCAGATGCTCAGCCCGACGCGCTCGTTATGGACGGCAAAGGCCCCGGTCGGCATGCGTGTGAAGTGGGAAGCTGACGTCATCAACGAGATTGAAGGCGAGTTGATTGGCTGGCAGTCCACCGAAAATGCCGATGTGGCAACGGCGGGCTCCGTGCGGTTTGTCCCGGCGCCAGGCGGCACCGAGATCATCGTGCACTTGCAGTACGAGCCTCCGGCGGGCAAGCTCGGCTCGTTTGTCGCGTCGCTGTTCGGCGAGGAGCCGTCCCAGCAGATCCGTGCCGACCTGCAGCGTTTGAAAGCCATTCTCGAAACTGGAGAAGTGCCTCGCGACGAGCCGGTCTACACGTAGCGACGCAACGGCTCAGGCGAGTGAAATGTCATAGGCGGCGTTCGTAGCATCGCCTCAGCCAGCGACAGAGGCCGTCCAGCCCGGTTCCAGGGTTCCAAAGTTCAAAGTTCGAACCCTGGAACCCTGGAACTTTGGACCTTGGAACGTTCGGGGCGGTCAGCTCTTTTTGTCGCCGCCGAGCCCGGAGACGCCGCTGTCGATGCCGCCGCCGGCAACGCCGGCGATGTCGCCGCCATCGGCCTCGACCACGTCGGGTTCACGCCGGACCCTTCGGCCACGGTCATCGCTCGTGGACTGATCGGCGTCGCTGCCGACCTTGTCCCGGTGCTGCGGGTCCACGCTTCGTGGCGCGATGCGGGTGCTGTCGTCCTGGTCTTTACGATCGGTGGTGTCTGCCATCGTCACTCCGTTCTATTGACTATCGGCGACGGCGGTCGGCCGCCTTGGCGCGCGTGCGCAGGGCGCTGGTCGCCTGCCGGCGTGATCCGCCCGCGTTCGAGCGGGTCGCGGAACGTTTACGTCCAGTCTGTTCCTCTTCTTCTTCGTCCGACTGGCCCTCGGCAACCGCCGCCTTATTGATTTCAGATTCCGCCAGCGCGGTGAGCTTCTTGTCGGCGGCCTTCTCCTCTTCGAGCGTCGTTTCGAGCAGCGCCACCACGTCGTCAAGGCCGAGCAGACGCGCCCATTCGGCGCAGGTGCCATAGGCACCGATCTCGTAATGCTCCGCGCGCTGGGCCGCCGCGATGAGCGCCGCGTCGAGCACCGCTCCCTCGGCGTCTTCCTTCATCGTGTCGTTGCCCTCTTCGATGATGCCGGCCATGCCCGCGCAGGGCTTCGCCTTCACCTTTTCACCAAGCGCATCGAACACTTCCTCGAGACGCGTCACTTGCTCGCGCGTCTCCTCGAGGTGCATCTCGAACGCTTCGCGGAGGTCTTCGTGCGAGGCCGCTTTCGCCATCTTCGGTAGCGCCTTCGTCAACTGCTTTTCAGCGTGGTACAAATCCCTGATCTCGTCTACGAGCATCTCGTGCAGTGTCATGGTTACTCCTCAGCTGGAAGGCGCGGGGGTTAGCGGCTGTCGAGTTGATCGCCCTCACGAGGGCCGCCGACATTGCGACGCTCGCGGTCCATGCCACGATCCTCGGCCGTGTCCGGCGCGGAACGCTGCTGCTGTTCGCGGTCCTGTTGTGGGTTCTGGTTGCGCTTCTGATCGGTCATGAACGTTTCTCCCTGGGACAAGAGCACCCTCTGTGCACCGGAAGAAACCTGCAAGAGACGGGCCGGTGGAGACAGGCATCACGCTTGCTTCGTGCATGCCAGAGGGGCGCTGCCGATCTCCTCGATCGCACGCACCGACCGGCACGACGACACTGTCGTAGAGCACGACAGTGCACGCCTCACTGATGGATTTCAAAACAACGGAGGATGTCCTCATGGATCGCCAAGGCACGCGGAATGCCGGCAACCCACAAGAAAGCTGGGGCCTTAGGCCTGGAGCCACAGGACGTCGCGGCAGACGAGAGTGATGACGCGCGCGACGAGCGGTAACGCCTACAATCGTCGGCGTGGTGCGAATAGGCGTTGATGTCGGCGGAACCAAGATCGAAGCCATTGCCCTCGCCCCAACGGGCGAAGTCGTGGCGCGCACACGGGTGGCGGCACCACAACGCGATTACGCGGCCACGCTTGACGCCATCGCGACCCTCGTTGCCGACGTCGAACGGACGGTCGGACAGCCCGGGTCAGTTGGAGTGGGCATTCCCGGTACGATTTCGAGCGCCACGGGCCTCGTCAAGAATGCCAACTCGACCTGGCTGATCGGCCGTCCATTGGGATCCGATTTGTCGCGCCTGCTTGGCCGGCCCGTGCGGTTTGCGAACGACGCCAACTGCTTTGCCCTGTCGGAGGCCACCGATGGCGCGGGCGCCGGTGCTCGTTCGGTGTTCGGCGTCATTGTCGGGACGGGGACCGGCGCCGGGCTGGTGGTCAACGGCGACCTCGTCGTCGGGGCCAACGCGATTGCCGGAGAATGGGGCCACAACCCGATGCCGTGGCCGCGGCCGGGCGAGTGGCCGGGTCCCGGTTGTTACTGCGGGCGGACCGGCTGCATTGAAACCTTTCTGTCGGGCCGCGGTCTCGCGAGCGACTTCGAACGCGCGACCGGGCAGCAGCTCTCCGCCGAAGAGATTGTGGCGCGTGCGGACGGTCGAGACCTGCCTGCGACGCTCTGCCTCGAACGCTACGAGGATCGATTCGCGCGCGCCCTGGCGAGCGTGGTCAACCTTCTCGATCCCGACGTGATCGTGCTCGGCGGTGGGTTGTCGAACGTCGAGAGGCTCTACGCGGCGGTTCCCGCGCGCTGGACGGCGTTCGTGTTCTCGGACGTGGTCGCCACGCGTCTCGTGAAAGCCGTGCATGGGGACTCCAGCGGCGTCAGAGGCGCCGCGTGGCTGTGGCCCGCAGCTTCCGAAAAATAACCAGGTGCCCGGTGATGGCGCAGACCACCATCACCGCCGGCAGCCACACGTACGGAGGGTGGGCGACCCACGTGTTGAGGCGATCGGAACCGAAGGCGGCCACGAGCGGCGTGGACAGCATGGCTATGGTGAGGATGTTGATGAGCAACACGCTTCCCAGGACGTTCCACGCGACCGCGATCGTTCGTGCGTGGCGGAATCCGCGCGCGAGCAGCAAGGCCACCGGGATGGCCGCGATGCCGGTGACGATGTCGAAATTCCAACCCGAGTAACTCATCTGCGGAGGCATGACGCCTTCGTCCGCCGCCCGGTGCATGAGCCATTCGAGTGGAAACCGAAAAGCCTGACCCGCGACGAGAATCCACAGCGGCAACCCATCCACGAATCGGGTCCCATATCTCGTGAAGGCAACGGCCGTACTGATTGTGAGCACCGTGAGAAGCATCAGCACGATCGGCGGCGGGCGGCGATCGAAGTCCGCGATGATCCCGGTGCTGGCCACCGCCCACGTCAGCGACATCCAGAGGCTCACGCCAACCAGCGCGCCCACGGTGTACGCCTGCGTCCGCCTGCGAGGTTCAAGCAGCCCTCGCCCCGCTAAATAAACGTTCCAGACGATTCCCGCTGCCAGCAGAACGGTGAAGATGATGAATCCGTTGTAAAGAAATGCCGAGCCCAGTGGCGGCGTCCCCATCACTCATCACTTTAACCTCGACGGCGGATGGATCGACTTCTGCAACGACCAGGGCGGAGGGGCAGAATGCATCGCACTGGATTACTGATGGAGATCAACATCCGCCGATTGGAAGTCAGGTCCGTGAGCCCGACCGGACAGGCGTGCCAAGCCGAAGGTCAGTAAGAACCTGCACGACGGGGGGCTATGCATCCAGAGTATGAGGCACTCCGTCAGAGTCTGGCTTCGTTGCGCGGCCAGATCGACACAGGCTGGCCGACGATACCCCGTGTCTCCGGGAAGGGCGGCCAACAGAATGAGCGTGTGGTCGTGCCGCTTCGCCAACGTCTCGCCGCATCCGGGTATCTGGATACCACGCTCGAGTCGGCGCAATCCGACATCGAACTCGAGGCCGCGATCAAGCGGTTTCAAGAACATCACGGGCTGCCGGCAACCGGGACGCTCGACCGCGAGACGCTGACCAGATTGAACGTACCGCTCGAGAGGCGTCTCGCCGAGGTCGCTGTGAACCTGGATCCGAGTGGACGAGCGACGCGATTCGGACCGCAATGCGCTCAGGCCACGAGCGCCACGTGCGCGCCACTCAACTCATCCCCATCTACATCGTCTACATGACGGCGTGGGTCGATGAGAATGGCGGCTTGCATTTCTACGACGACGTCTACGACTACGACGCCCGGCAGATCCGTCTCTGAGGCTTGGCAAGCACGGCTTGACGTGGTCGCGCTTGCCTTTCGCCGAATCCCCCCTATAATCGAATTGAGCTATCGCGCGGACCGCCGTGCGAATCCCTGAAAATTCGAGACGACTCATGCACATCGAACACGCTGCCCGTGTCTGCGCACGGATGAAGTTGTTGGCTTTCTCGCTGATCGCCGGCTTTCTGGCTTCCGTATTCACGAACGCCGCAGGAGTCTCGGCTGCCATGCCGAGGCTGGATGCGACTCCGGTCGCAGGAGTTGTGGGGGCCGAGGTCTTACCGCGAGACGCCGGTGAACGCCGCGAAGACCTGTCCGCATTCAGCGTGAATGCCTGGGTCGCGTCCGCGGTCGGACGGATCGACTCCGGGGTGTTGGGGCTCGCGCTCGGTGCGGCGCGCTGTGCGACGGCCTCCGGCGCGGTGACGAATCCCGCGACCCTCACGATCATCGATTATTCGAAGCCCTCGGTGGAGCCACGCATGTGGGTGCTCGACCTCGAGACGCGCGAGCTGGTCTACGAGGAGCTCGTGTCGCACGGGCAGGGGAGCGGTGGGAACCTGGCGACGAAATTCTCTAACGTTCCTGAATCGCACCAGACGAGCATCGGGCTATTCGTGACCGACCAGACCTACGTCGGGCGCAACGGGTATTCCCTGCGCCTCGACGGGTTGGACGAGGGGTTCAACGATCGGGCCCGCGAGCGGGCCATCGTCATGCACGGGGCGCCATACGTCAACGGGAGCATCACGAAGAGCTTGGGGCGTCTCGGCCGTAGTCACGGGTGTCCCGCGGTGCGCGAGAGCGTCGCGCGCGAGCTGATCAACCGCGTCAAAGGCGGCAGCCTGGTCTTTGCCTACTACCCCGACGCCGAGTGGCTGCGCACGTCGAAGTTTCTCGGCAATTGCGGCAACCTGTTGCAACAGGTGAGCAAGGCCAGCTAAGCGGTAGCACGGCAACGAGTTTGCACAGTCATCCTCCGACTGAAACATCTGCGGAGCGCCCAAGGGCACCCATGCGTCGCATGGACCGACGGGCGTCGGCAGAACAGGAGGACGATTTCATATGATACGCACCAAGCTGTTCTTGGCCTGTGCGCTCGCGTTTGTGGTCTCTCTGGCAGGGGCCACCCCAGCCGCCGCTCAGGAGCCCGCTAACCAGATCACGTATTTCACGTTCAGCGCTCCCTTCGAACTGCCGGGCGGAAAGACGTTGCCTGCCGGCAAATACGTGTTCAAGATCGCCGATTCACCCAGCAACCGCCACATCGTTCACGTGATGAGCGAAGATCAGCGCGAGATGCACGCGACCTTGATGGCCATTCCCGCCCAACGCATGGAACCTGCGCAAGAGCCAGAGGTGCGATTCATGGAAGCGGAAGCCAACGTCGCGCCGGCGGTTCGGACATGGTGGTACCCGGGCCGGACTATCGGCCATGAATTCATCTACCCGAAGGATCATGCTCGCCGCCTGGCGGCCCGTCAGCCGGAACCCGTGTTGACGGTCGCTGACGATGCTGCTACGGAAGAAGAGATGCGCACCGCGGATCTGGCGCGCATCGGCCGAGATGGCCGTGAGAGTGCCGTCGATGCCGAGAGGACGGCGGACAACCAGGCCACGCCAACTCCCGCGCAGCAGCCGGATACAACCAGGGCGCCGGACACGACGCGCGCTCCCGATGCGACTGACACCCGGGCGCGCACCGAACTGCCGCGGACCGCGAGTCCGCTGCCGCTCATCGCGCTGCTTGGCCTCGGCTCGCTGGTTGCCGCCGGCGGACTGCGCCTGCGCCGCCGCTAAAACAGGGCGGCCCCGTGACAGAATTCACAGGAACGTCCCCCTTCCTGTGAATTCTGTCGATTCGCTTTCGAACTGTGACGGCTGAATGGTGGGCGTATGCGATGGACCATTCTTGCAGTGGCCTTGGCTTCCAGCGCGATGGTCGCGCAGGAGCAGCCCACGTTCCGCGCGCACTCGGACATCGTTGTCGTGCACGCCATGGTCGAAGACGGCCGCGGTGCCGCGGTGCCAGATCTGACCGCAGAGAATTTCCTCGTCTACGAAGACAACTATCCGCAGCAGCTCAGTGTCTTTTCCGCCGCTGACGCTCCAGCGACGATCGGACTGCTCATCGACAACAGCACCAGCATGGCCCCCAAACGTGAGCTCGTCGTCGCGTCCGCTGTCCAGTTCGCGGAATTGAGCAATCCCCAGGATGAGATCTTCGTGCTGGCATTCAACGAGCACGTCAGCGCTGCCTGGGAGCCGCGGATTATCGAAGAGAGCGACATCTCCATCCTGCGTGCGACGCTCTTGAACCGCATCGGCGCCCGTGGCAAAACGGCACTGTACGACGCCGTGAACGGCGCGCTCGACCGGCTTTCCCGTGCGCGTCATACCCGGCAGGTGCTGGTCGTGGTGACAGACGGGAGCGACAACGCAAGCCGATCGAACCTCGATGCGATGCTCGCACGCGTACAGGCGTCGCACGCGATGATCTACACGGTGGTGATGCACGACCCTGTCGATCGGGATGGCAATCCCAGGCTGCTGCGGCGCCTGTCGCAAGAAACCGGTGGCGAGTCGTTCACGCCGCGGCGCATCGGCGACGTGCCGGAGGCGCTCGAGCACATAGCGCGCGATATCCGCGCGGCGTACACGCTCGGCTACGTACCGAGTAATCAGGCACGCGACGGCACAATGCGCAAACTGCGCGTGGTGGCAAGCCATCCTGATGGACGCAGGCTGAAAGTCCAGACCCGTGGCGGTTACATGGCGCCCACGGGTACTGGCCCCCTCGGCGGAGGTCCCAGTGCACGGTAGATGGAAGTCACTGGTGTGGCTCGAGTACACATTGTTCGCCTTGGGCGTCGTCTGTCTCGGGTACTACGGGTACATGTCCGTCGAGGCCCGCCAGTTCCAGCGCGAGGAAGCTGCGAAGTTCGAAGCGCTGCTCGAGAGACCACCCGCACCCGCACCCGCACCCGCACCATCCGACGCTGCTCGCGAGGTTACAGAGGCGGGCGGCGGTGAGATCTCGCCTGAGTGGCCGAGCGCCCGCGAGGGCGGGCCTGCCGTGCCCGGCACGCTCGCCCTTCTCGACATCCCGCGTCTGAACCTTTCTGCGCCGGTGTTGTCGGGCGACGATGCCGCGACACTCGACCTCGCCGTCGGCCACCTCCCCGACACGCCCTTGCCATGGGAGCCTGGCAACAGCGCGCTGGCCGCCCATCGCGACGGTCTGTTTCGCCCGTTGCGTGACATCCGCGTTGGGGACGACGTCCGTGTCAGGACCGAACATGGCGAGTTTGCGTATCGCGTCCGCGAGACGAAAATCGTGATGCCGGACGACCTCTCGGTCCTCGCGGCCACTGACGCCGACACGCTCACGCTCATCACGTGCTATCCGTTCAATTTCGTCGGCAACGCGCCGAAACGTTTCATCGTTCACGCCGAGCGCCAGTAGGGCGGCCTGCGGCCGCGGGCCTCGCTGGCGCTCGGAGGGCGCGCCTTCGGCGCGACGGCCGACTGCGTCGGATCCCGTCCGCAAAGCGGCCCTCCGGCAGGCCCTCGCCGAAGGCGGCCTTCGGCGACGGCGAGCCGGCGAAGCCGGCCTGCCGCGCAGCGGCCCTCCATTAGGCCCTCCGCCGAAGACGGCCCATTCGCGTCAGACGGCTGTCACGGGAACGGCCCTCACGATCGGCGTGTCGAGCTTCAGTCGGAACTCACGCCGCAGCAGCAGCGAGATGATCACGAGCTGCATGAAAATCGCGAAGACGGACAAATACCAGATCCACCGCAATTGGAAAGTCGGAAGCCGCGACAGCATGAGCGTCGGAATCGCGATCAACACGAGACGGCTCGACGAAGCGAGCAGCGCCGGCAGCGTGTTGCCGAGCGCCTGAAACATGCTCGACGCCACGAAGATCAGCCCCGATGCCACGAAGTTCCACGAGATGATGCGCAAGTACTCCTCGCCGACGGCAATGACCTGAGCGTCGCTGGAGAAAACGCCAACGAGTGCAGCGGGCGCGATGTTGCAGACGACGGCGGCAACCAGCATAGCCGACCCCGCCATCACGCAGGCCGAGCGGAACACCGCACGCACGCGCCCTGCGAGCCGGGCGCCGACGTTCCTTCACACAAGTAGATCGCAACCGCCCTGCATCCGGTCATAATTGAGGTGAGGACGGCCTCTCTGGCCCGGCCGCAATCTCGAGGTTCAACGCTTTTCGCAGGGTGTGTTTCCGCGGACTTCGGCGCCGAGGACGCGCTGACCGGCTTTGGGGACGCCATCTGCTGCCGATCAGGCAGGTTACGTGCCCACCGCCGAGGCAACACCCTTGCATCTCCGGGGCATGAATGGCATCCAATAAGAAGAACCCCCTTATCGACTGGGAAGAACCCGAGCGAAACATGCATGTGCTGGATTGGCGCGCTCGCGCCGAAAAATATGGGCTGAATCCGCTGGAGGGTCCTCGCAAGACGGGGACCACGGTGGTCGAGCCCCCCGAACAGCTCCTCGAAGAGGAAGAGCCTGAGGCGTTCGAGGAGCAGGACATCCCGCGCCGCTTCGACCAAACCGAGGCCGAGCCCGAGGTCGTGGAGGAAATCCGCCCCGCCGCCGAGGATGGCGACCTGGTTCGCGTGTACCTCAAGCACATCGGCAAGCGGCCACTGCTCAAGGCCAAGGACGAACAGGAGATTGGCCTGCGTATCGAAAAGGCCCGCGGTGAGCTCCTGGCGGCGCTCGGCAGCATCCCGGTCGCCCGGCAGGCTCTCCTCGACCTGGTCGCCAAGGTGAAGAGTGGCGAAGCCCCGGCGGCGGAGCTCATCCTGCTGCCGGATGGCGGCGAGCTCAAGAAGGAAAACGTCGAGCCCGTGCTCAAAGCCATGGCGCGCGTGCAACGGCTCATCAGCCGTGGCGCCGCCGACGCCGACGTCAAGATCGGCGCGACGTTGCGGGACCTGCCCATTCGTCCGTCGCTGGTGGATGAAATCGTTTCGGAGCTGCGCCGGCTCGATGAAGACTCCGCGGCGCTCAAAGCCAAGCCGCAGGGAGCCGAGCGCAATGCGGCACGGCGTACGTTCGAGGCGCATGCCGGCATGACGATGCGGGCGTTTCAGAACCGCTATCTGGAGGTTCGCGAGCGCGAAGAGGCGATGCGCGAGTCGAAGCGCCAGCTGCTCGAGTCGAACCTGCGGCTCGTGGTGTCGATCGCCAAGCGGCATGCCAATCGCGGCCTGTCGATGCTGGACCTCATTCAGGAAGGCAACATCGGCCTGATGAAGGCCGTGGATCGCTTCCAGTTCCGGCGCGGGTTCAAGTTCTCGACCTACGCGACCTGGTGGATTCGTCAGTCCATTTCGCGGGCGGTCGCCGACTACGGCCGGACCATCCGATTGCCAGTGCACGTGATCGAATCGCTCAACCGTCTGCAGCGGGAGCGGCGCACGCTGGCCGCAGACCTCGGGCGCGAGCCCACGCCAGTCGAGCTCTCCAAGCGGATGGGCGTCAAAGTTGCCAAGGTCGAGCTGCTGCTCGACGCCGCCCGTCATCCGGCCTCGCTCGATCAGCCGATTGGGGAAGGCGAAGAAACCGAACTCGGTCACCTCGTCCGCGACACGACGGCGCGCTCACCCGAAGAAGTGGCTATGCAGGGTGAGTTGGCCAGCGAGGTCGAACGAGCCATGGCACCGCTCAACGAACGCGAACGGGAAGTGATGCGACTGCGTTTCGGTCTGGGCACCGAGCGGGAGCACACGCTGGAAGAGATCGGACGGCGGCTGTCGATTACCCGCGAACGCGTGCGTCAGCTCGAAGCGCAGGCACTCAAGAAGATGCGTGCCGCACGCGGGGCCGCGGCCTAGGCGACCCCACTCGCTCGCCGAGCCGCGGCCCTCCGGTGCAGCGCTCGCGTGAGCGCCCTCCGCCGACGCCGGCCGCGCGCTACGCGCGCTCGCGATAAAACGCAATCAAATCCATGCTCCGGGGCGGCTTCGCGCCCGCCTGGCGCAGCATGGTCGTCACCTGCCCGCGATGATACGAGGCGTGATTGACCACGTGCTGCACCATCTGCCAGATCGGTGACGCGGCCTCCACGCCGCTGAGGAGGCGGTACTGGAGCACGCGTGTCAGATCGTCATCCGACATCGGCTCAATGAAGGCGCGCACCTGCTGACGGAGACACGGCGGGACAATATCCGACTTGACAGGTCGGCGTTCGATCTTTACGCTGGGAGACGAAGTTGATACTCAGTCTCATTTTCCCGACCCGGTCCGTCATGCCCGCGCCCGACCGCCTGACGCATTGTGTCACGGCCCGGCTTGCCGTTGACGGCGTGTTTGTGCAATACCCCTCGGTGGCGGCGCTCCGTGACGTCTCCTTGACCGTCGCCCCGGGCGAAGTCGTGTGCCTCCTGGGTCCGTCGGGTTCCGGAAAATCAACCCTGCTGCGCCTGGTCGCGGGGGTCGAGCGCCCCACGAGCGGGCGCATCGCCATCGACGGGGTCGAGGTCGCCGGCCCGCGCACGTTCGTGGCGCCCGAGAAACGTGCCGTGGGCATGGTGTTCCAGGACTTCGCGCTCTTCCCGCACCTGACGGTGACCGAGAACGTCGCCTTCGGCCTCAAGGGGGTTTCGAAGGGGGCTTCGGCCAAGAGGGTGGCGGCCATGCTCGAGCGCGTGGGCCTGACGCGCTACGCGCGAAGTTATCCGCACAGCCTCTCCGGTGGCGAACGGCAACGGGTCGCCCTGGCGCGCGCCCTCGCGCCCTGTCCGCGCATCCTGCTGATGGACGAGCCGTTTTCGAGCCTGGACGGCCGTCTGCGCGATCACGTGCGTCAGGAAACGATGGACCTGCTGCGCGAAACCGGGACCACGACGATCGTGGTGACACACGAGCCGGACGAGGCCTTGCGGATTGCGGACCGTATTGCGCTGCTGCGCGAGGGCACGCTCGAACAGGTCGGCTCGCCGCAGGAGCTCTACACCAAGCCGGCCACGATGTTTGCGGCGCGCTTCTTCAGCGATGTCAACGAGCTGCCGGGGACCTGTCGCGACGGTCGCATCGAAACGCCGCTCGGCACGTTCGACGCGCCGCTGTCGTCCACGATGGCTGCGCGCGTGTGCATTCGCCCGGAACATTTGCGCATCGCGTCGGGTCCGACGAGCGTGCCGGCCCGGGTGGTCCGCTCCGAATTCCGCGGCGAGATCGATCACGTCGTCTTGACGGTGGCTGGCATTTCCACGCCGGTCACGCTGCGTGTATTCGGCCGCACCAGCCTCGTGCCCGGCGATGCGGTTCATCTCGAGGTTCCAGAAGAAAACGTCCTCGTCGTTCCTTACGAGCATTAATCGATTCATCGGGAGTTGATATGTCGATTCGCGTGTCGCGCATGGTCACGTGCGCCGTTCTGCTTATGCTGGGCAGCCCGACCGCCAGCCAGGTCTTCGCTCAGGAAATCAACCTCTACACCACGCGCGAGCCGGGATTGATGAAGCCGTTGATGGACGGTTTCACGAAGGCCACCGGCATCACGGTGAACAGCATCTTCGTGAAGGACGGCCTGGCGGAGCGCGTGGCCGCTGAAGGCGCCCGGTCGCCCGCCGACGTCCTGATGACGGTGGACATCGGCAATCTGATTGATCTCGTCGAGAAGGGCCTGGCGCAGCCGGTGCAATCCGCGGTATTGGAGCAGGCGATCCCTGCCAACCTCCGGGGCAAGGACAATCAGTGGTTCGCGCTGTCCACACGGGCGCGGGTCCTGTATGCGGCGAAGGACCTGAAGCTGACCTCCTTCAACTACGAAGATCTGGCCGATCCGAAGTGGAAGGGCCGCGTCTGCATTCGCGCGGGGCAGCATCCGTACAACACCGCGATGATTGCCGCGTTTCTGGCCAAGCACGGCGAGGCGCGCACCGAGGCGTGGCTGCGCGGCATCAAGGCCAACCTCGCCCGCAAGGCGACCGGCGGTGACCGCGATGTCGCGCGCGACATCATCGGCGGCATCTGCGACATCGGCATCGGCAACTCGTATTACGTCGGCCTGATGCGCTCGGGCAGCGGCGGGGTGGACCAGAAACAATGGGGCGATGGCATCGACGTGGTGCTCCCGACGTTTGCCGGCGGCGGCACGCAAGTGAACATCTCGGGCGCCGCCATCGCCCGGCATTCGCCCAACCGCGCGGCCGCGCAGCGCTTTCTCGAATATCTCGTGTCGGACGACGCGCAGAAGATCTACGCCGAGATGAATTACGAGCACCCCGTCAAGCCCGGGGCGCCTGTTCACCCGATCATCGCGGCGCTGGGCGTGCTGAAGGTCGACCCGCTGCCGCTGACCGAGATCGCCAGGCTCCGGACGGTGGCCAGCAAGCTCGTGGATAAAGTCGGCGTCGATCAGTGACGAGCCCCTGGCTCGTTGGCGCCGCGATGGTGGCCGGCCTGGTGCTGGCCCCGCTCGCGGCGCTTGCCGTCACGGCGCTCGACGGGTCGGAGGATTTGTGGCGGCACCTGCTGGCGTATGTGCTGCCGGTCGCGTTGCGCGACACGCTCGTGTTGCTCGCAGGTGTCGGCCTGCTGACCGCCGCGATCGGCACGTCGCTCGCGTGGCTGGTCACCGCGTACGACTTCCCGGGCCGAACGGTCCTCACCTGGGCGTTGCTCCTGCCGCTCGCGGTTCCCACCTACATCATCGCGTATGCCTACCTCGACCTCCTGCATCCGGTGGGCGTCGTGCAAACCGCCATCAGGGCGCTCGCCGGCGTCGACAGCCCGCGCGACTTCCGCCTTCCCGACATCCGCTCGATGGCCGGCTGCATCGTGTTGCTCGGCTTCGTGCTGTACCCGTACGTCTATCTGGCGACGCGCGCGATGTTCCTGATGCAGAGCGCGAATCTCATCGACGCCGCGCGCACGCTGGGCCACTCCCGCCGCACGGTGTTCTTCAAAGTGGCGCTTCCGCTGGCGCGGCCCGCGCTGGCGGTGGGAGTGAGCCTCACGCTGATGGAAACACTGAACGACATCGGGGCGTCGGAGTTTCTCGGCGTGCGGACGTTGTCGGTGGCGATCTACACGACCTGGGCGACCCGGGCGGACCTGCCCGGCGCCGCGCAGATCGCGCTGGCCATGCTGGTGGTGGTCATGTCGATCGTCATCTTCGAGCGCTACGCGCGGCGTCAGCGCAGCTACGCCAACGACGCGCAGCATCCGCGCCCGCTGGTGCCAGAGCGACTGGGCGCGGCCCGTGGCCTCTCGGCACTGGCGCTGGCGTCGGTCCCGATCGTGTTCGGGTTCGTGATCCCGGCGTCATATCTCGCCGATGCGGCCCTGACCCGGGTGCAGGCGGACGGGCTGCCCCCGGTGATTGCCATCGAGGCGCGCAATACGCTGACGGTGTCGCTGGCGGGCACCGTGCTCACGATGGCAGCGGCACTGGTGGTCGTGTATGCGGGCCGGCTGCACCGGTCGCGCTGGTCAACCGCGATTACGCAGGTGGCGTCGCTCGGCTATGCGGTGCCCGGCATCGTGCTGGCGATCGGCTTGCTGCCGGTGGTCACCGGCGTGAACATCGCGCTGCTCACGTCCGGCCTGGCCATCGTGATTGCGTATGCGATCCGCTTTCTCGCCATCGGCACCGGCGGCACGGAGTCGGGCTTCAGTCGCGTGCCGTTGTCGGTCGACGATGCGGCGCGGACGTTGGGCGACTCGCCGGCGCGGCGCCTGTGGCGCATTCACCTGCCGCTGACGCGTCCGGCGCTGGCGATGTCGGCGCTGCTGGTGTTCGTGGACTGCATGAAGGAGTTGCCGGCGACGCTGATGCTGCGGCCCGTGGGGTTTGAAACGCTGGCAACGCACTTGTACGGCGACGCCGTACGCGGAACCTACGAAGACGGCGCCATTGCGGCCCTGCTCATTGTGCTCGCGGGCCTCGCCCCGGTCCTCCTCCTCTCTCGCGTCGCCGGAGGGGAACTAAGAACTAAGAACTAAGAACGAAGAACGAAGAACGGAACGAAGAACGCAGAACGAACGGCAGAACGGCAGAACGGCAGGAACGGCAGGAACGGCAGAACGCCGGAACGGCAGAACGCACGGAACGAAGAGTGGAAGAGCCGGAGCGCAACGCCGCCCGTTCTCTGTTGCTCCGTCTTCTCCTCTGGTTCAACGTCCTTCGTTCGGTTCGGTGGTTCGTCGTTCGGGTTCGGCGGTTCGTCGTTCGGGTTCGGTGGTTCGTCGTTCGGGTTCGGTGGTTCGTCGTTCGGTTCGGTTGGTTCGTCTGTTCAGTGTTCTTTCGTTCTTCCGTTCCTTCGTTGTGTCTTTGTTCTTCGTTCTTCGTTCTTCGTTCTTAGTTCCGTCCGGCGAAGCGGACGGCGTAGATGGGGGGGAGGTGGAGAGAGAGCGTGCGCCACGATTCGCCGCCATCCTCCGACAGCCACAGCCCGCCGGTCGTCGAGCCCATCGCGAGCACCTTGCCTGAATCGTCCACGTCGAGCGCGTGGCGATAAATCAGGTCGAACGACGGCGAGGGCAGCCCGCGGTCGAAGACCTCGAACGACCGGCCGCCATCGCGCGTCCGCGAGACCACCAGCCGCGCGTCCACCGGCACGCGGCGCTCGTCCTTGATGGCCGGCGCAAACCACGCGGTCTCGGGATCGTGCGGATGCGCGGCGACAGCAAAGCCGAAGTTCGACGGACGGGCGCTGGCGAGCGCCAACCACTCGCGGCCGCCGTCGATCGAGCGGAAGACGCCATTGTGATGCTGTGTCCACATGACGTCGGGCTGCGTGCGGCAGACCGCCACGCGATGCGGATCCTGAATGGAGGGATCGTCACGACGCGCCGGCGGCATGTACTCCGCGAACATCCCCTGTGCGCGGCACTGCCACGTCGCGCCCTCGTCCTCGCTCGCCCACGCGCCGCCACACGACACGCCGACGAGCACGTGCCGGGCATTGCGCGGATCAACCCACACCGAGTGAATGCCCGGCCAGTCGTACCCGCCGCCGAACCAGTTCCTGCGCTCAGGCATGTCCCAGAGCGACTGCATCAGGGCCCAGGTCTGTCCGCCGTCCTCCGATCGAAACAGGCCTCCGGGAAGGGTGCCCGCCCACAGGCGCCCCGGCTGGGTGAGGCCGCCGGCCTCGAGCGCCCAGATCTGCTTGAGCGTGGGCGGTTGCGGCGGTGGCGTGCCCGGCGGAGCGTCCGGCGCGGCGGGATCCGCCGGGACGTCGGCGTACGACGGGACACTGCGTTCCTGCCATGTGGCGCCGCGGTCCGTGGAGCAGTGCAGCTTCGAACCGAAGTGGCCGAGGTTCAGCGCTGCGTACACGGTGCCGTCCCGCGGATCGTCGAGCACCATGCTGACCGGATCACCCAGAAAACTCGGCGTCCCCAGCCGCCAGTCGTCCTTGGCACTCAGCGAAAACAATCCCTTGCGTGTTGCGATCCACAGCGGTGGCGGCATTGGGTTCAGCTCCCTCCGGAAAGCGCCTGCAGCACGAAGATCTCGGCGTCGTCGCTGACAGGATCCGTCAACGCCACGCGATCGCGGATCGGCGCGTCATCGACGAAAATGGTGACGTGGGGTCGGACTGCGCCCCGTTCATCGAGCACGTATCCGCGCAGCCGCGGGTTGGCGGCAAAGACCGCGGCGAGCGCGGCGGCGACCGTCGCGCCGTCGACGTGACGGGGCGGCGCGTCGATGAAGCGCTGCAGATGCGGGGTGAACGCGACGTGCGGCATGTAACATGTGACTTTACACTGGCGCGCACGTGAGTTGTTGGGCGCGACCGCATCAGCTTTTCGCGGTGAGCTCTAGCTGATCGCCGATAGCCGAGAGCGACTCGCAATTCACGCCAATTCAAGTGAATTGCGAGAGGTCCGAGCCGGTTCAGCGTGCAACGGGGAATCAGGTTTGGCTCCGGGTGACGACATGATCAGGGTGTGTCCGTCGTGCAGCCAGCAGAATCGGATCCGCGCGGCCCATCTTGGCGCCCGGGTGCGTTGCGGCAAGTGCAAGACGGCGATTGGTCCCATCACCGAGCCGATTGAGGCTGACGTCGAGATCTTCGATGAAATCGTGCGCGACGCGAAGCTGCCCGTGCTCGTGGATTTCTGGGCGGCGTGGTGTGGGCCCTGCCATGCGGCCGCACCCGAAGTGAAGAGGGTCGCCGAGCAGATGGCCGGCCGCGCGATCGTGCTGAAGGTGGATACCGATCGGTACCCGGAGATCGGCGCGCGATACGGTGTACGCGGCATCCCGAACTTCGTGGTGCTCCGCGGCGGTCAGGTGGTCTTCCAGCACGCCGGGGTCGTCTCGCACACCGAAATGGTGCGCTGGCTCGCTCAGTAACCGGCTCGCTCGATGACCGGCGTTAGCGCTGCCGCGCCGGCGTCGGTACTGCAGCGTGGGGGCCCCGGTCCTCGAGGAAGTCGCGGCCGCGCACGACCTCCAACGTGTTCTTGACGCCGCCGACATACGGAATGAAGTCGAGCGTGGTGTCGACGGCGCCGCGGACCATTCCTTTTCGCCTGACCGCGCGGCCCAGCGTGGCCAGGGCGATGATGGCGCCGAGAAACGGCACGGCGCGAAGCATTTTGCGCGCGATCCGGCGCTGGCCGAACTGCAGAGCCTGCTGAGCGATACCCATGGGTGTGGTGAGAGCAAGCAGCGTTCCGGGTCCGGCTCTGCCGCGGTTGTGGTTGTGGGCGCTGCCCTGCAGCCCAAGGCCGGTTGGTCTGTTCGGCCGTCGTCTCGTCTCGGCCTGCGCGTCAGCACGGGTTGTGCGGCCGCCCTGGCCAGCCTTCGTGCCTGTTCCTTGGGGTACACGAACTCATGCCCGATGCGTTCACCGGGATACCACCAGGTCTTCACCGCCAGGGGCATCTCGGCTGCCGTTTCCATGAACCGCACTTCAGGCTCGCTGGCCGGCTCGAAACGCTCGACCGGGATGGAGAAGAACAACCCATACGGCTTGTATGGGCGAGCGACGTCCGATCGCGGCATAATGCGCGGATGCGTCACGCCCTCGTCGTTGTCTCGGTTTGCCTGGTGGCTGGTTGTGCGAGCGCGCCCGCGCCACCGGCGGATCTCTGGACTGCGCTTCAGGAGCTCTGCGGACAGGCGTTCGAAGGAAAGGTCGTCGAGGGGACGGAGTCGTCGGACGACGCGATGCGATCGTCGCGGTTGGTCATGCACGTGCGGTCGTGTACGGAGGAGGAGTTGCGCGTGCCGTTTCACGTCGGCGAGAACCGCTCGCGCACGTGGGTCCTCACGCGCACTGCGGAGGGGCTGCGCCTGAAGCATGACCACCGGCACGAGGACGGTACCCCGGATGAGGTGACGCAATACGGCGGCGACAGTCGCGGCGCTGCGAACGCGCTCAGTGTCGAGTTCCCGGCGGATGACTTCACGGCGAACCTCTTGCCGGCGGCGAAAACGAACGTCTGGACGGTGAGTGTGGATCCCGGCGAGACGTTTTCGTATGGGCTCCGGCGCGAGGGCACGGGCCGTCGGTTCAAGGCGGAGTTCGATTTGTCGCGCCCGGTGGAGGCGCCGCCCGCGCCGTGGTAGAGGTGGGCCGGCTTCGCCGGAGGGCGGGGGCTTCGCCCCCGAGGGCGCGCCTTACGGCGCGAGGGCCGACTTCGTCGGATCCCCCGTTCGACACCGGCATCGCGAGCAAGCCTCTTCGCAGCGGCTCGCGGCGGACGCCCCGGCGCGTGCCTCGGGCGTGGTAGAATTTCAGGTTCCCGCCTAAGCCGGCGTAGCTCAGTTGGTAGAGCAGCTGATTCGTAATCAGCAGGTCGCGGGTTCGAGTCCCATCGCCGGCTCCAAAATTCTTAGATAAATCTCTCATTTCACTGAATAGCCGTTCAGTGACAGCCATTTTGACAGCCTAGCGGTTTTGATTCGCACCGAGGACGGCGTCCATTCGCCGCGCAGCCTTCGCGGCCGTCTGCTTCTGCAGATGGCTGTATAGGTCCGCCGTGACCCGCAGTTCGGAATGACCGAGCAGCATTGACACTTCGACCAGCTCGACGCCGCCGGCAATCAGCAGGCTCGCGGCGCTGTGTCGCAGGTCGTGGAACCGGACGCGGGGAAGCGTTGCGGTTTCGAGCAGGGCATGCAGGACGCGGAGGACATTCCGCGGGTGGAGGCCCGTCCCGACCTTCCGGCCCTTCCGGTGGCCGTACGTCGTAAACACGAGCCCGGTGTCCTGCCCGTCGGTCTCGAATTCGTGATCAGGCGGCGATTGGCAGCTGGACGAGGTCGCGGCAATGGGAGACCCAGCGCACCTGCCTCAGGTCGGCGCTGGCGACCGTGTGTTTTTCAGTGAAAGTCAGCGGCGTATAGCCCTCCAAGGAGGCGTGGCCGCGGGCCGCGTTGTAGTACGCCTGAAAGTCGGCCAGCTTCCGTTCCAAATCACGAGCATTCCAGAACAGCACCTGGTCGAGGAATTCTCGGCGCGTTGTCCCAATCAAGCGCTCTACGAATGGATGTGACAGCGGCACGTGTGGCACGGTCTTGGTTTCGTCGATCTCCAGAATCCGCAGGTTCGCCATCCACCGGTGCGCTTCGAACAGCGGATCGTGATCCGAACTGAGATGTCGCGGCGTGCCCTGGCCATGAATGGCCGCGTTGAACATACGGCACACGTCGGCGCCCGTGACGGCGCCGCACTACACGCCGAACCCGACCAGGCGACGCGTGCACTGGTCCATGACCACGAGCACCCAATAACTCCGGAGCACGATCGACTCGCAGCGAAAGAGGTCCACGCTCCACAGGCTGCCTCGGGTGTGGCCGATGAACGACAACCACGAGGTCCGCTTCGCCCGGAGCCGGGCGATAGTGTTTCGCCAGCACGCGGTAGACCACGCTTTTGTCGATGTCGATCCCGAACGTCTGCGAGATGATGCGCGCCATCCGTGGACAGCCGAACCGAGGATTGCGTGACTTGAGCTCGACGATGGCCTGGATGAGTGCCCTGTCCGGCCCTTTTGGTCCGGGCGTCTTGGGAGACGCCGTTGACGAGAACAGCCGGCGGTATCTGCGACGTACCAGGGCCTGATGAAATGCCAGGAGTGTCGAGGGGCGGAGGGCGATGGCGACCTTGTGGATGCGTCCAGGGCTGAGGAAGAGCGACCCCAACCGCACAGGAGCCGATCGCTCATCGTCAGCCTTGGCGCCCGCCGGCGGCCACGACGAAGGACGATCAGTTGCTGCTTGAGCACGAGATTCTCCGCGATCACCGCTCGCACGCCACCGGGACGACACAGCTTCGCAGTCGTCACAGCGAGGTGGAGCAGGGTGAGGAGGACGTCTTTCATGCGTGCGTCAGCGTAGGCCACACGGCTGGCGCCACGCAACGTTGCCCAATCCGAGAATTAGCGTCAAAATTGCCATTTCGAGACCCACAGGTTCCACCGTTGCGGTCCGGACACCTCGGAGCGATTCAAGGATCGATGTGATTCGGATTGCAGCCGATAGCGGCAAAAGGCGAAATAGTGGCGAAAGGCACCAAACTACGCCGCTTCTCGAACCAACCAGTTGCGGAAATCGTCCAGTGCGGCGAGCCAATTCTCTCAACAACTTACAGACACTCCGTCAAATCCGGGTCGCCGACTGTACCTAAAACTGTACCCACCCTTCACAATGAACCTCAGGCTCGCGTCGTCGAACGCGCGCTGTGCCGAACAGCTACAACGTCTGCGTAAGTCAGGCCATTCCGCTCTGTTTCGTGCTAGCCTGTCGGACGCTGCGAGGCAGCGGCAATCAAGCCCTTGCCAGCGACGGAGGGACTGCATGCAAGGTGGCCGAACTGATCGGATGGGCGCCCACCGCTTCTTCATCATTTCTGAGATCCGCTTGCGCGCATTTCGCGCGGGGAGGCTCCTCAGTCGCGTGTTTCGCGGAAAATTTGTCGCGGTCCCTCTTTCGGCACGAGTGGCCTTCACCGGCAGAAAGAACGACGCGCGCGCATGGACCCACCGCGTCGCGTCGGGCAAGAGCCCAGGGAGTCGAACGCCGGACGATGACGGCAGTTCTCGCACAGGATTCGCCGGCCTTGTGGCATCGGCGGCGGTCGTCATCGTCACCTATCGCCGGAATCGGGGTATCGGCAGGAGGGAGCAGGTAGGAAGTAGCAGATAGGAGCGTTTCCGACGGCTTCTCACGACAAGACGACGGGGGAGGACGCAACGACGCCGGAGTTGCCCGAATCCAGGTTGCGGTCTCGTCGTCTCGTCGTTCCGTCGTGCATGGCCGAAGGCCGGGCGTTTGTGCGGGCGACGACTTCCCGAGCAGACAGGAGCTTTCCCTTGAAGACACATCTTCCGGGCGTGGTCGCCGGGTTGCTCGCCGCGGCAACAGCCGCCGCGCAGCCGCCAAAGCCGGCGACTCAGACGGCGAAGCCGCCGCTCGCCAGCGGAGATTCGCGCTGGCCGGACGTGTACTGCGATCTGACCGAGCTGTCGCGCACGGCGTCATCGGAACTCACCGTGCGCTATCGATACCGGAACACCGCGAAGCGGGCGTTCGCGCTCCAGCACGCCGACCTGGTGCCGCGCACGCGCGTGTTCGATCCGATCGGACGCACGCTCTTCGGCGTGCTCGAGGACAGTGCCGGAGAGGCGATCAGCAGCACCAATATGGACGGCATCACCGCGCGGCCGATTCCGGCCGCCGGCAGCCAGAACCACTGGGCGCGGCTGGAGGCGCCGCCCGAAGGGGTCACGTCCCTCAGCGTCCTCATAGAAGGATGCCTGCCGTTCGACGACGTGGCGATCGGCGGAAGCGGATCGGAGCCGCCGCGAACGTCGCCGGCGCCGGCGATTGCCAGCCAGGAGGCCGAAGCCGAAGGCCTGATGGCGGAGATCACCAGCATCAGCCGCTCGGCCGGAGGAGTCGTCACGATCACGATGCGGTATCAGAACAACGGATCCAAGCCGCACGTGTTCCCGCACGCCCCCCTGATCCGGGGCATCTACTTCCTCGATCCGGCGAACCGCCGGAAATACGAAGTGGCGCGCGACCGCGCCGACCAGCCGCTTTGCAGCGAGACGCTCAATTACAACTTCCCGAGCGGCGTGCAGTTGAGGCCTGGAGAGAGCATCAGCCTGTGGGCCAAGTTCGGCGCGCCGCCCGAATCGACCAGGACGGTGAACGTTCATCTGCCGATGGCGCCTCCCTTCGATAACGTGCCGCTGGCGGGCGCCGGCGCGGGATTGGAGGACGCCGGCAAGGCCGTCGCCGGCGCGGTCGTCGGCCTCGAGTCGGCGCTGGAGGATCTGGGCGCCAAAGTGTCCGAGGCCGAGATCCGCATCGATCTCTCCGCCGACGTCCTCTTCGATTTCGACAAGGCGGACATCAAGAAGGAAGCCGAGCCGAGCCTGCAGAAGGTCGCGACGGTCGTGTCCGCGAACCCCGGGGCGCAGGTAGCCATCGAAGGGCACACGGACGGCAGGGGCGCTGATGCCTACAATCAGACGCTGTCCGAGCAGCGCGCGGCGAGCGTCAAGCAGTGGCTGGTCACGAACGCCAAGCTGAACGCCGCGAACATCACGACGCGAGGCTGGGGCAGAACCAAACCGATCGCGCACAACACCAAGCCCGAGGGCTCCGACGATCCTGAAGGCCGCGCGAAGAACCGACGGGTCGAGATCGTGGTGCGCAAGGGCGGGTAGCCGATGGCCGGCCGTGCGGAGGCGATCGGCGCGCGCGCCTGGTCTGTCACGGTCAGGTTGGGGCGCTATCTCGGGCCCCTGCTGTGGGACGCGGTCAAGTACCTGACCCGTCTGACGCTCGATGGCGCCGGCGGCCTGCGCATCCTTTTCGTGAACTGGCGCAGCCGTCGCAACCCCGGCCGCGCGGAGCAGGACGTCCAGGCACAGGCTCGTGTGCGCGAGCGCCGCGCCGCGCGCTGGGTGGTGTGGCGCACGCTGCCGGCGGCTCGCCGGATGGAGATCAGGGCCGCTGCCGTCGCGGTCGCCGCGATCGCGCTGGTCGCCGTGCGGATGTGGTGGGAGCCGTCGCAGGCGACGATGTCGTACTCGACGGCTGTTTCCCCGCCGCCTCAGAGCAATGTCGAACCGAACGCGAGCCCCGTTCAGCCCGCGGCCGAATCGCCGGCGCCACCCGGTGAACCGCCGGTTGACCCGCAGAAGGTCGCGGCGCAGTTCGCCGCGGACCGCCAGCGGCTTCGCCCCGGCGAATGGGCGGTGCTGGAGGAACCGCTGGCCATCGAGCGCGGGTCGCTTGGCGCCTGGGACGATCAGCTCATCGCGCAGCCTGTCGTCCTTCGCGACGAGTTCCAGGGCGCGGCGTACCGGCTGTGGTTCCGCGGCTGCCGGATGGCCGTGCGCGAATACGCCTGCGGCGTGGGCCATGCGACGTCGCGGGACGGCGTGGCGTGGGACAAGGCGCCGCGGCCCGTCTTCGTCCCGCCCGACGAGGCGCTCCGCGAAGGACTCGACGAGATCGCCGTCCTGAAAACCGGCGGGCGCTACTTCCTCTGGTACTCCGTGACGGCCGACCCGTTCAAGGGACGCAGGCGCGCGACGCTCCACGTCGCGACCTCGCCCGACGGCGTCACCTGGACCAACGAAGGCAAGGTCCTCGACGGCGCGAACGACCGCACCATCTTCCTGTGGCACAGCGTCTTCCACGACGGCCGCCTCTTCCATCTGTGGTACGTGGCGAAAGAGCAGGACGATCCGTCGCCAACGCTGCTGCACTTCACATCCGAAGACGGCAGGATCTGGAGCGCCATGGGGGGAAAGCGGACCGCCGAGATCGAATCCCGGATCACCGTGTCCGTGGGGCGTCTGGCCATCGTCGGCGCTGCCGACGGGCAGTTTCTCGCCCTGTTCACGCACGACACGCAGTGGCAGGCGAGCGGCGTCCTCGGGTCGCTGGTCTGGGCGGATGGGACCGACTGGATGGCGACCGCGGTCGACGTGGATCCGATGAAGACCTGGAGCAGCCGCTACTGGAGTGTGTTCGCGCTGAGCGGCGCCTCCGATCGGGACGGATTGTGGCTGTGGGCCGGCGTGAGACACGGAGAAGGTCCCCTGCGCGTGGGCGTGGCGTTCAGGAAGGGATCTGATTCGTGAACGCGCGCCTCGTCGTTCTCGGCGCCATCGCGATCGCCCTTGCTGGCAGCGGGGGCACGGCGACGCAGGGGGCGCCGGGGCGGGTGATCTGGCGGGGCATCAACACCGACATGTTGATGGGCGCGGACTGCGAGCATCAGCTCGTGCAGACGTTCGAGTTCGTCGGCGAGGAGCTGGTGGGCGGCGAGACGAAGTGGCTGTCGCGCAAGGTCACCTGGGACTACAAGCAGTCGTGCGCCGCCGAGGTGCTGATGCTGGTGGACGTGGGCGCGGCCACGCCGCAGCGGCAGTTGCGGCCGTGGACGGGAGGGTGCGTCAACAAGGGGGAGGCCGATCTGAACGTCGAGCCGGACCCGGCGCGGCCGGGCCAGTGCGAGGAGAGCCCGCGCCTCGGCTACATCCGGAACGACCGCTATCCGACGATCGGCTGGACGGGGCCGCGCCCGGCCGAGCAGATGCGCGACGGCTGCGCGTATCACAGCCGGTCGCGGACGATCGGCGGGCGCGGCGAGGTGGGGCTGAGCACCATCTCGGTCACCGTGTCGCGCGGCGAGATCGATGCGGAAGTGGAGGTGGACGAGAAGACGTTCAGGGCGTTCGTGCCGGAGCCAGGCCACGGGATCGTGCTCATGGCGCGGAGCGCGGTGCCGGTGCGTTTCCGCTTCGAGTTGGATCGCGACGGCACGTCGCACTTTCCCGGCTACGCCACCAACGCCAACATCGACGAGGCGTTCTTCACCCGCTACAACCTGGAGCGGCTGCGCGGGCAGTACGCCAACGACGGCCCGGACGTCGTGTTCTATCCCTCGAACTTCGCTGAGACGGAGTGGTCGCGGATCGAGCCGACGGTCGTGGAGAGCGGCGAGCCGCAGACGAGCGTCGCCGTCACGCTGACGGCGATGGACTACGGGGCCGTCGGCCGGGTGCGCGCGTTCGTGCAGGGAGAGGAGTGCGGCGGGGTGCGCGGCTGGCAGCCGGTGCCGTTCCGGATCGGCGGCGAGACGCACGAGACGCTCGAGCTGCCGCTCGATGCCGACGGCAACCTGATGGCCGACGCGCTCGAGCAGTATCGGGGTATCGACTCCGGCGCCGATGACGATGCGGAGCCCCGGGGCAATGGCGTTGGCGGAGATGGCCTGACCGCGTTCGAGGAGTATCGCGGCTTCAAGATTCGCGGATCTGCGTGTCCAGGGCAGCCGGAATCGACTGCAACCCTGGAACCAGGGATGCCACCACCCGAACCATTTCCGGATGAAGAACGTTCATCCGGCATTCCCGGTTGGGACGACGAACACATTCGGACGTCACCGCGTCATAAGGACCTCTTCGTCCACGCACTCGATCCGGAGCTTGCCGCAATGACGGACGACTTCGCGTGGGCGTCCGATGTCAGGGTGCATTCCATCTGCGAGCCCCACTACGTCGACAACGACACGCGCGTCATCAACTTCACGCTCCAGCGCGTGAACCTGCACGAGTGGCGAGGAAAGCGAGTCTCCCAAGACGATCCACAACACGGGATCTGGGTCGAGGCGGTCGACTTCGAGCCCGGCGGGCTCCTAGCGGCCGCCGTCAGCGCGTCTACCGATCTGAGTCTGATGGGGCCTCCGAAGTTCACGCTTGGCGTAGCGATCAAAAAGCCGTTCCTCATCGTCGCTCGAGGAGCAGGCGAAGGGCCCGCTGGGTACCGAGCTCGTGTCACAGAGGAACGCGCCACCTTCACCCGAGTGCTCACTCACGAGCTGTCCCACTCGGTTGGTGTTCCACACCATGGCGATCACGTCGAGAATTTTCGAATCCTGAACGGCAAGATGAATATCACCACCAGACGTAGCGTCTTTCAACGAGCCGGAGGACCAATGCCGCTTGTCTCGCTGGGTGACGAACAGCGGGCGGTCGAAGAGGCTGGCCTCGGCGGCCTTCTCGTGCTCAACGTCGATTGTGACGAGTCACAACGGATGTACCGCGGTGGACAGTTCGTCGGCTGCTGGGCCGACAAGATTGCACGACGTGGTCAGGAAAACAGCGGGAACTTCGAGTGTCCGATGCGTTACGCCAGCGCAGATTTCTACGAGGCGCCCGGATCAACGGCCGTGTACCGATGGACCGGAGACGCGGGCGGGCCAGGACCGGGTCATATGAAAGTCGACGCATGGGAGGGCAAACTCCTGAAGTATCACAACGAACTGGAGCGTCGACCCACAGGGAAGCTCTGCGTGCGGACGAGCGGCACCGAAATCAACGCGCTGCCAGGGGATATGAATCACAACGGCGACGCCGGCCGCGAAAAGCCGTGCCAGGAGTTTCTCGTCGTCAATGACGTGGCCGCGAGAGGCGTTCAATGACAGGAGCACTGAAGCGCCGTGGCGCAATCGTCATCGCACTACTCCTGGCAGCCGTGACAGTCTGCGCCTGGATTGTCTGGCGAAGCTCCCCAGCGACCCCCGCCGCTTCTCTCGGCCTGACCTTGCTCGTCAATCACCGGCCGCACCTCGAGGTCACACCCGGGACACCACTCTACTTCGAGGTCTCGATCACCAGCAGCCGGTCTGCCGGATCGATCACCATCGGCAGCCGCTGGCGCCCCTGGCATCGACTCGTTCGCCTCGAGGCGAGCGCCCTTACCGGCATGCCATGGGCACTGACGAGCGCGGGCCCGCCGCGGGCGATGAGCATCACGCGATCGGGAGACGAGCGGCCGGAAGTCGTCGTGACGCCGGATCCCCCCGCCGTCGCGCACCTTGAAGCCGGCCGGCAGGTGTACACGGTGACGCAGGTCGCGTCCCCAGAGGCGATGGCCAATGTACGTCCCGGTGCCTACCGGATTCGCGCGGTGCTCGAAACGCCGTCCTGGATGCTGTGGGGCTGGCGCGGCCGCAAGGTGTCCCAGCCTGTGACGATTGTCGTGCGCGATGCGTCGCAGGCCGGCGGCACGCGCGCGGCGCTCGAAACGCAGCGTCTCGGGCGAGTCGCGGACTTCTATATCGCGACCGAACGATTTGCCGATGCGGAGAAAACCGCCCGGCAGCTCCTCGCCCTGGAACCGGATCAGGCGAACGCGCACGTGCTGCTTGGAGATGCGCTGCTCGGCCTGAAACGCCGTGAAGAAGCGCTCGCCACCTATCGCCGAGCGATGGTCCTGCTGCGGCCTTCGTACGAAGAGCCATCGCTGCTGATGGATCGGATTCAACGGGCAGTCGACGCCGCGCGACGGTAGCTGCAAAGCAAAGAGACCAATGTCAAGACATCGGCAGAGATCATCGACGATGTCCTTTCGTTCGGGGCACTCGTTCGCGGGCCGCGGAGCTATCTCCGCGGACATTCTGGAATTTCGCGCGCGAGTTCTCGTCATTCAGGCGCGGCAAGAGGCGACTACGGGAGAGCGACGCTGATCCCGGACACGGTTCTGCCCGTCTAGTCGTGCGACCGCGCGGTCCACTTCTCCCGGGCAGTTGCCTCCCGACGCCCCGGGTCCGGTGTCGGAGGGCGGTCAGCTCTCGGTCGTCATGCGGCCGCGTCGATTGACGGGCACGTCTCGCAGGCCGCCGATCGGTTGGCCTCAACGCGGGCCCGGCGTGCGGCGGCCGCGCGCGACGTCAGGTCTGCTGGAACCGCGTCCCCTGTGCCGAAGGACATCTCGTCAGGCGTCTGTCCGCGAAACGCCGAATGTGGAAGCACGCAGTTGTGTTCGTGGACGTAGAACTCGACCAATCGATGGACCGTGGTGACGCTGTCCAACGGGTGGAGGACGAGCCATTGATGTTTGAGGGAGCGCCACCACGCTTCGATCATGGAGTTCGAGAACTTCAGTTCCGTGAAGGCCTGCTCCTCGCCCTCGTGGCCTCTAATCATTCTGGCCGATCACGTACCACGGGAACTTGAACGCCTCGTTTATGTCGTCGCCGATGTTGGTCGGCTCGAGCGCCGTGAGAGCCGGACCGACCAGGATGGCGTAGTACTTGGTGAACACCGGCTCCAGTGAGTCGATGGCGTCATTGATGTCGCTGACCTTCACGGTAGGGTCGTCAATCGGCGTGCGATGCGCGATGTACTGATTCGCGTATTCGAGCGCGGGCGCTGCCGCCTGCTCTAACTGCTCGCGGTCGCCATTGATGCCATCGGGCGAGAGGTGGTCGGCCATGCGGTCATCGTTCGGTCGAACCGCGCCATAGCCGTCGAACAGGCGGTTTAGGATCTGCAGGCGCATCGGCTCGTGGTCCGGCGCGAAGGACAGGTACCGACGGCGCGTCAGGACGGGAGCTCGAGCCGCCATCTCGTCGAGCATCGTGCCCATTGCGACGGTGTTCGAATCGGGGTCAAGTTCCCTGCGGACCGCCATGACGGCGTCAAGCCCCCAGATGCCAAGGAGCCACTCGTACGCCTGGCTCCCGACGTCATTGAGTTGCTTATTATTCCGGAACATGTCTTGGACGTCGCGAAAGTTACGCCTGGTCGAGAAGACGTAATGAAGCTCGTTTCTGATCCGCTCGATGCGTTCCTGCCAGCGGCGAAACAAGTCATCCGCTGTCATCCGCATGACTTCTCTCGACGCCACCTCAACAGTATAGCTGCGTTGATTGTCCCCTCACACGCCAGGTTGCGGGGTCCGCCGAAAGGCTCCCACGCGCAGGCCGAAAGGCGCGGACGCGACAGATCGAATAGGGGCGCCCTGCGTGAGCACTGACTATGACCATTCGTCCAGGACGCAGTTGCTAGGGTCCAGTGTCGGAAACTTGAACGGTATAGGGTCAAGGAGTCGGGCCAGTAGGTGCAAGAGCGCCATCAATGCTACGTGGACGTCCTTCTCTGGTTGAGGAGACCAACCCTCATGCACAACTCGATTCCGGAGGTGCAGAGCCGTGAGCGCGTCCTCGAGCTGTTTCGGAGTCCAGTCTGGACATTTCAACATGGTCACGGCGGCTAGCTGTCCCGCCAAGGGCAACGTCCAGAAAGACTGCAGAGCCTTCATTACACTTTTCGCGGGCGAACGAAGGCATTCGTTGAGGGATACCTCGCAGGCGGTGCCGCCGTCGATCAACGCAAGCTTGAGATCGCCGCTATCGAGGGCCGCATGAGCCAACCCAATTTGGACAGCCGCGGGACTCGGTTTGTAGCGCTGCACGAGTGCTCTGATCTCCTGCCAATCGGTCGCAGTAACCAACTGATTGAGTCGTGACGGTGACCCGAAAGTGGTTATGACCGTGGCAAACGCCTTTCCGACGTTCAACTCGACTCGGTCAGCTGTTCATTTTCAGAAACAAGCCGCACGCCGCGGAATGAGAGCGCAGCCTGAACAGAGTGGATCCGGGAGTCCCAGGACGGCCAAGGGGTCAGCCAGTACTGACCGTAATTCGTCCGCAGGATCTCCACAAACGACGAGACTGGGGTGTCTATAGCTTGGATAATGCGCCTGGCCACGCGTTCCCCGTGCTCGCTGGGGGCTTGAATGGCTGTGATGTCCTCGTCGTCTAGATCCGCATCGAGCTGTCCGCGCAAGGGACCGCCGTTGAGTGATCCTTGCTTCTCAATGGTGCTGGAATCGAAGGCGGTCTCGCCCCGTGCGTATTTAATAAACGCGCCCTCCATCTTCCCTTCTCGCTTAAACCAGACCCGCACGCACCAACCGGCGTCGTCTGTCGGGAGGGCGATCGCGTCCTCTTCTCCGTCGGGAAGCCAGCGATGAAATTTCGGCCCATAGGATTGCGGCGAGTTGCCGTCGTAGCCGTCGAGAAACATGCCAAAGCGAAAGGAACGTAGCGGCATCCAGAAAAGAGTAGCCCAGAATCAGTTCGCAGGCTGACGGCAAGGAAAGCTAGTCACGCCCGTCTCTTCCAGCCAGGCCCTGAGTGATTCGGCGGCAGGTCCACGACAAACTTCCTACTACCGGCCGATCGAGGGGCAGAGCGGCCCTGGTAGTACGGACATCAAGCGGGGTGGATTGGCCTCCCAACATCGGCGGCCCGCATGCTGGTCGCGGGCTTCGCGTTCGTGACGACGCAGCTCACCAACGTCATGCCGGGCGACTCCCCACAGATGAAGCTCGCGTACTCCCTGGCGGCGGCGGCGGTGTTCTCCATCTTCGGGATGGGGCTCTTCCTGCTGACGCTGTTGCCGGAGCCGAAGGGGGAGAGTCTGCCGGTCCGTCGATCTGCGGATGGGATCTGGTACCGGATCGTCTTGCCGCGACGCGGCCGCTTCCCGGAGAAATCGACAAACAGCTTCTCGCCGGCGCGATGCACCTGGCGCATCGACGGCTTCAGCGCGCGCGCCCAGCGGCGATACCGCTCACAGAATTGGCTGTAGGCGTACCCGTCCGGGTACTGCGCGCGATACTCCTGCCACAAGAGGGTCAGCGTCACGCCGGGTTTCTTCAGCTCCTGGTGCAGCGGGCGCCAGTCGGGCACCACCCGGTCGCGCGCCGGCGCGGGCCGCGCAAACACCCGCGCCTCCAGCGTGGCATCATCGACGTCGTCGGGCAGCGGCCAGTGCAGCCCCGCCGCCGTCGCGCGCTGCAAGTACAGGGTCACCGTGCCCAATCCCAGAGCGCACGCCTGCGCAATCGCGCGGTGACTGAGCCCGGCGTCGTACTTCAGGCGGAGCAATTCGCGGAGTCGTCTCATCAGTAGCCTCGTGGCCGCCATCCAGGACCTTCCTTCGGGAAAAGATCCAGGAGTGCTTCGCTACCGACGAGCGTTCAGCTTGACCGGAACCGGCGTTCACGATCACCGGAATCCGTGTTCATCATGGCCGGAATCAACGTTCATGATGACCGGAATCGGTGTTCAACATCGGTCGGAATCGGTGTTCACGTTCGCCCGGAATGGGCGTTCATAATGGGCCGGAATACGCAGCATGCGCCGACTGTCGATGTCGCGGACCTGCAGGTGCCGCAGCTCGGCGTTCCGCATGCCGGTCGAGTACAGGACCATGAGCATCGTGCGATGGGTGAGATTCTTTGCCCCATCGATCAGCCTGGCGACTTCGTCCGTCGTGAGAATCGCCGGGAGCCGGCGTGGGACCTTCGGAAAAGGAATGTCTTCCAGCATGTACGGGCGCTTCAGCGTTTTCACGAAGAAGAACCGGAGCGCCGACACGTGGAGTTTCACCGTCCGCGGCTCGAGTTGTCGCTCACGCAGCAGGTAGGCCTGATACTCGCGTAAGTGGGTGTGATTGAGCTGGTCTGGCGGTCGATGGAAATGCTTGGCGAATCGCTCGACGGCCTTGACGTAGTAGTAAATCGTGTTCTTGGCGTAGTTGCGCCGCTGGAGTTCCTCCAGCATCGCTCGTCTGAGATGGGTCACAAGACACCTCCTGTGCCCCGTACGCTACCCGGCAGATCGAGCGCGCGTCACGCGTAGCGTCCGCCGCGCCAGCGGCTTGGTCCAAACGCTGCAGTGTTGCGTGAAGCCGAAGCTTGGCTTGCGGCGCCGCCTGTCCCGGAATCACCACTTCCCGCCGTCGGTTGTTCGGCCTTCCACAGGGCTTCCGCTTCGGCGATAAGCCCGGCGAGATCGTTAATATCCGCCGGACCCGCGCGGCCTGTTCGGCATTCGACCCTGACATCCTGGATCGTCGTCTGGACTGCTCCGGGCGGTGAGGAGCCGACTTGCCCGATGCTGAAGGAAGCTGCCTCAGCCGGTTCTAGAACGTCTCCGTGGGGAAGCACACCAAGCTCCAGATCACCACGGTTGAGGAACTATTGTCAGGAGAGAGGATCGACCCTCCGGCTCAGGCCAAAGTGACGTTCAAGCAGCAATTTTCCGCTTGACATTCCATGCCAAGGATAGTATCCGGGGCGGGCACGACCTTTTTCGTCTCAGACAGGAGGAGAGGAAACCATGCAGAAAAAAGTAGCCTTGGTGCTCGCCTACCTCATGTTGGCGCCCTTAGCCATAGCTCAAGACGCCGACAGACAGCAGATTGAGGCTCTCATCGAGGCCTTCAACCGCACCGAGGAGGAGACCGATATGGAGGCGCAGGCCAAGCTCATGACCGAGGATCGCATCTGGGTCAGCGGAGCGGGTCGGCGCTCGGATCAAGCCCAGAACATGAAGATTCAACAAGCGGGAATGCATCGGAACCAGCAGCGATTCCCCACCACTCAAGCGTTTCACGAAGTGCGAGACCCCATCATTCGCCTTTATGGAGACGACGCCGCCGTCGCCAGCTTCTACTGGTACCGGAACTGGATTCGCGGCGCAGAAGAAGAAGGACCCAACGTATCCCAACGCTTGATTCAGTCTCTCTTTCTGGTCAAGCGGGATGGGCAGTGGAAGATCGCCTACTCGCACTCGTCTCCGTTCCATCCAGACCAGCAATGACGTGGCCGAGTCCCGCCCGCTGGGGGCGCGGCGGTGCGGGTGTCCATCCCGAAGAGTCGCAGCGACCGCTGGTTGCTGTGTCAAGAATCGCTCGTCGATGGCGAACGGCAGTACTACTTCAGCAATCTGCCGGCGACCACACCACTGAAGACACTGGTGCGGATCGCGCGCAGCCGCTGGGCGGTTCCCGAAGTCGCCGCCGCGTCAAGTGTCTCATGACTTTCTCGATAGACTTGGTGCCGTCCACTCCAACGTGATGTTCTGCGGCCGGCGCTACACCCGAGCGATCCGCAAATGCCTCTGCGGCAGAATGCATCACTGATCGGCGCTGTCGTTTTCGTCTAGTCTAAGAAAGCGGGCAGCGTTGTTGTAGAAGATATCTCGCCTCTGTTCATTGGTGAGGAAATCTGCCGTTTCTATTGATTCGATTGCGATAGGAATGGCGTCTGGCCAAACAACAAAATCGGTACCGAACATAATGCGCTTACTAAAACCAGCCTCGACAAGGCCGCGCAAGTAGCGGTGAAAATCTCGCCGGGGGTGATACCAATTCAATACGGCTATGTCCACGTACAATTGAGGATGGCTGTACAACAGCATGATCATCTCGTCCAGGAACGGGTAGCCTGCGTGCATCACGTATACCCTGAGTTTCGGATGCCGAAGTAATACCTCCTCCAGCAGTAACGGATTCGCCAATAGTGAGTTGTACTTCGGTCTCCCGAAATAAGCGTCTCCAGGCGCGCCGGGACCCATGTGAATACCGACCGGCACGTCCAGCTCCTCGGCGAGCGCAAACACCTGGCTCCCACTCTGGTGCGCCGGGAACAACGCCATAGGGCTGCGTCCAGACTTCGCCGATTACGGCAACATCACCACGCTCGATGTTCACACGCAGGTCGTTGAGATTGAGTGCACTCGGATTGCCGGATGGTAGCGCTGGTCGGAATAGCCCCGGTGCAGCACGGCGCCACTCGCTCACGGTGGAAATGTTGCCGATGAGAACCCCAGTCATATTGAAGCGCTTTAGCATTTCGACACTTTTTCGCAAGAGAGCTTCGTCCTGGATTCGGGGGGGCGCAATGGATTGGGACAGTCTTCTAGACTAGCTCCCTCTGTGCGAAATCACGGGATGGATCGATGGCAGGAAACGTCTTCCATTGATCGCCCGGACAGAACTCACGATTCTGTCCGAAGGCGGCTACAGGGATGGCGTGCATGTGCATGTCGATGATCGGCAAACGATTGCTGGTCTCTTGCGCACAACCGCACGTGGCCCAACCGAGCAAGAGCACTGTTGATATTGCTTGGAGTCGCATCACACGTTCCTCCACCGTCGATGATTTGCTGTCCGCAGAACGACACAACTGAGCCGCGGCGCACACTGTCCAGGCGCCGTCGGCTCCAGTTGATGTTAGGCGGTTCGCCGAAATCACTCGGCATCTCTCATGGCGTGTTCCTGGAGCCAACGCGCGGTCGATTGAGAACGCCTGGTCCGTCATCCACCCACGGATGTCCAAGGTTGCGGCGACGCTGGCCAGAATTCGTCGGTCGGCTCAGACCCAATGCCAATGGTTCCAGGGCGCGAGATGCGGACTGTGTCATGGGCTACCGACGCGAACTCGACTTGAGCGCCCAGCTCAAGGAACCTCGACTTCCCGAACGATGTTATCGCTGTGCGAGGCGCAGACAACAGGCGATGTTTGAAAGGCCGGCGTGGCCGCGACAAACTTGTCGAACCCCCCGACGATGGACTGCCAGCTCTTAGGCTCGCTGATGCGGTACAGGGACAAACGCGGCCCATAGCTGTGCATGAACAGACGCACGCTGTTGTATTCCCCGGTCTTGCGAAACGCGGCGACGTAGCTCGACGCTTGACGAATGGCATCATTGACGACGGTGCCAGCCGGAATCTCACATTCGTCAATGAGCAGATAGCGCGCTGCGCTCTGGGCTTGAGCACCTGCGGCCGACGTGCCGAAAGTAGCGCCAACCAGGACTCCCACAAGCCCACTCGCGATTACCGTGCACACGATTCTCACGTTGTCCTCCTTCCAATGCCGCCGAACGCACGACTCGGTGCCGTTCTCCCAATGTCGCACACTTCCAACGAAGCAGTTTAGTTCCCATGCCGAACACCGACAAAAGGCCAGACGCATCTGCCTTGACGCACTCAAACCGGAAACCCATCGGCCATCAATCGATGTTGCCAGCCTAACGCTCGCGATGAGTTGCGGCGGGCTCGTTCCGTAAATCTTCACAAGACGACTCGCGCCCCGTCGGCTCCATCGCGTAGTTAGGCGGCGATTCGGGCTACGGTGTCCCGGAGTCGTTCTTCACAGTGAGCCCGTTTCTCGTCAAAGCCCTACTTCCCGAACCCGTGCTTCACGAAGAGTTCGCCAAGTTCTTCGTCTGTGATGACCGGTTCGACTTCGTAGGGCATGAGATCTGACCACTTGAGAAGCCAGTTCGTGATGAACTTCGGATTCTCCGTCTCGACGACGAGGTAGCCAGCGTCTCCCTTTGCGGCGTGCCAGCGGC
>DATKDY010000303.1:0-3025 GCA_035512515.1 Vicinamibacterales bacterium
GACACCTCGCAGAATGTCGGTGTCTCCATCGTGTTTCCGTCTCTAATTTTCGGCGGTCTAACGTTCCCGCTTCAGCCGCGGCGGCGTCATGATTGCGCGGCCCGCCGTCGGCTGCAAGCGGATGTTAGCCCGCTCAGCCCCATTCTTCGACGTACCCTCGGCGCAACGCGATCATCGATGCAACCGCCGAAGGCGTGTAAGCCACCACGATTTGGTCATTGCACATAGGATCGTCAAGGGAGTGGCCATGACACGCAGACGCGATCAACATCCGGCGGTCTTCAAAGGCGAACTCCAGCCCCCACGGGACTTGATGCCATGTCTTCCCGGACGGAGACAGTCCGTAATTGCTTGGGTAGGTGTGAATTTGGACGAACGACAGCCGTCGCCCGATAAAGTCGCACCACGGTGGCAGATGTTCCAGTCGCTGAACCACTACTGATTCGACCGTCGCAAACCAACCTGCTTCCGGGACCCAGATGCGATTGGGCTGCCCTTGCGCGTCCTGGATCCAACTTAGTCCAACCGACACTCCCCCAGAAAAGTCGACCAGAGCACCCCACGTGACCTCGTGCATACCCGCAGGGTCGCACTGCTCGAACGCTTCGCCGGCATCCCGCATCACCGCAAGGGCGAGTGCTTCGCATCGAGCGCCGACGGCTCGCTGGACGCGCGCCATCTCAGGTTCGGGCAGTGACATTGGCCTGTTGCACTAGTCTTGGTCGAAGTCTAGGAGCGTGTCCGAGTAATCGCTTCTGACATTGACAGTTTCACGCTGCGCGCCCAGTGCAAAATGTACTACACTGCGGGCGATGGCCAAGACCTATCGCCCGTACGTGCCCGAGCAGGATCTGCTGCTGCCGCCAAGCCTGCGCGAGTGGTTGCCGGAGAACCACCTGGCGTATTTCGTGAGCGACCTGATCGATCAATTGGACCTGTCGGCGATCACGAACGTGTATGAGGACGAAGAGCGAGGCTACCCGCCGTATCACCCGGTGATGCTGACGAAGGTGCTGGTGTACGCCTACTGCGTCGGGGTGTTCTCGTCGCGGAAGATTCAGCGGCGGTTGATGGAAGATGTGGCGTTCCGCGTGTTGGCGGCCGGCAATGAGCCGGATTTTCGCACCATCGCCGACTTTCGCAAGACGCACCTGCCGGCGTTGAAGGGTTTCTTCGAGCAGGTGCTCCGCCTCGCGCGCGAGCTCGGTGCGCCGAGGGTCGGTCGCGTGGCGCTCGACGGGAGCAAGATCAAAGCGAACGCGTCGAAGCACAAGGCCATGAGTTACGGCCGGATGCGGGACAAACGACGACAACTGCGTGACGAGGTGACGCAGTTGCTGGCGCAGGCGGAGGCCACGGACGCCACTGAGGATGCGGAGCACGGGGCGGATCGACGGGGCGACGAACTCCCGGCCGAACTGCAGCGACGCGAGAGTCGACTGAAGCGGATTCGTGAAGCGAAACGGGCCTTGGAGGCTCGGGCGAAGGAGGAGGCCGCCGCCGCGGGGAAACCTGTCGAGGTCGCGAAACCCGACTCCAAGGCTCAATACAACTTCACGGATCCGGAGTCGCGGATCATGAAGGGCCCCGACGGATTCGTGCAGGCCTACAACGTGCAGGTCGCGGTGGACGACCGGCAACTGATCGTCGGTCAAGGCGTCACGCAGGAGACGAACGACAAGAAGCAACTGATGCCGATGATCACCACCATCGCGCAGCAGTCGGGCGACACGCCCACGAGGCTGCTCGCTGACGCGGGCTATTGCTCGGAGGAGAACCTTGCCGCGATCGCCGACACCACCATCGACGCGTACATCTCGACGCGGAAGCAGAAGCATGGCGAGCGGCCGGGCCCGTGTCCGCGCGGCCCACTGCCGAAGACCGCCACGCGCGTCGACCGAATGTCCCGTAAGTTGCATACGAAAGCCGGGACGGCCGTCTACGCTGCACGCAAGGCGATCGTCGAACCGGTGATCGGACAGATCAAACAGGCGCGCGGCTTCCGGCAATTCTTGTTGCGCGGCTTCGAGAAGGTGCAAGGTGAATGGTCGTTGGTGTGCACGACGCATAACATTCTCAAGCTGTATCGCCTCTGCGTCTGACGGCCAGACGCAGGCGCGTTTCGAGCGCGGGCGCGCACCGGACACCGACGCGGCCATCGCCTGGAGCCGCCACCTACATTGCGGGCGCGCAGCACGAGAGACCGTGGCTATCACAGCGATTACTCGGACACGCTCCTAGCAGCCCGTGGCAAAAGCCGGTTTGACGGTGGCGATTAACCGACCCTCTCGACGACGGTCGAATGGATCGACAAGCGATGTCGATGGTGGCCAGAAGGACTGGAAGCCATCCCAAACGGCCCAGAGGCTGTTGATGAGCGACCACAGAGCACAGAACACGGCCACCGAGCGGCCCTGCAGGCTCCTCGGTGTGCCGATCCCGAACAGCTCCCGCATCAGCAAGCCCAGGTTGAACGCCCCGACGTGGATCAAGAGCCGCTTGAGGATGTTGTCATGACCCCGCAGGTGCACGCGCCGCATGCGACCGGTTTCGTACAGATGCGCGCACGGACGTTCGACCCGTTCCCCACGCCGGCGCAGCAGCCGTTTGCCGCGCGCGCCGCGAATGCGGCGGCGGTTCCGATAGACCGCGTCTCGCGCCTCGGGGTGTTTCTTCCAATTGCGCCGTCCGCGATCCGGTTCGGAAATGTACGGGCGCACCCCCACGGCTTCGAGATCGACGAGCTCTTGGTTGCTATGGTAGCCCTTGTCGGCGACGACCTCCTCGATACCGTCGCGGTCGGTGACGACCGCCTCCACGTTCTCCGCGGCGCTGGTCAACGTGTCCTGGCTCGTCGCGGCATCGCCTTCGGTCGCATCCTGCACCGTGACGGCGACGATCGCCCCGGTCTCCAGGTCGACCGCGTGCTCGGCTTTGTGCGCGAGATGCGTGCGCCCATCCTTCATCTTCGTAATCTTCGCGTCCGGGTCGTGCGGATGCGTCCAGTCGTCGTTCGAGCCCTTGC
>DATKDY010000304.1:0-55998 GCA_035512515.1 Vicinamibacterales bacterium
TCGCCTCATGCAATGGGACGAGCAGCGCATCGCCGATCGCATCGACCAGCTGCTGGCGATCGTCGGCCTCGATGCCGGCGAGTTCCGCGACCGTCGGCCCGAGCAATTGTCCGGCGGGCAACGGCAAAGGGTCGGCCTGGCGCGCGCGCTCGCGGCGGATCCCCCCGTGTTGCTGATGGACGAACCCTTTGGCGCGCTCGATCCCATCACGCGAGCGGAGCTGCACCGCGAATTCCAGGGTGTGCAGGCGGCCATGCACAAGACGGTCTTGCTCGTGACGCACGATCTGGCTGAGGCGTTTCTGCTCGCGGATCGCGTCGCCGTCCTGCAGGAGGGCGTCATCGTTGCCTGTGCCCCGCCGGCAGAATTGCGACAGTCGACACACGCGTTCGTACAGGCGCTGGTGGAGACGCGATTCGGATGAGCGAGCTCGTCGAGTTCCTGACTTCGCACCGCGCAGAGCTGCTGGCGCGGCTGAGTGAGCACATCGTGCTGGTCGCGGTCTCGACGTTCATCGCGGCGGCCATCGGCATTCCGCTGGGTGTGCTGGCCGCACGCCGGCCGGTCCTCGCGCGACCGCTCGTCGGTCTGGCGAACCTCGCGCAGACGATTCCGAGCCTCGCCCTGTTTGGATTTCTCATTCCGTTGCCGCTGATCGGAGGCATCGGAACGCGGACGGCGCTGGTCGCCCTCACGCTCTATGCCGTGTTGCCGATTGTGCGCACGACCATCGCCGGGCTCAACGGCATCGATCGCGCCGTGCTCGAGTGCGCCGTGGCGATGGGGATGACGCCGAGGCAGATGCTCCGAACGGTCGAGTTGCCGCTGGCGGCGCCGTCGATTCTTGCCGGCGTGCGGGTAGCGACCGTCGTTGGCGTCGGGACCGCGACCATCGCGTCAGCGATCGGTGCGGGAGGACTGGGCGACTACATCTTTCGCGGACTTGCGATGGTCGATCCCGTCGTGATCCTCGCCGGGGCATTGCCGGCGGCGCTGCTGGCGCTCGCGGCGGACGGGCTGCTGGCGGTCGCGTCGCGATCGCTTGCCGGTCACCGGACGTCGCCCCTGAATCGAGCCGCGATGATCGTGGCGGCGCTCGCCCTCGTCACCGTGATCGTGGCGTCCTATCCCAGCCGCTCGACCGCGGCGGTCGTCGTCGGGTCGAAGAACTTCACCGAGCAGATCATCCTCGGCGAGCTGCTGGCGCAGACCATCGAGCAGCGCTCGGGATTGCTCGTGGAACGCCGCTTCAACCTGGGGGGGACGCTGGTGGCGGACGAAGCGCTCCGGCGCGGCGACATCGACGTGTACGTCGAGTACACCGGAACCGCGTTGACCGCGCTCTTCAACGAGCCCGTGGGGGAGCCGGCCAGTGTCTTCGACCGTGTGCGCGAACTGTACGCGGATCGAAGCATCACCATGGCGGCCGGCCTGGGCTTCAACAACACATTTGCGATTCTCGTGCGCTCGAGTGCCGCGGCCGAGCGCGGTCTGGCGCGCATCAGCGACCTGGCGCCGATCGCTCCCGAGTGGCGTGCGGGCTTCGGCTACGAGTTTCTCGAGCGGCCGGACGGATTCGCGGGACTGTCGCGGACCTACGGCCTGCGGTTCCGCGACGCCCCGCGCGTGATGGACCTGAATCTCATCTACCGCGCGCTGGCGGCAGGAGAGATCGACGTCACGGCGGGGGACGCGACCAGCGGGCTCATCGAGGCCCTCGACCTCACGCCGCTCCAGGACGACCGCGCCTACTTTCCCCCGTATGATGCCGTTCCCGTCGTCCGCGCGGCGACGCTGCTCCGCTATCCGCAACTGGCCGGCGCTCTGCGCCACCTGGAAGGCCGCATCTCAGCCGAAGACATGCGCCGCATGAACCATCAGGTCGACGGGTTACGACAGGACCCACGCGACGTCGCCCACCGCTTCCTCGCCGGCGTTTCTCGCGGTTCCTGACACCGGGTCGTCATGAGCGCTTGCCACGTACCGCCGGACCCTGGGCGGCGGAGCCGGTGGGAGGGTTTATGATCGAGGTTCATGTCCCTCGATACGTTCAAGACACGGACGACGTTCACGTCGGGTTCCGGCGCGGTCACTCTTTACAGCCTTCCGGCGCTCGAACGGCAGTTTCCGAACGTCGCGCGGCTGCCGTACTCGCTGAAGATCCTCCTCGAAAACCTGCTGCGGCGCGAAGACAACGGCTTCGTGAAGGCGGACGACATCCGCGCGCTGGCCTCGTGGGACCTGACCAAAGGCTTGCAGAAGGAGATCTCCTTCATGCCGGCGCGCGTGCTGCTGCAGGACTTCACCGGCGTCCCCTGCGTCGTCGATCTCGCGGCCATGCGCGACGGTATCGTGTCGCTCGGGGGCCGGCCCGATCAGGTCAACCCGCTGCAGCCCGTCGAGCTCGTCATCGATCACTCGGTCCAAGTCGATCATTTCGGCACCGCGAACGCCCTGCAGTTGAACGCCGAGCTCGAGTATCACCGCAATCGCGAGCGCTACGTGTTTCTGCGGTGGGGGCAGACCGCGTTCAACGACTTTCGTGTCGTGCCGCCGGAAACCGGCATCGTCCATCAGGTCAACATCGAATATCTCGCGCGCGTCGTTTACCGTGAGACTGTCAACGGTCACACCGTGGCCTATCCCGATACCGTCTTCGGCACCGACTCCCACACCACGATGGTCAATGGTCTGGGCGTGGTGGGATGGGGCGTCGGGGGCATCGAAGCCGAGGCCGCGATGCTCGGACAGCCAAGCTCCATGCTGATCCCGCCGGTTGTCGGAATGCGCCTCACGGGCCGCATGGTGGAGGGCACCACCGCGACCGATCTGGTGCTGACGATTACCCAGGCGCTGCGCAAGCACGGCGTGGTCGGCAAGTTCGTCGAGTTCTACGGCTCGGGCCTTGCCCATCTGACCATCGCGGACCGCGCCACGCTCGGCAACATGTGTCCCGAGTATGGCGCGACGGTCGCGATGTTCCCGATTGACGAAATGACGCTCGATTATCTGCGCCTCACCGGCCGCGACGCGTCACAGGTGCAACTGGTCGAAGACTACGCACGGGCGCAGGGGCTGTTCCGCACGGAAGGCGCGCCCGACCCCGTTTACAGCGAAACACTGGAGCTCGATCTGGCCAGGGTCGTCCCCAGCCTCGCCGGGCCGCGGCGGCCGCAGGACCGCGTGCCATTGAGCCAGGCGAAGAGCTCCTTCGCCGGGGCGCTGTCCGACCTCGCGAAGGGCGTGAAGGCCTCGCCGAGCGCGGGCGGGGTCGCGACCGAGACGATGCTCCAGCACGGCTCCGTCGTGATTGCGGCGATCACGAGCTGTACGAACACGTCGAATCCAAGCGTCATGATTGGTGCGGGCCTGCTGGCGAAGAAAGCCGTGGAGAAGGGCCTGCAGCGCAAGCCGTGGGTGAAGACGAGCCTTGCGCCCGGGTCGAAAGTCGTGACCGACTACCTCGAAAAGGCGGGCCTGCAAACGTATCTCGATCAACTCGGGTTCAACCTCGTCGGCTACGGCTGCACGACGTGCATCGGCAACAGCGGCCCGCTCCCTGAGGAGATCGCGGCCGACGTGCGCGAACACGGACTGGTCGTCGCGTCGGTGCTGAGCGGCAATCGCAACTTCGAGGGACGCATCCAGCAGGACGTGCGTGCGAACTACCTGGCGTCGCCGCCGCTGGTCGTGGCCTACGCGCTCGCGGGCACGATGAACCTGGATCTGACGACCGAACCGCTCGGCAAGGGCTCCAACGGCGCGGACGTTTATCTCGAGGACCTCTGGCCAACGTCACAGGAAGTGCAGGGGGCCATGCTCAGCTCGGTGACAGCCGAGTCATTCCGCCGCCAATACGCGCACGTGTTCGAGGGTCCCGAGCGCTGGCGCACGCTGCCCGTGCCGACGGGCGATCGCTTTCAATGGGAAGCCGAATCCACGTACATCCGGCGGCCGCCATTCCTCGAGAATCTGACCCGCGAGCCGGCGGCTCGTACGGATATCCGCGCTGCGAGAGCGCTCGCGGTGCTCGGCGACAGCATTACGACCGATCACATTTCGCCCGCAGGATCGATCAAGGCCGAGAGCCCGGCCGGCCGCTACCTCATGGATCACGGCGTGCAGCCGAAAGACTTCAATTCCTACGGCGCGCGGCGCGGCAACCACGAGGTGATGATGCGGGGCACCTTCGCCAACGTCCGGTTGCGCAATCAGCTGGCGCCCGGCACCGAGGGCGGGTTTACGACATACCTCGGACCAGCGGGCGGATCGGCGGGCGTCGCCTCCGGGAGGCAGTCGTCGGCCGACGCGCCGCCCGTGATGAGCATTTACGATGCGGCGATGCTGTATCAGAAGTCCGGCGTGGCGTTGATCGTGCTGGCGGGCAAGGAATACGGGTCGGGCTCGTCGCGCGACTGGGCGGCCAAGGGCACGCTGCTGCTCGGCGTGAAGGCGGTCATCGCGGAAAGTTTCGAGCGCATCCATCGCAGCAACCTGGTGAACATGGGCGTGCTGCCATTGGAGTTCACGGCCGGTGAATCGGCCGAGGACCTTGGGCTCACGGGCCATGAGGTGTTCGAGCTGGTTGGCTCGGGCGAGGGTCTCAGGCCTCGCGGAGAAATCCTGGTGCGTGCGGCCGGAGAATCTGGCGTCAAGGCCTTTACCGCGCGTGTGCGCATCGACACGCCAGAGGAACTGGCCGCGTTTTCACATGGCGGCATCCTGCCGTACGTGCTCCGCCAGCTCGTGAAGAAGCAGTGACGTGTCGCGCGATGCTTCGGCGGGGACTGGTTTACGGCGCAACGGGGAAGAAGGCGGCGACGCGACAAAGAGACCCCGGTAGACACTCGCCGCCGGTAATCTGATCGGTCTCGCGCAGTGTCACTGGCGGCACGTCCACGCGGTGAACCGTCACGCTGCGGCGGTGCGGGCTGACGATCCACACTTCGCGCGTGCCGCTGCGAAGCCAGTCATCCACCTTGTCGTCGACCTCGCGGACCCGGTCGTCCGGCGATAGCACTTCGACCGCGAGATCCGGCGCCCCCGGCCAGAACTTTTCCGGGATGCCTGACTCCGGTATGCGCTCTCGTCGAACGAACGACACATCCGCCGCCCGCAGGGTATCGGGCGCCGCCGCCAGCTTGAAGCCGGTTTCTGCGCCGAGCAGACAGCCGAGATGATGCGCATCGACATACTGACCCAGCGCGATCGTGATTTTCGCCACAACCACTCCGTGGAGACCGCCAGTGGGTGTCATGGTTCTCACCTCTCCACGCACGAGCTCGCGCCGAAAGCCGTCGTCCCGCATTTCGAAGAGCGCATCGGCCGTGACATCACTGATCGCCGGGCGAGAATCAGCCATCATTCGACTTCCTTACTGGCCCATCATACTCTCGTGACAGCGCGAGCACAGGCACCTGACCGTGCACTCGAACTCAGCCGAGAGTGGAGTCATTCGGCAAATAGGGTCGGAGATCAACGGAAGCGGCAATGACAGTCACCAGTCTCAAAGAGCAGGCGCGCGTACTCGGGTTCGACGTGTGCGGGATTGCGCCCGCGGCAGCCTTGCCCGAGCTGACCCGGCTGAAGGAGTGGCTCGGCCGCGGCTACGCGGGCGAGATGGTCTATCTGCACAAGTCGGCAGACACGCGCGCGGACATCCGCCACTTCCTGCCGACGGCGCGATCCGTCATCGTGACGGCGACCAACTATTTCGTCGATCCGCCCTCCACCCCACACATCGCGCGCTACGCCTGGGGCGACGATTACCACATCGTCCTCGCCGAGCGGCTCGAGCAACTCACCCAGTGGATGCGCGACCACAGCGAGGAACCGTTCGACGCCAGGATCTTCGTGGACAAGCACCACGTCCAGGAACGCGCCTTCGCCAAACACGCCGGGCTGGGGTGGATTGCCAAGAACACGATGCTGCTCAACGCGGATCTCGGCTCCTGGACCTTTCTGGCCGGTATCGCGGTCAGCCTGGATCTCGAGCCGGACGCGCCCGTCGCGGACGGCTGTGGCGCCTGCACCATCTGTCTTGATGCGTGCCCGACCGGCGCGCTCGTGGACGCTTACGAGCTCGACGCGACCCGCTGTATCTCGTATCTCACCATCGAGCACAAGAGCGCCATTCCGGAAGAGGCGCGCCCGGGCGTCGGTGACCACGTGTACGGTTGCGACGTCTGTCAGGACGTGTGTCCCTACAACCTCGCGCCGCTTGCCACGCTCGATCCCGCATGGCAACCGAAAGCCGGCCGGGCGACGGCGACTCCGGCCGAGCTCTGGCGGCGATCGGATTTCGATCTGCACCGGATGGTCGAAGGATCGGCCATGACGCGGGTGACGGTGTCCCGCTTGCGACGTAACGTCGCGGTCGCTCTCGGCAATGCCGGCACGCCCGAGGCGGCCGGCGTCCTCGATCAGCCGGGCGGCGGTGTGCGGCGCGCCGCCCAGTCGGCGGAGACACCGGTGGTGCACGAGCACATGACGTGGGCGAAGACCGTGCTGAAAGCCGGCGGCAATGTGCGTAAGATGTGAGGTATGGCCACGGAGGATACGGCTCTCGCCCCGGTGCTGCTGTTGTCCATGCCGCAGATGCTCGATCCGAATTTTGCGCGGACCGTGGTGCTGCTGGCCGAGTACGGGACGCATGGCGCGTTTGGGCTGGTCGTCAATCGGATGATGCCGGAGCCGGCGCACGAGGTGATCCGGCCGGATCCGCCGATGCACATCCGCGAGGACGTGCATCTGTTCGTTGGTGGGCCCGTTGAACCGAATCGTGCGTGGGTGCTGACGAACCACCGCGAGCTCGATGGCGACGCGCTCGAGATTTGCGAAGGCGTGTATCTGTCGGCCGCGCCGGAACTGATCAGACACACGCTGCGGTCGTCACCGGATCCGCAGGTGCGGCTGGTGGTGGGCTACGCGGGCTGGGCGCCGGGGCAGCTGGACGAAGAACTGGCCGCTTCGTCATGGCTGATGCTGCCGGTCCAGACGGACTTGCTGTTCGACATACCGGTGGAGGTGATGTGGGAAACGGCCATCAGGCGGCTCGGAGCGGAGCCCTCGGCCTTACAGTCTTCCTCTGGAGTGCACTGACGGAACTAAGAACTAAGAACGAAGAACGAAGAACAAATTGAACGACAGAACGACAGAACGACAGAACGGCAGAACGGCAGAACGACGGAACGACGGAACGATGGAACGACCGAACGACGGAACGATGGAACACCGAGCCGTGAGCCGAAAGCTGAAAGCCGAAAGCCGCTGAGAGCCGAGAGCTGAAAGCTGAAAGCCTATGAATCGCATTGCCATGTCTGTTGCGTTAATCACCGCGCTTGCTGCCTGTAATTCCACGACACCAACGCCGTCAAACGCCACGCCGGCGGCGGCAGGGGGGGCGTCGGGCGGGGAGCTCGACGATCTGTCCCGCAAGATCGCCCGCTTTGCACCGACGGACATTGCCGCCGATGTCAGCGGCCTTCCGCCCAGCGAGCGACAAGCGCTGGCGCACATGATCGAGGCCGCACAGGTGATGGACGCGCTGTTCCTCGACCAGGTGTGGGCGGGCAACGAAGCCATGCTGCTCGATCTGATTCGCGACGACACCGAGCTCGGCAGCAAACGGCTTCAGTACTTTCTGCTCAACAAAGGGCCCTGGTCGCGTCTCGATCACGACGAACCGTTCATCCCCGGCGCGCCGCCAAAGCCCGCATCGGCCAATTACTATCCGGCGGGCGCCGCCAAGGAAGAAGTCGACAAATGGATCCAGTCCCTGGCGCCAGCGGAAAAGACGCGCGCGACCGGGTTCTTCACCGTCATCCGGCGCGCCCCTGACGGCCAGCTGACGGCCGTTCCGTACAGCACGGCCTATCAGGGGGAGCTCGAGATTGCGGCGATGCACTTGCGCGAGGCGGCGCGGCTCACGACACAATCCACGCTCGCGGCCTACCTCGACTCGCGCGCCGCGGCGTTTCTGTCCAACGACTACTTCGACAGCGACGTGAAGTGGATGGAGCTCGATGCGTCGATCGAACCAACGATTGGCCCCTATGAGGTGTACGAAGACGAGTGGTTCAATTACAAGGCCGCGTTCGAAGCGTTCATCACCATCAAGGATCACGCGGAGTCCGAGAAGCTGCAGAAGTTCGCCGGCTCCCTGCAGGACATCGAGAACAACCTGCCGATCGACCCGAAGTACCGCAACGCCAGGCTGGGCGCGCTGGCGCCCATCGCCGTCGTCAACACCGTGTTCTCGGCCGGCGACGCGAACCGCGGCGTGCAGACAGCGGCGTTCAACCTGCCCAACGACGAGCGGGTCATCCGCGAGAAGGGCAGCAAACGCGTGATGCTGAAGAACAACCAGGAGGCGAAGTTCAGCAAGGTGCTGGTGCCCATTTCAAAAGTGGCGCTTGCCGGCGGCGACCAGCCCCATGTGGCCTTCGACGCGTTTTTCACGCACATCCTCATGCATGAGCTGATGCACGGCCTTGGACCGCACGACATCACCGTCAACGGACGAGCTACGACGGTGCGCCAGGAGCTCAGGGATACTTACAGCGCGATCGAGGAGGCCAAGGCGGACATTTCGGGCCTCTGGGCGTTGCAATACCTGATCGACCAGGGCCAGCTCGACCAGTCGCTCCAGCAGACGATATACACCACGTTTCTGGCATCGGCGTTTCGCTCCATCCGATTCGGCATCAACGAAGCGCACGGCCGCGGCCAGGCCATCCAACTGAATTACCTGCTCGACCAGGGCGGTTTCAAGGTCAACGGCGACGGCACGTTCACCGTGGATGCTGGAAAAATCCGCGACGGCGTGACCGCACTCACCCGCGAGATCATGACGCTGCAGGCCGAAGGATCGTACGCGAAGGCGCGCGACCTGATCGACCGGCTGGGTGTCATGCGGCCGGAGACCGGGCGCGTGCTCGATCGGTTGACCGATGTGCCCGTGGACATCGCGCCACGCTTCACGACGGCAGAGGCCCTGTTGAACGGGCGATCCTGATCGCCACGGTGGTGGGGCAGGTTAGTTGCGCTCACGGCCTCGCAACCGAGCGGTGCGGGCGTTATCGTTCCCGTTTTCAGGCACTCCGCCGCGCGCGTGGATGGCACCGCGCTTGCTCGAGCAGCGATCGAGCGGAGGCTGTCCTGTTGTAAGCCGGTCAGTGGGGACCGACCGGTGGATCCGTGCAGGGCAGCCTCCGGCTTCGTGCGCTACCCCAAGCGCTACTCGTCGGCTATTCTCCCGGCGCCGGCACCGCCAGCACCGGGACGGGCGATTCGCGCAGGACGCGCTTGGTCGTCGATCCAAAGACCAGTTGTCTGGCCGCGCCGAGGCCCTGCGTCCCCATGACCACGAGATCGGCGCTGCACTCGGCGATCTGCGCGAGGATTTCCTCGGCGGCGTCGCCGGTCAGCACTGCAATACCTGGCGGTTCAGAGAGTTCGCCACGCGCGCTGCCGATGCGCGCGAGCAACGCCTGCATCTCCTCCTGCGTCTGCCGCATCAGATCCTCGCCGTGCCCGGCCGCAGACGAGGCGGCGTCGAGAAACGGATCCACCGCCGTCATGATGGTCAGATGCGCGCCCGTCAGGGCCGCGAGGTCGAGCGCATACCGCAGGGCGCGCTCGGCATGTGGCGAGAAGTCGACGGGACACAGAATCGATGTGAACACGATGACTGCCAGATGCTATCGCAGGTGCCGCGGACCAGGCGAGCCATCGGGTCGCGTCGTGCGCTACACTCGCGTCATGTGTAAAGCCCTGATGATCATCCTGGTCACCGCCGCTGCGGGGTGTTCCGGCACGGCAGATCCGCCAGCCCCCGCCGCTCCGTCGTCGGAGGCGGCTGCCGCGGCAACCGTGACGCAACTCTCCGGCCGTGCGCCGGCAGGGGCCCTCGTGACGCTGGAACCGGCCGCGGCGCTGCCGATGCCCGAAGGGAATGCCTTGATGGATCAGTTCTCCAAGGCCTTCGTTCCTGAAACCCTGTTCGTGCGCGTTGGACAGCCGGTCATCTTCAAGAACAGCGAAGACCAGCTCCACAACGTGACCGTCGTGCGTACGCGCACCGGCACGGGCGTATTCAACATCTCGCAGAATCAGGGCGACATGTACACGCACACGTTCGAGCAGGCCGGCGAGTATGACGTCACGTGCGACGTGCATCCCGGCATGCGCGCCACCATCGTGGCGGCGAATTCGCCGCACGCGGTGTACGCTGATGCCCGCGGTGCTTTTTCCTTCCAGAACGTCACGCCGGGTGCGTATCGGCTCGAGGTCTCTGCCGGCGGCCGTGAGACCGAACGGATGGTCGATGTGGCGGGAGCGCAGATGGACGTGGGCGACCTGCGCACTGGCGGCGGCGTGTAGCGTCGCCGGCTGCTCGGGGAGACCTCACCCTCTCGACATCGCCACGACGACGAGCGTTCAAAACTCCGGACTGCTCGACGCGCTGTTGCCGGCGTACCGCGAGCAGAGCCGCATGGCGGTTCGCGTCCACGCGGCCGGGAGCGGCCGCGCCTTGCAGATGATGGCCGAAGGCCTCGTGCAGCTCGTGATCAGCCACGCCCCCGAGGCCGAGGCGCGTGCCATGGAGCAGCATCCAGACTGGGTCCGGCTCGAGCTGGCGCACAACCAGTTCATCATCGCCGGCCCCTCGTCCGATCCGGCGCGTGTTCGCGAAGCCGCGGACGCGGCGGACGCCTTCCGGCGCATCGCGCAGTCGAACGTCCGGTTTGTGTCACGGGGCGATCTGTCCGGCACGCACGAGCGCGAAAACGTGCTGTGGCAGGCGGCAGGCGTGCGCCCGTCCCCGGAGCGGCTGATCGTCAGCGGCCGCGGCATGTCGCTGGCACTGCGGCACGCAGACGAACTTCGCGGCTACACGTTGAGTGACGAAGCGACCTATCGGCAATTCGAGCGTGAGCTGGAATTGGAGCTGCTTTATGAAGGGGACGAGCAGCTCGTGAACATCTACGCCGTGATTCATCCGCGGTCCGACGCGGCCGCGACGCGATTGGCGAACTGGCTCGTCGGCGGCGACGGCCGTGAGCGCATTCGCGGCTTCAGCATCGGCGGCAAGCCGATGTTCACGGTGCCGAATTCACCTTACTGACGCCGTGGCGCGAGTGAGCGCTCGAGCTCTTCGAGCTGGCGATTGAGGTCGGACCAGCGTCCCTGCTCGTTGGCCAGGACCGATGCGGCCTCGCTTTCCTCGGCGGTCAATCGAGCCCGCTCCGCTTCGAAACGGCGCAGTTCGCGCGTCATCATTTTCTGCATTTCGCGCAGGTCGGCTTCTTCTTCCGGCGTACGGTGCCCGGTCGTCGCAAGTCCCTCGAAGTCCTTGAGCCGATCAGCTGTGTCGGTCGCCTGATAGGTGAGCCGCGTCAGGTTGGCGCGCAGATCTTCGAGCCGGCGTGCCGCCGTCGCCGTGCGTTGCTCCTGCAATTGCAGCCGGCCGAAGGCAATCTGGACGCGCGTGCCGTTGCCGGCGAGCTGCTCGATGGCCTGGCGCAGCAACCGCACTTCGGTGAGTAGCGCGGCAGAGTCTTGCGCAGGAGATTGATCCGACCGGGCGGCCGCCACCGTCGCGGCACTTAGCGCGATGCCAGAGCATACGATGAGCGTCGTTACTGCGCGAGTCATGGGGTCCTCCGGCGGTGTACGTCACTGCGACGTCGCGGTCCCGAGTTGAACCTCCGTCACCGTGACCGACGTCTTGCCGGTCTTCTCGTCCTTGGCCTCGGCATAGACGACAACGACGCGGTCGCCGACTTTGAGGTCGCCGGCCTTCAGAATAGCCTTGCCGCGGCGCACCCGCGTCTTCTCATCGAGTGTGAAGGTCGACGTCTTGTCCTTGGTGTCCTTCACCTCGAGGTGATTCTCGTGAATCATCGAGACGACGCCCATCACCTTGTGCGTGTGGCCGGGGTGCGCCGCGCTCAGGACCGGCATGGCGAAAATGGCGATGAGAGAGAGAAGCGTGCGACGTGTCACTGCGGGACTCCTTTGTGGTCGTGCGTGGACGGTTCGACGGACGGCACTGGCACCTCGCCCGAGAGAAACCGGCGTTCCTCTTCGAGCGCCCGCCACTCGGCGGCGCTGCGCGGGTTGAGCTCTTCCATCTCGGCCTGCTCCGCTTCGCTCAAATTCGGAAGCCGGCGGATGAAGTGCACCAGATGCCAGGTCGAGCGCGCGCTGTCTTCGGTGCCCGTTCCCCACGCCGGCATGCCCGTCAGTTTCACGCCGTTCTCAATAATGTAGAACAACTCGCCGTCGGTCAAATTCTGCGTGGCCGCCTGTCTCATGTCGGGCGCGGGCGGGTAGAGGCCTCGTCCCATGTCGGTATCGCCGGCGCCGTTGTTGGCGTGGCAGCTCGCGCAGTGATCCGCCCAGTGCTCGAGGCCGGACCTGATGTGTTCCGAGATGGCCGGCTCCGGGTTACGAAGACGCCGTGCCGTGGCCGGAATCATCGTGGTCCGCGCGACACGCGCGACGGCCGTTTCGATTCGTCCCGGAGGTGTCGTGGTGCCGATCCCGGAGTTCCAGAGCCACAGTGCCGTCACGATGGCGAAGACGCCGGCCATCGCGAGCACGTGCCAGATGCCTTTAGCGAGCGTTCGAATCATGTGAGCATCCAGATTCCCAACGTCAGCAGGACCGCCCCGATGACCCGGCGGAAGACGGCGGCCGACAGCCGCAGCAGGATGTACGATCCGGCGAATGTTCCCGCGATCACGCCGGCCGTGGCAATGGCCATGACCCGCAGGGCGGCCAGCATCTCGGGTCCCGCCTCCCACACATAGAGGGGCGTCCGGACGAGATCGACGATGAGCGCGATGGCCGCGGCAGTGGCAATGAACTCGCGCGGCGACAAATCAAACGCGAGAAGCCCCGCCGAGCGGATGCCGCCCTGATTGCCGACCATGCCGCCGAAGACGCCCGAGATGGCGCCGGCCATCCATGCCATCACACCATGAAAACGAATGCGCTGGGCGACCCCGGCCAGCTCGGCGATGCCGACGAACACGAGCAGCACGCCAAGGACCCGGGCCAGCACCTCGCCGCCGGCTTGTGTGAACACATACGCGCCCGCCAGTCCGCCGGCCGCGCTCGTCACGCCAAAGCTTCTGAGCACGGGCCACTTGATGCTGTCGCGCAGACGCCACAGGCGGATGAACGTGGCGATCGCATGAGGAAACGCCACCAGCGCCACTGCCAGTTTGGCGCCATACGGAGCGGTCAGCAGCGGTGTCAACAGGCTCCCGACGCCGAAACCAGCGATCGAGGCCACCGCGCCGGCCGCGATCGCGGTGAAGGCGACGGCGAAGTCGAAACCAGTCAAAACGATCGCGTGAAGAGATCCTCGATGGCCTGCCGGCCCGCGTCGCTGAGATTGCGCGTGCCGGTGCCGGTGAAATGCGGATGCGTGATCACCGGCGTCTTCGGGCCATCCGCCCGTTGCCAGTCGTCGCCGCTCCACTCGAACCAGCCGTGCTTCTCCTGGTCGAACACATACAGCGGTTTGTTGCACAGCTTGGCGAACTCGGCTCCCCATCCCGTACCGCCTCGGACCGTCTGGTCGTCGAGGATGGTGCCGATGACGTAGATTTCCTGGCCGCTGTTCACCTGATACCACATCGTCTGCAGGACCTTGCGAATGGTTGCGCTGTCCGTGTAGCGCCGGTGCATCAGTCGCGAGACGTAGGCGAGGCTCACATCGCCGGCCAGCAGCTCCTCGTGATTGAGGACGCGCATGCCTCGGCGTCGAACGATGGGATGACCGTCAAAGGTGAAGTTGACTTCTTCGACGCCGTGCCGTTCGGCACACGCGCCGAACCCGGCTTCGGCCCCGGCGGCGCCGCCGCTGAACAGAATGCAGTCCGCAGGTGTCATGGGGACGACTCAGTTCATCGAGCAGGCGCCGGGCCCGCGTGGGTCGCCGCAACTGCCGCACGCGCCCGCCGCGCCGCTCGGGGCGGAGAACTTCGGCGAGTCGGCGCCAACGGCAAACACGGACAGCTGCTTTTCGATCTCAGCGCTCTGGCACGACGGGCAGGCCAGGGCGGTCTGTTCGCGGACCAGCAACTCGAAGTGGTGGTGGCAGCTCTGACACTCGTATTCGTACAGCGGCATGCTCCTAGGATATACGGAACTCGCCGCTAACGCGGCTCGTCCTCCGCGAGCGGGTCTGTATACTGAGGAGATGCCGTCCGCGTCCGCTGCCTCGCATAGTCGAACTCAGATTGCCAACCCGCTTCGCCGGAACGTGGCGATCGTGGCGCACGTGGACCATGGCAAGACGACCCTCGTGGACACCATGTTTCAACAGGCGGGCGTCTTTCGGGTCAACGAGCGGGTGGCCGAGCGCGCCATGGACAGCAACGAGCTCGAGCGCGAGCGCGGCATCACCATCCTCGCCAAGAACACCGCGGTGCACTACAAGGACATCCTGATCAACATCGTCGATACGCCCGGTCACGCCGACTTCGGCGGCGAAGTCGAACGCGTGCTGTCGATGGTCGATGGGATCGTCCTGCTCGTCGATGCGGCGGAAGGCCCGCTGCCGCAGACCCGCTACGTGCTGCGCAAGGCGTTCGAGCGCGGCCTGCCGCCGATTGTCGTCATCAACAAGATCGATCGCGGTGATGCCCGCCCGAAGGAAGTGCTGAACGAGATCTACGACCTCTTCATCGATCTCGACGCCACCGAGGAGCAGATCGAGTTCCCGGTGCTCTACACCAGCGGCCGGGCAGGGACGGCGAGCCTCGACCTCGACGTTCCCGGAGTGGACCTCCAGCCGCTGTTCGACGCCATCGTCGATCACGTGCCGCCGCCGCGTGGCAATCCCGATGCGCCGTTTCAAATGCTGGTCTCGAATCTCGATTCGAGCGACTACCTGGGCCGCATTGCCATCGGACGCATCTTCAACGGGCGGGTGAAGATCAACGACCCGGTCATCGTGATGAAGCTCGATGGCAAGGCGCAGCCGACGAAGGTGACGAAGCTGTACTCGTTCGAGGGTCTCAAGCGCATCGACATCGAGTCGGCGGCGGCCGGCGACATCGTCTGCCTGACGGGCATCGACGACATCACGATCGGCGAGAGCATCACCGATCCCGAGCATCAGCTCGCCATTCCCCCGGTCGCCGTCGATGAGCCGACCGTCTCGATCGTGTTCGGCGTGAATACCTCGCCCGTCGCCGGCCGGGAAGGACAGTACGTGACGTCGCGTCATCTGCGCGAGCGCCTCGACAGGGAGCTGCTGGGCAACGTGTCGTTGCGGATCGAGGACACCGAAACGCCCGAGCAGGTCAAGGTGCTCGGGCGCGGCGAGCTGCAGCTGGCGATCCTGATGGAGATGATGCGCCGCGAAGGCTACGAGCTGCAGGTCGGCCGCCCGGAGATCGTCGTCAAGGAGATCGACGGCCGGAAGATGGAGCCCATCGAGGAGCTCGTGATCGACGTCGCCGAGGAATTCCAGGGCGTGGTCATCGCGACGCTCGGTCAGCGCCGCGGCACGATGACGCGCATGGTCAATCACGGGAGCGGACGCGTGCGCCTCGAATTCCGCATTCCGGCGCGTGGCCTGATCGGGTTTCGGTCCGTGTTCCTGACCGAAACGAAAGGTACCGGCATCATGAATCACCTGTTTGCCGGGTGGGAGCCGTGGCACGGGCCGATCGCATCGCGGCTGACCGGTGCGCTCGTGGCCGACCGTGCCGGCGTAGCCACGGCCTACGCGATCTTCAATTTGCAGGAACGGGGCGTGATGTTCATCGACCCGCAGACGCAGGTTTACGAGGGCATGATCGTCGGCGAGAACTCGCGCCAGGCCGACATGGACGTCAACATCACCAAGGAAAAAAAGCAGACCAACATGCGCGCCTCGTCGGCCGACGAAGCCATTCGCCTGGTGCCGCCGCACATCATGGGCCTCGAACAGGCGATCGAGTTCATCAACGACGACGAGCTCGTCGAAGTGACGCCGAAGTCGATTCGCCTGCGCAAGAAGATCCTGGAAGCGAACCGGCGGCCGAAAAAGGAGCTGTAGGCGCCGGGCCGCCTTCGGCGGAGGGCCGCTCGGCTTCGCCTCGCGGATTAAGTCACACCGCCGTTCGCGGACAGTGCGTGTTCGGTTCCGGGCACCTCCCCCGGCGGCGCAGTGGCAGGCTTCCGCTAAGTTGCTCAGTCTGCACGGTTTGCTCGCGGCAGGCTTGGCACATCCCTCGCACGTCCTGCCCCGTCGCCCCATGAATTCCATCCTCAACGACCTTCGATTCGCCGTGCGGCTGCTGTCGCGCAATCCGGTGCTCACGCTGGTCGCCGTCCTGTCGCTCGGTCTCGGCATCGGCGCGAACACGACGATCTTCACGCTGGTCAACGACGTGTTTCTGCGCCCGCTCCCGCTCGAGGCGCCCGAGCGGCTGGTGTCGGTGTTCACGAGGGACGAGCGAAACCGGCAGAACGCGCTCGGCGGGTTCATGCCCATGTCGCGCCCGAACTTCGAGGATTTTCGGGCCGGCAACGAGGTGTTCGAATCACTGGTGGCGCACGCGTTCACCGCCGTGAGCCTGTCGGGCAGCGGAGAGCCCGAACAAGTGCCGGCGGAGATCGTGTCAGCCGGTTATTTCCGCACGCTCGGCGCGCCGATGGCCCTCGGGCGCGGGTTTGTCGCTGACGAGGAAAACACCATCGGGTCGGCGCCTGTGACGGTCCTCAGTTACGGACTCTGGCAGCGCCGGTACGGCGGCGATCCGGCAATCGCCGGCCGCGCCATCACGATCAATGGCCGTGCCTTTACAGTGGTTGGCGTCACCGCGGAGCCGTTCAAGGGCACCAACGCAATTGGCGGAGGGCAGTTGTGGGTCCCGTTTTCGACCTATCGCGAGACGACGTCCGGCTTCTATTCCGAGAACTGGGATGTGCGGCGTGCGTTGTTGTTCCAGATGACCGGACGGTTGAAGCCCGGCGTCAGCCTCGAGCAGGCGCGCGCCAATCTCACCACCGTGGCCGCCGCCCTGGCCGCGGAGTACCCCAACGACAACAGCGGCCGAAGCGTGACTCTGGTACCGCTCGCACAGGCGACCATCAACCCGGCGTTCCGCGGAAATATCGTGACGGCGAGTGGACTCCTGATGGTGATTGTCGGTGTCGTCCTCCTCGTGGCATGCGCCAACGTCGCGAACCTGCTGCTGGCGCGCGCGGCGGCCCGACGTCAGGAGATTGCCCTGCGATTGTCGCTCGGCGCCAGCCGGGCACGGCTCGTCCGGCAATTGCTGATTGAGAGCACCGTTCTTGGACTGCTCGGTGGTGTCGCGGGATTGGTGATCGCGCTGTGGGCCCGGGCGGGGCTGGAGGCGCTGCGACCGCCGTTCCTGCCGGCCGAGGCGCTGGCGATGACGGTGGATGGCAGCGTGCTGGCTTTTACAACCGCCATCTCGCTGACCACTGGCGTGCTGTTCGGACTCGTGCCGGCGCTGCAGTTCTCGCGTCCCGACCTGGCCGTCGAGTTGAAGGATCGCAGCAGCCAGCCGAGCGGCGGCGGCCGCCGCGTTACCGCACGCAACGCGCTCGTCGTCGCGCAGATCGCGCTGTCATTCGTGGCGCTCATCGGCGCCGGGCTTTTCTTGCGCAGTCTCGACAAGGCGCGCGGCATCGACCCCGGCTTCGACGCCGATCGGCTGGCCGTGCTCTCGTTCGATCTCGCCACCCAGGGCATGCCGCTCGATGCCGCCCTCGACCGGCAGCAACAGATTCTCGAGCGGGTACGCGGACTCGCCGGTGTGGAACGTGCGGCGTATGCCACGACCACCCCGCTTGGCGGCGGCGGGTTCCTGCGCAGCGTGTTCCTCGAGGGACAGGACACCACCGACCCACGCAACGCGCGCCTGGTGCAGGTGAGCAGCGTCGGCGAGGGCTACCTGGCGACGATGGGCATCCCGCTCGTGCGCGGCCGGGACTTCACGCCGGCCGACAACGCGCAGTCGCCGCAGGTCGTCATCATCAACGAAACCATGGCGCGGCAGCTCTGGCCGGAGCAGGAGGCGATGGGCCGCCGGTTCACGTTCTTCCGCGACGAGCAGTTCACGGAAGTCGTCGGTGTTGCCAGGGACAGCAAGTACAACTTTCTTGGCGAGGAGCCCCAACCCTTCATCTATCGCCCTCTGCCGCAGGCTCCGCAGGCGGCGGTCACGCTCACGGTGCGCAGCGCTGGGCCGGACGCCGCACTGGGCACGGTCCGCGCCGTGGTCCAGCAGATGGAGCCGAACATGCCGCTCGTCGGCGTGTTCACGATGGCCGATGTCTTCGAACAGGCCCTGTGGGCAGCGCGGATGGGCGCGTTGCTGCTCGCGGTGTTCGGCGGCCTCGCGCTGCTGCTGGCCTCGATCGGCGTGTACGGCGTCATGGCGTACGCCGTGAGCCAGCGGACGCGCGAGCTGGGTATTCGCCTGGCACTGGGCGCGTCAGGATCCGAGGTGCGCCGTATGGTACTGCGGCAGGGTTTGACCCTCGCCGGTCTGGGCATCGCCGTCGGATTGGTGGTGGCGCTGCTCCTCACGAATCTCGTGAGCAACCTCCTCTACGGCGTCAGCGCGACCGATGCCGTGACGTTCACGGCCATTCCGCTGATTCTCGCTGCCGTGGCCGCGCTGGCGATCGTCATTCCGGCGAGGCGGGCCAGCCGCGTCGATCCGGTCATCGCGCTGCGGTCGGGCTGATCGTCAATCCTGGCGCGCAGTTGAGTTGACGACGCGCCAGCATCAGCTTTCGGCTTTCAGCGCTGAAAGCCGTTCGCCGATAGCCGGGAGCCACTCGCGATTCACGCCGATTCAGATGAATTGCCCGATTAAGGGTCCTAAGGGAAGATCCCCAGCTCCATGTACGATCGCGCGACCTTGTGGATGGCGTTGAGAAACGCCGCGATGCGCAAGTCGGGCACGCCCGGGTGCCGCTCCCTGGTTTCGATCAGCCCGTGATACGCAGCGATCATCGTCTCCTCGAGGCCGGAGTTGACGAGATCCTCTTCGTCCGGCCCTTGCGCGAGCTGCATCCGCTCGGCGTCGGTGAACTTCTTGCCGGTTGCCGCTTCTATCGTGCGCAGCATCGCCAGCTCGTTGGCCATCTCGTGCCGCTTCGACATGCGGCCGAAACGCACGTGCGACAGGTTCTTCACCCACTCGAAGTAGGACACGGTGACGCCGCCTGCGTTGGCGTAGATGTCGGGGATCACCAGGATGCCCTTGTCGCGGAAGATCAGATCGGCCGATGGCGTGGTCGGGCCGTTCGCGCCCTCGAGGATGATCTTCGCCCGCACGCGCGGAGCGTTGTCGGCGGTAAAGACGCCTTCGAGCGCGGCGGGAATCAGCACGTCGCATTCCATCTCGAGCGCTCCCGCCGTGTCGGGGATGTTCGTCGCGCCGGGAAAGTTCAGAATGGATCCCGTGCCGCGGCGGTGCTCGAAGACGTCGGCCTCGTTCAGCCCCTCGGCGCTCATGATGGCGCCCTCGCGCTCGGCGATGCCGATCACGAGCGCCCCGGCCTCGCGACAGAACTTCGCCGCGTGAAAACCGACGTTGCCGAGGCCCTGGACGACGATGCGCTTGCCATCGAGTCCCGTCGCGAGCCCGAGCCGTGTCATGTCCGGCGCGCGGCTGCACGCCTCGCGCAGCGCAAAGAACAGCCCGCGGCCTGTCGCTTCGCGACGGCCTCGTACACCACCCTGCGTCACGGGTTTGCCGGTGACGCATCCAAGCGCATCGAGCTGCCCGGGATTGAGCGCCGAATACGTGTCGGCAATCCAGGCCATCTCCCGCTCCCCGGTGCCGTAATCCGGTGCCGGAACGTCGATCCCGGGTCCGATGAAGTCCTTCTTGACGAGTTCGTGCGTGTAGCGCCGCGTCACCCGCTCCAGTTCCTCCAGCGTGTAGTGCCTGGGATCTATCCGGATGCCGCCCTTGCCGCCGCCAAACGGCACGTCGACGATGGCGCACTTGTAGGTCATGAGCGCGGCCAGCGCCATCACCTCTTCTTCGTAAACCTCCGGCGCATAGCGGATGCCGCCCTTGACCGGGAGTTTGTGATGGCTGTGTTCGACACGCCAGGCCCGAATGACCTCGATGTGTCCGTCCTGCCGGCGCAAGGGAAAGTCGAAGCGGTAGACGCTGTTGCACCCGCGAATCTGGTCGAGCAGCCCGGCCGGGTAGTCCGTGAAGGCGGCAGCCTGCTCGAAGTACTGGTTGACTTCGTCGAAGAAATTGCCCGGTCCGCTCATGGAGTGAAGATACCAGCGATTGGCGATCGGCTTTGAGCGCGACTTTCTGTGGAATCAGCCGTGCGGCCGAAGCTGAAATCCACTTACAAGTTTGTCGATCCTGTGCCAGCTCTGCACATCTCCTGCCGAAACGCCTCACAGGATTTCCTTCTTCCGCCCCCTTTCGAGTGTGCAAAAGTGCATTCCACCGCCGAAATTTCGCGGTTTGGACCGGCGTTAGGGCAGTCGCACTGACCGGGCACGCCGCTTGCCATACAGCTGACAAAACCGACGTTGCCCGGAGACCTTCCAAGTGCTGCTGAACATCATGCCGTTTGCCGCCCGCGACCTTGCCATCGACCTTGGCACGGCCAATACCATCGTGTTTGCTGCCGGGCGGGGGATCGTCGTCGACGAGCCGTCGATCGTGGCCGTGAACACCGCCAGCGACAAAACCGAGGCGGTGGGGCACGATGCTCACGCCATGCTGGGTCGCACCCCATCGTCCATTACGACCATCCGGCCGATGCGGGACGGCGTGATTGCCGATTTCGACGCCGCCGAGCGGATGTTGGCCAGTTTCATCAAGAAGGCGCAGGGCTCCTACGCGTGGCGGCGTACGCGCGTGGTCATCGGCATCCCCTCCGGCTGCACGCAGGTGGAGCGGCGCGCCGTGATTGACAGCGCCTATCGGGCGAAGGCCAGCCAGGTGCACCTCGTGGAGGAAGGCATGGCGGCGGCCATTGGTGCCGGTCTCCCGGTCACCGAAGCGTGCGGAAGCATGGTAGTGGATATCGGCGGGGGCACAACCGACATCGCCGTCGTCGCGCTTGGCGGGATGGTGTACGACCAGTCGGTTCGCATGGCCGGTCATCACATGGACGAAGCCATCATTCAGTTCATGCGCCGCCGCCACGGGTTGCTGATCGGGGAGCGGACGGCGGAACAGGTGAAGATCGAGATTGGATCGGCCTGTGAGGACGTCGAGCCTCTCTTCATGGAGGTCCGCGGACGTTGCCTTCGCGAAGGCCGCCCCCGCGTGGTCCGCGTCGGCGACGCCGAAATTCGCTCCGCGCTGGCCGAGCCGCTCAAGGCCATCGTCGCGGCGATCCGCGAAGCGCTCGACGTGATCCCTCCCGAAATTTCGGCGGACGTCTCGGACAACGGGTTCGTCGTCACCGGCGGCGGGGCCTTGTTGCGCGGGCTCGCCGAACGGCTGCGCCAGGAAACCGGCGTACCCGTGACCATCGCGGATGAGCCACTGACGTCGGTCGCGCGCGGCGTTGGCAAGATGCTCGACGATATGGCGTTGCTGAAGCGCGTCGGCACCGCGGCGTAGTGCTGACGGTTCACGTGAACCGGTGAATCGCCCCGCGATCCTGCAGTACACTAATCGGCGATGTCCGATGAAATGCGCCCGGCCAAGCTGTGGCGCACCCTCCCTCTGGACGCGCGTCTGGCTGCCGCGACCGCGTTTTGGAGCGACGATCAGGCCGGGCTCGAGCAGGCCGAAGGCGTCGCGCTGATTGCCCAGCAGATCAAGTTCCGGCCCAAGAGCATTCTGGCGCTGCCCGTCGAGAAGAAGGCCAGGCATCTGGCGGCGCTGGGTCAGGTCTCTGATCTGCTCGCGGCACGGCTCCTCGTGTCGTATCACCTGCATCACCAGCGTCCGATGATGGGCCGCTTTCTCGACGCGCTCGGGATCGCCCACGAGGAAGGGCTCATCACCGAGGAGTCGCCCGCCGCGCCGGCGCCCGAAAAACTCGATGAAGCGGCGAAGACGCTGGCTGCGGAGTTTCCGGCCGCCGATGTCTCGCGCTACTTCTGGACGCTGCTGTGGCAGGATCCTGAAACCTGGCGTGGCCTGCAGGGTCGCAACGAGTTGGAAGCCGGCTGACTACGGCGATGGCCCCGTTCGAGCGTCACATTTTCATCTGCTGCAACCGTCGCGAGCCCGACCACCCGCGCGGGTCGTGCGATCCGGATGCCAGCGATCGGCTGCAGAAGGCGTTCAAGAAGGCGCTCGCCGAGCGCGGCCTGAGCCGACGCATCCGCGCGAACAAGTCTGGCTGCCTGGATCAATGCGAGCATGGGCCGACCGTCGTCGTCTATCCTGACGCCGTGTGGTACGGCTTCGTGACGGAAACCGATATCGCCGAGATCATCGACGAGCACCTCGTCGGCGGCACGCCGGTCGCCCGCCTCCAGCTTCCGGCCACGTGCGTCAACACCGCCACCTGCGAGCACAAACCCCGCCCCAGACATACACCTGAGGCACCTCAGGCACATTAGGCACCTTAGGCACCCGATATGTTTGACCCTTTCTTGTCGGCTGAAGGCTTGATTGCGCTGGCGACGCTGACCCTGCTCGAGGTCGTTCTCGGCGTCGACAACGTCATCTTCATCTCGATTCTGGCGGGGAAGCTTCCCGTCAATCAGCAGGCGAAGGCGCGGCGCCTCGGCCTGATGGCGGCGATGGTCATGCGCATCCTGCTGCTGTTTTCGCTGGCCTGGATCATCCGCCTGACCGAGCCCCTGTTCTCGGTGTTCGGCCATGAAATTTCGGGCCGCGATCTGATTCTGCTCGGCGGCGGGTTGTTCCTGCTCGCCAAGGCCACTCTGGAAATCCACGAAAAGCTCGAGGGCGAAGAGGGTCACGGATCGTCGAAGGTGTATCCCACGTTTGGCGCCGTCATCCTCCAGATCATGCTGCTCGACATGGTCTTCTCGCTCGATTCGGTGATCACGGCGGTGGGCATGGCGGACGAGCTCGCCATCATGGTGGCCGCCGTCGTGATCGCGGTGGGCATCATGATGGTTTCGGCCGGCACGATCAGCGAGTTCGTCGGCCGGCACCCGACGGTGAAAATGCTCGCACTGTCGTTCCTGATGCTGATCGGCCTGTCACTGGTCGGCGAGGGCCTCGAGCTGCACATTCCGAAGGGCTACATCTACTTCGCGATGGGCTTCTCGATCTTCGTCGAGATGATCAACCTCAGGCTGCGTCAGGGCACGCCCGTGAAGCTGCATCAGCCCTATGTCGCGGACACGAAGGCGGCGACGCCGTCCAACACCGCCTGATCGTATCTGGCGGCCGGCGAGTGGTCGCCGCCCGCAACATCGTGGACGATGGCGTGCGGCATCGCGGCCCGAATCGCGTCCGGCCCGCCAAAGGTGTCGCGCGTGCCCTGAACAATCAGGACCGGCACGGCAATCCGCGCCAGGTGCGACACCCGATCCGGCGATCGTTTGCTGGCGCCGCCGGGCGGGTTGAGCGGGTAGCCGAACACGACGACGCCCGCGAGCGGCGGCGCGTGTTCGGGCCAGAGATCCGGCGCGGCGGCCACGTGCGTGGCCATGCGGCCGCCCATGGACTTGCCGCCGATGAACAGCCTGCGGGCATTCAGCTGCGGACGTGCGCCGGCCGCCGCCACGACGCGTCGAAACGCCTCCTCGAGCACGGGCGCGCGATCCGGGGCACGCCGGCCGGCCTCCATGTAAGGAAAATCGAACGTGACGATGTCGAGGCCACGTTCGGCGAGTCCTTGCGCGTATCTGACCATGAACGGATGCGACTGCCCGGCGCCGGCGCCATGCGCCAGCACGAGGAGCGCGCCGCGTCCGGTGGCGGTGTCGGCGGCATAGAGCCGGGCCGCGTGCGGCAGGCCGCCGCTGCCGGTCAGGTGGGAAGTTGGGAGGGGCATCGCGGTAAGATAACGCGGCTCATGACCAAGAAGGTATTCATCGCTGTTTTGATGACCGTCTTATCGACGGCGGCCGCTGCGCAGCCGGCGGCGACGGCCGTGATGGTGGCCGAACCGCCGACGCTGGACGGCAACGTGCTCGACGATCCGGCGTGGAAGGCGGCGCCCGTCATCTCCGGTTTCCGGCAGGAGCAGCCCGACGAAGGGCAGCCGTCCTCGGAGAACACGGAGGTGCGGATCATTTTCACGCGTGACACGTTGTACATCGGTGTCGTCTGCTTCGATCGCGATCCGGCCTCGATCATCGTGTCCGATGCGCGGCGAGACGCCGATCTCGAGGATACGGACAGCTTTCGCATCATCTTCGACACCTATCGCGACCGGCAGAATGGCTTCGTCTTCGGCACCAACCCGGCGGCGATCGAATACGACGGCCAGGTGACCAACGAGGGGCAGGGGGGCGGCGGCCTCAGATTCGGACAGCGCCAGCAGTCCGGTTCAGGCGGCGGGTTCAACCTCAATTGGGACGGCGCGTGGGAGGTGCGGACGCTCATTGACGAGCGCGGCTGGCACGCTGAGTTCGCGATTCCGTTTCGCACCCTCCGATTTCCGTCCGGGACCGACCAGACCTGGGGCGTGAACTTCCAGCGCAATATCCGGCGCCGCAATGAGCGGGCGTTCTGGGCGCCGATTCCCCGGCAGTACAGCCTGTATCGCCTGTCGCTGGCGGGCACGCTGGCCGGCATCCAGACGCCAACGATTCGCAGCTTGCGTGCGACACCGTACGCGCTGGGCAGTGTGCTCGCCTCCGGCGAGCGGCCGGTCGACTCCACGCTCCTGGGCGACGTCGGCGTCGATTTCAAGTACTCGCTGACGCCGAGCTTGACGCTGGATGCGACCATCAACACCGACTTCGCGCAGGTCGAAGTCGATGATCAGCAGGTCAACCTCGATCGATTCGCGCTGTTCTTTCCGGAGAAGCGGCCGTTCTTCCTGGAGAACGCCGGGTTTTTCTCGGTGGGCAACCCTGGCGAGATTGACCTGTTCTTCAGCCGGCGCATCGGGCTTGGCGCCGATGGCGAAGCCATTCCGATCCTCGGCGGCGGCCGCGTGTCCGGCAAGGCGGGCGACTTCAACATTGGTGTGCTGAACATGCAGACCGACGAATACAGGGATCGGCTGCCCGGCAACAATTTCACGGTGTTGCGTCTCAGTCGCGACCTGCCGAACCGGTCATCGATTGGCGGGATCGTCGTCAACCGCCAGGGCACGGGCAGTCTGGCCCTCGACGGCGACCACAATCGCACCTACGCGCTCGACGGGAAGTGGGGGATCGGGCAGACCACGGTCATCTCCAGCTTCGTGGCCCGCACGGACACGCCCGGGGTCGACGGGGACGACCACGCGTTCAACCTGCGGTCTCGAACGAGCGTTCCCCGGTTTGATTTCGATATCGGATACCAGGAGGTTGGCAACCGCTTCAATCCCGAGGTGGGCTTCCTCAGCCGCCGCGGCTACCGCAAGCCGGATGTGTTTCTCATGACGCGCTTTCGGCCGCGCGATTTCCTGAACCTGCAGGAGATGCGGCCCCATACGGCCTATCGTGGGTTCTGGGGCGATGACGGCTTCCAGGAGACCGGGTTCTGGCATATCGACAGCCACTGGCAGTTCCGCAACTCGACGGAGGTGCACACCGGTATGAACATCACCTACGAGGGTGTCCGCGCGCCGTTCCAGATCTTCCCGGGCGTCGTCGTGCCGCCCGGTCAGTACGAACACGCCGAGGCGCAACTGGTGGCGATGAGCAATCAAGGCGCGCCGGTCAGTGCCAGCATGCGCGCGACGATTGGCGGCTTCTTCGGCGGCGACCGCGTCGCGTTGAGTCCCACGTTGCGGATGCGCGCGGGCGAGACGTTCACCACTGAGCTGTCGTACCAGCGCAACGATATCGATCTGCCGTGGGGCGAGTTCACCACCAACCTCGTGCACACGCGTATTTCCTATTCCTTCAATACCCGGACATTCGTGCAGGGGCTCGTGCAATACAACGACCGCGCCGACTTGTGGTCGATGAACTTCCGTTTCGGCTGGCTGCAGGCGGCCAACACCGGGCTGTTCATTGTCTACACCGACACTCACGGGTTGTACGATCTGTTCCCCGACCGGCCCGAGCGCTCCGACCGCACCCTGATCGTCAAGTTCAGCCGGACGTTCGACGTGCTGCGGTGACCACGAAGGACTGTCCTTCGTGGCCTTCGTGGGGCACTTTGGTCGGGTGAGGCATGCACGTCCATTCGATTGCTGCAGGAGTCCATGGGCGGTATCTCGTCGATCGGCCTGAGGGTGAGGGGCCGTTTCCGTTGCTCGTCGGCTTCCACGGCTATGCGGAGCGTGCTGAGCACATGCTCGAGGCGCTGCAGCGCATTCGCGCCGCTCGTGCGTGGCTGCTCGTGAGCGTGCAGGCGCTCAATCGCTTCTACACGCGCTCGCAGGAGGTCGTCGGCAACTGGATGACGCGCGAGGATCGCGAGCTCGCGATTGCGGACAACATCGACTACGCCGCCGCGGTGGTGGCTGCCGCGCGGGCGGAGTACCCGGCGACGGCGACGGTGGTCTACGCGGGGTTTTCGCAGGGCGTGGCGATGGCGTATCGGGCGCTGGCGTTTGCCGCAAATCGGGATGGCCGCGTCCCGGCCCCCGCGGGCGGCATTCTGCTGGCCGGCGACGTACCGCCGGATGTGGCGCCGCGGCTGGGCTCGCTGCCGGCGCTCCTCATCGGCCGCGGCGCGACGGACGATTGGTACACCGAGTCGAAGGCCGCTGCCGACCTGGCGCTCTTTGCCGCGGCTGGCCTATCGCCCGCCCTTCACGTCTTCCCCGGCGGCCACGTGTGGGATGACTCGTTCGTCGCCGTCGCAGGGAGATTTCTGGATGCTGCGGTGATGAGTGATGGGTGAGGAGGGCGACGTGATCGACCTCACCGACCTCGGGTGGGATGAGCGGTGGGCGAGCCTCTTTGCCCGGCATGCGACGCCGGACAGCATTCCCGCGCGCGTGACGATCGAATTCAATCACATCTACCGTGTCCTCACCGGCGGGGGCGAACTGCAGGCGCAACTCTCCGGCCGCATCCGCCATCAGGCCGCGGGGCGCCATGAGCTGGCGGCGGTCGGCGACTGGGTTGCGGTACGGCCAACTCCAGGTCAACACTCGGGGACGATCGAGGCGATCCTCCCGCGCCGCAGCAAATTCTCCCGTAAAGTGGCCGGTGATCTGACCGAAGAGCAGGTGGTCGCCTCAAACGTCGATACCGTGTTTCTCGTGATGGGCCTGGACCGCGACTACAACCCGCGCCGGCTCGAACGGTACCTGCTCACGTCGTATGAGAGCGGCGCGCAGCCCGTCGTGCTGCTGACCAAGGCGGACCTTGCCGACGACGTGCCGAGCCGTGTGGCCGAGATCCTGGCGCTCGCGTCCGGCGTGCCCGTGCACGCGACCATTGCCGTGCGCCGGGAGCTTCCGGACGGCCGCATCGCGGAGGCGGACGTCGAGGTCGTCGAGCAGTATCTCGGCGCCGGTCGTACAGGTGCGATGCTCGGGTCATCGGGCGCCGGCAAATCGACGATGATCAACGCGCTGGTCGGCACGCCGGTGCTCAAAACACAGGAAGTGCGCGCGAGCGACTCGCGCGGCCGTCACACGACCAGGCATCGGCAGATGATCGTCCTCCCCGGCCGCGGCGTGATGATCGACACGCCTGGCATGCGCGAGCTGCAATTGTGGGACGTCACCGAGGGCGCGAAAGACACCTTTGAAGACATCGAGGCGCTCGCCGCCACCTGCCACTTCACCGACTGCCGCCACCGGGACGAGCCCCGCTGTGCGGTGAAAGCGGCGGTGGCAGCCGGCGAAGTCCCCGCCGAACGGCTCGAGAGCTATCTGAAGCTGCAGAACGAACTGCGGGAGCTCGACGTCCGGCGTGACGTTCGGGCCCGGATCGAGGAAAAGCGCCGCGGCAAGGTGATTGGCAGGGCGATCAAGCAGTTGTACAAGCAGCGGGAGCGCGAGTGACGCGGCTCAAACGGCTCGAGTTCTCGCCGGTCGACGAGGACGAATTGCTGCGGCGCGCCGCGGCATTTCACGCGTCGATGGCGCGGCGGCGGACGGTCCGTGACTATTCGGATCGGCCCGTGCCGCGCGCCGTCATCGAACACGCCGTGGCTGCCGCCGGCACGGCCCCGAGCGGGGCGAATCTGCAGCCGTGGCATTTCGTCGCCGTCAGTCGCCAGGATGCCGAGCTGCGTCGAAAGATCAGGGAGGCCGCCGAAGAAGAAGAGCGCGAGTTCTACACGCATCGGGCCCCGAGGCAATGGCTCGAGGCGCTCGCGCCGCTCGGCACGGGCTGGCGCAAGCCGTTTCTGGAGATCGCCCCGTGGCTCATCGCGATTTTCGTCAAGCCGCACGGCGTCAACGCCGATGGATCCGTACTGAAGCACTACTACGCCGTCGAGTCAGTGGGCATCGCCACCGGACTGCTGATTGCTGTGCTTCACGAGGCGGGACTGGCCACGTTGACGCATACCCCAAGTCCCATGGGCTTCCTCAACACGCTGCTCGATCGACCCTCGGTCGAACGGCCGTTCCTCCTGCTCGTCGTCGGCTATCCGGCGGACGATGCCCGGGTGCCGGACATCACGCGCAAACCTCTCGACGACATCATGACGTGGAAGTAGCGCTGACCGACGTCGTGGCGTCACAGCCGTCTCAACGAATGCTCTCTTCCGACCAATGTGCCACGCGCGCGTCGGCGAAGGTCGTCGCGATGTCCGCACGGGCTTTTTCGGCCTCGGCGCGCGACCGGTAGCGGCCAATCAGCAGCCGCCGCCGCACACCATCGGCAAACCGCAGGTCGAGGGCGTACACCGGCAGCGCGCGCTCGCGCAGCACCTGCTCGACCGCCGAGGCTTCGCGAGGCGTGCTGAACGTCCCGACGATCACCGCATGGGAACCCGGGAAGGCCGGCGGGGGTGTCAGCGACGGCGCGGCCTCGGGTGCCGGGGGCGGGGACGGCGCGGCTCGGAGGACCTGCACCGGCGGCGCGTTCACGGCGGGCGGGTCAGCGCCGCTCAGCAGGGGCACTGGGTTGCCGAGGTAGTAGTAAGCGGCAGCGGTCAGCGCGAGCGCTGCAGCCACCGTCACGACTACACCCATTCGTACGGATCGGCTCGCTACACGGACAAATGCCTCGCGCCGCTCGGCGCCGGGCGGCACGGCCATGCCGAGGGCCGCTGCGGCTTGGTGAATCTGCTCCTCGTCGATCTTGTCGGTTCGGGCGTGATAGCCGGCCATCAAGGCGCGATCGCAGATCAGGTTGATCATCCGTGGCACGCCGGTCGTGACGGCGTGAATCAAATCGAACGCTCTCGGCGTGAAGGTGACCGTTGAGCCTCGTGCAACCCAGAGGCGATGAGTGATGTACGCCTCGACTTCTTCGCGGTTCAGCGGCTTCAGGAGACACCGGATCGAGACGCGCTGGTCGAGCTGCCGCAGCCTGGCGTCGTGCAGCAGGTCGAGCAGATTGAGCTGCCCGACCAGCACCACCTGCAGCAGTTTTTGTTCGTTGGTCTCCAGATTCGACAGGATGCGAATCTCTTCGAGCACCTCGGGCGACAGATGCTGCGCTTCGTCGATGATGAGGACGGCCGATCCGTGGATGGTCACCAGCGACAGGAGGAAGTCGTGCAGCGTGCGAACCAGTTCGTGCTTGCTCACGGCGGCAAGACGGCCGGTTCGAAACGCGTCCTTGGACGCGACGCCGTAGCTCAGCAGGAGTTCCCGCAGCAGCTCTTCAACCGACAGAAACGGGTTCAGGATGAGCGCCGTGAAGGTCGTCGGGTCGAACTGCTCGAGGAGCGTTCGGCACAGCGTGGTCTTGCCGGTGCCGATGTCGCCGGCCAGGACGATGAAGCCTTCCTTGCGGCGAATGGCCTGCCAGACCTGCTGCAGGGCAACATCGTGAGATTCACTGCGATAGAGAAATCGCGGATCCGGGGTCAGACTGAAAGGAGGCTGAACAAACCCGTAATACTCCTCGTACATGCTTCAGGGGGGAAGCATACTCCGCGCTTGGCGATAGACGCTGTGCCAGTCCTGGGGGTTGAAGGGTTGTATCGAATCAGCCACGAATCGCTCGGCCCGCATCCCGGCGAGCTCCCGCCGGACACGTTCGCCCACGACTCGCGCGGCCAGGCTGTCCCAGCCATTGATGTGCTTCGCTACGCTGAGGCCGTGCTTCTGGTAATACGACTGGAGCGACGGGGAGTCGACGATGCCCGGCGCCTCAGCGACCTCGAGCGCATGCTGGAGCTCGTGTCCGAGTGTCGCGATGAGCGGGTGGCGCATGATCTCGGGATTGAGAGAAATGCGCACGTAGCGATGCGACGAGGTGGCGGTCAGCCAGGTCAGCTTTCCCGCAAGCGACCGTGGAAGGGTCGGCTGCATCTCCAGGTACACAATCACGTCGAGTTGTTCGAGCCGATCGACAATCGCGCGCATCGTGGCCGACCGCTCGAGGCCCTGGAGCAACAGCGCGGCCGACCGTCCGTCGTAGGGCCGCACGCGGGGGCCGCGGCGCGCGGCGGCGCGCGCGTCGTCGTACGGTGAGGCGAACCCAGGGACTGGCGCGAGCGTGATCAATGTTGTGAGTAGCGTAACGATGGTGCGCATGGCGGACTCCGTGGAGCCAGCGCTCTCGTCCTCGAGGTCCTGCAAATCAATGCTGGTGTAGACGCCCTCGTCGAGCGAGAGGTTCAGCGCTCGTTGCAGAAGGTGGATGCGAAACGAGGGACCAGCTCGCACAACCGCCAAACCGCCAAGGACGCCAGTTCAAAACCCAGGGTTGCGTCCAACCGTCAACCGGTTCACCCTGATGGTTGGGCACTATCGGGTTTTGAACTGGTAGTCTGGAGAGTTGGGCACTTGCTCCCGCCAGGGAGCGCTACAATCTGCGCATGGTGCGTGCGTTGATCGTCGTCGTCGCGATAGCGAGTCTCGGATTTGCGCAGAAGCCGGTCCCCGCCAAACCGTCACCGGCCCCTGCGAAAACGCCGTTCGTCAATCCGTACGCGGCCGACGAGTTGCGCAACAAGCAGGCCGTCATCGAGACGGCGATGGGCACCATCGTGCTCGATCTGCTCGCGGAGGCGGCGCCGACGCATGTGGCGCACTTCATCAAGACGACGCGTGACGGCGGATACGATGGCACGCTGTTCCATCGAGTCATCAAGCACGGCATCATCCAGGGCGGTGACCCGCTGACGACGGATCCGGCGGCCGCCGATCGCTACGGGACTGGAGGATTGAATCGCCTGGGGCCGGAACCCAACAGCGAGAAGCACACGCGCGGGGCGGTGTCGGCCGTGCTGATTCCCAATCGGCCCGACAGTGCCGGCACGCAGTTCTTCGTCTGCATCGCGGATCAGCCGGCGCTCGACGGGCAATACACGGTGTTTGCACGGGTGGTGGAGGGGATTCTCGTCGCGCAGAAGATCTCGGAGGCTGCCGTTGACGACAAGGGCGCGCCGGTCGAACGCCTGGCGATGACGCGTGTCACGATCCGCGACACGCCGCCGCCCACAGCAGAGCCGTTCTCGACCGAGTCGATCGCCGCGCTGGCCGGTTATCGTGCCGTGCTCGAGACGTCGCTGGGTGAGATCGCGATCGAGTTCACGCCTGAGAAAGCGCCTGAGCACGTACGAAACTTCCTGCGGCTCGCGACGGCCGGCGTGTACGACGGCACGAGCTGGCATCGCGTGGTCCGGGGGTTTGTCGTGCAGACCGGGCACCTGCCAACGCGCCGCGAGCCGCTCGACGAGTCACAACAACGACTCGTGCGCGATCTGAAGGCAGAGTTCAACGATCAACCACACGACCTCGGCACCGTGTCGATGGCGCGTCTCGCCGATCCCGATACCGCCAACACGTCGTTCTTCATCGTGACCGCGCGGGCGCGGATGCTCGACGACAAATACACGGTGTTTGGCAAGGTGGTCAGTGGTCTCGATGTCGTGCAGAAAATCGAAGCCGCGGCGGTCAACGGCGAGACGCCGGTTGAGCGCATCGAGCTGGTTCGTGTCCGAGTCGAGCAGCGGTGAGCGCTACAGCCCTGGCAGTCGCGGCTCGTCGTCACGCGCCAGCCGTTTGGGTTTGAGCGCGGCGGAGGCTTCGAGGTTGTGCATGCTGACGCCCAGCAGGCGGACTGGTCGCCGGCCGGCCTCAGTCTTGGCGAGCAGCGCGACGGCCCTCGCGGCAATGGCATCGGGATCGCGCGTGGGTGGGAACTCGCTGTGGCTGCGCGTGACGGTCGTGAAGTCGTCATAGCGGACCTTGATCACGACGGTACGCGCGAAGAATGCCCGCTTCTCGAGCCATCGCGCCGCGTCGCGCGCCATCTCGCCGATCTCGGCGCGGATGCGCGCCGGATCCGTCAGGTCTTTTTCGTAAGTGCATTCCGAGCCGGCGGATTTGCGCTCCTCGTTGGGGTCGACCGGACGCGCATCGACGCCAAGCGACAGATCGCGCAGCCACTCGGCGGCGCTGCCGACGATCGCGCGCAGGTCGTCGAGCGATCGGGCTCGCACGTCGACGAGCTTGTCGATGCCGTGCGCGCGCAGCCGCGCGGCGGTCTTGGGGCCGACGCCCCACAGTGCATCGACTGGCAGGCCCTGAAGAAAAGACTCCATCCGCTCGGGTGCGATGACGGTCAGGCCATCGGGCTTCTGCCACCCGGAGGCGATCTTCGCGAGGAATTTGTTGGGGGCGACGCCGGCGGAGGCCGTCAGGCCCGTCGTGTCCCTGATGGCCTGTTTGATGCGCCGTGCGACGGTGACGCCCAGCGTTTCGCCCCAGGCGTTCTCCGTCACGTCCAGATACGCTTCGTCGAGGGAGAGCGGCTCGACCAGCGGCGTGACCGCGCGATAGATCGCAAAGACCTGTTGTGAGACGGCCTGGTACTTCTGGAAATCAGGACGGACGATGATGAGCGATGGGCAGAGGCGGACGGCGCGCGACATCGGGATGGCGGAGCGTACGCCGTAGGCTCGGGCTTCGTAACTGGCCGCGGCGACGACCCCGCGCTTGGCGGGATCGCCGCCGACGACGACGGGCTTCGCGCGTAGCGCCGGGTTGTCGCGCTGCTCCACCGACGCATAGAACGCGTCCATGTCAATGTGCAGGATGCGTCTCATGAGCGAACTAAGAACTAAGAACTAAGAACGAAGAACCGAACGGCGGAACGACGGAACGCCGGAACGACCGAACGACGGAACGCCGGAACGACCGAACGACCGAACGCCAGAACGACCGAACGACGGAACGCCAGAACGACCGAACGACCGAACGCCAGAACGCCAGAACGACCGAACGACCGAACGACCGAACGACCGAACGACCGAACGACCGAGCGAAGAACGGAAAACGAGGAGCGACGAACGAGGAGCGACGAACGAAGAGCGGGGAACGAAGAGCGAGGACCTACGAGCGAGGAATGAAGAGCGAGGAGCTCGTGCCGGTCGCTGTTCTGCGGTTCTTGATTCTGGACTTCGGCGTTCATCCGTTCTTCTTTTCTGTTCGTTGTTCTCTGGTTCCGTTAGTTGTTCTTTGTTCCGTTGTTCCCTGTTCCGTCGGTTCCGTCGTTCCCTGTTCCGTCGTTCCCTGTTCCGTCGTTCCCTGTTCCGTCGTTCTCTGTTCCGTCGTTCGGTTTTTGTTCTTCGTTCTTCGTTCTTCGTTCTTAGTTCGGCAGTTCAGTTTCCGGTGCTGCCGAAGCCGCCGCGTGAGGGTCCTGCGGCCTCGCCTTCGACGAACGTGACCCTTGGCGCCTGCAGCACGATTCCCTGCGCGAGCCGGTCGCCGGCCTTGACCGAGACCGGCTCGCTGGTGACGTTGAGCAACTGAATCTTCACTTCGTCCGCCGGACCACAGTAGTCCGAATCGACCACGCCCACCCCATTGGCCACCACCAGTCCCCGCTTGAGCGGCGTGCTGCTGCGCGCGACAATGGCGAGAAAGTAGCCCTCCGGCACGGCCACCACCAGGCCGGTGCCGACCAGTCGGATCTCCCCTGGACCGATGTCCACATCGTCGGCCGCGGCGAGGTCGAAGCCGGCAGCGCCGGGGCTGCTGTACACGGGAAGCCGGACGGACGGACGCAGGCGGGTCACGGTAAGGCGCATGGGACAATACTAGCGAGGCGACGCCTGAGACCTGCAAGCATGTTGGATCCTTCGCCTCGCTGGTCGCTATGTTGTTTTGCCCGGCCTCCGGCCGGGCGGTCGCCTTGACGGAGAAAATCTTGACTCGTTTGGTTAACATTGGGGGCCGTCAAGGCTCCTGGGCCAGCTGTCAGCGCCGAAAGCTGAAAGCCGAGAGCTGGACTTAGAGGTAATCACATGAGACGTGTTGTGTCGATGGTCGTGCTGTTCGTGTCGCTCGCGGGATTGGTGGCGGCCGAACAGGCGGCGCCGCAACAGCCGCTTGCGCTCGACCAGGTGCTTCCGGTGGATCCGGCGGTCCGATCGGGACAGTTGGGCAACGGGATGCGGTACTACATCCGGCGTAACGCACGGCCGGCCAATCGTGTCGCATTGCGGCTGGCGGTGAACGTCGGATCGATCCACGAGGACGACGACCAGCGCGGGCTCGCTCACTTTCTCGAGCACATGGCGTTCAACGGGACCGAGAACTTCAAGCCCGGCGAGCTCATCACCTTCCTCGAGTCGATCGGCGCCCGCTTCGGCCCGCACGTCAACGCCTACACGTCGTTCGACGAGACGGTGTACATGCTCGACGTGCCGACGGATCGCCCCGGCTACGTCGATCGCGGACTGATCGCGCTCGGCGACTTTGCCGCGGGCATGCAGTTGCTGCCCGAGGAGATCGAGAAGGAACGTGGCGTCGTGATCGAGGAGTGGCGCGGCCGTCTCGGCGCCGGATCGCGTCTGACGGACAAGCAACTCCCGGTGCTGCTGGCCAAATCACGCTACGCCGAGCGGCTGCCGATTGGCACGCCCGAGGTGCTGAAGTCCTTCCCGCGACAGCGGCTGCTCGACTTCTATCGCCAGTGGTATCGCCCGGATCAGATGGCCGTCGTGGTCGTCGGCGACATCGACGCCGCGGAACTGCAGAAGCAGGTCGAGCAGCAGTTCGGCAGCATTGCTGCGGCCAGCACACCGATCGAGACCGTGGACCGTACAGTCCCCCCCCACGACGAGACGCTGGTCGCGGTCGCCACCGATCCTGAAGCGCAGGGCTGGACCGTGGCGCTCGCACACAAGCACCCGTTTGAGGCCGAACGCACCGTGGGTGACTATCGGCGCGCGCTCATCCAGCAGCTTGCGACGCAGATGCTCAACCTGCGGCTGCGAGAGATTGCCCGTCGTCCGAACGCGCCGTTTCTGGGCGCCGAGGCTGGCGGCGCAGGTCTGGTGCGCACCCTCGAGATGTATCAGCTCGGCGCCGCCGTGCAGGAGGGCAGTATCGACGCGGGGCTGGAAGCGCTCGTTGTCGAAGCGCGGCGTATGAAGCAGTTCGGCTTCACGGCCGGCGAGCTCGAGCGCGCCCGCGCGGCGCTGCTCGCCTCGTATGAGCGCGCCTACAAGGAACGCGACACGAGCGAGAACTCCGGCTATGCCGGTGAGTACGTCCGCGCGTTTCTCGAACGCGAGCCGATTCCCGGCGTCGAGTTCGAATACCGGATCGCGACGACCGTTCTTCCGGCGGTCACCGTCGCCGAGGTGACGGAGGAGGCGCGCCGGCTGATTCACGACGCCAACCGCGTGGTTCTCGTCGTCGCGCCCGAGAAAAAGGAGACGCCCGCGCCGACGGAAGCTGCCGTGCGCGGCACGCTGACCAGGGCGGAGAAGACCCCGATCGAGGCCTACGCCGACGCGCTCGCCGGCCGGGCGCTCGTCGAGAAGCCGCCCGTGCCCGGACAGGTGACCGCCCGACGCCGCGTCGCCGAGGTCGGCGCGACGGTGCTCACGCTGTCAAACGGCGTGGAGGTGTGGCTCAAGCCCACGGATTTCAAGAACGACCAGGTCGTGATGAGCGCCTACGCCAAGGGCGGCGCTTCACTTGCGCGCCCGGAAGACTACTCCGAGGCGACGCTCGCGACGTCTCTGGTCGGCGTGGGCGGCCTTGGCGGCTTGAACCCCGTGGACCTCAGCAAGCTGTTGGCTGGCAAGATCGCCTCGGCATCGCCGACGGTCGGCACGTATACCCATGGCATCAGCGGCCAGGCCTCGCCGCGCGATCTCGAAACAGCCTTCCAGTTGAACTACCTGGCCTTCACTGCGCCAAACCTCACGCGCGAATCATTTGAGCTGCTCAAACGGCGCCTTGCCAGCGCGCTGGAGAACCAGGCGCAGAACCCGGCCTACGTCTTCAACGAACGCGTGGATCAGGTGAACACGTCGAACCACTACAGCGCCAAGGCGCTGGCGGTCGCCGACGTCCGGCAGCTCGACTTCGACGCAATGACGCGCTTCTATCGCGAGCGGTTCTCGAACGCTGCCGACTTCACCTACTTCATCGTCGGCGCATTGACCGTGGACGCAGTCACGCCGATGCTCGAGCAATGGGTTGCGACGCTGCCTTCCACCGGGAAGAAAACGTCGACCTTCCGAGACATGGGCGTCCGTTTCCCCGACAAGTCCGTCGGCGATGAAGTGCGCAAAGGCCGCGAGCCGCGCGGCCAGACGGTCATCTCGTTTTTTGCCGACACCAGGCTCGATGAGTACGAAATGCACCGCGCGCGCTCCGCGGCATCGCTGCTCGGGATCCGATTGCGCGACATCCTGCGCGAAGAGCTCGGCGGCACGTACGGCGTGAGCGTGTCGTACGACAACTCGCTGCCGCAGCCCGGCTATGGTGCGATGGTCGTGCAGTTCGGCAGCGACCCGGACAACATCGAGAAGCTGACGGGCGAAGTGGTCAAGGAAGTCGAGCGCCTCAAGGCGGAGGGACCGTCAGCGGACGATGTCAAGCGGGTGCAGGAGCTCGAGCGGCGGGATCTGGAAACCGCGATGAAGCAAAATGCGTTCTGGGTGGGATCGCTCCAGACGGTGCACATGCTGGGGTGGGATCCGGCCGGCATCACGCGACGGCAGGAGCGCATCGAGAAGCTGACGCCCGAAGTGCTGCACGAGACGTACAAGAAGTATTTCCCGGCCGACCGCAAGACGGTCGTGACACTGAAGCCGGAAGCGCAGCCTCGAGAGGTGGAACGCTGAACGCCGAGAGCTGAAAGCGATACAATTTTCGATCTGACATGGCATCGCAATACGTCTTCACGATGAAAGGGCTGGGCAAGACCCACCCTCCCGACACCGTTGTCCTCAAAGACATCTGGCTCTCGTTTCTTCCCGGAGCCAAGATCGGCGTCCTCGGCGCCAACGGCGCCGGCAAATCGACGCTGCTCAAGATCATGGCAGGCGTCGAACAGAACTACACCGGCGAAGCCTTTGCCGGTGAGGGCGTCACGATCGGATTTCTTCAGCAGGAGCCCCAGCTCAACCCTGACAAGGACGTCAAAGGCAACGTCGAGGAAGGCGTGGCCGGCACCCGCGCGCTGCTCGATCGCTACGACGCCGTCAACATCCGGCTCGGCGAGGAGATGACGCCCGAGGAAATGGACAAGCTCCTCGACGAGCAAGCCAAACTGCAGGATCGCATCGACGCCTCGAATGCCTGGGATCTCGATTCCCGGCTCGAGATGGCGATGGACGCGCTGCGCCTGGCGCCCGCCGAGGCCGACGTGAGCATCCTCTCCGGCGGCGAACGGCGCCGGGTGGCGCTGTGCCGCTTGCTGCTGCAATCTCCGGATCTGCTCCTGCTGGACGAACCCACGAATCACCTCGACGCCGAATCGGTGGCATGGCTCGAGCGCTTCCTCAAGGATTATCCCGGCACCGTGGTGGCCGTCACCCACGATCGCTACTTTCTCGACAACGTCGCCGGGTGGATTCTCGAACTGGACCGTGCCACCGGCTACCCGTACGAAGGCAACTACACCGGCTGGCTCGAGCAGAAGAAGGGCCGCCTCGCCATCGAGGAGAAAGCCGAGTCGAAGCGGCAGCGGACGCTCCAGCGCGAGCTGGACTGGATTCGCATGTCGCCTCGCGCGCGGCAGGCCAAAGGCAAGGCCCGTCTCAACGCCTACGAGGACTTGCTGGCCGAGGATCAGGCGCAGAAGCTCGAATCGGTGGAGATCTACATCCCGCCGGGCCCGCGTCTCGGTGACATCGTCGTGGAAGCCCGCCATCTGCGCAAGGCCTACGGCGATCTGGTCCTTTTCGACGACCTCAACTTCACCCTTCCGCGCGGCGGCATTGTCGGCGTCATCGGCCCCAACGGCGCCGGCAAGACGACGACGTTCAGGTTGATGACGGGACAGGAGAAGCCTGACGGCGGGACGCTGCGGATGGGCGACACCGTGCAGATTGGCTATGTGGACCAGTCGCGCGACGCGCTGAACGCGAACCACACGGTCTGGGAGGAGATCTCCGGCGGGCTGGACGAGATCGAGATGGGCAAGCGCACGGTGCCGTCGCGTGCCTACGTCTCGTGGTTCAACTTCAAGGGCGCGACGCAACAGCGGAAAGTAGGCGCGCTGTCCGGCGGCGAGCGCAATCGCCTGCACCTGGCGAAGCTGTTACGCACGGGATGTAACCTGCTGCTGCTCGACGAGCCCACCAACGATCTGGACGTCGACACGCTGCGCGCGCTCGAAGAGGCGCTGCTCAACTTCGCCGGCTGCGCGGTGGTCATCAGCCACGACCGCTGGTTTCTCGACCGCATCGCCACGCACATCCTGGCGTTCGAGGGCGATTCCCAGGTCGTGTGGTTCGCGGGGAACTACCAGGACTACGAGGTCGATCGCAAACGCCGTCTCGGCGCTGAAGCGGACCAACCACACCGCCTCAAATACCGCAAACTCACGAGGAGCTGAGCGGGCGTGTTCCCGGATCTCCGCGCGTTTCTCGACCGCCTCCGGCGCGACAACGATCTGGTCGAGGTCGCCGCGCCGGTGGATGCACATCTCGAGGCCGCTGAAATACATCGCCGGGTCATCGCGGCGCGTGGGCCGGCGCTACTGTTCACCAACGTCAACAGCGCGGACTTCCCGCTCGTCACGAATCTCTTTGGGACTCCCCGCCGCGCCGAGCTCGCGTTCGGCGAGCGGCCGCTGCGGCTGATCAAACGCATTGTCCGCCTCGCCGAGACGCTGCTGCCGCCGACGGCGGGCAAGCTGTGGGCGGCGCGGGACGTGGGCCGCGAGCTGCTCCGCGTGGGCATGCGCCGGTTGGGAACCGCGCCCATCGTCGACGTGGTGACCTCGGATGTACGCCTCGATCGAATGCCGATTGTGACGTCCTGGCCAGAGGATGGCGCTCCGTTCATCACGCTGCCGCTCGTCTACACACAGCATCCCACCCGGCCCGGACACAACCTCGGGATGTACCGGCTCCACGTGCACGATCGCCAGTCCACCGGCATGCACTGGCAGATCGGCAAGGGCGGCGGCTTTCATTACGCCGTCGCCGAGGCGCTCAATCAGCCGCTGCCGGCGACGGTCTTTCTCGGCGGCCCGCCGGCGTTGATGCTCTCGGCCATCGCGCCGCTTCCCGAGAATGTGCCCGAGCTGATGCTCGCCTCGCTCATCGCCGGAGAGCGTCTGCCGCAGGTTGCCGGTCCGGCCGGCCACCCGCATCCGCTCATCGGCTCGGCCGAGTTCGCGCTGATGGGCGACGTCGCGCCGCGCGTGCGCAAACCGGAGGGTCCGTTCGGCGATCACTACGGCTATTACTCACTGCAGCACGATTATCCGGTGTTCCGCGTGAAACAGATTGCCCGGCGCCGCGACGCCATTTACCCGGCGACCATCGTCGGCAAGCCGCGGCAGGAAGACTTCTTCATCGGGGACCTGCTGCAGGAGCTGCTCTCGCCGCTCTTTCCGCTCGTCATGCCGGCGGTCGAACAGCTCTGGTCGTACGGCGAGACCGGCTACCACTCGCTTGGTGCCGCGGTCGTCAAGCAGCGCTACAAGCGCGAGGCGATGGCGAGCGCATTCCGGATTCTTGGCGAGGGCCAGCTCTCGCTGACCAAGTTCCTGCTGCTGACGGACCAGCACGTGGATCTGAAGGACTTCCGCGCCACGCTCGAGCACGTGCTGGCGCGGACCGAGCCGCAGACCGACCTCTACGTGTTCTCGAACCTGTCGATGGACACGCTCGACTATACGGGCCCCGTCGTCAACGAAGGGTCGAAGGGCGTGTGGGTGGGGCTGGGCGACGCCGTGCGAGAGCTGCCGCGCGAGTTTCGTCCCGCGGTGCCGGTGCCGGGCGACGTCACGGACGTGCGGGTGTTTTGCGGCGGATGCCTCGTCGTGGGCGGGCCTCCCTACGACGAGGACCGCGCGGCGCCGGGACGTCTGGCGGCGCATCCGGCGTTTGCGGGCTGGCCACTCATCGTCGTCAGCGACGAGCCGGAACGCGCGACGCGCAGCGAAATGAATTTTCTCTGGACGACGTTTACGCGCTTCGAGCCCGGCGCCGACATCCACGCGGCGGATCGGCGCATCGCGCGCAACCACATCGCCTACGAGCCGCCCATCGTGATCGACGCGCGGATGAAGCCGTGGTATCCGAAGGAGGTCCGGTGCAGCGACGAGATCGCGCGGCGCGTCACCGATCGGTGGCACGAATACTTTCCCTCGCGGAAGGTCGAGATGGGGGATTCTGAACGCGGGCATCTCACATAGCCTAAAGTTCCAAAGTTCCAAAGTTCCAAAGTTCGAACCCCGAGAACCCTGGAACCCTGGAACCCTGGAACCCTGGAACCTTGGAACCTTGGTTTGGGGGCCATGTGATAATCGAAGCGTGAGTGATACGACGACCAGCGGCATACGTGTGCAGGTGAAGGCGACGTTTCTCGCGGATCGCAGCCTGCCGCGCGAGAACCACTTTCATTTCGCTTATCACATCACGATCTCGAACGTTGGCACGGAGACGGCGCAACTCATCAGCCGGCATTGGATCATCACCGACGCCGACGGCGACGTGCAGGAGGTCCAGGGGCCCGGTGTGGTCGGCGAGCAGCCCATTCTCGAACCGGGAGCGAGCTTCGAGTACACCAGCTTCTGCCCGCTCAAGACCAACGTGGGAACGATGCAGGGGACGTATCAGATGGTGAGGGCCAACGGCGAATCGTTCGATGCACGAATCGCGCCCTTTACGCTCGCAGTGCCGAATGCGCTCAATTGATGCCGCAAACAGCCATCGGCCTCCAGTGCTGAACGCCAAAAACAGAAAGCTGATGTCAACTGACGTGCAAGCCACGCTCAAGGCACTCACATGGCGATGATGCGAAGCGGCCCGAGCATGGGCCGCGCCGAGCGGAGCGTGTCGCGCAGCGCGTCGGTTCCGCACGTCGTCGATCCCGCGGCGAAGAAGAAGGTGTCCCCCGAGGCCGCGTGGCGCGAAGCGCGGGAGCTCCTCACGGCGCACAAGAATCGCCTCGCGCTCGGGCTCGGGCTGATGCTGGTCAGCCGCCTGGCCGGCCTCGTGCTGCCGGCCTCGTCCAAGTTCGTCGTGGACGAAGTGTTGACCAAGGGGCGCCACGAGCTGCTGTTGCCCATCGCCGTAGCCGGGGGCCTCGCCACCGCCGTACAGGCCGTGACGTCGTTCTTGAATTCCCAGATTCTCGGTGTGGCTGCCCAGCGCGCCATCACGGACATGCGGAAGCGCGTGCAAGGGCACATCATGCGTCTGCCGGTGCGCTACTTCGATTCCACGCAGTCCGGTGTGCTGCTGTCGCGCATCATGAGCGACGCCGAAGGCATCCGCAACCTGGTCGGATCCGGGCTCGTGCAACTGGTCGGCGGCGTGTTCACGGCAATCGTGGGCGTCGGTGTGCTGTTCTATCTCAACTGGCAGCTCACGGTGGTCACCATCATCGTGCTCGGCCTGTTCGGCGGCGGCATGGCGTACGCGTTTCGCAAGCTGCGGCCGCTCTTCCGCGAGCGCGGCAAGATCAACGCCGAGGTCACCGGCCGGCTCACCGAAGCGCTGGGCGGCATACGTGTCGTCAAGAGCTACACGGCTGAAAAGCGCGAGGAGATTGTCTTTGCCAAGGGTGCGCATCGGCTGCTGCGCAACGTCGCCAAGTCGATGACCGGCGTCTCGGCCACCACGTCCGGCGGCACCGTCATCATCGGCATCGTCGGCGTCATCATGATCTGGTTTGGCGGGCAAGCCATCCTGGCCGGTGACATGACGCTCGGCGATTTCATCCTCTACATCTTCTTCATCGGCCTGGTGGCCGCGCCGATGGTGTCGATTGCTTCGATCGGGACGCAGATCACCGAAGCCTTTGCCGGGCTCGATCGGATCCGCGAAGTGCTCGACACCCAGACCGAAGACGATGTCGATGCCGGGAAAGCGCCGCTCGGGCGGGTGAACGGCGACATCAGGTTCGAGGACGTGTGGTTCGAGTACGCCGAGGGACAGCCCGTGCTCAAAGGCGTCAGCTTCCATGCGCCGCCGGGCACGACCACGGCGCTGGTCGGCTCGAGCGGGTCGGGCAAGAGCACGCTCATCAGCCTGGTGATGGCCTTCAACCGGCCGCTCCGGGGGCGGATCGTCGTCGACGGCCGCGACCTGTCGACCATCCCGCTGCGTGATTACCGCGAGCAGCTGGCCTCCGTGCTCCAGGAGAACTTCCTGTTCGACGGGACGATTACGGAAAACATCGGCTACGCGAACCCGCAGGCGTCGCTCGAGGACATCCAGGCGGCCGCCCGGGTGGCACACTGCGACGAGTTCATCATGCGCTTTCCCGACGGCTACGACACGATCGTCGGCGAGCGGGGGATCAAGCTCTCGGGCGGACAGCGGCAGCGGGTGTCGATCGCCCGGGCGATTCTGGCGAATCCCCGCGTGCTGATTCTGGACGAGGCGACGTCCAGCCTCGACTCCGAGAGCGAAGAGATGATTCAGGACGGGCTCCGCCAGTTGCGCTCGGGCCGCACGTCCTTTGTCATCGCGCACCGGTTGTCCACGATCCGCAGCGCCGATCAGATCCTGGTGCTCGAAGATGGCGAGATCGTCGAGCGCGGCTCGCACGCCGAGCTCATCGCGCGCGCGGGCCGGTATCGTCAGCTCCACGACAAGCAGTACAAGATCGAGACCGATCGCTTCATCAACCCCGGCGAAGACTTCACGCCCGAACCGCCCGCGCCCGCCGCAGCGAAGCCGGTGTCGTCGCAGTTGTAGTCGCCGGGAACCTTTCGCTCATCGCTACAGTATTCTTCTGAGCAGAGGGACGAGCCGAGGGGTGGACACCAGCCAGATTCTTTCGATCTTCCTCAGGGGCGCGATGGGATCGCGTGGCCGCAAGCGCGCGCGCCGGGCGGCGAACTTCCTGAGCGGGAACAAAGGCTTTCTGACCGCCAGCACCGTGCTCGGTGCGGCGGGCATCGCGTGGGGGATTTACGAGACGCTGCAGAGCCAGGGTGGCGCAGGTGGCACAGGTGGGATAGGTGCAGCAGGTGCAGCAGGTGCAACAGGTGCAGCAGGTGGAACAGGTGCGCCGGGTGCAACAGACCTGCCCGCCGTAGCGCGGAGCGCGGAGGTGGGTGGGGCGGTCGTGCCGCCCGTGCCGGTGGCCGACAGCCCGTATCCGCCTGACGTGTTGCGCGTGGTGCGGTTAGCCGTGTCGGCCGCTCGCGCCGATGGGACGCTGCTGCCGGCGGAGCGTGCGTTGATTCTCAGTCACGCGCGTGAGGCAGGGCTCGATTCAGTGGTCGAGGTCGAGCTGTCGTCGCCGCGGCCGCTTTCTGAAATCGTCAGCGGCGTCACGCAGGATCAGCACAAGCGCGACCTCTACGTGCTGGCCTACACCATCGTGCGCGCCGACGAGCACGTCAGCGGCGCCGAGCGCGTGTATCTGGCGCAGCTCGCGCATCAACTGGGGCTCGAGCCTGCGACCATCGCCGGGCTCGAAGCCGAGACCGCGTCGAAGATCGATGCGTCACCCGAGACGGCAGAATAAGTCTCCAACCGTCAAGGACATCAGCGCTCTCAGCTATCGGCTATCGGCTATAGTTCAACCCCCGGAGTTCAACGGCAGAGGGAGCACAAATGTACGGCGGAGAGCAGTGGTACATGGCGATTGGCGGACACCAGGTCGGGCCCGTCACGCAGGACGAGATCATCCAGAACCTGCGCAACGGCAGCATCGACGCCGACACGCTGGTCTTCACGTCCGGAATGGCCAACTGGCAGAAGATCAGGGAGGTCTCCGCATTCGCGCCGCTCATGGGCGCCGGCGGTGGGACAAGCGCCGGCGTGCCGCCGCCGATCGCGCCAGGCCGGCGCGCGCACGACATCGACTTCGTCATTCACGGCAACGAGATGCAGTTTGTCGAAGTGGAGCTCGACCCGGGCGAGGCGGCCGTGGCCGAAGCGGGCGTCATGATGTACATGACGCAGGGCATCGATCTCGAGACCATCTTCGGCGACGGAGCGCGGCAGGCCGGTGGGGGTGTGCTCGACGCGCTGTGGGGAGCGGGCAAGCGCATCCTGACGGGTGAGAGCCTGTTCATGACGGTCTTCACCAACAAAGGCGCCGGCAAGCAGCGCGTGGCCTTCGGCGCACCGTATCCCGGCAAGATCATCGCCATGGACCTCAAGGCGATCGGCGGCACGCTGATCTGTCAGAAGGACGCCTTCCTGTGTGCGGCGCGGGGCGTGTCGATCGGCATTGCCTTCCAGCGCAAGATTGGCGTCGGCCTCTTCGGCGGGGAAGGCTTCATCATGCAGAAGCTCGAAGGCGATGGGCTCTGCTTCGTTCACGCGGGTGGCACCATCCACAACCTCGACCTGGCCGCCGGCGAGACGCTGCGCGTGGACACGGGCTGCCTCGTGGCGCTGCAGCCGAGCGTGGCGTACGACATCCAGTTCGTCGGCAAGATCAAGACCGCGCTCTTCGGCGGCGAGGGGATTTTCTTCGCCACGCTGCGTGGTCCCGGCCGCGTGTGGCTGCAGTCGCTGCCGCTCAGCCGCATGGCCGATCGCATCTACAAAGCGGCGCCGCAGACCGGCGGCGCCCGAAAGGGCGAAGGCTCGATTCTCGACCGCGTCGGCGGGTTAGGGGATTTGATCGACGGACGATAGTTCTGTGAGACAGCCGCCCGGTGCGCCCTTCGCCCTAGGTGACCCCCTCGATGACCGTGCTAGGATCTTTTCTCCATGAAGCCGCTCATCGCCCTCGCCGTCGCGTGGACGCTCCTTGCTGCCGGCGCGATCGCCGACGCTCAGCCACGTACCGCATTTCCGGAGAAGCGCGGGTTCCAGAAGTCTGACTTCCCGCGCATCGTCAAAATCGCCGAGAACGTGTACGGCTACGAAGATTTCCACCCGAGCGGCATGGTCACGGTCAGCATGTTCGTCGTCGGACGCGACGGCGTGATGCTGGCTGATGGTCAGGCAGATCCCGGCAAGACGCAAGGCCTGCTCGACGCCATCACCGCGACCGCCAAAAAGCCGATCAGATGGTATGTCGTCGGTTCAGACCACGGCGATCACACCGGGGGCAACGTCGTCCTCCCGTCGGGGATCACGTGGATCGTGCATCCCAACTCGCGTGCGCAGATGGAACGCGACGCCGCCAACGCGAAGGCCCAGTTCGACAAGGCCTCCGCGGCTGCCGAGGCGGGCGGCAAGCCGGCGCCCAGCCGGCGCGTCGTGATCGTGCCTCCGTCGGCGATGGTGGGCGACAAACAGGTCATCGACCTGGGCAACATGGAGGCGCAGGTGCTGTTTCTCGGCCGGGCGCACACCGGCGGCGACCTGATGGTCTATCTGCCGGCACAGAAGATCCTGTTCATGAGCGAGGCGTATCTCAACCGCGTATTTCCCGCGATGCGGTCGGCGTATCCGTCGGAGTGGGTCAAGATGATCGACCGCGCGCTGGCGATGGACGTGGACATCTATGTGCCGGGACACGGCTTCGTCGAGGACGCGAAGGCGTCCCGCGAGGAACTGGTCGAGTACCAGAAGGCGCTGAAGTACGTGATCGGCGAAGTGCAGCGCCTCCACAAGCTCGGTCTGTCGGCCGACGAGGCGCGCAAGCAGGCGAACTGGGGACCGTACAAAGAGTGGTATCTCTCGGATTCGCAGGACATCATCGCCATCCGCAAGGTGTACGAAGAGATCGAGGGAAAGCTGAAGTGAGCGGGTGACCGAGCAGAGCTTCGAGCGGCACGGACATCACCCCGTGGCGACCTACGTCGCCAGCGTGTTCGGGTTGGTGGCCATCATCTGCGTCGTGGGGGCATGGCTCGCTGACTGGGCCACGCTCGAAGTCGGTGCCGTGAGCCTGTCGCTGGCGGTTGCCACGCTGATTTCCATTTCCCGCAACTATACTGTCCGTCTGCAGGATCGCATCATCGCGCTCGAGATGAAGGTCCGATGCGCCGAAGTGCTTCCTGCGGGGCAGGACGCCAGGCTCGCCGAGCTGACGCCGAAGCAGATCGTGGCGCTGCGATTTGCGTCCGACGAGGAGCTCGGCGAACTGCTCGAGCGCGCGATTCGCGAGCAACTCCCGCCCAAGGAGATCAAGCGTGCCATCAAGCGGTGGCGCCCCGATTACCTGCGCACGTGAAGCTGAAAGCGGAGCGCCGAAAGCCGAGCGCTGAAAGCCGACAGCCGAGAGCTGAGAGCGCTGAAAGCCGAAAGCTGAAAGCCTGATGACTCCCGACGAAAAGCAGGAAGTGCTCCAGATTCTCGAAGCGCATGAGCGGACGCTCGCCATCTGCCGCGCGTGCGCCGAAACCGCGCGCGATCTGGCGTGGGAGGTGAAACGCGGCAGCCTGCCTGCCCCTGAGGCCCTCCGCCAGACCATCGAGGAATCCGAGCGTGTGCTGTCAGACCTGGGTCGCGTCGAGATCGCCATTGCTGAAATGAAAGCTGCGCTCTGGTGAGAGAACTGTTCCTCGCCTTTCTGGCACAGCACGACGATGCCGGGTGGCTGCGGGTTGTCGATCGGATCGACCCCTCCATCCACCCGGTCGATCGCGCAGCCACGCGCATCTGGTTTCATCCTGCGTGTACGACAGTGGCGACTGGACCGGTCTCCATCGTGATCCCGCCGTGGAACGGCCTGGTTGGCCGCCTGCTCACGCGCGTGAACGCAGGAACGTCGTCATCGCGCTGAGCACCAGGCCGCGCTGATCACGGTGTGGCCGGTGTCCACAGTCCGGTAGCACGAGGCGTTCAACGGGCCCGCGCACCTGCTGCTCGATGGCGTCAAGCTGCCCGACGGTGCCGTATTCGTCCTGCTCGCCCTGAATGAGCAGGATTGGGCACGAGATCGCGGGCAGCAGCGACTCCAGGTTCCATGTCCGAAACTCCGGATCGAGCCAGACGTCACTCCAGCCGGAGAAGGCGACGTCGACGTGGCGATGGTGCCGGGCCAGCCGTGTGCGCAACTCAGTCTCTCGAAACGCCGCAGCCCGGTGCTGCACACTTGCCACCGAGAGCTCTTCGACGAAGACGTGTGGAGCCTCCAGCAGGAGCGTCTCGACGCGGTCAGCATGCGCGGCGGCGAAGATTAACGCAATCGATCCGCCGTCGCTGTGACCGACGAAATGCGCGCGGTCAACGCCCGCGGCGTCCAGTACCACCGGCAACAGCCGCGCTTCGTCGTGCATGAACCGCACGGTGTGAGGCGCTGACGGCGGGTCGGAGTGGCCGTGCCCGAACCGGCTGTACGCCATCACCCGCCGCCCGGTTCGCTCGGCGAGCGCGTCGGGAAAGTCGCGCCAGGTGCTGACGCTCCCCAGTCCTTCGTGCAACAGCACGAGCGGAATCAACGTGGATTCACCACCCCACCACGCCGCTTCTATCTGCCTTCCTGCCACCGTCAGCCGCATCGGACGCGCTCACAACTTATCAGGGTTTGGAACTGGCCTTGCCCTTCCCCCGGCGCGTCTTCACTACAATGAGCAGTGTGAAGGACTGGCCCGGTCAGGAGCGCTTGGCCGCGCTCGTCGAGCTCAGCCAGGACGCCGTGGTCATGATCGACGACGGCGGCGTCATCGGCTGGGCCAGTTCGTCGCTAGGCGATGTCCTCGGGTACGACCCGAGCGATCTTGTCGGGACGCGCGTGCGTGAATTGGTCGCGCCGGAGGACCTCGAGATCTGGCACAAATTCGTCGACGAGCTGCTCGGCGCTCCGGGCGTCGCGCGGACCGGGACGTTTCGAAGCCGTCACCGTGACGGATTGTTTCGCTGGATCGCCGGCACCGCACGAAATCTCCTGAACGAACCCCGCATCGGCGCCATCGTCGTGTATTTCCGCGATGTGACGGTGATACGTGACGCGGAGGCGGCTCAGAAAGCCACGACCGATCGGTATCGGCAACTGTTCGAGGACGCCACCGACGTCATTTTCGAAACCGATCAGGAAGGCTACTTCACGCTCGTGAACCCGGCCACGCTGCGAACCTTTGGCTACAGTCACGACGAGGTCCTGGGCCGGCGATTCACGGAGTTCGTCCGCCCCGATTACCGGCCGCTGGTGTTCGAGCACTACCGGCGTCAGGTCGATGCGCGCGAGCGTTCGTCGTACATCGAATTTCCGGCGCTGACGCGGGAAGAAGGGGAGATCTGGCTTGGGCAAAACGCGTGGCTTGCCATCGACGCGAACGGCCGCTACCGCGGGATGCGGGCGGTGGCGCGTGATATCAACGAGCGCCGCCGCGCCGAGGAGGCGCTCCGGCAGGCACAGAAGATGGAAGCCGTGGGCCGCCTCGCCGGCGGCATCGCGCACGACTTCAACAACCTGTTGACCGCGATTCGCGGCAACGCCGAGCTGCTGCTGCACCGGTTGCGGAAAGATCCGGCACGCGTTGCGGAAGTCGAAGAGATCCTGCACGCCTCCGATCGCGCCGCGACCATGACCCGCCAGCTTCTGGCGTTCAGCCGCAACCACCCGGTGGCGCCGGTGCGCATCGACCCGAACGAGCTGGTCGAGACGGTCGTTCGCCTGTCGCGGCGGTTGCTCGGCCCGGACGTCGCTCTCGAGACACAGCCCTTCGCCGGCGTCCTGCCCGTCATGGCGGACGCGTCACAGATGGAACAGCTCCTGCTCAACCTGGTCCTCAACGCGCGTGACGCGCTGCCCGACGGAGGGCGGATCGTCGTGCGCACGGCCAGTCGCCAACTGCCGGACAGTGCGCCCGAGTCTGTCCGCGCGGATTTACCGGACGGCCACTACGTTCTGCTCCAGGTGATCGACGATGGCGTCGGCATGGATCCGGCGACGCAGACGCGGATCTTCGAGCCGTTCTTTACGACGAAGGAGCCCGGCCGTGGCACAGGGCTCGGCCTCGCGACCGTCTACGGCATCGTCCGGCAGATGGGCGGCGGCATTACAGTCGTGAGCGAGCGGAACCACGGGGCGACGTTCAGCGTGTATCTGCCTGTGTCCGCCACCGAGGAGCCCGCCTCAGCCTCCTCGCCCCACGAGCCCACCCGCCGCGAGAGCCGATAGCTGAGAGCACCGAGCGCTGACAGCTGATAGCTGAAAGCTGAGAGCGCTGATAGCTGATAGCTGATAGCCGAGAGCTGAAAGCCGAGAGCCAAGGAGAGCTGTTGAATGCGTAAGTCAGTGGTGCTCATCACGGGCGCCGGGGGAGAGATCGGCCACGGGTTGATCGAGCAGCTCGTCGCATCCGGACGCGACTCGATTGTGACCATCGATCTCAATCCGCTGGAGCCGACGCTCACCCGCAAGGTGCAGCGCGAGTTCACCGGATCGATCACCGATGCGCGCCTGCTGGATCGCATCCTGTCGGAGTACGAAATCGACACGGTCTATCACCTCGCCGCGTTGCTGTCGACGCGTTCGGAGTTCACCCCGGTCACCGCGCACCAGGTCAACGTCGAAGGGACGCTCAGCCTGCTCGAATTCGCGCAGCGGGAAGCGGAATCGCACGGCCGACCCGTGCTCTTCCTCTATCCCTCGTCCATTGCCGCCTACGGATTGCCTGACCTCGCAACCAAACACCGCGCCGGGCGCGTGCGCGAGGACGACTACAACACCCCCTCCACGATGTACGGGTGCAACAAGTTGTACTGCGAGCAGTTGGGGCGCTACTACGCGAGGTTCTACAAGCAGCTCGCCGCGGAACCGCAGAGCGGCCGGGTGGATTTCCGTTGTGTACGCTTCCCCGGGCTGATTTCGGCGATGACCGTGCCGTCCGGCGGCACGTCGGATTACGCGTCGGAGATGATTCATGCCGCCGCGAAAGGTGAGCCCTACGCCTGCTTCGTGCGGCCGGACACGTGCATCCCGTTCATGGCGATGCCCGATGGCGTGGACGCGCTGCTGACGCTGGCCGCGGCGCCGCGCGGTCGATTGACGCGAACCGCGTACAATCTCACGGCGTTCAGCCCATCGGCTGAGGACGTGCGCGACGAGGTGCTTCGCGCATTTCCGAAGGCGGAGGTTACCTGGAAGAACGACACCCGGCGCCAGGGTATCGTCGATTCGTGGCCTGCGGACGTGGACGACTCGGCCGCACGGCGCGACTGGGGCTTCGCGCCCAGGTACAATTTCGAGAGCGCGTTTCGCGACTACCTGATTCCAACCATTCAGGCCCGCTACAGGAAATGACCTATGAGTGCTCTCCGTCTACTGTGTGCTGTTGGCGCCGTCTGTACCGCCGCCGGCGTGGTCATGGCTGAACAGGGCGCGTCGGTCGATCCGTTTCGAGAGATCGCCATCCGCTACGTCAAGCTGGTGCTGGCCGTGGGGCCGCACGATGCGGACTTCGTCGATGCCTACTACGGTGGCGAGGAGCTCCGCAAGGAGGCCGAAGCCGCGAAGGCGCCGCTCGCGACGCTGGCGGCCCAGGCCGCGGCGCTCGAGAGTGATATCGCCAAGGCCGCGCTGCCTGGCTGGAAGGACGATGCCGAGCTGTGGCGGCTGCGGAAGCAGTATCTCCAACGGCAGACCGCAGCCGTCGGGGCGCGCATCGGCATGCTGCAAGGTAAAAAGCTGTCGTTCGACGAGGAGTCGCGCGCGCTCTACGATGCCGTGGCGCCGACGCACACCGAGGCGGAGTTTGCCGCAATCATCTCGAAGCTCGACGCGCGGCTGCCCGGCGCCGGATCGATCATCGCCCGCTATGACGCCTTCAAGGCGGATTTCGTCATCCCGAAAGAGCGCCTCGATACCGTCTTCCAGGCCGCCATTCGTGCGTGCCGCGATCGCACGCGTCAGTACGTCGAGCTCCCCACGGCCGAGAGCTTCACGGTCGAATACGTGACCGGCAAGTCGTGGAGCGGCTACAACTGGTATCAGGGAAACTTCCGGAGCCTGATTCAGGTCAACACGGACCTGCCGATCTACATCGACCGCGCCATCGACCTCGCGTGTCACGAGGGCTATCCAGGTCACCACGTGTACAACGTGCTGCTCGAGAAGCACCTCGTCCGGGATCGCGGCTGGCCGGAGTTCACGGTGTATGCGCTGTTCTCGCCACAGTCGCTGATTGCCGAAGGAACCGCGAATTACGGAATCGACGTGGCCTTCACCCGCGACGAGCGCATCGCATTCGAACGCGACGTGCTGTTTCCGATGGCGAATATCAGCGCGTCGCGCGCGCAGGAATACTACGACGTGATGGAATTCGTCGACCAGTTGTCGTACGCGGGCAACGAAGCCGCGCGCCGCTATCTGAATGGGCAGATCGATGCGACCGCCGCCGCGGACTGGCTCGAGAAATACGCCATGATGCCCCGCGCCCGCGCCGAGCAGCGTGTGAAGTTCTTCGACCAGTACCGCTCGTACGTCATCAACTACAACCTCGGCAAGGATCTCGTGAAGGCGTTTGTCGAGCGCCGCGTCGGCAACGACCGGTCGCCCCGGCGGAAGTGGGACGAGTTTGCTCAACTGCTGTCGTCGCCAAGGCTGCCGAGCAGTTTACGGTAGGGCGAGATGAGAGTTGTTGAAATCACCGAATTCGGTGGGCCTGATGTTCTCGAGATCGCCCAGCGGCCGATGCCGGCGCCGGGCCCGGGCGAGGTGCTCGTCAAGGTCGTCGCCGCCGGCGTGAATCGGCCGGACGTCATCCAGCGATATGGCAAGTACCCGCCGCCGCCGGGCGCCTCGGACATCCCCGGGCTGGAGGTGTCCGGCCACATCGCCGCAAAAGGCGATGGCGTCGTCCAGTGGCAGGAAGGTGACGCCGTCTGCGCGCTGGTGAGCGGCGGCGGCTACGCGGAGTATTGCGTCGCCCCGCAGTCGCAGTGCTTGCGGCTGCCGTCACGGCTCACGCTCGTCGAGGCCGCCGGCGTCCCGGAAACGTTCTTCACGGTGTGGACCAATGTGTTCGAGCGCGGGCGGCTGCAGGCCGGCGAGGCGATGCTCGTGCACGGCGGCACGAGCGGCATCGGGACGACGGCCATTCAACTGGGCGTGGCGTTCGGGGCACGGGTGTTCGCGACAGCGGGCAGCGACGCCAAGGTGGACGCCTGTCAGAGGCTGGGCGCGGAGTTGGCGGCCAACTACCGGACGACCGACTGGGTCACGACGTTCCGGCAGGCCACCAGCGGCCGCGGCATGGACCTCGTCCTCGACATCGTCGGCGGCGATTACGTCTCGCGTAATCTCGACGTCCTCGCGACTGAAGGCCGGCTCGTGCAGATCGCGTTTCTGAAGTCGTCGAGAGTCGAGATCGATCTGATGCAGGTGATGCGACGGCGCCTGACCATCACCGGCTCGACGCTGCGTCCGCGATCGCCGGAGGAGAAAGGCGCCATCGCGGGGCAACTCGCCGAGAAGGTCTGGCCGCTCTTCGAGGCCGGGACCATCAAGCCCGTGATTCATGCGGAGTTTCCGCTGGACCGTGCGGCCGATGCGCATCGGATGATGGAGGAGAGCCAGCACATCGGGAAGATTGTGCTGACGGTCTCGGCTCCGCCGCGAACGACGCCGGCCCGTTTCGAACCGCTGCCCTCAGAGACGCGCTGACGAGCATCCCTTGGAATCGGCTCAGCGTCTCTTCACCCCGCGCTTTTTCCTCATGTGCGGGTTCAGCTTCACGGTCTTCCTGTCGGCCTTTCAGCTCCTGCCCGTGGCGCCGTATCGCATTCTGGCGTTGGGCGGCAGCGCGGCCGTCGCGGGTCTGTTCCTCGGATTGCTCACCTACTCGTCGGCCGTCACCGCGCCGGTGACCGGCGCGCTGGTCGATCGGCTCGGATCGCGGCGCATCCTGATCACCGCGAGTCTGGCGATCACGCTGTTTTCGCTCGCCTACGCGGTGTTGCCGAACTACCCCATGATGCTCGCCCTCGTCATCGTGCACGGCCTCTTCTGGTCGGGCCTGCTGTCAGCCTCCTCGACCTATGCGGCCTCGCTCGTGCCGGCGAGCCGTCGCGCGGAAGGCCTCGGCTACTGGGGGCTCTCGACGGTGCTGGCCGTGTCCGTGGCGCCGACGATCGGCCTGTGGGTGTACAGCTCCGGCGGATGGACCGCCATGTGTCTGGAGGCGGCAGCGCTCAATCTGGTCATGGCGGCCATCGCGTGGCGGCTGCCGTCCGATCGCACGGTCGCCGAGCCGAGGCTCAGCGACGCGAGGCCGCTGCTCGAGTGGCGCGTGCTCGCCGTCTCCGGCGCCTTGTTCCTGTACTCGTTCGGCTACGGCGGGCTCACGAGCTTCATTGCGCTCTACACCGATGCGAACGGCGTCACGCCGCGCGCGCTTTACTTCACGGTGTTCTCGCTCACCATCGTGTTCACGAGGCCGTTCGTCGGGCGATTTGCCGACCGCGCGGGTTACCGACGTGTCTTTCTCCCCGCCGTCGGGCTGGTCGTGCTCGCGTTTGCGCTGCTGGCCCTCGGCGGGAGCCGGCCAGTGTTGATTGCGTCCGCCATCCTGTTCGGAACCGGCTTTGGCTCGGCGTACCCCGCCTTCCTTGGCCACGTGTTGAAGTACGTCGACGAGAAGCGGCGGGGCGCCGCGTTTGGCAGCATCATCGGCATGTTCGACACCGGCATCGGCACAGGTTCGATCGCGATGGGCTGGATTGTGGAGCATCTCGGATATCGTGCAGCGTGGGGGACCGCGGCGGGGTTGGCGGCGTGTGCGATCCCGTATTTCATGCTGGTTGACCGGAAAGTCCTCGGGAAGGCTCCGGCTTCGGCCGGGGTGGAGCCCACGGAGGGCGTGGGCTTCAGCCCCGCCAGACACAAGGGAGGGCGCGGGCTTTAGGATTCGTCCGGGAATAAGTGTGCCATTTGTCGGCGTCGAGACGCCCGCTGGGCAAGGCGCGACGAGCGAAGCATACCGAGTGTATGTAAGCGAGGAGCAACGCCGCCAGGCGGGATGGATCGGCGGCGAAAAAATGGCACACTTATTCCCGGGCGGGTCCTTAGCCCCGCCGCATCGCGATGAACTACGTGAATCTCGGCAGAAGCGGCGTGAAAGTGTCTCGACTGTGTCTGGGGACGATGACCTACGGCACGCCGGCATGGCGGCCGTGGGTGCTCGACGAGGCGGCAAGCCGCCCGTTCATCAGGCGCGCGTGGGAGGCCGGTATCAACTTCTACGACTCGGCCGACATGTACTCGAAGGGCGTGAGCGAGGAGGTCCTGGGTCGCGCCATCAAGGACGTCGCGAAGCGGCACGAGGTCGTCATCGCGACCAAGGTGTTCTTTCCGCTCACGGACGACCCCAATGCCCGCGGGCTCTCACGCAAGCACATCTTTGACGCCATCGACGGCTCGCTCCGGCGGCTCGACATGGATTACGTGGACCTGTATCAAATCCACCGCTACGACACCGTCACCCCCGTCGAAGAGACACTGGAGGCGCTGCACGACGTCGTCAAGGCCGGCAAGGCGCGCTACCTTGGGGCGTCGAGCATGTATGCGTGGCAGTTTGCGGAGATGCTGGCGTTGCAGCGTCAGAGCGGCTGGTCGCCGTTCATCTCGATGCAGAATCACTACAACCTGGTGTACCGGGAAGAGGAGCGCGAGATGATTCCGCTCTGCCGCTCACGCGGTATCGGCCTGATTCCCTGGAGTCCGCTGGCGCGCGGGTTTCTTGCCGGCAATCGCCAGCGTGGACGCAAAGACGCCACCCCGCGCGAGCAGAACGACGATTTCGGGCACGGCCTCTACTACTCGGACGCCGATTACGACATCGCGGATCGAGTCGTGGAAGTAGCAAAGCGAAAAGACGTGCTGCCGATTCAAGTGGCGCTGGCGTGGATCCTCAGGCAGCCGGGCGTCACCGCCCCAATTGTCGGAGCATCGAAGCTCGAGCAACTCGATCAGCTCGTCGCCGGGTTCGACGTGCAGCTGACCGACGGCGAAGCGGCGTATCTCGAGGAGCGCTACCAGCCTCACGGAGTCCTCGGTCACTGAGGTTCCTCAGGCGGGCCGCCAGGAGCGTGCGCCGCTCGTGGGAGCTCCGGCAGCCTACTTCGACTCCGGCTCCGGCCCGCCTGTCAGTTGCTGCTGTCGCATCGCGGCTGCGCCGAGCATGCCGCCCATTCCCATCGATTCGACCGCGCTGCTCGGGATGAGCATCAGCGCGCCTTTTTCTTTGAGCCCCTCGTAGAGCATGTTCATCGCGCGCAGGTGCAGGGCGGTCGGATTGTCCTGATAGCTTTGCGCGGCCTGCTGGAAGGAGCTCGCGATTTCCAGTTCGGCTTGTCCGAGGATGATGCGTGCCTGCTTCTCGCGCGCGGCTTGCGCCTCGCGTGACATCGCATCCTGCAGCGCGCCGGGAATGACAATGTCGCGCATTTCCACCGACGACACCGTGACGCCCCAGGGGTTGGACCGATGGTCGATCAGCCGCTGCAGCTCCGCCTCGATGCGCTCGCGGCCGCGGAGCAGATCGGTCAGCGTGGTGCGGCCGATGATGTCGCGCAGTGCGGTCTGTGCGGCCCAGCT
>DATKDY010000305.1:0-8302 GCA_035512515.1 Vicinamibacterales bacterium
AAGGCATTACCCACCGCGACATCAAGCTCGCCAACCTGATGCTGACGCCGCGCGGCCAGGTGAAAGTGCTCGACTTTGGCATCGCGAAGACGGCTCGGAGCGAGCGTCTCAGCGCAAGAGACCAGTTGAACACCGACACCCGGACTGGTGTTGGGCTCGTCATCGGGTCCGTGCCGTACATGAGTCCGGAGCAAGTGTTGGGCCGTGAAGTGGATGAGCGCAGTGATCTGTTCAGCCTCGGAATAGCGCTTTACGAAATGGCCACGGGGCGACTCCCGTTTGCCGGTGCGGCGCCGACCGAGACAATGGACCGGATCCTCCACGCGCCGCCCGAGCCGATCCTCGGCCTCGACAGCGACATCCCATCCGAGCTGGAACGGATCACGTTCAAGTGTCTCGAGAAGGACCCGGAGCGCCGGTATCAGTCGGCGGGCGAGCTGCTCGCGGAGTTGCGGCATTTGAGGCGGCAAGCCGACGAGGATGTCACGCGAGCTCCGATCGGCGAGGCAAGACGTCACAATCTGCCGGCTCAGCTGACCAGCTTCGTGGGCCGACGGCAAGAGGCGGCAGAGATTCGGCAGTTGTTCGGAAGCACACGCCTGCTGACGCTCACCGGGGCGGGCGGGTGCGGCAAAACGCGGCTGGCGCTGCACGTCGCGGGCGAGCTGCTGGACGAGTTCCGCGATGGCGTGTGGCTGGTGGACCTGTCGCCGCTCTCAGAGCCGGACCTGGTGAAGAACTCGCTGGCCTCGGTACTCCGGGTTCAAGAAGGATCCGAGCGCTCACTCATCGAGGTGCTATCGGACTACGTGCGCCCGCACCAGATGCTCTTGGTGCTGGACAACTGCGAGCATCTCATCGCGGCCTGCGCCGGCCTCGCCGAGCTGCTGCTTCGGTCAGCCCCGAGACTGCGCATTCTGGCGACCAGCCGCGAAGCGTTGGGCATCTCGGGTGAGACGGTGTGGCGCGTCCCATCCCTTTCGGTGCCGATCTCTGGGGCACAAGTCCCGCCGGACGTCCTACTCGAATGCGAAGCGCCGCGGCTCTTCGTCGAGCGGGCCGCGGCGGTCGCACCGACATTCGCCCTCACGCCAGGAAATGCCGCAACCGTTGTCGAGATCTGCCGCCGCCTCGACGGCATTCCTCTGGCCATCGAGCTGGCGGCGGCTCGCCTAAACATGCTGTCACCCGATCAGATCAATGAGCGACTGAATGATCGCTTTCGCCTGTTGACCGGCAGCAGCCGTACCGCCGTGGCCCGCCAGCGTACGCTCGAAGCGACCGTGGATTGGAGCTATGACCTCCTCTCGAAGACGGAACGGCGGCTAGTCTGTCGACTCTCGGTCTTCACTGGTGGCTGGACCCTGGAAGCGGCCGAGGCCGTATGCTCTGGCGACGGCATCAGGAGCGAGGCGATGCTCGATCTGTTGTCGCACCTGGTGGACAAATCTCTCGTCAACGCCGAGGAAGATGCGACTGGTAAGCGGCGGTATCGATTCCTCGAGACCGTCCGTCAGTACGGACGAGAGCGACTGCTGCGCTCGCGCCAGGTTCAGAAGATCCGGGATCGCCATCTGGCATTCTTTTTCGATTTAGCACGGCGCGCTCAACCGAAGCTGCACGGCCCGGACCAGGTGCGCTGGCTGAAACTGCTTGAGCTCGAACACGACAACCTGCGGGTCGCGTTGGACTGGTGCGTCACGACGGCGGGGACGAAGGACACGTCGCTGCGCGTGGTGTGCGCGTTATGGCCGTTTTGGACTCGACACAACCACTTCGGCGAGGGCCGACAGTGGGTCGAGCGCGCACTCTCGGTCAGCCCGGATGCGCCGCCTTCGCTCCGTGCTCAGGCCTTGATCGCCGCGGCGGATCTATCCTACTTCCAAGGAGATTACACGGCCGTGGAGGCGTTCGCTAGACAGGTGATGGCTCTCGATGAGCGGGGACTCAACGAAGAGCGGTGGACCGTAGCCTTCGCGTTCTTCTTGCTCGGAATCGCCGCCGTCGATAAGAGGGCATTCGAAGAAGGCGCAATTCTTGCCGGGAAAAGTCTGGCGGTCGCGCGCGAGACGGGTTCCGCCTGGGTTGGCGGTCTCGCACGCATCCCGATCGCCCTCGGCGAGATCGAGCGCGGCGAGTTGGAGCGAGCCCGGTTGCTTATCGAAGAGGGCGTGGGCGTAATCAGATCCACGGGCGACAAACTGGCGCTGGCCACTCTTCTCGTAAATCTCAGCCACGTCATGGTCTACCGCGGTGATTTCGAGCAGGCAATCGTGGCGGCGCGCGAAGGACTGATGCTTTCCCAGGAAACGGTCGATCGGCGGGGCCTCACCTGGTGTCTCATAGAGCTCGGAGCAGCGATGGCCGGACGAAAGCATGTCGCGCGCGCAGCGCGATTGTGGGGCGCCGTCGAGAGCATCAGCCAAGCCATTGGCTCGCCGCTTCCAGCCGCGGTGCGCGCGATCCGAGATCACTATCTTCCGGCCGTCCGGCAGTCGCTCGGCGACGAGGCGTTCGCTGCCGCGTGGGCCGAAGGCCAGGCAATGACGCCGGACGCAGCTGTGGCGTACGCGCTCGGCGACGCCAAGCCGGAATGAAAAATCTCTCACGAACTCCCGGCACAGGCGCGTCATGACAGTTCTTTGCGCTTGATGGCGCCTTACTAGACAAGAGGACAACAGTTCTTGCGAGCTGAATCAAGCGCCTCCGCAAGGGAGGACGTTGGAGGTGTGTCATGAACCTGGCCCGGTCTGTGCGTAACGCAGCAATCGCCCTGACCGCTGTGTTGCTGGTCGCTGCATGCGGCCGCCAGTCCTCGGTTGAACTGGAGCCGGAAACCGTGTTGTTCAACGGGCGGATCTTCACCGGAACCGCCTCTGCGTCGTTCGCGGAGGCCGTGTTGGTCCGAGGCAGCCGGATCGCCGCTGTCGGTTCGACGCAGGAGGTGATGGCAAAGGCCATTTCGGATGCACACCGAATCGATCTCGTCGGCCGCCTCGTGATTCCCGGCATCAACGACGCGCATCTGCACATGGACTTCTTCCTGCCGGAGCACACGCCGTTGCCATTTGCGAACATGGATCCTCCTTGCTCGGTCGTTCTCGACGGTGTGAGGGATGCCGTTCGCACGGCTCCGAAAGACAATCCGGTCATCGGCGCGATCGGCCAGACAGCATTCTTTGAAGAGGACTGCACGGCGCAGACCCTCGATCGCTTGGCGCCGGAGCACGCCGTGGTTCTCCACACCTGGACGCCACACGCCGCCATCCTCAATCGGTCCGCAGTGAAGATGTTCTCAGTGCCTACGTCTGGTCCTCCCGAAGGCGGTTTCTACGGGAAGGATGGCCACAGCGCGAAATGGGATGGCGTCATCCAGGAATACGCCTTCTTTGAGTTCTGGGCAGGGCTCTCCCGGCTGGTCAGTGACGACCAGGCACGCAAGAGTCTGAAAGCCGTCTTGGGTGAGGCCGTCCGGCTGGGCATTACGACCCTCCAAGCGATGTCAGCGGATCCTGAGAGGCTCGTACGCCTCCTACAGGAGCTGGAGACGCCGGTGCGCGTGCGCGCGATGTTCTTTCCCGTGACGGGAGTCGCGCAGGCGCAACCGCATCCCCGAAAGCAAATCTCCGATCGCATTGCCTACGGGGATCTCAAAGTGATTCTCGATGGCACTCCGATCGAGCGCTCGGCCGCCATGCGCGCACCCCATAATGACGCGGCCGATTCACGGGGCGAGCTGAATTTCACGCCGCAGCAGGTCCGCGGATTCCTGCGCGGCTCGCGCGAAGGCGGCTACCAGTTGATGCTGCACGCTGTCGGCGATCGTGGCGTCGAAGCGGTCATCGAAGCGCTGGAAGCCGATGGTTCGCCGGGATGGCCGGAGCGGCGCGTGCGTCTGGAGCACGGCGATGGAGTCTTCCCCGATCTTGCGCCGCGGGCTCGGCGATTGGGCGTAGGGGTCGTACAGAATCCCAGTCACCTCATGCTGCCGGACCTGATTCTGAAACGCTACGGTGAAGAGCGCGCGAAAATCGACATGCCGCTACGCTCGCTGGTGGCGATGGGCCTGCCTGTGGCACTGGGCTCCGACGGGCCGCTGAATCCCTTCCTGAATCTCATGTTTGCGGCTACGTATCCGTCGAGGCCCTCCGAAGCCTTGACTCGCGAGCAGGCGCTCATAGCCTACACTCTGGGCTCGGCGTACTCCGAGTTCGCGGATCACGAGAAGGGCACGCTCGAGCCCGACAAGCTTGCCGATCTCGCCGTCCTCTCTCAGAACATTTTCGAGGTGCCTCCGCAGGCGCTGCCGGCAACAGAGGCGGTGCTGACCATGGTGGGCGGCACGATCATCCGCGACTCGCGTTAGATGCCACAACGAAACCGTTCTCTTTAGACCTCTTTGAGACGCCCGGACGCGTACTTGTGCAGGAGGCTCGAGATGAGCGTCTGGTACGGCAGGCCTTCCGCAAGCGCACGTTTCTGGATTGCCTCCAGGTCCTTGCTCGACAGTCGAATATTCAGCCGGCGATCCTTACGAAACGTGGCCTTGGCGTAGCGAGCGTAGCGAGCTCGCTCGCGCTTGCCGCCGCCGGCGGACTTCCATTCGCCGCGCTCGACGGACTCGAGCAGCTCCTTTTCGTCGGCGTCAATCTTCATGGTCGTCGGACTCCTCACCGAGATACTGCTTCGTGGCCTTCCGACTCGGGATGATCGTCTTCAGGAAGACCGTGTGCTCGTCCTCAACGAACGGCACCAGGTACACGTAGTCCTCGCGTTGGACGACGAAGATGCGTTGGCCGGCGTAACGGTCGGGGTTCGGGTGCTCCAGGATGTCGAGCAAGTCGCCACGTTCGATGTGGAAGACCATGTCCTCGAACCCGATGCCGCGGTCCGCCTTGAGCTTCGCGTTCTTCGCGTCATCCCAGGCGAAGTACTTCACTGCCACCAGCGTAGCACAACGTGTGCCCACGAGGCACACATTGGCATCGTCCGCAGTGTGCCCACAGGTGTGCCCAAACGCGGTCCGATGACCATCATCCGGCAGCCCACGCCAACCAAGTTCCCAATAAAAAACGGGCCTGAAATCGTCGATTTCAGGCCCGTTCTGTGATTCCCGGCAGCCTTAGCAAACCGCCGCCTTCAGCCTCTCGGCCACCTCACCGCAGACTGTAAGTATACGACGCGCAAGCATTTGCCCGATCGCGTTTTTCTTGCGTAGCCTACAACGGTTTTTCGAACCGCCGCCTTCGTCAGATTCAGGCCGAAAATTCACCGTCGCGCGAAGGTACTTTGGGCACACTGCGTCAAAGACCGTGACCATCCTTAGGTGCGCCGATGGCGTGTGTTGTGCGTCGTTGCCGTTTCCCTGCGTGTCGCCGTGCTCTTGTCGGCGACCACAATAGCCGTCCCGGGGCCACTGCAAGTGGCGCGTATAGAAAACGGCGCACGCAAGGTCCGAAGGGCGGCAAGGTGCAGCCGACCCGCTGGAAGGAGAGGCCGGCATCGTCAGATCGCAACAGACCCGCGCTGGCGAAGAGGTACACGCGTGTCGCGCTTCCCGGAGCGAAGGCAACACGAACACTGCTCCGGAAGGGGAAGAACGACTGGGCTCCGGGTCACGGGCTCCATCAACCGGGGCGCAAAATGGGCCGCGGGTTGTCACACAGGCGCCTGATGTCGCTGATTCAGACTTCTTTGAGACGGCCGGACGCGTACTTGTGCAGCAGGCTGGAGATCAGCGTTTGGGACGGTAGCCCCTCCGCAAACGCCCGCTTCTGGATCGCCTCCAGGTCCTTGCTCGACAGCCGGATGTTCAGCGGTCGGTCCTTCCGGAATGTGGCCTTGGCGTATCGCGAGTAGCGAGCCCGCTCGCGCTTGCCGCCGGCGGCGGACTTCCACTCGCCGCGCTCGACGGACTCGAGCGGCTCCTTCTCATCGGCATCAAGCTTCATCGTCGGCTTCTTCACTTCGTCAACGATGAGGCAGCGCAGCTTTCGGAGATGCTCGAGGCGAGGAGCATGCAGTCTCCTGTCGCCGGAACGCGGAAAGTGGCACATAATCCGGCCAAAGGTCATCCAGTTCATGTCCATACAAGCTGGGACCCGTGTCGGGTCGTACGAAATTCTGGCGTCGCTCGGGGCCGGCGGGATGGGGAAGGTCTACCGCGCGCGCGGCACGAAGCGCGTAGATTGCGAGGACGTTGGGATGCGACAGCGCCGCCACCGCCAGCGCTTCGCGCTCGAATCGTACCAAGCGATCGGGATCGGATGCGAAGAGGGCTGGGAGTACCTTGCCGGCGACCGCGCGATTGACGCCGCCTCGGCTCTCTCGAGGTGCCAACCGTGACACTCGCCATCGGGGCTCGACTCGGCTCGTATGAAATCACCGGCTCCCTCGGGGCAGGCGGCATGGGAGAGGTGTACCGCGCCCGCGACTCGAAGCTCGATCGGAATGTCGCGATCAAGGTGCTGCCCGCGCTGTTCGCCGACGACCCCGAGCGGCGCTCACGGTTCGAACGGGAGGCACGCGCGCTCGCCTCGCTCAATCATCCGAACATCGCGCAGATCTACGGCGTAGAAGGGACGGCCGCCTCCCCGGCGATCGTGATGGAACTGATCGAAGGAGAGGACCTCGCCGACCGCATCGCTCGCGGGCCGGTCCCGTGGGATGAGGCGCTCCCGATCGCGCGGCAGATCGCCGGCGCACTCGACGCGGCGCACGAGCGGGGCGTCGTTCACCGCGATCTGAAGCCGGCGAACATCAAGGTCACGCCGGACGGCGACGTGAGGGTCCTCGACTTCGGCCTGGCGAAGGCGATGGCGGGAACCGACACATGTGCTCCCGATCCACAGAACTCACCGACGTTGACTGCCGTGTCGACCCGCATGGGAGTGATCGTCGGGACCGCCGCGTACATGTCGCCCGAACAGGCGAAGGGGAAGACCGTCGACAAGCGAGTGGACATCTGGGCGTTCGGTTGCGTCGTGTATGAAATGCTCACGGGGCGGTCACCGTTCGGCTCCGATTCTGTCGCCGAAAGCATCGGCCTGGTGGTCACGCGCGATCCGGATTGGGACGCGCTTCCCGCCTCGGTGCCTCCCGCCGTCGTCCAGTTGATCAGGCGATGTCTGCTGAAGGACCCGAAACAACGGCTGCGCGACATCGGCGAAGCCTCTTACATGTTGGCTCGAGCTGGAGAGGCTGATCCCAAGAAAACCGCATCGCCCGTCGCCGGTCGGGGAACTCGCCGATTCCTGCTCGGGATCGGCGTAACCGCCCTCGCGGTGGGCGCTGCGTCAGCCGCGCTGGCTTGGTACGTCAAGCCGACGTCTCAGGTACCGGTCAGGCGTTTCGAGTTGCCTGCGGTTATCGCGGCCGCGGCGGCGGTGGCGATCTCGCCGGACGGGACGCGCCTCGCGTACGTGTCGGACGGCCACCTGTACGTGCGCGACCTGCAGGAGACGCAGCCGCGCGACCTCGGAAGCGTTCCGTCGAACACCGCCTGGCTCTTCTGGTCGCCTGACAGTCGCACGGTCGGGTTCACCGGCGAAGGCACGATCCGAACAGTTCCGGCGGCGGGCGGCCCGACGTTCACCGTATGTCGCATCCCGCCCACGGGGCGCGTGATGGGCATCGCGTGGCGCGCAGACAACATGATCGTGTTCTCGGCCTGGCGCGACAGTCTGTACCAGGTGCAGGCGACAGGCGGCACACCGGAGGTCCTGCTCCCGATCGACCCGGCGACCGAGGTCGATTTTCATGCCGTCTCGATCGTGCCCGATGGTCGCCTGGTGGTCGGCGTCCACGTTCGCGACGGTGATTCGGATCGGGCGGTGCTCGTCGACGGAACCAACCGCACCGTCCTGACGGACGATCGCACGGTCCGCCGCTTCACGTACGTGCACCCCGGGTTCCTGCTGTTCCTGCGGACGGGGGCCAACCAGGGCCTGTGGGCCCTGCCGTTCTCGGCCGGTCCGCTCGACCTGTCGCGGGCGGTTCTCGTCGAACCGGGTGCGACGCTTTACAGCGCGGCCGATGACGGCACGGTTGTGAGCCGCGCGGAGTCACCCGCGTTGTCGTCGCTCGTCTGGCTGAACCGCGATGGGTCGACCACGGATGTTCCCGGCTCGCCCCTCGAAGAGCTGTCGTCGTGGCTCGCGCTATCGCCTGACGGCCAGCGCGCGGCCTACATCGCCGGACCCCTCGAGCGGCCGAACCTCGCCGTGCGCGACCTGGCGAGCGGCGTCGACACTCGTGTGACGTTGAACGCCGCGTTCGAGCGGAATCTGTCCATGTGGACGGA
>DATKDY010000306.1:0-9760 GCA_035512515.1 Vicinamibacterales bacterium
GTTCAGGCTGAGCGTCGCCCAGTAGCCGACGTTGGCGGTCACCGCCGCTGGGAAGAGCTGCCAGAAGGGCGTTGCTCCCGACTGAAGCCGCACCGATTCGTCGAGAACGTATCCGAGTCCGCCGCCGCGCTGCACGGCCCATCCGAGGAGGATCGCGCCCCCGGCCAGCAGCAGGGGCGCCGACCAGCCTTCGAGCTTCCTGATGCCGTCGAGGCCGTGGATGATGACCCACACCTGCACGAGCCAGAACGCCGCAAACGCCAGCCAGACGTTACCGGCGACTCCGGCCCATGCCGGCCACGCGGCCGTCAGCAACACGTTGAGCGCGAGGCCGCCAATCCACGTTTGAATGCCGAACCATCCGCAGGCGACCAGCGCTCGCAGCACGGCTGGCACGTTGGCGCCCTTGACGCCGAAGCTCGCGCGACAGAGCACCGGAAACGAGACGCCGTACTTCGTTCCGGCGTGCGCGTTGAGGATCATTGGCACGAGCACGATCAGGTTGCCGAGCAGGATCGTCAGCATCGCCTGCGACCACGTCATGCCCTGCTGCATCAGCCCCGAGGCGAGAGTGTAGGTCGTGATGACGACGGACATGCCGATCCAGAGCGCGACGAAGTGGTAGGTGGACCATGTGCGGCGGGAGAGCGGTGTGGGCGCGAGGTCGGGATTCCACAGCGGACTGTGCGAGAGGTCGTCGGCGACCTCGACGAAATCGCTCATGGGGGGACGGCGCGCATCGTAGCAGAACTAGCGAGCGGCCCACGCGATCCGATCGCGAAGCATCCGGTCAGAAACTGCCCCGTTCCGGCGCAGTTTCTTGGGAAGCGAAGCCTGAGACCTGCAAGTATGTTGGCCGCTCGCTAGTCGCTATGTTGTTTTGCCCGGCCTCCGGCCGGGCGGTCGCCGTGACGGAGAAATCTTGACTCGTTTGGTAAACATTGGGGCGTCAAGGCTCCTGAGAGGACCCGCTTGCCAGCTGGACCGGCTTCGCCGGCGGGACGATCACTCCGCTCGGAGCGCGATCACAGGGTCGACGCGCGCCGCACGTCGGGCGGGGAAGAGTGCGGCGGCGAGGGCCGCGCCGAGCAGCACCGCGGCGACAGCGCCCAGCGTCAGCGGATCGCGTGCTGACACGCCGACGAGCAGGCTTTCCAGCAGCCGGCCGGTTCCGAGCGCAAGGAGCAATCCCGCGGCGATGCCAAGCGCCGCATTGAGGAGGCTGTCACCGACAACGTGCCGCGCAACCGATGACGGGGACGCGCCAATCGCCAGCCGGACGCCGATCTCGCGGGTGCGGCTGCCCACGAGCACGGCGAGCAGGCCATACATGCCGAACGCCGCGAGCGTGAGCGCCGCCATGCCGAGCCCCCCAATGAGATCCGTGGTGAAACGGCGTGGCGCGAGTTGCCCGCCGAGAATCGCCGCCAGCGATGTCGGCTGGCCGATGGTGATGGTGGGATCGACATCGCGAAGAGCGGTGCGGATGTCCGCGGCCGCGGCCAGCGGATCTCCGGCGGTGTGGACCAGGATGCTGAACGAGGTCTGCGGAAATTGTCGGGTGCTGAGATAAAACGCGGGGTGTGAGGGCTGCTCGAGACCGCGAAAGCGTTCGTTGGCGACGACGCCAACGATCTCGAATTCGTTCGGCACGCTGTCGCCAAAGGTGAACCGTGGCGTGCCGCTGCGCACTCGCCGCCCCAGCGAGGCGCCGCCGAGCTCGCGCGCCAGCGCTTCGTTGATGAGCGCGACACCCGGCGCGTCGAGCGCGTCGCGCGCCGTGAACGTCCGGCCTTCGAGAAGCTCCACTTCGAGGGTTTCGAAGTAACCCGGGCTGACGATACGCAGTTCGACCGGCCTCCGCTCGTCGGGGGCGCCGGCCTCTCCGGAAATCGCCGGGCTTTCGCTCCAGTTCGCTTCGAGCGGATGATCGTACGCCGTGGCGACCGCACGGACCATTGGACGCGCCGCGATGCTCGCGAGGATCCGCTGCTCGACGGCCGCAATCCGTCCAGGGCTGGTCCCCGGGCCACCCTCGATGCCGATGTCAGCCACAAACACGCGATCGAGGGCAAAGCCGAGGTCCTGCCGGCGGACCGATTGCAGCGACTGCCCGAGCAGGCTTGCCGCAACCACGAGCGCGAACGCGGCGGCCACCTGCGAGACAACGAGCACGCGGTACACCGTGCCCCGCGGACGGGAGGCCACGCCACGCGGTGACGAAGCGATTACAACCTTCACGATCGGCACGGCCGCGATGACCAGACAGGCGAGCAGGGCCAGGCCCAGGGTGAAGGCAGCCACACGCAGGTCGATCGAGGGCATCGTCAGAAACGGGAACGAGGGGGGCAACACCGACGGTACGCGCGTCAATGCGAGCTCGGCGAGCGCGAGGCCCCCTGCGGCGCCCGCGACGCCCATCAGCGATGTTTCGAGCACGAGTTGGCGCACCAGACGCGGGATGCCGGCGCCAAGCGCCGCGCGAACGGCCAGCTCCTGGCGCCGCGATTCGAACGACGACAGGTAGAGCGCCGCGAGATTCGCACACGCGATGAGGAACACGCCCAGCGCCGCGCCGGCAAGTGCCACGAGCGGCGTCCGCGCATCCATGACGAACTGTTCTCGCAGCGGCACGAGCAGGGCGCGATGCGGATCCACCGACGCGGGATCTGACGTGCGGTTCAGACGTTCAACGACTTCAGTTTCGCTCACGCCCGGCGCCAGGCGCGCCACCACGCCGAACACGTGTGCGCGTCCGCTCTGGGCCAGCTCCGGGGTCGCTGGGATCGGCACCCACAACTGCCGCGACTCGGCGTGGAGCGTGACGAGAGCGGGGTTGACGGGCCAAGCCGGGAAAGTGACCGGCGGCATGACGCCGACAATCGTGTAGGGCTCGCCGCTCAGGCGGAGCGTGTCGCCGACAGCGTCCACGCGTCCCCCGAGCTGCTCTTGCCAGAAGCCATGCGAGAGTACCACCACGCGGTGCCGTCCGGGCGTCTCTTCCTCCGGCACGAAGGTGCGACCAACGAGCGGCCGGATGCCGAGCGTGCTGAAGTAGTTGGGCGACACGCGCACGCCGCGGACTGTCGTCCGGCTGTCAGGGCCATCAACGCTGAACCCCGCAGCCCCAAACAGCGATATCGACGCGAGACCGTTGGCCGTGTCGCGCCATGCCGCGTAGCGCGCGCCGGTGACGCGCGACGCCTCGCGCTGCCCGTCGCGGTCGGTCTCTTCCCACACGAACACCAGCGTGTCGGCGGCATCGAACGGCAGCGTGCGCCAGAGTACGGCCGTGGCCGCGCCAAAGGCCGTGGTGGCGGCTGCAAGGCAGACCGATAAAGTGACGATGACCGCGCCGGCGAAAACAGGACGCCGGCGCGCGTGACGAACTGCCCAGCGAAGGTCGTCTCGGAATTGGGACATCGTCGCTCCTCAGGGGTCGGTGGACCCTCTGTTGGACGGGGCCAGCGGGTGATTCGTTGGTCGGGTGTGCGCGCAGACGGCGATGACGAGATCGAGGCCGGCCGCGTGAGCGAAGGCCGTGAAATCGCCGTCCCGCGTGATCAGCGGAAGGCGGTGATCGAGGCAGCTTTGCGCTCAGACGTTTCGAGAAGCGGTACCTCACGGAGCGTGTTTTCGAGGGCCGCCGACAGCTTCGGGTCACTGAGCAGCTCGCTCAACACCGCCGGTGCCATCATCTCCAGGCGATCGTGCAGCGCGTCGTCCGATTACGCGGCACCCTCAAGGAACTCGCCCACACACTCGCACCACACCAGTCTGGGACACGACAACGGCGATGATATCGAGAGCTCTCGACGCTGCCGCGGCCGCTAGAGCTAGATGCGGAGCGTGACCCGCCAGCGGATCAAGGATGAGGGGCCGCGACGACTGCAGAACATCGTCGGCGCGTCCAATCGTGAAGAGTGTACCGATGGGCCGGCCTTCGCTTCCCTCGCGCGCAATCGCGCAGGCCAACCCGAGCGTGGAGTCGAGCACATCGCGTCTGCACCAGGCGGCCTTGGTGAGAATGTCATCGAGGTGCGCGGCATTCGGCATTCGCTAGTGAACTACTCGATGGCGCTCGGCGCAACCCTTAAGTCCGCAGCAGGCAGCGGCGCGTAGACGCCCAAGAACCACGCCTTTAACGCCGGCGGGGTTCCGGCGCAATCCCGTGAAATAAGAGGGCGGACGACATCGTGGTCGTCCGCCCTTTCACTCACCCGAGGCGCGGCAGCGGCACGAACACGTTCTGCTCGCCGCGGCGCAGCAGGACCAGCGCCGGCCGGTCGCCGTCGGACAGCGCCCGACGCAGGTCGTCGGCTGACGTCAGCGCTTGCCCATCAACCTGTCGAATGACGTCGCCGCTGCGGATGCCTGCCTCGGCGGCCGGTCCGCCGGGATCGACGTCCGTGACCATCAGGCCGCCATCGTCGGCCAGGCCCATCTGGCGCGCGCGCTGCGGCGTCAGCGGCTCCACGACGAGGCCGGCGGTGCGCTCGTCCGCGGACGAAGGGGCCCCGGCGTTTGCCGCGGAGTTCGACGGCAGCGCTTCGAGAGTGGCCTTCACCATTTGGGTCTCGCCATTTCGGACGATGGTCAGTTCGACTGACGCATCAGGTCCGAGTTGCGCAATCCGGTTGCGCACCTCGTTGCTGTCGGCGACATCCTGCCCATTGAGCGCCACGATGGCGTCGCCGCGTTTGATCCCGGCGCGATCGGCGGCGCTCCCTGTTTGCACTTCGTTGACCAGCGCGCCGGCAACTTTCGTGAGCTGAAGGCTCGCGGCCAGATCTGACGTGACCGGCTGCACCGTGACTCCAAGCCGTCCTCGACGAACTTCACCATCGTTGATGAGCGCGTCCATGACCGCACGTGCCATATTCACCGGGATGGAGAAGCCGATGCCGATGTTGCCGCCGGACGGGGACAGGATTTGAGAGTTGATGCCCACCAGCTCGCCGCGGGTGTTGACCAGCGCCCCGCCAGAGTTGCCGCTGTTGATCGGCGCGTCGGTCTGGAGGAAGTCCTCGAAGCCGCCATCGCCGAGGCCCGTGGCCCGGCCCTTGGCGCTGATGATGCCCATGGTCACGGTCTGCCCGACGCCCATGGGGTTGCCCAGCGCGAGCACGATGTCGCCGACCTTGACGAGCTCGGAATCGCCGAAGGAGACGACCGGCAATTCGGCTGCCTCGATCTTGAGGACGGCGAGATCGCTGGGCTCGTCGGACCCGACGATGGCGGCGTCGAACACGCGGCGGTCCTGGAGTTCGACCCTCACCTTGTCGGCACCGCCGATGACGTGATGGTTGGTCAGGATGTAGCCGTCGCTATTGACGATGACGCCGGAGCCAAGCCCGCCCTGGCGCGGTTGCGGCCCAGGCGACGGCACGCCTTCGCCAAACCGGTCGCCGAAGAACTCCCGAAAACGCGGGTCGTCGAGAAAGGGCAGCCGCTGCTGAGTGAGCCGGGCGCGCTGCTCGGATCGAACGGTCACGACGGCCGGCGCCACTCTCGCGACAACCGGCGCGTACGAATCCGTTCCGTTGCCGATGACGCGGTCTGCCGCGCCGGGGACGATCTCGGCGGCAGGTTCGACTGATGCGGCGGAGCCGCTCGCACCCCAGGCGGCGAGAGTGACCGCCACAGCCGACACGGCGGCGAGGCCGGCCAGCCGTCGCCTGAAAGCGAGCGCAGACCGGCGTGGTTTGGAAATGTAGGTGTGCACTGTGGTCTCCTCTTCAAGAGTTGAAAACGATCAGGCTCTATCGAGGATACGAAGCGGGGCATGACAGGCGGCTGACACGAAGATTACATCTGTGTCATCTCGCGCGGAAGCCAGATGATGAAGCGTGCGCCTCTTCCCGGCACCGATTCAACGGAGGCGCGGCCGCCGTGGGCTTCCACGATGGCCCGGACGAGGCTGAGGCCGATTCCGAGGCCACGCTGCGATCGGCTGGCATCGCCACGGTAGAGGCGGTCCCAGATCCGGTCGCGGTCCTCTGGCGGGATCCCGGCCCCCGTGTCGGCGACGACGACTTCCGCGCCAGCCGACGCAGGTCTGACGGTGACGGTGATGCGCCCGCCGCGGGGGGTGTATTTGACCGCGTTGTCGATCAGATTGGCGATGACCTGTCTGATCCGGACGCGATCGCCCGTGATCGCGGGGACGTCAGGAGCCGCGTCGAGCGTGAGGTTCAGCCCCTGCTCTTCGGCGAGCTCGCTGTACAGGTCCATCGCATCCTGCACGAGTTCAGCCACCATGATGTCGTCCCGCTGCAGACGCATTGCGCCGGTTTCCGCTTCGGCCAGATCCATCAACGCGTCGAGCAGCGAGCGCACTCGGTCCGCCTCCTCGACGCAGTCGACCAGCGCATCACGATACTCCTCTGCAGTACGGCTCGATTGCAGCGCTATTTCTGCAGTCCCTTGGAGGCGCGTCATCGGCGTCCGCAGATCGTGCGCCACCGTATCGAGTGTGGAGCGCATGCCCTTCATCAGCCCGTCGATGCGGTCCAGCATGCGGTTGATGAGGATTCCCAACGCGTCGAGCGGATCCGACGTGCCGCGCACCGGCACCCGTTCGCTGGTGCGGCCCGTTTGCAGGATGCCGTTGATGGTGAGGGTCAGATCACGCAGCGGGCGCAGGGCCCGCGTGGTCAGCATGAGGCCTCCGACGAGACCCACGAAAACGACCAGACCAAACAATAGGCCCGCGGCCTCCCGGTATCGCTCCAGCATCGCCCCACGACGTGCCGTCGTGCGTCCGACCTGGAACACCGTCCCGTCTGCCAGGCGCGCTGACGCGACCTCGAGGGCACCGTCGTCGTCGGCCTCCAATCGCTGAAAGGTGCTGCCGCCAGGCGGGGGCACCGCCAGCTGATCGAGCTCGAACCGGCTCCACTCGAGCGGCATGCTCAGCATCCGCGTGCGCCCGCCGGCCACGACCCTGACGAACACGGGTTCGTAAGACGCCGCCGCGCGATCGGCGGCGATCACGCTGTCGAGCACTGCGACGCCGCCGCTGCGGTAGGCATCGGTATAGCGAATCAAGGCGGCCGTCAGCGCGTCCTGATCGCGCCGCGCCAGCGAGGCCGACAGGAGCCACCCCGCGACCAGCAGGATGATGAGCGCCCCGAGCGCGAACAACCCGAAATACCAGGCGGCGATTCGGGCGCCGAAGGTGCGGATGATCCCGCTACGCCATTTTGAGAACATAGCCAACGCCGCGAACGGTGTGCAGAAGGGCGGGCGTGAACCCCCGGTCGATCTTGTCGCGGAGGCGGAAGACGAGCACGTCGACCACGTTGCTGCCGGGATCGAAGTCGTAGCCCCACACGTGCGAGAGGATCATGGTCTTCGATGCCACGCGTTCCGGGTTTCTCAGCAGCAACTCCAGCAGCGCGAACTCGCGTGGCCGAAGCTCGATCTCCCGATCCCCGCGCGCCACACGGCGCGTGAGACGGTTCAAGGATAGATCGCCGTAGGTGAGCTCGACCGGTTCCGGCGTTCCTTGCGCGCGGCGGATGAGCGCGTGCACGCGCGCCAGCAACTCGGGAAACGCGAACGGTTTGACCAGGTAATCGTCCGCGCCGGATTCGAGACCGCGCACCCGATCCTCGACGCTGCGGCGGGCCGTGAGCATCAGCACGGGCGTGCGCATGCCCCCGCGCCGCAGTTCGGCGACCAGGCTCAGGCCGTCCCGGCCGGGCAGCATCAGGTCCACGATGGCGGCGTCGTACTCCGCGCTCTGCGCCTTGGCCAACCCCTCGTGGCCGTCTGCGGCGCTGTCGACGGCAAACCCGGCCTCGCGCAAGCCGCGGCTGACGAAGGCGGCGATCGACGCATCGTCTTCGACGACGAGGATGCGCATGGCGCCGACAGTCTACGATATGACTCGCTTGAGCAGCGTCCCCGCTTCGAACGTCGCATCAGGCCCGGCGGCCTGGTTGATGACGGCAAGCTCCGCCATCGGTATCTCGGAGTCATACCTCCGGCTGAACTCGGCCAACGTCATGCGCGCGTTCAGGCGGACGATATCCACACGTTGCGGCCGCACATTCAGAATGGCGCTGTTGGTCAGGGGCGCAAAGCTGCCGATCACGCGCTCGAACAGCCGATCGTACGCGCCAAAGCGTCGCTGTGGCGTATAACCGAGCAGTTGGTAAGTCCGTCCGCCGTATGCCAAATGGCTGACGATGCCACGAACGACGCCTTGCTCCGTGGCGGCGTCGAACACGGTGACGATGGCCGGCACGCCGTTGATGGGCTGTCGTGTCGAGTTGAGGACCTGCGCCGGGCCCTGGGAGAAAAACGCCTGCGCGGCGCGTGCCGGGTCGCCCTCGCCGGCGAGCGTCAGCTGCAGCGCCGCATCGCGATTCGGGCTCACGCCAATCACCGCATCCGGCAGGTTCTGGGTCTGCCACTCGCCGGGCATGTCGAATCGGAAGCGCAGGTCTGGATGATAGAAGACGCCGTTGCGGAAGAAGCCCTGTCGCGGGTTCTGCCCGAACACGAGCCCGTCGAGACGGCGCAGGTACTGGTCCGCGGCGACGCGAGCGCCCCGGCTCTGCGGCGGCAGAGCAGTGATCCACTCCTGGACCTGTTCGATGCGCTCTCGAGGCGCGGGATGCGTGCTCAACCAGCTTGGCAGCGGGCTGCGCTGCTCGTCGCCGGCGCGCTCCAGCGTCGTGAAGACATCGACCATCTCCCGGACGGCGTAATCCTGGTCGAGCGCGTAATCGAATCCGAGCTCGTCAGCTTGACGCTCGGCGTCGCGCCCGTGCTTGAGAAAGAGCAGCTCGAGCCCCGCGCCGAGCACGTTGCTGAAGGGCTGCGTTTGAGGAAAGAAGATTCCGCCGAGCCCGAGGCCAAGCTGTGCGAGCTGCTGCCGGGAGATGGCGGAGACCGAGTGGCGCGCCGTCACATGTCCGATCTCGTGACCGAGCACGGCAGCCAACTCAGCCTCCGAGTTCATGAGATTCATCATCCCGCGTGTCAGAAAAATGTAGCCGCCCGGCAACGCAAACGCATTGGGCGTGGGATCATCCACGACCGCGAACGTCCACGGCAAGTCGGGCCGGTGAGACGCTCGCGCCAGCGTCATACCAACCCGCTGAATATAGGCTTGCAGCTCGCGGTCGTCGACCAGACCGATAGACGCCCGGACCTCGGCCGCGGCGGAGCGCCCGAGCTCCAGTTCCTGGGCTTCGGAAATCAGCGCAAGCTGCCGATCCCCGGTGACCGGGTTCGTGGCGCAAGCCATCGATAACAGCAAAGCGGTTGCAATCGCAGTCGCACGTGGCACGATGACCCTCCGCACCCTTGTGTTCAAAACCGCTGCCAGCCAGCGAACCTCCAGCGGCCTCACGCGCTCGTCCTGCCGAGCGAAGGCCATCAACGTGGGGCCGGCCCCACGCCAGCCGAGGCGGCAATGATCATCACTGACGGTGGGTGGAATTGCGACGCGTTCATGCTGCGCCGGCCGGGCTGTGGCGCTTCGCAGCGACCTCTCCCACGAGGGCGCCATAGAGCGCGTGCAACGCGACGAGCGCGAGCGCGGCCTGCACGCCGCGGCGGAGGAGAAAAGCGCGCGGTGCGGGTACCTGCTCCGGCACCCGCGGGTGAAGGGCAGGCACCGCCCCGAGCATCGCGCCCGCGAGTACCCCGTGCAGGGCGCCCAAGGTGGCTCCTGCGCAGGACGCGATCCATGCCGACCGTGGCTGCAATGCGTCCATGGCGGCGCCATAGACCTGCGCAAAAA
>DATKDY010000307.1:0-2182 GCA_035512515.1 Vicinamibacterales bacterium
TGGCCCGCGAATCTCAAGACCGCAGTTGGCATCCTCCTCCGCTCACGCCACCCGATGTTTCTCTGGTGGGGACCGGAGCTCATTCAGTTCTACAACGACGCGTACACGCCGAGCTTTGGTATCGGCAAGCACCCCGCAGCAATGGGCCAGCGTGCCGTCGAGTGCTGGGAAGAGATCTGGCCTCTGATCTGGCCGCAGATCGACGATGTCATGAGCCGTGGGATCGCGAGCTGGAACGAAGACCAGCTGGTGCCGATCTTCCGCAATGGCCGAATCGAGGAGGTGTACTGGACGTACGGCTACTCACCGGTGTTGGACGATAAGGGAAGTGTCGGCGGCACGCTGGTCGTTTGCACCGAGACGACCAGTCGCGTGCTCGCTGCGAGGCGCCTGGAGACGTTGCACTCGCTATCCACGGCTGCGTCGATTGCGGCGGATTCCGCTGAGATTCTTTCCGGGTCAGCTGGCGTCTTTGCCGGTGCCGGCATGGACGTACCGTTTGCTCTCCTGTACCTCGCCGATACCGCATCGACGACGGCTCGTCTCAATCGAGCGATCGGCGTCTCGGACGCCCAATCTGCTGCCCTCGACGTCGCGTTTCGCGACCGGCTGACGCAACTTGCATCCACGGGAACTGCGGAACCCGTTCCTGCTGATATCACCGTGATGGCGCCGCCATGGTCCGAACGTGTCGACCACGTGTACGTTGTGTCTATCGGGATGGATGGTGGTCCTCGAGTCGGCCACTTCCTCCTCGGCCTCAGCCCGCGGCTTCCGCTGAATGAGCCCTACACGCGATTCATGCGACAGCTTGGCGAACAGGTGGCACAAGCGGTCGTTCGCATAGAAGCGATGCGTGTCAGAGCCCTGGTGGAAGGGGAACGCAACCAACTCCTGGAACAGGCGCCAGTCGCCACCGCCCTGCTCACGGGTCCCGATCACGTCTTTCGTCTGGCAAATCCGTTGTACCTCCGGATGGTGGGGCGGAAAGACCTCGTGGGCCAGGCATACCTCGAGGCCTTTCCGGAACTGCGCGACACGCCGCTGCCGGGAATCCTCGACCACGTGTACCAGACGGGGGTGCCCTTCGTCACAAACGAGATGCCGATTCCGCTCGATCGGACCGGTTCGGGCACGCTCGACGAATGTTATTTCAACTTCAATCTCGAACCCATTCGCAGTCCATCCGGTCACATCGAAGGCATGATGGCCGTGGCGGTGGACATCACGCCGCAGGTGCTGGCGCGAAAGAATCTGGAGCGGGCACAAGGCGAGCGAGAGCAGCTTCTCAGAGAGCTCGAGTCGGCAAGCCGCGCGAAGGACGAGTTCCTGGCGATGTTGGGGCACGAGCTGCGCAACCCGCTCTCGCCGATCTTGACAGCGCTTCAGCTGATGCAGCTCCGAGGCGTGCGAGGCGCCGACCGGGAACGGGCCATCATCGAACGTCAGGTGAAGCATGTCGTGAGGCTGGTGGACGACCTGCTGGACGGGTGCCGCGTGTTGCTCGTCGACGACAACGAGGATGCCGTAATGCTCCTCGGCGAGTCGCTACGCGCGCTTGGTCATGTCGTGCAGGTCGCGTTCGACGCCCCCGCCGCGCTTGCGCTCGCCAGCGACTATGTGCCTGATGTAGCGCTCCTAGACCTTGGCGTGCCGGTGATCGACGGGCATGAGCTGGCGCAACGCCTCCGAGCTCAGGATGGGTGGCAATGCGTACGCTTTGCGGCTTTAACAGGCTACGGCCAGCAACACCATCGCGACCGGTCGCGGGCCGCTGGCTTCGACGCGCATCTCGTGAAACCGGTCGAGCTTCGCGAAGTTGAGGTAACGATACGCCGCTTGGGTCCGCCCACCTGCAGCGCAGCGCAGATGGACGAGTGATCAGCCAACAACAGGTGGCGGCATTGTGTAAGCCCTTTCATAGAGCGTGCTCACCTCGACCCTTCGCCGCTAGTCGGCCACGAGGTTGCGCGACGATACGGAGACACCATAGGTCGGGGTCCGGTTGTTGTGTTCGCCTCAACACCGACCTCCACAGTCACGGCCGGGGTGACGGACCGCAAGCGAAGGGCCTCGTCGACGTGGTCAACCGCGTTGCCGAACTGCCGCTGGCCGAGCCTGGTACCGTTTACCAGCACTCCATCGGGCTGGACGTGATGGGATTCGTCATCGAGCGCGTGAG
>DATKDY010000308.1:0-15662 GCA_035512515.1 Vicinamibacterales bacterium
AACAGTCGAAACGTGGGCACGTATGCCCAGAATGGCAGCATCCCGAAAGAATGCTTTCGCGCGTTGCTGCGCCGGGCGGCGCGCCTTTTGAGCTCACGCGACGGCTTCGTCGACGGTTGCGGACCACGAGCTGAGCCATGCGTGCGGTTCCTCCAGATGCTCGGGTGGACACGCGCCCTCACGCCTCGCGGATGGCGTACCTGTCGGCCGCGGAGGGCGTACCTGACGACTGCGTCCGCGGGGCGGGCATTCGCCAGGGTGCACCACGCCGTGTCGGAACTCGGTCAGCGCATGGGGTCCTTGCGGCGGCCCGGCTGGCGGCACGCGGTCTCGACGCCGTCGCGCAGGTCTTCATCGACTACGGCATGCCCCGGACCGTCGTCGCCGACCTGCGCGGGTTTCTCGAGCGCTTCGAACAGGAAATTCGCCGCCAGGAGATCGGCAAGAGTGCACGCGCGGCCGCGCGCGCCGGCCTCGAGACGACGATCACCGCGGCGATGGCCGCTGTGCATGAACTCGATGTCATCGTCGCCAACACGCTGCGTCGCGACGGGGCGGCGATGGCCGTGTGGGCCCACGCGCGCCGGGTGACCTACGCGAAACGCGTCACCACGAAGGCGCGTGATGTCGTCGCGGCGCCGGCGACAGCCCTGCCAGCGGCGCTGGACTGCGACAGGAAGGCTCCGAGACGCCTACTCGGACCGTATCGCCACCATCGGCTGCACGACGGTCGCGCGGCGGGCGGCGGGCAGACCGGCCAGCAGGGCGGCGGCAACGGCGATCGCGGAAGCGGCCGCGTAGATCAGCGGCTCCATGATGCCGAGCGGATCGGGGCCCAGCGTGAGCGGCGTGCCCATGACGTCCTCCATCGTGCGAATCAGCACCGCCGCGAGGACGAGGCCGCCGGCGACGCCGGGGATCACCAGCTTAACGAGGTCTGACAGCATCAGGCCGAACACGCGCAGACGCGTAGACCCCAGCGCCATCCGGACGGCGATCTCACGCGTGCGTGTCGCCACCATGAACCCGACGACGCCGATGATGCCCAACGCAGCCAGCACCAGCACGATGCCGCCGGCAAATCCTACGGCTATGGATTCCGAAATCAGGTCGCCGATGCTCTTGTCCACGAGATCCTGGCCGGTGACGATACCGGAGAAGGCCACACCGCGCGACGGCTCGACGCCCAACTCACGAAGCGCACTCTCGAGCGCGGCTTTCAACTTCGGTTCGTCGCCCGGTGCGCCGCGCGCGATGAGATGCACCGTCGATAGACCTGCCGCCGCGTTCGCCGAGGCGCCCGCCTTCGCTGAAGCTTCCACCTTTGCTAAAGCTTCGGCGGACAAGTCGGCGGACAAGCCGGTGGACACATCCGGCAGCGGCAGCAGTAACTGGGGCCGCTCGGTGGTCAGTTGTGACGTGGCGAAGTCCGCGCTCACGCCCACGATCGTGAACTCCTGCTCGCGGCCTGGTTCGAGCGTGACCGTCACCCGTTCGCCAATCGCCTCCTTGCGCGGAAACAGCAGCGCCGCGAGCGGTTGAGAAATGACCGCCACCCGCGCGGCGGTGAGACGATCCTCGGCCGTGATCGTGCGGCCGCGCAGCAACGGCGCGCCGATGGTCTCGAGGAAGTGTTCGCCGACGCGCGTGATGTGTGCCGTGACAAACTCCCCTCCACCGGTGCTGGCAACCCGAAAGAGCCGGTAATCGAAGTCCACCGGCATGCCCTCGGCCACTGTCACGGAGCGCACGCCATCGGCGTGTTGGAGATTGTCGCGCACTCTGCGGATGGAGAAGTCAGCGTCTCGCTCCGGGCCGGTTGGCACCGGCAGGCGCGCCGCCGCCAGGCCATCGGTCGGAAAACCCAGATCGGCGGTCCGCACGCGGTCGAGCATCACGCCGCTGATCACCAGAAACGGCACGGCAATGCCGACTTGCACCATCGCTGCGACGCGATGCACCCGAATGGTCTGGCGTCCGCCGCCGCCGGCATCGTCTTGCATCGCGGCGGTCAGATTGGGACGGCTGAAGCGAACGGCGGGTAACAAACCGAAGAGCACGCTCACGAGCAGGCAGAGTCCCGATGCGATCGCGAGATTCACCGCATCGAGATCGATCTCTTCAGGAACGGGCGCGCCCAGATACCATCCGGCGATGGCCGGAATGCCGAACAAGACGAACCCGCTGATTGCGGCGCCTGCGAACGCCAACCACACCGCTTCGAAGAATAGATGCTGGATGAGACGCTGCCGCGCCGCGCCGAGTGCCGCGCGGATGCTCAACTCGCGCTCGCGGCGGGTGGCGCGGACCAGCATCGTGCCCGAGATGTTGAGACACACGACCAGGAGGACGGCTCCCGCCAAGCCGAGCATGACGCTGAGGACGCGGCGCGATTCGGGGCGACCGGCCGCGCCCATCGAGGCGTAGGGCTCGACGGCGCCGGCCTTGAATTCGTTGGTGGTGGGATAGCGCTGTGCCAAACCCGACACGGTCGTCGAGACACCCGCATTCGCGCGCCTGATGTCGACGCCTGGGTTCAGCCGGCCGTGAATCCGCACCCACTCCGCGGTCCTGTCGTCGCGAAGGTTCGGATTCACTTTGAGACGCGGGTGCCGCTCCAGGGGAATGAACAGCAGGGAACTCGGCGCTTGAAAAAAGTGGAAGTGGCCACGAAAGTCGTCCGGCGCGATCCCGACCACGGTGTGCGGGACGCCATCGATCGTTACGAATTTCCCGATAATGTCGGGATCGGATGCCAGCCGGCTCCGCCAGAAGTCATGGCTCAAGACGACACGCGGCTCGGCCGAAGGCGCGTCGTCGACCGCGGGATCGAATCCCGGTCCGCGCGCGAGCGACACGCCAAACGTGCTGAAGTAGTTGGCCGACACGTACAGTGTCGCCACACGAGGGAGCGCCGCGTCGTCCGGAGTCTGCGCGCCGAATTGGCTGAACTCCCTGGTCCACCCCGTGATGGCCATGCCGATGTCGGCGTCCCGCAACGCCTGATAGTCCGGATAGGACCACTGTTCGAGCGCCCACTCGCCGGCTTTGGCGCGGAGCGGACCGAGCGGGAGCACCAGGAGTTCGGTCAGTCCGTTGGTGTCGATGCCGCGCGCCGGCGCCGTGATCGCGCGACTGAAGGTCGCGAGCGCGACGAACGCGCCCAGGCCAATGCCGAGCGAGATGACGCAGACCAGCGTGAACGCTCGCTCCTTTGCGAGCGACCGTCCGGCATGCGCCAGGTCTCGTCTAATCGAATCGAGCGCTTGCAGAGAGCGCGCCACTGGCCAGAAACGTTGTTGCATAGTCGGCTCGCGATCCTTTCGACGTTGAACTTTACCACACAAAGAACTCTATTCAAATCGTGATCGGTGTGAACGGCTGATAGCTGGCGCGCAGTTCACAACGATGGCGGTTGCGGCTGACTTGGCTGACGGTCGCGCCAAACCAGCCCTGGCCTCAGATGCTGGACATGTCGAGGTCAGCTACGGGAAACTGCCGCCATCGGTTGAAATCTTCCGCCCTGCACGCGTGCGGTTCGGCTGCGGTCGCATTCCCCGCGTTCCCTGCCGTGTTCAGATGGTGGTAAAGGTGTGTCATCGCCACCGCGAACTCCGGTTCGCCGTAATCGGGGTCGGCCTTCAGGTCCGCGATTGTGCGAATCAGTTCCTCGGCGGCCTCTTGAAGGTTCCACAGCAGGTAGTCCTTGTTCAACGCCAGCCTCCAGGCGAGATCGTATCCGAGCAGGGCAACTACCGCCTGGCACACAAGACGGAGAGTCCGGAAGCTTCGTCGTAGTCGGTCCGGATTCCCGGATACGTCTCCGGCTCGCCCAGCGAACACGCGTTGCACCAGACGGCCGCTGGTGCGATCATGAGCGGCCGCTGGTGAACGCTGGCCGTTAGCCGACAAAGACCTCAGACACCGATCGGGAAGAGAGAATGTGCAACGGATCTCGGGCGTAGTGCTCAGGCCGAGCTCCCGGGTTGAGCCTGCGGATCCGACCCGGCAAATGGCCGCCGAGCCAAATCGGGGTTTGTGAGTGGCAGATCGACTGCCGTAAACTGCCACAATGAACCTGCTCGACCGAATCGCCATTGATCCCGCCATCCGATTTGGCAAGCCATGCGTCCGCGGCACGCGCATTTCCGTGGGGGACATCCTCGGCTATTTGGCAGGCGGCATGTCGGAGGCGCAGATTCTGGGCGACTTCCCGCAGCTGACTACAGACGACATCCGAGCCTGTCTGGCTTACGCGGCCGAACGCGAGCGTCGCACCGTGGGCACGCCGGCCGCGTGAGATGGCTCGGCTCCTTTTCGACGAACAGCTGTCGGAAGAGTTGTGCGAAGCGGTGGCCGACATCTTCCCAGGCTCTCTCCACATTCGGCTGCTCGGGCAAGGCGGGGCTGCGGACGCCGCCGTCTGGGATCTGGCACGTGTGCGCGGGTGCCTGGTTGTCAGCAAGGACGAGGACTTTCACCGACTCGCGGTCCTGCGTGGCGCCCCGCCGAAGTTCGTGTGGATTCGCCTTGGCAAACTACACGACCGAGGACATCGCGCAACTCCTGCGGCGACGTCACGACGACATCCTCCGGTTCAGCGAGCAAGACGAAACGACGGTCCTTGAACTTTGGTGATGACGACGGACGGCCCAGCACGCGGTTGCAGCCGTCGGCAGCCGGTGCGATCCTGAACTGCCGCGGCTGAACCGCAACGTTAGGCCGACGGAGACGAAGCGAGGGTCGAAACGAATGCGGTTCATCGCAGCGGCAATCATGTTGGTGGCGCTGATGGCTGGGGCACCTGGGCAACAGGTTCAGGATTTCTCAGGCACGTGGGCATAGGTAACTCGGCTCATCGCGCGGCCGATGCTGATTCGCCAAACGGCGACGAGGCCTTTTGGTTGAACGGGACGGAACGGGTGGAGACCTAGAGCCCGATCAGCCTCGGCGTCTCATCGTCGTCATTACGGCGTATCCTATCGTGCAGGAAGAATCATGAAGGAGCCCTACCTCGAGGTGACGTTTCGCCACGGGCGTGCGCTTGCCGCGTACTATTATCTGCCCAGGCAGGCGGGCCAGAAGAGCGTTCGCACGAAGCGAGTAGAACCGGGCCTGATCATCGACTACGCAGCGGACGGCCGGGCCATCGGCATCGAGATCACGGCTCCGTCGAGGCTGTCGCTCGGCGCGCTCAACGCGGTGTTGGACGAGCTTGGCCACGCTCGCGCAAGCCAGACCGACCTGGCTCCGCTCGTCGCGGCATAGAGCCGCGTGGGCAGCGTGCCGACGTCTGCCCAACCAGCGGCTGCGCCCGACGGCGGCCTGGTATTGGTTGAGCCTGCGCAGTAGGTGCATTGCGCGGCCACCGCGGGTGAGCCGCGAACGTTAGACCGCCAACGCCAAACCATGACAAATGGGGAAACAACAATCGTTCAGCGCCTGGTCGGAGAAGCACTCAGGCTGGGCGGTGATGCGCTCGACGTTGATTACAAAGACGGGCACGAAGAAGTATGCGTCATGCGTGGCGCTATAGGCTGGGGTATTGCCCGGTACCCCGGCGCGAGATCAGACGCGATCGCCCTGCGCAAGGAACTGTGCCAGCTGGCGAAGAAGCGGAGCCGCGTGGTCATTCAGAGCGACACCTATGTACTAATCGCGACCGAGCGTGACAGCTTCGGAGAGACCGCGTTTCGTGTTGAGATCCGGCCGGTGCGGTCCACACGTCAGCGATCAGATCCCGGTCGAGGTCGGCGAGGCCGTTAAGCGGGCGAGCTGACCGACGACTGGCGGGTCGATGCAGAAGTCGCGCCGAGGAGCAGGCCACAAACGATGACCGTTCCGGCACGCAGGAAACCGGCGATGCGCATGGTGTAAGCCTCGACCCCTTTGGACGCGCGCGCCTGCCCGAGGCCGGGCGCTCCGAGACATGTCCGCCCGACGCTCCGCCGCAAATGAGCCGTCGTGTGGCTGATGCCGGGTCACGCCGCCGCGATCGCGGCAGGCGAAGATATGGACGTCAGCGATTGTCTCTGGCCCTGGCGTTGGACTGGGACGAGGCGCCGACATTAGATCGAAGGCGGCGAGAAGCTCATCGCATCGGTCGATAGGTCCCGCTCATTGCAGCGCCTCGCCGCATTGAGTATGCTGACCCGGGTTCTTCGAGTGTGGAGGCCCGAAACAGGAGCTGAACCCATGCCTCTCCGGAATCTGTTCGTTTGCACCGCCATCTTCACGGCCATGATCGTCTCCGCCAGCCCGAGCTGGGCTCAGGGCGAGACGCGATTCGGCGTCTGGATCAACTCGACCAATCCCAACAACGTCATGACCTACGAGCCCTACGAGAAGGGCGGCATGAAGATCACCGTGAGCAACCCCAGCAAGCCGGGCACGGAGTGGAGCTACGTGACGATGTTCGACGGCACGTTCCGTTCCGTCACCGGCCAGAAGGGCTCGGAGACGGCCGTCGAGGTCATCAACGAGAAGAGCACGCGGATCTACAACAAGCGAGACGGCGTGGTGTACCAAGTCGTCATCAACACGTTGTCGGAGGACAACAACCAGATCAACAACGAGTACATCCGCATGGACAAGGATGGCAAGATCACGGGCGTCTCGCACGTGACCTACATCCGCAAGAAGTAGCGCACGGCCTTGGTGACCTCGCTGGGCACAGAAGCCCTACGGCTCAGCGGCTGACGCGCAAAACCGGCCCGTCGTGCGCCGCTGCCCGCGTCATCGCTACTTCGTGGTGATACCTAGCGTCGGATGCGGCTGGCTCGCCGCCTTCCGGCGCCGCCAGACAATCAAGGCCGCCGCAAGGAGCAGCCCGATGGCGCCTCCCCCGATTGCGGTTCCACGCACACCCGGCAGATCGAGAAACAGTCCGACAAGGACGATGACGATCAGCAGCGCCGCGCCGATGCTGCTGCCGACCGGGATTCGCTGCGTGTTGATCTGGACGTTTTGGCTGCCCTGCATCAACGCCTCCGCAACGATCCTACACTCGCTGGGCGGAGTCGCGGTCGTCAGAAGAACCGTCAGGTGTCGCTGGTAGCAGAGAAGCTATTTCCGCAAGCCCGAGGTCCGTCGCAAGCTGCAGGGGCGTCCGGCCATCCGGATGACGCCCCCTGACGTCGGCGCCGTGTGCGAGCAGCACACGCACGGCATCGGTCTTGCCCTTCTCGATCATGCGAATCAGAGGCGACTTCCAATCCTCAGGCCTGCGATCGCGGGAAATGCATTCAGCAAAGGGACGGTTGAGCGCGGCTGGATCGCGTGCCAGGATCTCCGGCACCCGGTCGAGCCGGTCGTAGCCGAGCGCGTCGAAGAGGCAGATCCCTTTCTCGCCGAGCAGCATGTCCCGTGTGTGCGTCTGATCGAAAAACTCTGCCCACTCGATCGCCGTGCCGTCGTAGAAAGGGTCTCGACTCTCGAGCGAGGCGCCTCGATCGAGCAACAACCGGACGAGCTCCTCTTCGCCTTCTCCCGCCATGCTTTGCAGCGCCGTGACCTCGTCCAGCCAGTTGGGATCGAAGCCCAGATCCAGGGCCAGCTTCACGGGTTCCCGCCGCCGCGTGCCGCAAGCCCTGAACACGAGATCTTTGGGCGCCCTTTCGAGAAGCTCCGGCGCGTGCGCCAGCATCGCGCGGACGCCAGGTTCATTTCCTGCGATGCACAACGAGACGAACCGTTCGACGTCGTCCAGAGGAGACGTCGGTGCGTTCGCCTGCTCGAGCATCTCCGCGATCTCGGGATGCCCGCTCAACATGGCGTGCTGCCAGGGAGTCTTGCCGTCGAATATTTCATCAGCTCTGGCATTGGATGACAGCAGCAGCCTCACCTGATCGGTGTGGCCACGACGGACCGCCAGCGACAGAGCGCGTCCCATCAGCGTGACATCCTGTGTTTGCGCGTCGGGCTTCAGCCCATGCCGCAGAAGCATGTCGAGGCAGGCCGTCTGATTGTGCATCAGCGCTCGCTCGTCGGCGGGATCCGCACCGCGCTCGAGCAGAAGCTCTGCGAGCTCGCGCCACCGCGGATGCGGCGGCTGGTTCGCCAGGCCGGTCGAGCCGCCGCCGAACGTCCCGGTCAACGCCGTGAATCGGCGCGGCGTCTGGTCGAGCCTCTCGTCGGCGTTGCCCTTCATTGTGCAGGCGTTCGGATTGGCGCCGCGGTCCAGCAGGAGCTTCGCGACGTCGAACGTGGAGTGGCTCGGATCGAGTGGCGTGACGCGCGAATAGCAGGCACAGATCAGTGGGACCCAGCCGTTCGGCCCCGGGCGGCTCACCAGCTCCCTGTTCCGGTCGAGAAATCTGGCGACGGCCGAGGCGTTGCCCGCTGCGGCCGCGGACCAGATGCCGGCCTCAGCGAGCCAGGGGTTCTGCCGCAGCATCTCATGCGCGCGGGCGTAAAAGGAGCGGTGGTCGAAATGCGGATCGTCGTAACAGAGGCATGCCAGATCGACGAATTGATCCGCCGGTTCTTTGTCAGCCGACTCCACCGCGGCTCTGAGCTGTGGCCAGGTGTCGAATCCCGCTTCGCGCGCCAGCATGAGTTGGCAATCGGTGAGACGCGGTCTGGCGTCGCTGGCCTGCTGGCCGGACGTGCCGGTATACCGCGGGTGAATCGCGCGAAGGCGTGCGACAGCGTCCGGGTCTCCGGAACGCCAGGCCTTCTGCAGCGCCTTGGCTTGTTTCTTCAGGTTCTCGAGGGAGGGGCTCGGCGGTAGCGGAGCGGCCATGACGACCTCCTTTCACGGGCTCTCGGCCCGCTGTGCCCGATCACTCGCATCATCGGGGCTGAAAGGACGGTCATGCGTTCGTGAATCGATCCGCATTCAGGCGGGCTTGGCCCTTTCCGCGAGCTGGCGGCACCCAGACGTGCGCTGGCCCAGAACATAGCGGACTTGTTTCGGGTCGTCAAGGATGCTCGATCTTGCCGGGAAGGGCATGTATGACACAGTTCGCGCTTGTCATGTCTGTAGCAAGGCATTAAGCTCTCACCCGATGTCCCGCGTGTCCCGCGAAGTTTCGTGCCGCTCAGTTACGAGCATCGTCGTCGGCGTCGTTATCGTCGCCGTCATTGGCGGCGTCCATCCGAAGCCGGCGCGGGCCAGAGCAATGCAGACGTAAGCAGCATTCATCCTCAGCAAACCCACCCGCCGGCCTAAGAAGCCGGCGGGTTTTTTTTTGGTCAGGAGTGTCATGGAGTTGCCGAATCATCACCTCTGGTGGAACCGCGGGTCGTGGTGGGTGGCGTTCACGGTCTTGCACGACGGCTACCGGCAGGAACGCGTGCGGCGGCCGCTCGGCACCAGCGATGTCGCCGAAGCCCGCGCCCGACGCGACCGCATGATGGACGCCATCCGCAACACGCCTGGATGTCGGCTGTCGCTCAGGCGGTCGCCGCAGCCCGCCGGGCGACTGTCGCCCCATGCAGCCACGCCACAGCCCGGTGTCACTCATGACTGAGAACAGGACCGGCGCGCAGATCGTCTGGGAGAGCCTGGTGCGTGAGGGCGTGACGACGGTCTTCGGGTATCCCGGGGGCGCGATTCTCCCTGTCTACGACGCAATGCTCGACTTTCCCATCCACCACGTGCTGGTTCGCCACGAACAGGGCGCGGCACACATGGCCGATGGCTATGCGCGTGCGAGCGGAGGCATCGGTGTGGCGATCGCGACGTCGGGTCCAGGCGCGACCAATCTCGTCACCGGCATTGCGACCGCGATGATGGACTCGGTGCCGCTCGTCTGCATCACCGGACAGGTCTCGAGCCATCTGCTCGGCTACGACGCATTTCAGGAGATCGACGTCACCGGCATCACCTTGCCCATCACCAAACACAATTACCTGGTCACACGCGCTGCCGACGTCGCGCCAGCGCTGCGCGAGGCCCTGCATCTGGCCCGCGCGGGGAGACCCGGCCCCGTGCTGGTGGACATCACGAAGGACGCACAGCAGGCCAGCATCCCGTGGCGTTGGTCCGACGTCCCCGTGCGCCCGCGCCTCGATCGAAAACCGCCGCTCACCCGACCCGAGGACCTGATACGAGCTGCGGAAATGATTGGCAAGGCGTCCCGTCCGGTGATTCTGGCAGGGCATGGCGTCATTCAGGGCGGCGCTGTCTCGGAGCTGCGCTTGTTCGCTGAGCGGACCGCGTCGCCTGTCGCGCTCACACTGCTCGGACTCGGTGCGTTTCCGGCGAGCCATCCACTCTGCCTCGGGATGATGGGCATGCACGGCGAGGCCTGGGTCAATCAGGCGATTCAGGACGCCGATCTGCTGATTGCGCTGGGCATGCGGTTCGATGACCGGGTGACAGGCAACCTGCGCACCTACGCGCCTGATGCAAAGAAGATTCACGTCGACATCGACGCCTCCGAAATCAACAAGAACGTCCACGCCGACATCGGCATCGTCGGTGACGTACGGACCACGCTCGGCGCGTTGCTGGAGCTGGTCGCAGACTGCCACGACCGTCCCTGGTCCGCGCACATCGATGCAGGCCGGGCGGAGAGCGCCGTCCGCGACATTCGTCACCTCCCGGACGAAGGGCATCTGTACGCGGCGCATGTCATCCACGACATCTGGCGGTACACCGAAGGTCGCGCACTCATCGTGACCGACGTGGGGCAGCACCAGATGTGGGAAGCTCAGTACTACCACCACGAGGCGCCGCGGTCGCTGATCACATCGGGCGGTCTGGGGACGATGGGGTTCGGATTGCCTGCGGCAATCGGGGCGAAGCTCGCGCGGCCCGATGCCGATGTCTGGGCCATCGTGGGCGACGGCGGCTTTCAGATGACGCAGGCCGAATTGAGCACCGCCGCGCAGGAAGGCGTGAAGGTCAATGTCGCGATCGTCAACAACGGGTACCTCGGCATGGTTCGGCAGTGGCAGGAGTTTTTCTACGGCCGGCGCTATGCGGCGACGCCGCTGCGCAGCCCGGACTTCGTGAAAATCGCCGAAGCGCATGGACTGACAGGACTGCGCGTGGAGTGCCGGAGCGACGTCGCCGAGGCCGTGCGCCACGCCAGCCAGGAGGTGGGGACCGTCGTCATCGACTTTCGCGTCGAGCAGGAGGACAGCGTGTACCCGATGGTGCCTGCCGGCGCCGATCTCCACGCCATGATTCGCCGGCCCAGCCGATCGCTGCTGGTCGAAACGTCCGCCGATGTGATCTGAGACCGACCAATGTCACACACCGTGCTTGCCCTCATCGAGGATCAACCCGGCGTCCTCAACCGCATTGCGTCGCTCTGTCGCCGGCGTGCATTCAACATCGAGTCCCTCACCGTCGGCCGGACGGCCGATCCCGGCATGTCGCGCATGACGTGCGTGATTGACGCCGATGAGGCGAGCGCCGACCGCCTGGTCGCGTACCTGGCGAGGCTCGTCAACGTGGTGCATGTCGAGGCGCTTGGCTCGGATCCGGGCGTGGCGCGCGACCTCGCGCTGGTCAAGGTGGCGATCACGCCCAGGCATTGCACAGCCCTGCTGCGGATCATCGATGACGCGCGGGCACGTATCGTCGATTCCGCGGAGCAGACGATGACGCTCGAGATTACGGGCGAGCCATCAGGGGTCGACGCCGTGATCGCACGGTTGTCGTCGATCGGCATCGTCGAAATGGCGCGCACGGGACAGGTTGCGATGCGTCGCGGCGATTCGGCGCTCGCGGCGTGCCTGTCCTCGTCCGCATCCAGTGATTCGGTTCAATCACGCCTATCAGGAGGAGAGAATGGCGGCAATCTATTACGACGCTGATGCGGATCTCGATCGGCTTCGCGCCAAGCGGATCGCCGTGATCGGATTTGGTTCACAGGGGCACGCCCACGCGTTGAACCTCCGGGACAGCGGCATGGACGTGGTCGTGGGGCTGCAGACCGGGAGCGCGTCGATCGATCGGGCACGCGAGGCTGGTCTGCGCGTCGCGGGCGTTGGGGAGGCGGCCGGTTGGGCCGACGTCGTGATGCTCCTGGTGCCCGATCCTTCCCAGCCGGCGGTGTACAGCGACGCAATCGCCCCGCGCCTGCGATCCGGCACCACGCTGATGTTCGCGCACGGATTCAACATCAGATTTGGCGGCATCGTCCCTCCGCCGGACGTGGATGTCACGCTGGTGGCTCCCAAAGCGCCGGGGCATCGCCTGCGCGAGGTCTTTGTCGAAGGCGGTGGCACGCCCGCGCTGCTGGCGGTGCACCAGGATGCGTCGGGGTCCGCCAAGGCCAACGCGCTGGCGTACGCGAAGGGCATCGGTTGCACGCGCGCCGGGGTGATTGAGACGACCTTTGCGGAGGAAACGGAAACGGACCTGTTTGGCGAACAGGCCGTCCTCTGCGGCGGTGTCAGTGCCCTGGTCAAGGCGGGATTCGAGACGTTGGTAGAGGCGGGTTACCAGCCCGAGATTGCGTATTTCGAATGCCTGCACGAGCTGAAGCTGATTGTCGATCTGATGTATCGCGGCGGGCTGCGCTATATGCGGCACTCGGTCAGCGACACCGCGGAGCACGGTGATTACACTGGTGGTCCCCGCGTCGTGACGGACGCGACGCGTGACGCGATGCGCCAGATGCTGCACGACATCCAATCCGGTGCGTACGCCAGGCTGTGGATGGACGAGGACAAGAACGGACGGCCGTGGTTCGCGGCGGTCCGCGACCGCGAGCGCGATCACCCGATCGAAGAGGTCGGTGCCCGATTGCGCGCGCTGATGCCGTTCCTCGGTCCGGTGGAGATCCAGGAGGGCACACGCGCCATTGCCGGCGTGGCCGCTTCGCCAGCGCCGCTGATGTACGCGCCCGATGTCAATAACGCGCGGCCCGGTTCGTGACCGGCGACAGCGACTGGAGGCATGCCCACAGTTCGCGCCAGGGACGCCTCCACGATGGATCGCCTATCGGCGGATGAACAACGCGCGAGCGGATCGACCTAGACATCACCCGACCTGTTACCTTGACATTCTAGGTGAGCTGGCGTAGTCTTCTCCACCGGAACCTGGCAGGCGCGATCGGCCGGATTCGCCGCCCCACTGCGCAGGAGTGAACCCGATGAGCCGTGCGAAAAGCGCACAGGACGATCTCGAGGATGCCATTCGCGATCACATCGACCGCGAAACCGAAGACAACATCGATCGGGGAATGGCACCAGAGGAGGCGCGCCGCCAAGCCATGCTGAGGTTTGGCAACGTCGCGCTCGTGAGGGAGGACACACGCGCCGTCTGGGTGTGGCCGCGGCTGGAGCAACTGGTACAGGACGTTCGTTATGCCGCCCGCGTCCTGTTGCGACGCCCAACGTATGCGCTGCTCTCCGTACTCACCCTCGCTCTTGGTGTTGGCGGCGCAGCTGCCGTATACGGCATCGTTCGGGGCGTGCTGCTCGACCCGCTCCCTTTTGCGCACGAGCGCGAAGTTGGTGTGTTCTGGAAGAAGACCGATTGGACGCACGAAGAATATCTCTTCATCCGCGGGCGGGTTCCTGGCTTCCGCGAGGTGGCGCTTTACAGACATCGCGACGTGATACTGCGCGAGGGCGAGGGAGCGGCGCGTCTCGTGCCAGGCGCCACTGCGTCCGCCGAACTCTTCGACGTACTCGGCGTCACTCCCAGCCTGGGGCGCGGCTTTCGTGCAGGCGACGATGTGCCAGGCGCTGAGGCGGTCGCGGTACTGAGCTTTGGCTTATGGCAGGAAATGGGCGGTACTCCTACCGTCATCGGTACCCGCGTCACACTCGATAGCACACCGCGCACGGTGGTCGGCGTCATGCCGCGTGGCTTCTGGTTCCCTGATCCGTCAGTGCGGGTATGGACACCTGAGCCGCTTACACCGCAATCGCGGAGCTGGAATTCCACAGTTGTCGGCCGTGTCGCACCAAACCACGACGTTGGCGTCATGGAGGCCCCGATTGCGCAATTGACGGCGATGCTCGACGAGCGTTTCGATTATCCGACGCAATGGGACAAGACGATCAACCCGTACATCACACCTCTCCGTGATGATGTGCTCGGACCCATGCGACCGGCGCTACTCGCAACACTCGGCGCGATGGCGCTGATCCTCCTGATCGGGTGTGCAAATGTCGCGGCGCTGGTGCTCGGGCAAGTAGACGCGCGGTCCACGGAATTTGCCCTTCGTTCCGCCCTCGGCGCGAAGCGGCAGCGACTGGCGCAGCAGCTCATCATCGAGGTGATGCTGGTGGCAACCATCGCGGGCGCAATCGGCGCGGCGATCGCGTGGACGGGCTTCACCGTTGTCATTGATGCGTTGCCGCTGGGAGCGTGGGCTGGCTCCACAGCACCAGATTGGCGCGTGTTCATGTCGGCATTGGCGATCGCCTGGGCAGCGGCCGTGCTCGTCATCCTCGTGCCAATCATCTCGTTGTGCCGCAGCGACCTGCGCGCCGTGCTGAACAGGGTGCGGGCTAGTGGAGTCGGAGGACCGGGCGGACGACTGGAGAACAGCCTCGTAATCGCGCAGGTCGCGTTTGCTGTGCTGATCGCCACAGGCGCGACGCTACTCGCTCGCAGCGTGGCCAACCTGTACGCCGTCGAACCGGGCGTCCGCGTCGAGGGAGTAGCAGTCGTCGACGTGATATTTGGCAGCGGTGGTCGCGCACGACGAGAACAGACGCTCAACGAGCTGACCGGTGCCCTTCGCGGACTCGCGGGCGTACAGTCCGCAGGCGTTGTGCAAAAGTTGCTGCTCCGCGGCGGCGGATACAACCTACCCATCAACGTCAACGATGGTGCCGACCTCGAGGGCATGACAACGGAGTACCGAATCGTGACGCCCGGTTATTTGGAGAGCGTTGGGATCGCCCTTCGTCAGGGCCGCATCATCGCTGACGCGGACCGCGCCGCTGCCGAACGAGTCGTCGTGATCAACGAAGCCCTCGCACGGAAGTATTTCGCCGGAGTGGATCCGCTCGGGGAGCTGATCGGGGGAGACGTCGAAAGCCCCTCGCGCCCGGCACGTGTCGTCGGCGTGGTTGGTAACGCCGTTGAGAAACGCCTGACCGATGACGTGCAGCCAGTCCGTTATGTCGCGCTCGCACAACTGCCCTGGATGGACACGGCGCAGACGTTCGTCCTTCGTGCGGAGCCCGGCGTCGACGCCGCTTCGCTACTGGAGTCCGCACGGCGAACGATTGCGCGGGTGGCTCCCAGCGTCGCCGTGCAGCAGACGACAACGATGCAGAGGGTACTCGACGCGGCCATCGGGCCTGTGCGTCAAGTCGTGTTGTTGTTCTCCATCGTGACCACACTGGCGCTCATCTTGGGTGCAGTGGGAGTGTACGGCGTGATTGCACAGTTTGCCAGGCGCCGCCGGCGCGACTGGGCAATTCGTGTCGCACTCGGCTGTCCGGGGACACGTGTGTGCTCGTATGTGCTCGGCCACGGAGCGCTACTGGTGACCACCGGCATTGCCGTCGGCATCGTCGCTGCGGCGTTGCTGACGCGACTGCTGTCGTCGTTCCTTTATGGCGTGAGCGCTATCGACCCACTCGCGTTCGCTGCCGCAGGAGCGGCACTGCTGGGAGTCGGCACCGTCGCCTCCCTGGTGCCAGCATGGCGCGCAGGAACGGCCGACCCTCTGGTTGCCCTGCGCGAGCAGTAGGATGTGCAGGTAGACACGGGCGTCCGTCGTGCCGGGCACGAT
>DATKDY010000309.1:0-24881 GCA_035512515.1 Vicinamibacterales bacterium
GTGATGTCATCCTGGGGCCAGTTGCAGCGGCTCGATCCGCGCGAGAAAGCGGAGGTGCTCAACATCGAGCTGTTCAACGACAAGGTGAACTGGAGCGTCAGCCCGTTTCACAGCGTCGCCGCAGCGCTCGGCTTCAGGCGCGCGCTGGCGCATGCGCATGCCGAGACGCTCCCGTTCGAACAGACGCCAATCGCGGAACGCAGCCAGACCGAGGTCCCGCGCACCCGGCGGACGGCCTGGCAGGAGCACTGCGACGTCGCGACCATCGAGCGGTGGGTGACCGACGTCCGTCTCCTGATCGAGCACTTTTCCAGGGGCCATGACCCGACCGAGGTCGCCGTCGGCAGCGTGGAACAACCATCGTCCGACGACGAGGGTTCGCGCAAGAAACTCCGGCCGGGCGGCAGCCGCTGAAGGAGCGCTGTCGTAGCTGGTGCCACGGTGAGTCGGGATTGGCTGGGGCGTGAGCCGGCCGGGCCAGCCGCACTATACTCGCGGGCGTGAAACGCAACCTCGCGCGCGCGATGCTGATTCTGATGGTGGCGGCCGCGGCCACGCTCTCCGCCGCACCCTCGCAACACGTCCTTCGCGTGCGCGAGTGGCGGGCGGCGCACGAGCGACAGATCCTCGACGAGCTCATGCGGCTCGTGTCGCTGCCGAACATCGCGTCGAACCAGGCCGACATCGCCAGGAACGCCGACCTGCTCACGGCGATGTTCGAAAAGCGCGGATTCAGCGTCCAACGTATAACCACGCCCGGCTCGCCGCTGCTGGTCGCCCGCCGCGACGCGCCGAAAGCCATCGGCACGCTGACCTTCTACATGCACTACGACGGTCAGCCGACCGACGCCAAGGCCTGGACGATGGGCGCGCCGTTCGCGCCCGCGGCCTACAAGGATCAGACGCGCGTGGACCTCGCGGCGTCCACGGGTCCGGTCGATCCGGATGTGCGGATCTACGCGCGCGCCGTGGCCGACGACAAGGGACCCATCATCGGCTTGCTGGCCGCCATGGATGGCCTCATCGACGCCGGCATCGCCCTGCCGTGGAACCTGCGCGTCGTCCTCGACGGCGAAGAGGAGGCGGGCTCCCCCAATTTCATGGCGACGATGAAAGCGCACGCCGACACCGTGCGTGGCGATCTCGCCATCATCGCTGACAGCCCGCGCCACCCGAGCGGGTTGCCGACCGTGTTTTACGGCAGTCGCGGCGTCACCGGCGCGACCATCACCATCTACAGCGCGACCGGCGATCTGCACAGCGGCAACTACGGCAACTTCGTCCCGGATCCGGCGATGTCCATGGCCCAGCTGCTCGCGTCGATGAAAGACGAGCAGCGCCGAGTGGCGATCGAGGACTTCTACGACGGCGTGGTGCCGCTGAGCGCCACCGAGCGCCGCGCCATCGACGAGATCCCCAACGTCGATCAGAAGCTGCTCGAGCAGTTCGGTCTGATGCGCCAGCAGCATCCCGACAGCCGCATCGAGGTCCAGCACAACCTGCCGACGCTGACGGTCGTTGGCCTTCAGTCCGGCACGGTCGGCGCCGGCGCCCGCAATGCCATCTCGGCGACCGCGACGGCACGCGTGGAGATGCGTCTGGTCAACGGGCTCACCGCCGAGCGTCAGGTCGAACGTCTGGCCGCGCATGTGCGCGCGCAAGGCTACGTCCTCGTGGACCGTCCGCCGGATGCGGCCATGCGACGCACGCACGCGCGCATGGCGACGGTGACACGCGCCGGCTCGGGCTTTCCGGTCGGCAAGACGTCGATGGACGACCCGCGCACGGTGATGGCGGCCAACGCCATCCGCTCGCTCGATCAGCGCCTCGTGCAGATGCCGACCATCGGCGGCAGCCTGCCGTTTTCGACCTTCAGCGAGACGCTGGCGATGCCGACCATCGGTCTGGCGGTCGTGAACTTCGACAACAACCAGCACGCGGCCAATGAGAATCTGCGCGTCGGACACCTGTGGGAGGCGATTGACATCTTCGCGGCGCTCCTCACGATGGAGAAGTAGACTGAAGCGTCATACAAACGCACTGAACCTCTATCGCTGAAGGCGTCGCCGCCGGAGCGGCGAGCGTCAGGATCAGCGAACATGCACGGCTTGGCTCCCTCGCCAAGGATCGACTCGACTGGAATCCGCATCCCGCACAGAATACATTCCGCGCCGACGCTCAGCACGGATTCGACCTGCAGGTCTCGGACCTGCAGTCGGCCTTCGATTGCTTGGAGGAGGTCCCCATGGCGATCCACACACGCCCTAGCGGTCTGACGATCGAATCTCCCGACACCTACCGCCTCTCGGATGACGCTCGGCCGCGCGCCTCGTCGAGAGGGCCCGGCGGCCGTCGTACGAGCGGCCCCGTGCCGATGCCCGCCGGGGCGACGCCGCCAGGCGCCGCAAGCGAGGCGCTGCTGACCGCCTTGCAGAAGCAGGATCTCGTGCTCATCGATCAGGTCGAACTGCAGCCCACGCTCGAGGCCACTCCGCGAGATGGCCGGCGGCGGGCCGGCGCCCCGGCGATCCCCTCCACACAACATGCGGAGGTGACGGTGACCACCGCACCGGACGAAGACGCCGTGCTCCTCGTCGAACAGGAGGGCGTGTTGTCGTGGCACATCGACCCCATGATCACGCCGGCTCCCGCGGTCCGGAGTCGCGGGGCAGGCGCCGGCCGGCGCACGGCACGGTTCACGATCGAGATCGGCGCAAGCCGATCGCCGAGACCGTCCGCGCGCCGCGGCCTGCTCTCGGATCTCGTGTACGACCGCGTCAAGGTGTACGCGCTGAAATTCGTTGCCCGTGTCGCCATCGGATCTGGCATCAAGTTCCTCGAGCGCAAGGTTCGCAAGGGCCTGATTCGCGTGAGCGGCCTCGACCCCGCGGCCTGGACGCTGACGTCGCCCGCGGACATGGCACTCCCGGCCAATCGTCCGGCGCGCGTTCTGCTGCTCGTGCACGGTACCTTCAGCAGCACGATCGGCAGTTATGGCGCGCTGGCCGGCACCCCCTGGGGGCAGGCGCTGCTCAACGCCGCGTTCGCGCACTACGACGCCGTGCTCGGCTTCGATCACGCGACGCTGAGCGACGATCCGACGTCGAATGCCACGGAGCTGCTCGCCGCGCTCGAGGCGCTGGACACGCCGCATCCGCTTCACCTCGACGTGGTCGCCTTCAGCCGCGGCGGCATCGTGTTCCGTACGCTCGTCGAGCACCTCCTGCCGAAGAGCACCGCGCAAGTACAGGTAAAGCGGGCCGTGTTCGTCGCCTGCACCAACGCCGGCACGGTTCTCGCGGAGCCGGAAAACTGGCACACGCTCGTCGATCTCTACACCAACGCCGCGGTCGCCGCCTTCAAGCTGATGACGCTACTCCCGCAGACCACGGCCGCCGCCCTCATTCTGGGCGAGCTCGTGCAGGGGCTCGGCGCGTTCGTCAAGCATCTCGCGACGCACGCCACCTCCGACGTGCCCGGGCTCGCCGCCATGCGGCCCGACGGCGAGTTCATCACGACGCTCAACCGGCGGCAGGAGGGTCAGCCTGAAGCGGGCGCCGTCTCCTACTTCGCCATCACGTCGGAGTTCAAGCCCGTCATCATCGGAGGCGATCACAAGCCGCAGGAGCTGCCTGCGCGCCTGGTGCTCGCGCTCGCCGATGGTCTGGTGGACGATGTGATGAAGGAGGCGAACGATCTGGTCGTCAACTCCGCCTCGATGACCGCGATCGATTCGGAGATCGGCACGTTCGTGCGCGACACGTTCGCTTTTGGCCAGACGCCGCAGGTCTATCACACGACGTACTTCACCAGGCCCGAGGTCACCAACGCCCTGGCGCGCTGGCTCCAGTTGCCCGCGGCCGCGACACGCGAGGGCATGCGTGCGCGCCGGACGGAGCAGTCGGGCGGCGCCGTCGCCCCCCTGCCGCCGCTTGCGCTGCCGCGTGATGTCTTCGTGCCCGTCGCGGCCGACCCCGACATCGCCGTGGTCGATGCGCGCGCGCGGGTGAGCGATGCGCTTCGTGTCATCGACGAGGACGCCCCGAGCTATGTCGTCGTTGCGCGGCAATGGGGCAACCAACGCCTGCACTATGCGTTTCGGCCCGAGGAGATCGAGCAGCTCGCGCGCCATCAGCCCGACGTGGAGCTGGGCGCGGCGCTGCAACTGCATGAAACCGACAAATCGGACGAGCAGCCGGTGGACGCGGTCCACCCGCCTGCAGCCGGTGGTGGACCACCATCCACACGCCGCGCCGTCGTCATGGCCAACGGTGTGCCCGTCGGCGTCGTCCACGAGCAGGACGCGTGGACGGACCTCGACATCGTGGAGCTGGCCAGCAGGGTGGCCGCGCCGCGCACGATGGAAGAACGTGCCGCCAGCCGCCGGGCGATGCCGACGTTTGCCGCAAGCGCCGCCGAGAGTCTTCCGCTGCCGCAGCCCCTGCCGCAGCCACGTGGACGCGAGGTGACGCGTTCGACCCGCCGCCGCGCGCCCCGCGGCGAACCTGCCGGCGTTGCCGCCCCGACCCCGGCGCGTCCATCGCAGACGGTGGAATGCCACTTCCTCGCCGAAATGAACGACGAGGTGATCGTGCAACATGTGGCAACGGTCGAAGTCACGGTCTCGCGCGAGATGCTGGCGTCGCGAGACGGCGCCGCAAGCGATACGGCCTCGAGCGTGGAGGTCGAGGCCGGCGGCAAACTCATCGTCCAGATCGTGCCCAAGGCCAATTTCACGCTGGCAGTGCCGGGAGAGGATCGGGAGGAGATCGACGTACCCGCACCGGGCGAGCCCACGAGCCTCTACTTCGATCTGCGCGCCATGCACGCCGGGCAGGGCGAGGTGTGGGTCATCATCCGGCAGCGCCAGATGGGCATTGCGCAGCTCGTGCTGCGCCCGGCGATTGTCGAGCGCCAGCGCACGGCGGCGCCCCGACGCCTGCGCGACCGCGGCGCCGCGGCGCCGGCGCCCCCGCTCCAGAGCCCGTTCGATCAGCTGTTGATCATCGAACAACCGATTGGCGATTCATTCCAATACCACTTCGAGCTCGAGATGCCGTCGATCGGCGTCTTCGGGTGGTACACGTCCAAGCCGCTCCAGGTAAAACGCGATGACTACGTCAAACAGCTCTACAAGGGGATCGAGGATCGCTATCTGAGCGTCTACTCGGCGACAACCAGCAAGGCAGACACGGAAGCGTTCACCGCGGAGCTGCAGGCGTATGGGGTGACGCTGTTCGATGAGCTCTTTCCGGTCGAAATGCAGGCGCTGCTCTGGACGCATCGCGACCAGTTGAAGAGCATCCGTGTCGTCTCGACCGAGCCGTTCATCCCGTGGGAGATCGTGCATCTGCGGGAGCCGGGTAAGCCCCTCGACCCGAATGCACGCTCGTTGTTCCTCGGACAGATGGGACTGGTGCGGTGGCTGCACGACGCCGGCGGCCTTCCACCCGCGGCGCTACGGATACGCAACGGGCGCGCGCGCTACGTGATTCCCGAGTATCCGCACCCCGACTGGCAGTTGCCGGAAACCGTGAACGAGCGCAGGTATCTGGAACGGAAGTTTGGTGCACGACCGCTGGAGCCGCAGCCGCACGCTGTTCGCAAGGCGCTGACCATCCCGGGCGAGATCGATCTGCTGCACTTTGCGTGTCACGGAGAAGCCGACCAGGACAACATCACCCAGGCGCGAGTCGTCCTCGAAGGACGCGTCGAGGGCAACGACTTCGTGCCGACGCACCTCGACGCCGCGACGGTGAAAACGTTCGCGAACCTCCGTGGTGGCGACGGCATCCAGCCGATTGTGTTCCTCAACGCCTGCCAGGCGGGACGCGCCGGGTACAACCTCACCGGGATCGGGGGCTTTGCCCAGGCGTTTCTGCGGGGCGGGGCGGGCGCGTTTGTCGGCACGCTCTGGTCCGTGGGCGACCAGCCGGCCTTCGACTTCGGCAAGTGTTTCTACGACACGCTCGACAGCGGGGCGAACATCGCGACCGCGACATCGGCGGCGCGCGACGCGGCGCGCAGCGCGGGGGACGCCACGTGGCTGGCCTATGTGGTGTATGGCCATCCCCACGCAGGGCTGACGCGATGACAGTCTGTGCTATCGTCTCCGGTCAACAGCCCCCGGACACGTGATGCCATGCCGCTGCGGACCTTGACCTTCGATGTCGCGGGCGAGAGTGGCCGGTTTGTCGTCCAGCTCAGTGTGGACGGTGGGCCATCGGTCACGGGCACGTTCGACGACGACCTGCTGGGCAGTGCGCGCATTCGCGCGGTCATCGATGACATCGAGCAGGGCCGCTGCAAGCCGGAGGACCTCCAGGACGTCGGCACGCTGCTTTGGGACGCGCTGCTCGTGGACGAAGTCGCCAGGGTCTTCGACCGGACGCGCGACGAGGCGAAACAGGCCGGCGATCATCTGGCCATCAACCTGTGTCTGCCGCCCTCGCTCGAACTGCTCCCGTGGGAGTCGCTTTATGACGAACGCCAGCGGGTGTTCGTCGCGATCGAGCCCCGCTACTCGATTGTCCGCGGCGGGACCGACAGCCCCCCGGTGTCATTGCCGCCGCGCGCACCCGGCCAGCCGCTGAGCGTGCTGGCCGTCATCCCCGAGGGGTCGGGGCTGCTCGTCGACCACGAGTACAACAACCTGCGGCTCGCTGTCAGCCTGCTGGGTGACGCCATTCGCCTCGAGCGGCTGGATGGGCGCGTCACGGCCACGGGCCTTCTCAACCGCATTCGATCCGAACCCTGGGACGTGGTTCATTACATCGGTCATGGCGAGATCGGGGCGAACGACACGGTGCGCATCCGATTGAACGGCGACCGGCCGTCCGAGACCGAAGTCTGGTGCGAGGCCGAGCAGTTCTCCACGCTGTTCCTGACCAACCCGCCGCGGCTCGTGCTGCTCAACTGCTGTCTGGGCGGCGTGCCCGATCCGCGCCGCACCTTTGGCGGCATCGGGCAGTTGATCATCCGGCGAGGGGTCGCGGCCGTCATCTCGATGCGCTACGAGATTCAGGACGATCTCGCGATCAAGCTGGCCGACGCGTTCTACCGCGAACTGCTGCGTGGAGAGACACCGGGGCGCGTGGACATGGCGCTGCGCTACGCGCGTCATGCGATCTATCTGGAACAGAAGGAGACCAGCGCGCGAGGATTCGTCACCCCCATCCTGCATCTGGCGCCAGGATGCGAAGCGCTGTTCGAGCTGCCCGCGCGCCCGGCAGACACCGTTCGCGACCCGCAGGTGGCCGGGGCCGAAGCGTCGATCGTCCCGGCGGAGCTCCTGCAGGCGCTCGCTGACAACGAGTGCGTGCTGGTGCTGGGCGCGCTGGCCGGACCGGCAGGCCTGCGATCCGGCGCCGCCACAGCACTGGCGGTGCCCGGGCCGCGCGAGCTGGCCTTGCAGCTCGCGACCGATTCCAACTACCCGCTGATGACCGACTTCGAGCTCGCACGCAGCTCCGACAGCTGGCTGGTCGGCTGGATCCTCCAGGCGGTCTGTCAGCACTTCCAGAAGAGTCACCGGCGGCGGCGGGCCGGACTGGTGCACGCCATTCAACAGGCGTATCAGCAATGCGCGCCGCGCGACATGCATCTGGCGATTGCGCGGTGGAACACGCCGGGAATCATCTACACCTACTTCGACGGGATGATGGCCGAGGCCTTCAACACCCTGCGCAAGACCGTGCGTCTCGTGCCGAGCCTCGAGTCGTCGGTCGAGGCCGTCGAGAGCAGTCCCTTGCTCATCCACCTCCGCGGCTCAATCAAGGACGAGCGTTCGCTCGTCCTGACCGAGGAGGATCACGAGCGCCTGTTGGAATCGATGCGGCCCATGCCGAGCCATATCGTGGAACTGGCGCGCGGGAGGGCCGGCCGCTCCGTGCTCTTCCTCGGCGTGTCGCCGCGCGATCCCCTCATCCGCCATCTCAGCTCGCAGCTGCTCGAGACGGGGAAGAACCGGCTGCAGGGACCGGTCTTCTTCGCCTATCCCAACCACACGCCAGTCGATGACGCCTACTGGGACAAGTACGAGGTCAACTGGATCGATCTGAGCCCCGAGGCGCTGGTGGCGGCGATCTGTCACAAGGTGGGCGGACCATGACCGCGGCGGGCCTTGGCGTCGAACAGGCGGCGCCCGTCGAGGCGGGCCCGTATAAGTTCCTCGACTTCTACCGGGAGCAGGACCAGAGCATCTTCGCCGGCCGTGAGCGCGACATTCGCGAGGTGGTCGCGCGCATCTGCACCAACCGGACCTTCGTCCTCTATGCGGCGTCAGGCCTTGGCAAGACCTCGCTCCTGCTCGCGGGCGTGTTCCCCAAGCTGCGCGACCGGCAGTTCACGCCGGTCTACGTGCGGACGCTCGAAGATCCGCTGCAGGATCTCTGCGCGGCGGTGGCCCGCGAGATGCAGGCGCCGGCGGTCGCGACACTGGAGGGGCTGACCGCCGCGCTCGAGGACCACCCGGCGACCACGGTCCTCGTCCTCGACCAGTTCGAGGAGTTCTTCATCCATTTCCGCCATGTGCCGCAGAAGCGCGCCGAGTTCGTCCGCTCGATCGCGGCGCTGGCGCGCAACGCCACGCTGAAGCTGCGGATCGTCTTCAGCCTCCGCGAGGACTACCTCGCCGAGCTCGACGGGTTCCGCGACGACGTGCCGGATCTCTTCACCAACGATTACCGCCTCCGGCCGCTGACGGCGTTTGGTGCGCGGCAGGCCATCGCCCAGCCGCTGATCGTCTCGGGCGTGGACTACGATCGCCGGCTCCTCGTCCGGCTCGTGGATCTGCTCGCGGATGTTCAGTTCGATCCGGTCATGCTCCAGATCCTGTGCACCGAAGTCTACCGCCAGGCCGTCGCCCGGGCCGAAAGCGAGTCGCGCCACGACGCGAGAATCGCCGAGACGGATCTGCACCGCGCCGGTGAGCTCGACGGCGTGGTCCGGCGCTATCTCGATCGCGTGCTGCGCGCCGTGCCGAAGGGCTCCGTGCTGCTGTCGCGGACCGTGCTCGACGCGATGATCACGCGCGAGAAGACCAAGCGCGCGGTCACGTTCGAGATGCTCAAGAACGCCGATTTTTCAGCAAGCGTGGACGAGTTGGAGCGCGTGCTGGCCACCTTCGAGCAGCATCGTCTGGTTCGCTCCGAACAGCGCGGCCGCGAGCTGTGGTACGAGCTCGGTCACGAGCGCCTCGTGCAGCCGGTGGACGACTGGCTGAAGCTGGATACCGACTTCTTCAACTTCCGCGTCGCACGCGACCTCGTCGCCAACACGTTCAGCGGAGAGGTCTGGCGCGAGAACTACGAGACGCTGCTCTCCGAGGGGCAACTGACCCACGTCATCAGGCCGTACGAGCAGCGGCTGCGGTTCCCGCCGGAGCAGCTCGAACTGCTCTGTCGCAGCGCAATCTTCCGGCGCGTCGACCCGTCGCACTGGATGTCGCAGCTCGGGGAGGCCGCGTCCATCCGGATCCTGCTCGAGTTCATGGAGTCGCCGGACGAGCAGGCGCGCGTCGCGGCAGCCGTCGCCGCGGTCCGATATCCCGATTCGGAGTCGCGGCTCGGCGATCGCCTCGTCGAGCTCGCGATGGGCGATCCGTCAGTGCCCGTGCGGCGCGCCGCCGGGCGCAGCCTGGCCGCGCTGGCGACCGATGCGCATTTCGCGACGATTCGTGACGCATTGACGCGACGTACAACCCTGGGACGCGCGCTGAACGTCGTCGCGGATCTCCACCAGGGGGGACGTCAGGGGCTCCAGCGATTTGGGCTCTGGCGCGTCCTGGCGCGCGGGGTGGCCAATCGGCGCGTCAAGCACGAACAGGCGGAAAGCATCCGCGCCCGCGGCAGATTCGGGATTGTCACCGGCCTCATCGCCGGCCTGGCGTGGGCGATCACCGTGGGTCTGCTGGGCGGGGTGCTGGCGGCGTGGGCCGTGGGATTTCCCGAAGCCATCGCCGGCATCGCCCTCGGGACGCTGGCGGCAGCGGTCGTCGTCGGGACGTTTCTGGGTTGGCGCATTGGCCGTGCCGGCGCGCTCGACGCCGGTCATCGCGGCGAAGGACGATGGTTCCACGCCGTGATGCGCCTGCGGTTCTTGTACGGATTCACGCTGTTGTTCGCGATCGGGGGTGGACTCGCCGTGATGACCGGCGATAGCGCGATGGACTTCCTTCTCCTGACCGGTGTGATCGCACTTGCCGCCTTCCTCGTGCAAGCGGTGATCGGCGCCACGGCGAGGCTCGCTCGCGCGAGCGTCTGGCCGAACGTGCCGGCGCGCGGCGTCGCCTTCTGGAGCCTGAGCGCGAGCGCCGGCCTGCCGCTGCTACTGACGGCGCTGACGCTCTCGCTGGGAGCAGCGCTCGGGATGTCATCAGCCGACTGGGAGCCTCTCGCGGTGACATTCGCGGGGTTCACCAGTCTGGGAGCCGCTGTGGCGCTCGTCACGCTGGCACAGACCGCGGCAGCCGGTACGGGTGACGTTCCGACGCCACGACAGCGTCGCGTCTCGCAATCGTGGTCACTCGGGCTGGCTGGCGGCGTGCTGTTGTGGTTTATCGGGACGTACGGTTTCGACAGCCTTCCGTTCTTCGCGCGGACCGTGCACGTGGGCCCCGACGCCCCGGTCGCACTGCAGACAGAGCTACGCGGACGTTTCAGCAGCGCCAGCTACTTTCAACTGGTCGTGCCCGATCCGGATCCGGAATGGGTCCAGGTGACGGATGGATCGCAGCACACCGAAACACGGCTGGGCGACAGGTCTCTCTCCAGGAACAGCGCCATCTACCTGCCGCCGGGCCGCCATCGAGTTGTCATGCGCGGCTACGTGGAGGAGGCCTCCACCGACGTCGTGCGGCTCGAGCGGATCCGCCGGGTGGGGCTCTCGGATGAACTGTTGCTGGATTGGGATCCGATCTTCGCCGTGGTCGTGTTCAACCGTGTGCCCGAATCGAACGAGTGGCACGCGACGGTGAGTGGAACGGCACGTGTCCCGTTCGCGGATCGGATGATCGTGCGCCTTGTGTCCGTCGATGCCGTTCCAGATGCCGATCTGCCCGACGGCGTTTTGCGGGGGTTCATCCGATCTCCCCACATGGACAGACCGACCTCGTCGAACGTTCGCATCCTCGGTTCGCCGATGGGCGTCGTCGCCGGGTATGCGTACAGCTACGCACCTAACGAGCGTGGCTTCGTGAGTGTGCCGGTCGCTTCCGCTGATGGCTCATGGCGCATCGATCTGACGCTCGATTTCGGGCAGAAGGCCGCGCCAGAGCAGGATACGGTGCTGATTCCGTTCTGGGTCGAGTTGACGGCGCGGTCGCAGTTCGAATTGGCGGGCGCGGATTAGCACTCCTGCCTATCGGGGTAACTCCCGCGCGGGATAGCAACCCAGCACCTTGAGGAAGATGGTGCGGGCGGCGAGTCCCGTCAGGGCGGCTTGCATCCGTGGTTCGCTGAGGTGGCCTTCCACGTCGATGTAGAAGACGTATTCCCAGGGGGCGCCGGGCCGTGGCCGGGATTCGAGCTTGGCCAGGTTCAGCCCTTCGTCCGCGACGACGTTCAGGCAGCGCACCAGCGCGCCGTGCTCGTGCCGCGTTGCCAGCACGATCGACACCTTCGACGCGATCCGCGGGTCGCAGTCCACCGGAGACGCCGCCACGATCACGAACCGCGTGTAATTGAGAGGCTGATTGGCAATCTCGCGCCGCAGCACATGCAATCCGAAGTGCGCGCCGGCTTGTTCGCTGGCGATCGCCGCCTGGGCCGGGTCCTGCAGTTCATGCACGCGCTGGGCGGCCAGTGCCGTGTTGGGCGCTGGCTCCTGCTCGGCCGCCGGGAGGCTGGCCAGAAATTCACTGCACTGAGAGAGCGCCTGCGGGTGTGAGTGGACGCGGCGAATGGATTCGAGGGCGACATCGGCCACGCCCAGCAGACAATGCCGGATGTCCACGATCTCCTCGCCGACCACCGACAGGTTCAGCCGCAACAGCAGGTCATAGGCTTCGTAGACCGATCCTGCCGTCGTGTTCTCGATCGGCAGGACCCCGCGGTCGGCATGGCCCTCGAGCACGGCTTCGAGCATCTGTCGAAACGTGGCGTAGGCCTTGAGCGAGACCGGCCGGCTGCTGACGCCAAAATGCTGGCATGCGGCGAGGTGGCCGTAAGCGCCCTCGGTGCCCTGGTAGGCGACGCGAATCTCCCGCTCTGCCTCGGCCGGCGTCACCTGGAGCGCGTCGTGCTGCCGGCGAACGGAATCGTCCAGGATCTCGCGGTAGAGCCGCCGGACAAAGGCCGGGTCGAGACCCACGCGCGCGCCATATGCCGATCGATGCTGCAGGAGGGCCGTCTCGCGGTCCAGGTCGCGGACCGGTTCGTCGGCCGCGGCCTTGGTTGCCGCGATCTCGCGCGACACCCGTGCCCGCTCGCCAAGCGCCGAGACGATCACGGCGTCGATATCGTCCAGGCTCTTGCGCAGCCCGGCGAGGTGTTCGTTACCCATTGGCTTTCATCCTCAAAAAAACCGCAGCCCCGGCGGCGTAGCCACCTTTGTCCGAAGTGCAACGACCGCTACCCTTTGCGGAACACCGCCCAATACACCGGCAAGCCGGCCAGCACGATGCCGAAGACGACTGTCGTCCACAGTGGCTCGGCGATGATCGCGTTGACGACCAGATACACCGACGCTGCCACGAAGATCGCCGGCACGACGGGGTAGCCGACGACCTTGTAGGGCCGGTGCAATTGCGGTTGTGAACGCCGCAGCCGATAGACGGCCGCGACGCTCAGCCCGTAGAACGGCCACATCGCGAGCACGAAGGTGTCGGTGAGCTGCTCGAAGGTCTGCGTCATCACCATGCCGATGCCGAGGATGCCGGTAAAGAGGATCGCGACGTACGGCGTCCTGAACTTCGGATGTACCGACGCAATCGGCTTGAAGAAGAGCCCATCGTCGGCCATCGCGAAGAAGATGCGCGGCGAGGCAAGCATGCTGCCGATGAGCGACCCGAACGTGGAGATCATCACGACCACGGAGATGAACGCCGCGCCGGCCTGGCCGAACATCGCCGACATGGTGTCCGCGGCGACCAGCGGAGAGGTCTGCATCCGGTCGATCGGGTTCATGTAGAGATAGGCCAGGTTGGCCGCCAGGTAGATGCTGATGATTGCCAGCGTGCCCAGGATGATCGCGCGCGGCAGGTTCCGCTGCGGATCCTTCACCTCGCCGCTGGCGAACGACAGATCGGCAAACCCGTCATACGCCCACAACACCGAGATGAGGGCCAGCCCGTACAATCCGGGTTCCACCGTGGCCGTTGTGGCCGACAGGTTGCTGAAGGACCCGCCACTCGATCCGCCCAGCAGGAACGACAGCACGACGAGGGCGGCCAGCGCGCCAAACTTGGTCACCGTCGACATGCCCACGAACAGCGCGCCCATCTGGACGCCGAGGATGTTGACGGTCGCGGCAAAGGCGATGGCGCCGACAGCGAGATAGTCGGCCCACTGGGGATGGGCCACTGGATCGAGGCCGAACACGCGCATGAAGTACTCGCCGAAGACCGACGAAATGCCCCCGAGCGCGGCGGCGCGAATGAGGACGGCCTGCGCCCAGCCGTAGAGAAACGCGTACGGACGCCCCCAGCCTTCACGCAAATACACGTACATGCCGCCGGTCTCGGGCATCGACGCGGCCAGTTCGGCGAATGCCAGCGCCCCGCAGAGCACGATGAGGCCTCCGACGAGCCAGACCGACAACATCATCACGGGCTCCGGGACGCGCGTGGCGATGACGGCGGGCGTGCGAAAGATGCCACCGCCGATGGTGATGCCGATGACGATGCCGATGGAGCTGAGGAGTCCGAGCCGCCGGACGAGAGTGGGCATAAGGGTGGCGCCAATATAATTGAAACGTGGCGACCGGCACAGGCCTCGTTGGTTCGACCATTCTCCATTACCACATCATCGAGCGGCTCGGTAGCGGCGGGATGGGCGAGGTGTATCTCGCGCAGGATCAACGGCTGGGCCGCCGCGTGGCCCTCAAATTCCTCGCCTCTCACGTCGATCGTGACGGAGAAGCCCGCGATCGCCTGATTCGCGAGGCTCAGGCCGCCGCGCTGCTCCGGTCCCCGCATATTGCCGTCACGTACGATCTCGCGGAATACGACGGCGCGCTGTTCATCGCGATGGAGTACGTGGAGGGCGAGCTGCTGTCGGCGCGCATCGCCCGCGGCCCGCTGCCCGTGGCTGAAAGCCTCGACATCGAACTGCAGCTCGCCGATGCCCTCGACGAAGCACACACGCGCGGCATCGTCCATCGTGACATCAAGAGCGCCAACGTGATGATCACGGATCGACGGCTCGTCAAGGTGCTCGACTTCGGCCTGGCGAAGTTCCTGAGCGCGCCACGCGTGGAAGATACCCGGACGCTGGCCAATGTCACGTCGCCGGGCATGGTGCTCGGCACGCTCAACTACATGGCGCCGGAACAGTTGAGCGGCAGCGCCGTGGACAGCCGCGCGGATCTGTATTCGGCCGGCGTCGTGCTCTACGAAATGCTCACGGCACGGCTGCCATTCGTCGCTGAAAGCCTCGCGAGCATCGCCGACCGCATCCTTCACCACGAGCCCGAGGCGATTGCGCGCTACAACTACGCAGTGCCCGGCGCCGTGGAAGCGATCGTGCGCAAGCTGCTGCAGAAGGATCCCGGGTTTCGCTACCAGACCGCGCGGGACCTTTACATCGATCTGCTGACGGCTCGTCGTGCCGGCTCCACCGACTCGGCGCGGCGCTCGTCGTGGCTGAGCCCGATTGACTTCGCCGATGCCGCGTCGCCTTTGCCGACCCCGCCGCAGACACGTGAGGAGCGGGAGGATGCGGTCGCCGTGCTGAACTTCGCGAACATCACCGGCAACGCCGCGGACGATTGGATCGGCCAGGGCATCGCCGAGTCGCTGACGTCGGACCTGACCCGCATCAAGTCGGTCACGGTGGTCGCCCGCGAACGCATCTTCGAGCTGCAGCGAAGCCTGAGCGAGCTGGGCCGCACCGTGGACGAGCGTCAGGCCATCGAGATCGGCCGCCGGCTCGGCGCATCGGTGACGGTCAGCGGCGCCTACCAGCGGCTCGGCGATCGCATTCGCATCACCGCCCAGGCCGTGGAGGTGTCGACGGGTCGTCACCGGGCGACGGTCAAGGTGGATGGACGGCTCGACGATCTGTTCGATCTGCAGGATCGTCTCGTCAGCGACCTGACCGCCGCTCTCGCCGTCGAAGTGCGGCAGCAGGACCGTGCGGCGATGGAGCTCGGGGGGACGCAGTCGCTGGAGGCCTACCAGGCGTATTCGCGCGGCATGCTGAACCTGCGGCTCGCCGGCCGCGAATCGACCGAGCGCGCCATCGCGCTCTTCGAGCAGGCCATCGCCCTCGACGGTCAGTACGTCGAGGCGATGGTGCAACTGGCGGGTGCGCTCGAGCTGAAAGCGGTGTTCCTGGCAGCCCATCATCTGCTCGACGAAAGCCTCGCGCTGGTGGACCGCGCGCTGGCGATTCGGCCCGACGATGCCCACGCGCGCGTGCAGCGCGGCGACACGCTCCTGGCGTTGGGCCGGGTGGACGAAGCGATTGCCGCGCTTCGTCAAGGCATCGACCTCGAGCCTGACCGCGCGACGGCCTATGCCAGCCTCGCCCGGGCGCATTGGCTTGGACAGGGGGACGTCGACGCCGCCATCCGGGCGTTCGAGCAGGTGCTGCGGCTCAACCCCGAGGCCGGCTACGCGACCTTGCAGCTCGCCATGCTCTACACGCTGCGAGGCGCGTACGAGCGCGCCGAGCAGATCGCGCGACAGGCCATCCGGCTCCAGGACCAGGTGATGTCTGGAACGACGGGCCTCATCATCGTCGGGGCCCACTCGCGGCTTGGCTACGTGCTGTACCGCACCGGCCGGTATGACGAGGCCATTCGCGAGTATCGCCGCGAGCTGGAACTGCTTGCCGTGGGCGACCATCTGTTGCGCGAGCGCACGAGCATCGAACTGCACCAGAAGCTCGGCGCGGCGTACCGGCGCAAGGGCGAGATTCCATCGGCCGAGCTCCACGAAGCCGAGGCCATCGAGCGCTTCAACGCCCGATTGTCGAGCGGCGCCGACGAGCCGTACACCCGCTACTATCTCGCGACCTTGCATGCGCTGCGCGGCGAGGCGGAGGCGTCGCGCTCGCATCTGGAATTGCCGCTCGAGGACTTGCGCGCGTTCACGACCTGGCGCGTGCCGCGCGATCCCGACTTCGATCCCGTGAAAGACCATGCGCTCTTCAAGGATTTGTACTGACGGGCGATCGCCCGGCCCTGCCAAGGTCCTTGGCGCGGACCGGCCGAAGCCGATACACTCCGGCGCGGCCGAGCACTTGTCGAAGTTCATGGTGGACGGAGTGCCCGACGGGCGGCTCTTCCGCGATGCCACGGTCCCCCTCATCGAGCGCGCGTGCCGCGGTCGCAAAGACTGCGTCGTCCGCGCCTACGGCGAAATGGTGGACGTGCTCTGGCAGGCCGGGCACACGGTCGCGGCCACGAAGCTCGAAATGCTGTGGAACGAACTGGCCGGCACGCACGACTTCTCCCTCCTCTGCGGCTACGCCATGGGGCAGTTTCTACAAGCACGTCGGGGCAGACGACGTGTACAAGCTGCACAGCCATGTCATTTCCCCGACTGGGGACGCCGCCCGCATCAACTGACGAAGGGCAGATCGCCTGCGTCCAGTTATAGAGCTGCGCCAGATCTTCGCTTTCGCCGTTTAATCGTGTAGGATCGCGTCCCATGACGCTCCCGGCCATCCGAGCGAATGTGGGAGGGCGCGCGTTGGGCCCCGCCGTCGAGGGCAGTCCGGCCGAGCGCAAAGATCTGGCCTTGCAAGGCGCGCTGGAAAAGCTCGCCCCGGGGCACGGGCTGGAACGGCCGGATACGCCCGATGGCGTGGTCACCGCCGTCCGCCGCCTGGCGCCGATCGAGGCGCGGTATGCGCCGTTTCCTCACTCGATCGACCCGCGGCTGCAGGCCGCTCTGGAGCGCCGGGGCATCTCGCAGCTCTACGTCCACCAGGCCGAGGCGTTTGCGCACATCGCCGCCGGTCACCACATCGTGGTGACGACACCGACGGCGTCAGGCAAGACGCTCTGCTACAACCTGCCGGTCTTGAACGCGGTGCTGCAGAACCCCGCGGCGCGCGCGCTGTATCTCTTCCCGACCAAGGCGCTGGCGCAGGACCAGATGGCGGAGCTGCACGCGCTCGTGGGTGAGCTGGGCGAAGCCGGTGCGGAGCCGATCGGCGTGCACACCTACGATGGCGACACGCCCGCCGATGCGCGCCGCACGATCCGCACGCGTGCGCACGTCGTGCTCAGCAACCCCGACATGCTGCACTCGGGCATCCTGCCCCACCATCCGCGGTGGGCCAAGCTGTTCGAGAACCTCCAGTTCGTCGTCATCGACGAGCTCCACGCCTATCGCGGCGTCTTCGGCAGTCATCTCTGCAACGTGCTCCGGCGATTGCGCCGCATCGCGAAGCATTACGGATCCGACCCGCACATCATCTGCTCGTCGGCCACCATCGCGAATCCGCGCGAGCTCGCGGAGCGGCTTGCCGAAAAACCGTTCGCGCTCGTGGCCGACAGCGGCGCCCCGCGCGGCGAGAAGTTCTTCGTCTTCGTCAATCCCCCCGTCGTCAATCGCGAGCTCGGCATCCGGCGGTCCTGCCTGGCCGAAACGCGGCGTGTCGCCGGCGAGTTCCTGCGGCGCAATCTGCAGGCGATCGTGTTTGCGCAAAGCCGCCTCTCCACCGAGATTCTGACGACGTATCTGAAGGAGGATTTCGAGGACGTGCCGGGCATGCCCGAGAAGATCCGCGGCTATCGGGGCGGCTACCTCCCACTGCGCCGTCGCGAGATTGAACGCGGCCTGCGCGAGGGCCTCGTGCGCGGCGTCGTCTCGACCAACGCGCTGGAGCTGGGCATCGACATCGGCGCGCTCGACATCGCGGTTCTCGCCGGCTACCCGGGGACGATTGCGTCTACCTGGCAACGTGCCGGTCGCGCGGGCCGGCGCAACACCCGGTCGGCTGCCGTGCTCGTCGCGTCCAGTGCGCCCGTCGATCAGTTTGTCGTGCGGCACCCGTCGTACTTCTTCGACGCGTCGCCGGAACACGCCCTGCTCAATCCCGACAACCTGCACATTCTCGTCGAGCACGTGAAGTGTGCCGCGTTCGAGCTGCCGTTCAGTACGGTCGACGCATTTGGCGCGGTCAGCGTGCAGGACGTGCTCGGCGTGCTGCAGGAGGCCGGGCTCGTCCATCTCGCCGGTGCCGCGGGGGAGGATACTCCCGCCGAGTGGCATTGGACCAGCGAATCGTACCCCGCCGACGCGGTGAGCCTGCGCTCCATCTCGTCCGACAACTTCGTCGTCGTCGATCAGACGCACGCGCCGAAGGTGATCGCCGAGACCGACTACAACAGCGGCTTTCCGATGCTTCACCCGAAGGCGATTTACATCCTCGAGGGACGGCTGTTTCAGGTCGAAAGGCTCGACGTCGAGGGACGCAAGGCATACGTCCGCGAAGTCGATTGCGATTACTACACCGACGCGATCACCTACACGAGGGTCACCATCCTCGATCGATTCGCGGCTGACGCGCAGCAGGTGGCGCATCACGGCGAGGTCCACGTCGTCTCGCGCGTGGTCGGCTTCAAGAAGATCAAGTTCTACACGAACGAGAACGTCGGCTCGGGCGAGCTCGATTTACCAGAGCAGCAGATGCACACGACATCGTACTGGCTGGAGCTTCCGCTCGAGCTGCTGTCCTCGCTGCCGTATGCCACCGACGACCGTCGCGACGGCATCTTCGGGCTGGCTTTTGCGATGAAACAGATCGCCTCGCTCCTGCTGATGTGCGACGGACGCGACCTCGGCCTGTCCGTCAACGCAGGCGACGACGCCGGCGTGCGGGATGCGCGAGAGCGGAACCGCGCCAGGCGAGGAGGGCCGGACGTCAGTCCCGCCGAAGGCGATGCTCCCCGCATCTTCCTCTACGATGCCTATCCGGGCGGCATCGGCTTCAGCGAGCCGCTCTTCTCGATGCACGTGGACCTGCTGACACGCACGCGCGAGCTCATCGCGGAATGCCCGTGCGAGAACGGCTGCCCGAGCTGCGTCGGGCCGATTGGGCAGACCGGACCGCTGGCCAGGACGGTCGCACTCAGGATTCTCGAGCACCTCACGCACAACCAGCTTCGCGATGTCTCCCACTCCCGGCGACCCTCGATCGCGCCTGGGCCGGGGACGCCGGAGCCCGCGGATATCGCTGACGACATGCCCTTCTGATGGCGATCAACCTCGGGGATCGGCTGCGGCAGGTGATTTCAAGCGCGGTTCCGCGCGTGAGCGCGGTCACACCTTCGCCTGCAGGCGCCGTGAAAGTCGGGGGGGTCAACGGGCATCATCTGGCCGATGTCCTCGCGGGCGACTGGGTGGAGTCTCGCGATGGCGCCGTCCTCGTCATCGATCGCTATTACGCCGCTGACCGGCGACACGGCCGCGTGCGGATCGGCGACATCGTCGAGGCCGTTGAATCCTCGGTCGATCTCTTGCACGTCCTGGGTCGTGCATGGCCAGGCCGCGATCCGCGACCGTACACATCGAAGCTGTGCTTCTTCGATCTCGAGACCACCGGGCTTGCCGGCGGCGCCGGCACACAGGCGTTCCTCGTGGGTTGCGCGGTGCTCGAGGACGGCGGCATTCGCGTCAGGCAGTTCCTGTTGCCAGGCTTCGAGCACGAACGCGCGCTGCTGTCGATGATCGGCGAGTGGGTCGGGGCGCAGGGAACGCTGGTCACGTTCAACGGCCGCTCGTTCGACGTGCCGCTGATCGAGACGCGATACCTGCTGCATCGGCTGGCGTTTCCTTTCGCCGGGATGCCGCACCTCGACATGCTGCATCCGGCGCGGCGCCTCTGGAAGCAGCGGCCGGCGATTGCGGGTCCCGCTCTGGACGACGAGAGCTGCAAGCTGTCGGTGCTCGAGCGTCATCTGGCCGGGTATCACCGGGTCGGTGACGTCCCCGGATTCGAGATCCCGTCGCGGTATTTTCGATTCGTTCGGACCGGCGATGCGCACGGGCTCGAGGCGGTGCTCGAGCACAACCGGATCGATCTGATCTCTCTGGCGCTCGTCACGGCGCGCGCCGTGACGCTGATTGCGCGCGGGCCGAACGCGGCCGAACACCCGCGCGAGGCGCTGGGCCTCGGGCGCCTGTACGAGCAATCAAGATCGGCGGACGACGCGGAAGCCTCGTTTGCCTGTGCGGCGGCGCTGGCGGCTCGAATCGGGCGTGAGCCGGACGTCCGTGGCGAAGCGCTGCGGCGTCTTGCGCTCAGCCGGCGTCGCGCTGGCCGCATGGCGCAGGCGGCCGAGGCATGGGAGGAGCTGCTGACCGTGCCGGGATGTCCGATGGTGTTTCGTCGCGAGGCCCGGGAAGCGCTTGCGATTCACCACGAGCATCGCTCGCGCGATCTGCGGACGGCGCGGATGCTGGTGCTGGATGTGCTGGCCGAGACTGCGGGCGCGAGGGTCCGCGAGGCCGCGGAATACCGGCTGCAGCGTCTCGAGCGGAAGATGAGCGTACGTGAAAAAGGCGGCCTGATGGCCGCCCTCGAAGAGTAGCGACGGTTACGGCCTCTTCCTGGCGGCCTTGGCCTTGGTTTCTTTCGCGGTCTTGGCGGCAACCTTGCGCTGCTCGACCGTCTGGGCGCCGTACTTCTTCGTGAAGCGATCGACGCGGCCTTCGATGTCGAGTAACTTCTGCCGACCCGTGAAGAATGGGTGGCAGTTCGAGCAGATGTCGAGGTGCATGTCCTTCTTGGTGGACCGCGTCGTCCAGGTGGCGCCGCAGCCGCAGTGGACGGTGACCTCTTCGTACTGAGGGTGGATTCCTTCGCGCATGTCGTCTCCTGTGGCGGGATCCGGCCCGCCGCGCGAGGCGCTTCGGCGGGGCACTTACCGGCCAATTGGGGAAAAACTCGATTATATCAGGCGCCAGGTGGGCCGCGCGCCTTCGGCCCGATGGCGCGCCGTTGGCGCGACCGCCTCGCGCAGCGGCCTGCCGGCGAAGCCGCACTATCAGGCCACGCTTTCGCGCGGATGGCCGGCCGTCGGCCGGATGGCGGGCCGTCGGCCCGATCGCGCGCCGTTGGCGCGACCCCCGATCCGCGAAGCGGCCTGCCGGCGAAGCCGGCCCTCGGGCGCAGCCCGCCCCCCCGGCGAAGCCGGCCTACGGGCGCAGCACGCCCTCTGCGGCGAAGCCGCAGCCTTATGCCGCGTTTTCGCGCCGTGGCTCGACTTTCTGTCTGGACGCCGTGGCGCGTTCGCGGCGATGCCACAGCTTCACGGCCTGAATCAACCAGCCGAGGGCGAGCCAGACGAAAAGCACGCCAAGCGGATACGCCAGCGCCCTGGGCCACGTGAGGCCGACGAAACCGAGCGCCCCGAGGAGGACGACGCCCCAGAACAATTGGCCGGCCTCGGCAGCTCCCAGGGCACGCCGTGCGGTCAGCGCAGCGCCGAACGTCTGGCCGATCCGGATGGCGCCCGCCGCCGCCGCCCGCCGCGTGCGTCCCGTTCGATGGCGCCGGGGCCAGGCGCGTCGCGAGGCCGCCGCCGTGTGCGGCGGCGTCTGCACCTGCGTGACGTGCCGCTCGCTCAGCACAATCTCCGTCGAGTGCTCGAGATCGGCGAGGTACATGTCTTCCATCCCGTGGGCGAATCTCTCGTCCTCGATCGCGACGTCGAGCTCCCAGTTGCCGAGCCAGCTCTGGATGTTGAGATTGCTCGATCCGACACGCGCCCACTTCCCGTCGGCCACTGCTGTTTTCGCGTGGATCATCGCGCCGTTCCACTCGAAGATGCGCACACCGGCCGCAAGCAGTTGACGATACCCGGCGCGCGTCATGTTCTGCACCAGTGGAAGGTCGGTGCCGCTGCCCGGCATCAGCAGCCGCACATCCACCCCGTCCTGAGCGGCCGCGATGAGCGCTTGCATGTACGCGGACGTGCCGACGAAATAGGCGTCCGTAATCCAGAGCCGCTCGCGCGCGACGGCCGCGACGAGCTGATCGAGGCGGAACAGCCCGGTCGTTGACGGCTGCGTGGCAATCACGCGGAGTGGGATGGCGCCGGCCGGCGCGATCGAGCCGGGCGCGGGAATCTCGTCAGGTGGCAGCGGCTTGCCGGTGGCGGCCCACACGTCGGCAAACGCCTCCTCGATGTCCGTGACGGCCGGACCCCGGACGGCGACGCCCGTGTCACGCCACGGGTCCGCCCCGCCAGCGCGTTCTCCGCCGGCCCACATGTCGCCGACGCAGAGCCCCGTCACGAAGCCCACGCGTCCGTCCACTCCGAGCATCTTGCGGTGATCGCGCGTCACCCATCCAAGTGGCGAGTCGAGCCGCGGCTGGTTGAAGGCACGCACCTCGACGCCCGCGCGACGCAGCCGGTGCCAGAACATCCATGTCGTGGCGGTGAGCGCGCCCACCCAGTCGTACACGACCCGGACCTTGACACCGCGCCTGGCGGCCGTCATCAGCGCGGCCGCAAACTCGCGTCCGCACTCGTCGTCGTGGATGACGTAGCTCTCGAAGTGGATCCAGCGTTCAGCCGCGTTGATGGCCTCGAGCCAGGCGGGGTAGTTTTCTTCGGCGTCGCGAAGCAGGTGAACGTCGTTGCCTTCGACCAGCGGCGCGCCGGCGGCGCGCGAAAACGCCTGATCCGCCATGAGACGCAGGGGGCTGGCCACTACTGTCAGTCTACCGAAGTTCGAGGGTCATCCCTCGACGTTGTCCGGCTGAACTCCGAGCGCAGCTAGGGTCCGGAAGTTCGAACCATGGCGGCTCAGCCACGGCACATCGTCTTTCTCCCTATGGTTCGATCCACAATTCGCCGCGGCAGCCCGGTATCGGCACATCGCCGGCCAGAAGCAGCAGATCGATGGCGCCCGCCGGCAAGGGTGGCGGAAGGGCTAATTCGTATCGCCACATCCCGCCGCCGAGCGACGCGGGGTTGTGCACGGCAAACGACAGCGCCGCCCCGCCGTTCTGGGCCAGTGCCTCGAACGTGGCGGGCACCGCGTCGCGAGATGACACGACGGCGGCCACCATCAGGCCCTCACCGCCTCGCAGGCGTCGCGTCACGTTCGGCCGAAGGCCGGCACCGTCCTTCTGCACGATCAGGAAGCCCCCGCACACGGGTGCTGTCGCGCCGGCGGCCGGGACCTGAATGTCAGCCAGCGCAAGCCCCTGCTGGTCGGCGTTCGGTAGACTCGCGTTCAGTCGCACCTGGTAGCGTCCCGGTGACAAGTGAAGGCGCGCCAATCCCGTGGCGCGGCCACCCGCGGCCGCGACCGTGCCGGTCGTGCCGGCGGCCTGCCGTCCTCGCGCATCGATGGCCACCAGCGAATACGTGACCGATGTGCCGTCGGCGAGGGCTGTCCCCAACTCGAAGGGGACCGCGAGGGACACGCCCTTCTTTGGATCTGGAAAGAGGGCCGGCGCCAGGGCGACGAAGAGGTTGCCGCCAGGCAGGGGCGCGGCTTCCTCTTTACGCGCGGCCGTGCGCGGCGCGTCCAGCGCCATGCGTGCGGTGCGGTGCAGCAGTGTTACGCCGGGCGCGCGAGTGCGCACGTCGATGCGCCGCAGGCGATTGCGAGATCGACCGGTGTTGGTCGGCTCGTAGCCGAGCAGAAAGTACGCGCGGTTCTCGTTGGCAATCCGCTCGAGCGCGCCACGCAGGTCGTTGCTGTTGACGACGGCGCGTCCGCCCGTCGCTCGTGCGAGGTTGCGAAGACCGTCGATGCCCGCGTCGGCCGCTGCCGGCTGCGGTTCAGCAGCGGCGGCCGCGGCGTCGTCGCCTCCCAGCCCGCGGGGATCGATTCCGTAAATGGCGACATTGCCGGCTCGGGCGGCGTCGAGCAACTGTCCCATCGCCTCGAAGCCACGCGACAAGCCCGTGTCCACGAGCGCCTCCAGATCGAGGCCGATCCCCTGACTGAAGAACAGCACGCTTTTGCGGCGCGCGGGGATCGCCGTCAGATATTCCACCACTTGCCGCAGCGTTCGAATGGTGCCTTCGGTCGTCGATCGAAGTTCGGCGGACGAGTCGACTTCGTCCACGCCGCTGAAGTCCGGCAAAGTTGGCTGGTCGGGGGCATCGGACGACGTCTGCACGCGGCCGCTTGGCGTCGTTTTCGTCAATGCCACACCGCGTCCCGATACCTGCGCGAGTCTGGCTTCGACGAGGTCATGGTCGCGCGTGAGCGTCAGCGCGAAGTCCGAGCCGGTATTCATGACGCCAAGGTAATCGTCCGCGCGGACCTGTTCCTGGACGAAGCGGCCGGCCCAGCGTCGCAGCGCCGGTGTGTGCCGCGCCTCGACGGACAGCTCGTCGACGACGATCGCGAACACCCCGCCGGGTTCGACTTGATTGCTGAACACACCTGCGGGATCGGCCGGCGTGGTGTTGGCTCCGAGATCGACGAACTGGAAGGTTTTGACCTCCTGGCGCGTGCCGTCCTCGAAAATCTCGAAATCGGCCGCGGTCAGGTGTCGCGCCACGTTGCCGTCCAGCCGCGTGGCGACGACGTCCACGACGACGAGCTCGGTTCCGGCTCTGAACTGTGGCTGTGCCGGTGCGGAGTGTGAAGCCAGCAGCACGAACCCCGCGACCGCCCCTGCCCAACGGTTTGCGTCCACGGGCCAGTATAGCGGCCTCAGGCTCCGGCGGCTGCCACCGAGCCTAAAACGCCGGTTGCTGTTGAGTCAGGCAGTGCATGGCGCCGAGGCCCCAGA
>DATKDY010000310.1:0-41424 GCA_035512515.1 Vicinamibacterales bacterium
GTCTTCGTTCTGGCGTTCTGGCGTTCTGGCGTTCTGGCGTTCTGGCGTTCTGGCGTTCTGGCGTTCTGACGTTCTGGCGTTCTGACGTTCTGACGTTCTGACGTTCTGACGTTCTGGGGTTCTGGGGTTCTAGGGTTCTGGGGTTCTTCGTTCTGGGTTCTGAGTTTGTTCTTCGTTCTTAGTTCTTAGTTCTTAGTTCCGCTTCTGCACGGTTCTTGTACAAGTGTAAACGATGACCTTCACCGGCGCCGTCGGCGCCCTCTGCATGCTTCCCCTGCGCGCGATCATCGCGGCGAGCGTCGCCCTGGGGATCCACCCGAACGTTCTCACCCTGACCGGCGTGCTCATCAACGTCCTCGCGGCCTGGGCGCTGGCCGTGGATCAGTTCGTCCTCGCGGGCATCATCATGATTGTCGCCAACATCTTCGACTTCATCGATGGCAAGGTGGCCCACATCACCGGCACGCAGTCGGCGTTTGGCGCGTTCTGGGATTCGACGCTGGATCGCTTCTCCGATCTGGCCCTGTTCACCGGTCTCATCTGGCTGTACTCGACTCTGGATCGTCAGGGATACGTGCTCATCGCGACGTTGACGCTGATCTTCTCGATCATGACCAGCTACGCCCGCGCACGCGCGGAGTCGCTGATCGAGAAATGCAAAGTCGGTTTCATGGAGCGGCCGGAACGCATCGTGCTCTTCATGATCGGCGCGTTCACCGATCGCATGGCGGCCGTGCTGTGGGTGATTCTGGTGCTGTCGATTGTCACCGTGGCCAACCGGATCTACTACACGTATCTGGTTCTCAATCAGCGCGCCATGCCGTCCACCTCAGGGCCGCTGGGGTGGTTGCGGAGGGCCTTTTTCTGGCGCGACGAGCGCGCGACACTGGCCTACGATCTCTGGGTGATGGCCATCCTCGCCTTCGTCTGGATCGTACCGCCGGAGTGGTTGCGGGATCCTACCGCCACCGGGGCCGGCCTGCTCGGGTACGTCCTGCGCTAGTCCCGTACTGCCTTCGCGGTCACGAGGCCTTGCGCTTCCTGCCCGCTGACTTCGCCACGTTGGCCGTCGCCGTTTTCTTCTTCCCGGCGCTGACCTGATCCAGGCTCCGCCGGAGCGCCTCCATCAGATCGACGACCTTGGGTGGCGCTTCTTCTTCCGCGGCCACCACCTCCTCGCCCGCGATCTTCGCGTCGATGATCTTCTGCAGGCCTTCCTGATATTCGTCCTTGTAGTCGGCGAGATCGAGCGGTCCTTCGAAACTGGCGATGACTTGCTTGGCCAGCTTCATCTCCGCAGGCCCCACCTTGCCGCGCACTTCGCGCAGCTCGTCGATCTGCTCGATCGTCCGGATCTCAGCCGCGTGATGCAGCGTGTACATCACCAGCCCCTGTTGGTGGGGCTTGACGGCAACCAGATATTCGCGGCCGTGAATCGCCACCTTGCCGATGCCCACTTTGCCCTGCATGCCGTCGCGCATCACCGCGTACGCATCGCCCGCCATCGCCCCGTCCGGCACCAGATAGTACGCACGGTCCACGTACATGGGGTCGATCTCGTCGCCGCCGGCGAACTGCACCAGGTTGATGACCTTGGTCGATTCGGTGCGGACCTTGGCGATGTCCTCGTCGCCGACGACCACCCAGCGGCCTTTCTCGAACTCGTAGCCCTTGACGACCTCGGCCGAGGTCACCTCCCGATCGCACTTGGCGCACCACTTTTTCTGGTTGATGCGCGTCTGGCACTCGGCATGCAGCTGGTTGAATGAAATGGTCGCGCTCGACTCGGTCGCGGGATACACCTTGACCGGAATGTTGACGAGGCTGACCTTCAGATAGCCTTTCCACGTAGGGCGCGGCGGCATGTCGTCTCCTTCTATCGGCTCTATCGGCTCTATCGGTTGTGACAACCATTCCATGGGCGGGCGCGGTTCGCGAACCGCGCCCGCCGGTTACACGGAGTCCCTCGCGTCGCGGCCGCCGAGGTGAATACCCGGCCCTTCGTCCATCTCGATGGCGTGGGTCGATATTTTGTCACGCAGCAGGCGCCGCATTTCGCCCAGCATGTGGGAGGGCACTGGCATGCGCCGCGCGAGGCTGTTCAGTCTCGAAATGATGACAAGCGTCGGCGGCTCGCCGGCCCGCCAGCTGATGCCGCCCACCTGGTCGTACGGGACGAACCCGGAGTCGGTCCACAGGCCATCCTCGTAGAGACCCCGGGTAATCCGCGTCGAAATCGGCAGCATGTAGCCGAAGTAGACGAACATCATCAACTCCCCGAAAGCGCCGGTCACGAAGCGGCGTAACCATTCCGCCAGCGGCGGGTCGCCGCGAAGCGCAAGATACGCCTTCAACAAGATCAAGAGCCCCAGCATCACGCCAATGCCGAGGCTCAGGGCGAAGAAGGGCGGGGTGGGTGCCGGCCAGACCAGCAGCGCCGCGCGGCGACGCCGGATCCACCGCACCAATTCGAGACCAAGGCGGACATTGGCGATGAGAAAGCCGATCCCGAACAGCAGCAGGATCTGTTCGAGCAGGGTGTCGAGCGTCATCGGCTCTTCGCGCTCACTTCGGCAGGGGCGATGCTGGACAGCGTCGGATCGAAGCAGTGGCGGCAGCGCGCTTCGTAGGTTCCCGTGGCCCCGAGCAGTACACGATCGCTGCTGTGGACGAGACGCTGCGTGTGATTGGCCGGATTGCCGCAAACCATGCAGATGGCACGCGTCTTGGTGATGTATTCGGCGACGGCCAGCAATTGCGGCATCGGCTCGAAGGGTTTGCCGAGGTAGTCCTGGTCGAGGCCCGCCACAATGACACGAACGCCCCGTGACGCGAGCGCGGCGCACGCCAGCGGGAGCCCCGTGTCGAAGAACTGCCCCTCGTCTATGCCGACGACCTCGGTATCCGCTCTCACCTTGGACACCAGATCGTCCGATCCGTGCGCTTGCTCCGATGGAATGCGCAACTCGCCGTGCGAGACGATGTGGTCCTCGGCGTAGCGGGTATCGACCGCGGGCTTGAAGATCTGGACGCGCTGGCGCGCAATCTGCGCGCGCCGCAGTCGACGGATGAGCTCTTCGCTCTTGCCGCTGAACATGCTGCCGACGATCACTTCGATCCAACCGGCGTGAGGCGTCCTGACTACGTCCATTTCACGATTATAGGACTCGCGGCGAAGCCTTGAGTGGTCCCGGGCACAATCACGGCGATGCACCGAGGGCGCCGAGGCGCCCCCTCCGCCAGGCGCGAAGCGCGAGCATAGCGGGACTATGTGAGCGCTGAGCAACGCCGGGTCCCCGCCACGCGGTTTGTGCGTGGTGGGGTGGAACGCCGCGGAGCGGGTTGCATCGGCGGCCGAATGCCGCCGTAATTGTGCCCGTGACCACTAAGCCTTAGGCCCGCGCGAGGTACTCGCCAGTGTCGGTGCTGACGCGAACGAGGTCGCCCTGGTCGATGAAGGGCGGCACCTGAACGACCATCCCGGTCTCGAGTGTGGCCGGCTTCAACTGGTTGGTGGCCGTCGCGCCCTTGATGCCGGGGACCGTCTCTACCACCTTCAGATCCACCGTTTGCGGCAGCTCGATGCCGACAGGTTCGGCGCCGTAGAACTCCACGCGAATCGTCATCTCGGGCTTGAGATACCCCACCGCGTCACCGAGCGTCTCTGCGCTCATGTGCGTTTGCTCGTACGACTCGGTGTCCATGAAGTGAAACCCCTCGCCGTCGTTGTAAAGGAACTGCATTTCTTTTTCGTCGAGCGTGGCGCGTTCGATGACGTCTTCAGACCGAAGCTTCTGTTCCGTCATGGACTGCGTGCGCAGGCTGCGGGCCTTGACCCGCACGAAGCCGCGCAGGTTTCCGGGGGTGACGTGCATCAGATCGTGGATGCGGAACAGCTCGTTGTCGAGCTTGATGATCATCCCCTTTTTCAGTCGTGTCGCAAGAAGCGTGTCTGCCATGGGTCTCGTGCTTTCAGTAGGTAGATCCTGTCGATCCTACTCCGCAGGCACGGAAGTTCAAAACCGGCCAGACTCACCGTTCGAAACCCAGGGTGGACTGGCCCCGGTTGTAACCTGGCGGGTGGTGACCGGCCCACGGGTTTTGAACTGGCGTCCTTGACGGTTGGGCCCTGCGGGCCCGGAGGGCCCGCCGCAGTGTTACTATCGGAATCGTGGCTTTTGCACGCTGGGATCCCTTGCGCGATCTGCTGGCGATCCAGCATCGTCTCGAGCGGCTGTCCTCGGGCCCACAGGGCTGGGCGCCTGCCGTGGATTTGTGTGAAACCGCCGACGCATTCATTGTGACGGCCGAATTACCAGGCCTGGCGCGGGAGCAGATCCGGATCGACGTCCACGACGGCCGGATCACGTTGCAGGGCCGGCGCGACGCGCGCGTCCCGTGCGAGCAGTATCATCAGGTCGAACGCGGGCACGGCGAATTTTCTCGATCGTTTGCGCTGCCGCCGACAGTTGACCCCGAACGCATCTCCGCCGACCTTCGTCACGGCGTCCTCACCATCGTCGTCCCCAAGGCCCCGGAGCGCGGGCCGCGGCGAGTCGACGTCAGCTAGCGCCCGCTTCGCGGGAGTGCCCAACCGCCAAGACCGCCAGTTCGTTAGAATTGCCGTGCCACGATGGCGAGGCGGTCACGATGAGAAAGTCCACGGCTGGAAGGACACTGCTGCTCTTGCCTGTACTCGTCGCTGTCGCGGCTGTGCCTGGCGCCACCAGTCTGCTCCGGCGCCAGGTTGGTGGATTCGTTGCCCAAGTGCCAGCGCCACAAGGAGCGGAACCGAAACCAGTATCGGAGCCGCCGCAGGCAGGGCATCGCCGCCTTTCGATGCAACCTGGTGTGTCAATTGCGTCGCGGATCGAGCCCGGTGACACGGTCGTCGAAGCCGTACTCGATTATGCGCCTTTCGTCGATGGTAGGGTCGACCCGGAGGAGGAGCTCCGAGGGTCGACGCGCACTTCGGACGCGGTGGCAGTCCTCCGCGTGGGCAAGAAGGAATCGAGGTTTACGCTTTCCGAGGACTGGATCATGTCCAGGGTAACTGCTGACGTGCAGTCGGTCCTGAAGGACACCACCGGCCGGTTGGTCGAGGGCGGGTTGATTACGATTCATGAAACGGGCGGCGAGCTGGTGCTAGACGGACAGCGCATCATTGCGCGCTTTGAGCGAATCAGATCGACTGAAATCGGTCGTACCTACGTCGTACCTACATCGCCTTCCTGGACGTCGCAGATGATGGTCGGTTGCACCTGAACACACTTGCTCCGATTGAGCTCAACGGGGACGCGGTCAAACGGTTGCGTCTGGACGCCCGCCCGGAATCGGGACTCGAGAAACAGTCGCCTGAGTGGGTACTCCAGCGCGTGCTCGCGAACGCGCACCTGCACCGGAGGCGACCATGAGGCGCTCCCTAATCGTCGTTCGTGATCATGATGCTGCCGAACACCATCAGTTTGGGTTTTGAACTGGCCGTCTTGGCGGTTGTGAACTTGGCGCCGAAGGCGCCCCCCGGGTCTTGATGCGATGTCGGGGGTTGGAGTTTTTGGGTTTTTCGGGTTTTGAACTGGCCGTCTTGGCCGTTGTGCACTCGGCGCCGAAGGCGCCACCCGGGTTTTGAACTGGCAGTCTTGACGGTTTTGAACTGATAAAGTTTGAGGTACCCTCGGGGTGTGTTCAAGCGCATCTCCCTTGCCCTCATCCTCCTGACGGCGGGCCTGGTCGCCGGCATCGTCCTGACCGGCCGGATGCAGACGGACGAAGTGGCCGTGGCGCAACCGGGTGGACCGCGAGAGGCCGCAACCGACGAGGCGCAGCGCGCGGTTGGCGTGGCCACAGGTCCCGGCCCCGACTTTACCCGCGTCGCGGAGCAGACTATTCGCGCCGTCGCCAACATCTCCTCGGTGCAGGTCGTGCGCCAGCGCGCCTCGCCGTTCTTCTACGACCCGTTTTTCGAACAGTTCTTCGGCGACTCCGGATTCGGCGCGCGCGAGCGCTATGCGTCGAGCCTCGGATCGGGCGTTGTCGTCTCGGCCGACGGTTACGTCGTCACGAACAATCACGTGCTCGGCGAAAGCCCCATCGACAAGGTCACGGTGTCGTTCGCCGACCGGCGCGAGCTGTCGGCACGGATCGTGGGGGTGGACACGTGGACGGACCTCGCGCTCCTCAAGGTGGACGCGTCCAACCTTCCGTTGATTGCCTGGGGCAATTCGTCGGAGCTGCGAATCGCCGAATGGGTGATGGCCATTGGCAACCCCTATCAACTGAATCAGTCGGTGTCGCTCGGCATTGTCAGCGCGCTGGGGCGCAGCGGCATGGGCATCACCGCCTATGAGGACTTCATCCAGACCGACGCGGCGATCAATCCCGGCAATTCCGGCGGCGCGCTGGTCAACGGCCGCGGCGAGCTGGTTGGGATCAACACGGCCATCTTCACGCAGAGCGGCGGGTATCAGGGGATCGGCTTCGCCGTGCCCAGCAACCTGGTTCGCCGTATCGTGGACGAGCTGCGCCAGTACGGCGAGGTGCGGCGCGGGTCCATCGGGTATCTGGAGGTGGCCCCGCTCACCACCGGCATCGCGGAGCAGCTCGGCGCACGCTCCACCGATGGCGTGGTGGTGATGGGGATGCGGCAGGGTCCGGCCGCCCGCGCGGGGATCGAGCCTTACGACATCATCCTCGCCGTGGACGGCCAGCGCGTCACCGACACTTCGTCGTTGCTCAAGCTGATCTCCGATGCGCCCATCGGCGGCGCGGTCACGATCGAGGTGCTGCGCGAGGGCCAGCGGCGGACCTTCAAGGTGCCGGTCGAGCAACAAGGCCGACGTCCCGTGCTGCGGGGCCGCGGCCGGCAGTGATGCAGGACGCCGGGCCCGCTGCCGTCGTTTCCGAGAACATTCTGGAAATCACGCTGGCGCTCGCCCTGACCGCCACGCTGGCGGCCGCGGCGGCACTGGCGACCGGCCGGATCACGCGTCGCCTGCTCAACGTCGTCGGCCGCGAAGATCTGTCGAAGCAGCCGCTCGCGCGGCGGACGCTGCGGATCGCGCGCGCGATCACGTTTCTCGTGGTGTTCGTAGTCCTGGCCTTTCCAGCGCTCGATCTCGCCGGTTTCAGGCCGGGCGTGGGGCTCGCTTCCGACGACCTCGGCCGTTGGGCCGCGCGCACCGGCGTCCGGATCGTCGCGCTGCTGCTGCTGGCCTTTGTCGTCGTCCGTGTGATCACGATCGTCATCTCACGCGCCGAGATGGATATCTCGGTCGGCACCGGGCTGGACGCGCTCGAACGGCGCAAACGCGCGCAGACGGTCGCCAGCCTCGCCCGGCGAGTTTTGAGCGGGTTGATCTGGGCGACGGCCATCCTGATCGTGCTGCGCGAGCTCGATGTGGACATCACCCCGGTCCTGGCCGGCGCGGGCATCCTCGGCCTGGCCGTGGGCTTTGGCGCGCAGACGCTCGTGCGAGACGTCATCAGCGGGTTCTTCCTGATTGTCGAGGATCAGGTGCGCGTCGGAGACGTCGCGGTGGTCAACGGCACCGGCGGGCTGGTGGAGCAAATCAACCTTCGCACCATCGTGCTGCGCGACTTCGAAGGCATCGTCCACATGTTTCCCAACGGCGAGATCAAGACGCTGGCAAACCGCACGAAGGACTTCGCGTTCTACGTGATCGATCTGCCGATTGAGTACGGCGCCCATCCTGACACCGTCGCCGCGCTGGTCAGAGAGGCGGGCGCCACCCTGCAGGCTGACCCCATGTTCGCCCCCTCGATCCTCGAGCCGGTCGAGATCGTCGGCGTGGACGATTTCCGCGACTCCGCCGTGATCCTCAAGCTGCGCATCAAGACCATCCCGCTGAAGCAGTGGGAGGTCGGCCGCGAGTTGCGGCGCCGGATCAAGATGTTGATGGATCGTGACGGCCTGCGGATCCCGTTCCCGCAGCGGCAGGTGCACGTCACGTGGAACCGCGACAATACCCCTCCATGAACCCCGAGGAGTTCCGCAAGTACGGTCACGCCATCGTCGATCTGATGGCCGACCATCGCGCGGGGGTGGCCGAGCGGCGGGTGATGGCGACTAGCGCGCCGGGCGAGATCAGGGCCAGGCTTCCGGCGGCGCCGCCGGAGTCGCCGGAATCGTTCGACGCGGTGCTGCAGGATCTGGAGTCGATTGTTCTGCCCGGCCTCACCGAGTGGCAGCACCCGCAGTTCTTCGGCTACTTCCCCTCGAATCATTCGCTGGCCAGCGTGCTCGGCGATTACGTCAGCACCGGTCTGGGTGTACTCGGCCTCGCCTGGCAGGCCAGTCCCGCGTTGACCGAAGTCGAGGAAGTCGCGACGGACTGGCTCCGACAGATGTCGGGCCTGTCGGACGCGTGGCAGGGCGTGATTCAGGATACGGCGTCGACGAGCACGTTGATCGCGCTGATTTGCGCGCGCGAGCGCGCCACCAGTTACGGCCTCATGCGAGGCGGCCTGCAGTCGGCGCCGCAGCCTTTGGCGGTCTACGCGTCCAGACATTCGCACAGCTCCGTGGAGAAAGCCGCGCTTCTCGCAGGTTTCGGACGCGACAATCTCCGGCTCGTCCCCTACGACCAGGCTTACGCGCTGCGCGCCGATGCGCTCGCGAGCCTGATCGAGGAGGATCTCGCGGCCGGCCGTGTGCCGTGCGCCATCGTGGCCACGACAGGCACGACCACGACAACCGCAGTTGATCCGATCGAGGCCATCGCCGCTCTCGCCCGCCGTCACGACATCTGGCTGCACGTGGACGCCGCGATGGCCGGCTCGGCGATGATCCTGCCGGAATGCCGCTGGATGTGGCACGGCATCGAGGGCGCGGATTCGATCGTCGTCAACCCGCACAAATGGCTCGGCGCCGCGTTCGATTGCAGCGTGTATTACGTCCGGGATCCTCAACACCTCGTTCGGGTGATGTCCACCAACCCCAGCTACCTGCAGTCGGGAGCGGACGGGCGCGTGAAGAACTATCGCGACTGGGGGATCCCGCTGGGCCGGCGATTCCGCGCGCTCAAGCTGTGGTTTTTGATCCGCGAGCAGGGCGTCAGCGGCCTGCAGGCCCGCCTGCGCCGCGACATGGAACACGCGCGGTGGCTGGCGCAGCAGGTTGGCGCGCTTGCCGGGTGGCGGGTGCTCGCTCCGGTTGCGCTGCAGACCGTGTGTGTGCGTCACGAGCCCGCGGGACTCGATGCCGGCGCCCTCGATCGGCACACGCTGGCCTGGGCCGATCGATTGAATCGCTCGGGACACGCGTACGTGACGCCTGCGCTGCTGGATGATCGGTGGATGGTACGCGTCTCGATCGGCGCCGAGCTCACTGAGCGCAGCCACGTGGAAGAGCTGTGGGGGTTCATGCGCGCCGCGGCTGCGCAAGGTGCCTCGGGTGCCTAGGGTGCCTGCGGTGCCTGGGTGCCTGGGTGCCTAAGGTGCTTGGCGTGCCTGGGGTGTCTGGGGTGGCTCATGCCTGAAGGGCATCAGGAGCATCCGGGGCCTGGCACCGACGCATATCAGCCTCGAAGCACCTCAGGCACCTTAGGCACTTTAGGCACCTTAGGCACCTTGGCGGCCGTGGCCGTCATTCTTGTCGGCGTGCGGTTCGGGACCTTCGTCGCGGCCGACACCGATGCGTACGGCTATGTCAGCCAGGCCGAGCTCATTGCACAGGGCACGCTGCGCCTCGACCAGACGTTTGCGCGGTCGATGCCCTGGCCCAATCCGGAGTGGACGTTCCTGCCGACGTCGTACACGCTCGCACCCGACCGGCGCTTTGCCGTGCCGGTGTATGCGTCAGGGCTGCCGCTGCTGATGGGCCTGGCTCAGCGCATCACAGGCCAGCGCGAAGCCGTCTACTACGTCGTCCCGCTGCTCGGCGCGCTCGCGGTGTGGATGACATATCGGCTCGGGCGCAGCCTCGACACGCCGGCGACCGGAGCCCTCGCCTCGCTGCTGCTCGCGACGAGCCCGATCTTCCTCAATCAGGTGATGCAGCCGGTCAGCGACCTGCCGGCGGCCGCGTGGCTGACGGCGTGCCTCGCGCTGGCGGTGCGCGGCACGGCAGCGGCGGCACTGGGCGCGGGGGCCGCCGCCTCGATGGCCATCCTGACGCGCCCGAACCTCGTGCCGCTGGGGATTGTGATCGGCGCGTTCCTGATCTGGAGCGTCGTGCGCGCCTCGGGCGAAGCGCGACGTGGAACCGTACGCCGCGTGCTGCTTTTTGCTGCGGCCTCAGCCCCTGGCTGTCTCGCCGTTGCCGCCATCAACCATCACCTGCACGGCTCGCCGCTGCAGTCGGGTTACGGCTCGGTCGAGCGATTGTTCGGCTGGGAGAATGTCCTGCCTAATCTCGATCGGTACCCCCGGTGGCTCGCGGTGTCGCAGACGCCGTTCATTTACCTCGGGCTGCTCGCCCCGTTCACGGCGCGCGTGGCGCAACGGCCTCGCGTATGGCTGCTGCTGGCATGCAGCCTGACGCTGTTCGGGATGACGGTGTTCTTCCTGCCGTTCGGGCGGGAGGACTGGGGCTACCTGCGCTTCCTGTTGCCCGCGTATCCCGCCCTGCTGATTCTCAGCATCATGGTTGCCACACGCCTCATGGCGCCGCTGGCGCCGCGTCGCGCGATCTTCCGGACGGTTGCGGCGGCAGGCGTCATCGCGCTCTGCCTCTGGCAAGTCGCACACGCCGAGCGCCGCGGCGCGTTTGTGACGCACGTCGCTGAACGGCGCTATCTCCAGGTCGGCCGGTACATTGCCGTCGCGCTGCCGGACAACGCGGTCTTCATCTCCGGGCTCCACTCGAGTTCACCGCTCGCAAGTTGAGCAATCCCCGGGTGCGCGGCGTCGGCGCCAGCCCGGCGAACGCGGCCGTGGCCACGTATGTCGATGGCGTGCCGGTGCTCAACAGCAACGCGTCGAGCATGGAATTCACCGGTATCGAGCAGGTGGAATTCGTACGCGGTCCGCAAAGCGCCCTCTTCGGCCGCAACACTCTGGCAGGCGTCATCAACATTGCCAGCCAGCGGCCGTCGATGTCCGGATGGACCGGCGAGGTGGTGGCACCGTTCGGCAACTTCGGCGCGCGCGATGTGCGCGGAAGTGTCTCCGGCCCGCTCGGCAGCCGCGTGGCCGTGGGCGCATCGGCCGGACGCGCCGAGCGGGAGGGCTTCACCATCAACACGCTGACCGGCAATGACCTCGACTCCCGATCGGCGGCGTTCGGCAAGGCGCAGCTGCTCGTCACGCCCTCCGCGCGCTGGGAAACACGCCTCATCGCATCAACCGAGGACGCCGACGATGGTGACTACACCCTCAACGATCTGGACGCCGTGCGCGACAACCCGTTCGAAGTCGCGCGCGACGTCAAGGGCTACACGCACCGCAGCCTGTTCAACACCACGCTCCTGAACCGCTACGAGGGCTCGCGCGTGTCGGTGAGCGCAACCACGGGCTTCCTGCGGTGGGACACCGACGATCAGACGGATCTCGACTACACCCCATTGCCGCTGGCGCGCCGCCGCAACGTCGAGGACGCGTCGCAGTTGACCCAGGAAGTGCGCATCGCCTCGTCGCCCGGGCGCGCGGTCGCCCTCTCGTCCACCACCACGCTGGCGTGGCAGGTCGGCATCTCACTGTTCAGCAATGCCTACACGCAGGAGGCCGTCAACACGCTCGCGCCGTTCACGTTGTCGCCGCTGATTCCGTTCTCCGTGCAGCAGACGACTCCTCGAGCGGCGCTCGACGACCGCGGCGTTGGGGTCTACGGCCAGGGAACCGTCACATTCGATGACGCGCTGGACCTCACGCTGGGAGCCCGGGTCGATCACGAATCGAAGGACGCCCGGCTCGAAACCTTCTTCACACCCGCCATTGTCCCGCCCGCACTCGTGGACGCTGAAGAGAGCTTTTCGAATGTCTCGCCCCAGCTGGCGGTCGCATACCGGCGGGACAACACCCGGATGCTGTACGCGTCGGTGGCGCGCGGCTTCAAGGCCGGAGGTTTCAATCCGGCCTCGCCCATCGGCAACGAGGCCTACGGTGAAGAGCACACCTGGAACCTCGAGGGCGGCCTCAAGACGACGCTCGCCGGCGGCCGCCTGCTGGCCAACGCGGCGGTGTTCTTCACCGACTGGAGCGACCTACAACTCAACCTGCCGAATCCGCAGGTGCCTGCTCAGTTTTATGTCGACAACGTCGGCGGCGCGTCGAGCCGCGGGATCGAACTGGAACTCAGCGCGCGTCCCGCCGCGGGCGTGGATCTGTTCAGCGCGGTTGGATACACGCGCGCACGATTCGGGAACGACACGATATCGAGCGGTCTCGACGTCTCGGGCAACGAACTGCCGTTCACGCCGGACTACACGCTGTCGGTCGGAGGGCAGCTGACGCGCGCCCTGACGTCGCAACTCTCGTGGTACGGCCGAGGCGAGGCCGTCGCCTATGGCGCCTTCCATTACGACGACGCGAACTCGGCGGCACAGGATGCGTATGCGCTGGTCAACGTGCGCGGCGGCGTGCGCGCCCGTTTCCTGGTCGCCGAGCTCTGGGTCCGTAACGCATTTGACACGCGGTATGTGCCGCTGGCCTTCGCCTATCCTGGGCTGGCACCGTCGGGGTTCGTGGCCGAGCCCGGACGCCCGCGGACGTTCGGCCTGAGCGTTGGGGTCGACTTCTGATCCTCCCTCTCGCCGCACTCTTCTTCGGATCCGGCGTGTGCGCCTTGATCTATCAGGTCATGTGGCTGCGCATGCTGGCGCTGGTGTTTGGCGTCACGGTTAACTTCGGCCTGCTCGATCGGCCCAACGTCACCCTTCGAGTCGATGACGGGCGCAACTTCCTGCTCACGACGCGACAGCGTTACGACGTCATCACGGCGGACATCATCCTGCCCCGCCACGCCGGCGCCGGCGCGTTGTATGCGCGGGAGTATTTCGAGCTGGTACGCGGCGCTCTGGCCGAAGGCGGACTCGCACTGCAGTTGAATGGTGGCGAAACCGAAACGCCCTACAAGCTGATCATGCGGACGTTCATGTCCGTGTTCCCCCATACCACGCTCTGGGGCGACGGCAGCCTGATGCTGGGCAGCCTCGAGCCGTTCACGCTGAGCGCGGGCGCCTACGAGTCGCGCCGCAGCAATCACGGATTCCGCGAGCTGTTCGATTGGGATCTCGACGTCCTGCGCCGAAGCTATCTCGCCGGCCCGGAGCAGTTGCGACAGTGGGTCGGCAGCGGTCCGATCCTGACGGATGACAAGCCCCTCATCGAGTACTTCCTCGCGCTGCCGACGGACGATCCGCCAGTGGATCTGCGGGGGGTGCGCGGCTCCTTCGAGGACGTGCTGCGGCGCTGAGAGCCTACCGTATGTGAATATCGGCGAGCAGCCAGGTGTCGGGATCGATCGTGATCGCCGACGGCTCCGCATCCACCTGCAGGGTGGCGGTGGCAGACGCACCGTCGAGGCGCAGGGTTTCGCGGCGCGTACCGGCAGGGGTGAGCACGTCCACGTCCACGGTCAACAGGTAGGGCTCGCCCGGCTGCGTCTGGCGCAGCGTGAGTTCCAGGGTCCGAAGCGCCGGCCGGTATGTCCACGTCGCCTCGACTCGAGGATTGCCGCCGCGATGAAGCCACTGCGCGAAGAACGCCTCCAGGGTCTGTCCGCTGATGTGCTCCATCACCTGTCGCAAATCGTCGGTGGATGCGTTGCTGTCACGATAGCGCCGGTAATACTCGCGGATGCCGCTCCAGAAGTGATCGGCGCCGATTTCACGGCGCAGCATATGCAACGTCCACCCGCCCTTTTGGTACACGAGTGTGTTCAACACGCGGCCCATCTCGCCGAGGTTGCGGTGGACGACGGGAGTATCCGGCAGCTTCTGCGCGGACTCGAGAATCGACGCCCGGCTGCGGGCCAGCGCCTGGACGAACGCGTCCCGGCCCTCGTACTGCTCCTGATACAACAGCGAGAAGTAGGTCGCGAATCCTTCGCTCAGCCACACATCGTCCCAATCGTGCTCGGTGACCGAGTTGCCGAACCACTGGTGCGCGATCTCGTGTACGACGGGACCGCGACCCGACGCGACGCCCTTTTCGCCGTAGAAAATCACGGTCGCGTTCTCCATGCCGCCGCCGAACCCGCTCGCCTGAACGTTGGCGAGCTTTTCGTACGGATAGGGACCGACGCCGGCGGAGAAGAAGTCCATCGCCCGGCGCGAGGTCTCTTCGAAGAGCGCGCGCGCGGCCGTCCGATCTTGCGGAAACGCCCAGGTCTGCAATGGCACGCCCTGAACGCTGCCCGCGTGATGGGCATCGAACCGCGCGACACCGATGGCGAACAGCCACGACGGGAGCGGGACGCTCTGCTTCCAATGCGTCCGCCTCCGCGCATGATCCACATCGACTTCTTCGACCAGGACGCCGTTGGACACGACCTGCCACTGGGCCGGCGCGGTGACGATCATCTCACCCGTCGCCTTGTCGTAGGGGTGATCGATCATCGGGAGCCAGTGGCGCGCGCGATTCGGCCACCCTTCGCTGAACAGCACGCGCTCACCGTGCATGTTGGTCATGACCTGCAGACCGTCGGCCGGTGTCCCGGCATAGGTGATCGTGTAGGTCACCTCGTCTCCCGCGCCGGCGTCCGAGGACACCGGCAGACGCAGGCGGTTGTCCGCGTGTGTGAAGGCGACCGCCGCATCACGCTGCCTGACGGCCGTCACGGTCATCCCGCGGTCTTTCGCTGCGGAGATCAGATCGAGCTCGATCGACGACACCGGAGCCAGGATGCGGAACGTTGCTGTCGCTTCTCCCTCAATCCGCGCGGACTGCTCGCCGACAGTGATCGCAAAACGGTAGTGCAGTGCGTCGACGGCGGGCTGGCGCGGATAGGTATCGGCCGATGTCCACGACGCAAAGGACAGCGCGAGGGCCACGACGACGAACGCTCTACGCATCGGAGCAGTATAAGGGGCCGCTGCGGGCGCACGTCACGGAGATCGCAGCGGCGCCGCCATCGCGCGGGCAGACACCGCGGGGCTGTCAGCGACCACCGCGCGCCAGAGCCGGTCAGTGCCGACCTTGATGCCAATGCGCGGCCCCCACACCACGCGGGCGACGCGGCCGCCGCGATCCTCGATCACCAGGGAACCGCGGGTGAGCGGTCGGGCATTCTGCGCCAGCGTGATGCCGAGCGCGGTCGTCAGGTTGCCCGGCCCTCGGCATAACGCCTGATCGGGGGGAACGGGTTTTCCCCGCCGCCATTTCGCTCGTGCACGCCGCGCGCGCATCAGCTCGAGCCCGTCGATCGGCTCGAGCGCGCGGATCAACACGGCTGCCGGTGAGCCTTCCTCCTCGGTCACCGCGTTCACCAGGTGGTGCAGGCCGTAGTTCAGATAGACGTAGGCCGCCCCAGGCGGTCCGTACAGCGGATGGTTGCGCGTCGTCGGGCCAGGCGCAGCGTGACATGCCGGATCGTCCTCGCCGATATAGGCCTCGACTTCGACGATGCGGCCCGAGGCCGCGCCCTCGGCCGTGCGGTGACGGAGGACCTTGCCGAGCAGGTCCCGCGCGACGTCGAGTGTCGGCCGCGCGTAGAAGTCGCGCGAGAGAATCACCGCGCTACGGTGTGCAGGAGCCTGCCGGACGACAAGATCTCCTGAAGAAATTTTCCCGTGTGGGATTCGGGAACATGGGCGACCTGCTCCGGCGTTCCCATCGCGATGACGCGCCCGCCGTCTTCACCACCCTCGGGGCCCAAATCGATGATCCAGTCCGCCATCTTGACGACGTCCAGGTTGTGTTCGATGACGACGAGCGTGTGGCCCGCTTCGAGAAGCTTGCGGAACGCTGCGAGTAGCTTTGCGATGTCGTCGAAGTGCAGACCGGTCGTCGGCTCGTCGAGTATGTACAGCAGCCGCTCGCCGCTGAGCGACGTCAGGTGGGCGGCAATCTTGATGCGCTGCGCTTCGCCGCCGGACAGCGTCGTCGCCGGCTGCCCGAGCCGCAGATAGCCGAGCCCGATTTCGTCGAGCACCTGAAGCCGCCGCAGGACCTTGGGCGAGTTGGCGAAGAACGTGAGCGCTTCGCGGACGGTCAGGCCGAGCACCTGGATGATCGACCGGTTCTTGTATTTGACTTCGAGCACCTGCTGCTTGAAGCGCCGGCCCTCGCACTGCTCGCAGGGCACGAACACGTCGGCGAGAAACTGCATCTCGACGCGGACTTCGCCTTCGCCCTGGCACGCCTCGCATCGGCCCCCGGGCACATTGAACGAGAAGTGGCTCGCCGTGAGCCCGCGTGATTTGGCGTCCTTGGTCGCGGCAAACAGCTCGCGAATCGGGTCGAACGCCTTGAGATAGGTGACGGGGTTCGAGCGCGGCGTGCGCCCAATCGGCGTTTGATCCACCAGGACAACGTCGCTGACGAACTCGTGGCCGTCGAGACGCTGATGGGCGCCGACCTTGCGATCCCAGTCCCCTTTCGCCCGCTTCACCGCCGCGTACAAGACGTCGTGAACCAGCGTCGACTTGCCCGAGCCGCTGACGCCGGTCACGACCGTCAGGGTGTTGAGGGGAATCTCCACGTCGATGTTCTTGAGGTTGTGCTCGCGACCGCCATACAGGCGAAGCCGCTGCGGGGTGCCGCGGCGCCTGACGGCCGGGATCGGAATGCTCAACTCGCCACGCAGATACTTGGCCGTCAGCGATCGCGGCTCGACCTTGAGCTCGTCGAGCGTCCCCGCGAAAATGACCCGCCCCCCGTGCTCGCCGGCGCCGAGTCCCATGTCGATGATGTGGTCGGCCACGGTGATCATGTCGGCGTCATGCTCCACCACGAGCACGGTGTTGCCCTGATCCCGCAACTGTCGCAGGATGCGAATGAGCCGCTGATTGTCGCGCGTGTGCAAGCCAATCGACGGCTCGTCGAGCACGTAGAGCGTGCCGACGAGTGCCGATCCCAGCGAGGTCGCCAGGTTGATGCGCTGCGCCTCGCCGCCCGAGAGCGTCGAGGACAGCCGATCGAGCGTCAGATAATCGAGCCCCACGTCGGCGAGAAACCCAAGCCGGCGCTGAATCTCCTTCAGCACCTTGTCGGCAATCGCGGCTTCCTTGTCCGACAAGCGGAGCGTAGCGAAGAACGCTTGCGATTCCCGCACGGTCAGCGCCGACACGCGGTCGATGGTCATCTCGCCGACGCGGACGTCCCGGGCCTCGCGCCGCAGCCGCGTGCCGGCGCAGTCCGGACACGTGAGATATCCACGATAGCGGCTCAGAAACACGCGGACGTGCACCTTGTATTTCTTGCGCTCGAGCCACGCGAAAAACCCGCGGACGCCCTCGTAGTCGGCGCCGTCACCCTCGATGACGATGCGGCGATCCTCGTCCGACAGGTCGCGCCACGGCAGGTCGAGGCCGAGCCCGCGCGCTCTGGCGGTCCGCTTCAGTTCGGCCAGGTGCGAGCGGTAGTGCGGCTTGGTCCACGGCTCGATCGCCCCTTGATTGATCGACTTCGCCTGATCGGGGACGACCAGATCCATGTCGAGCTCGATGACGTTGCCGAAGCCGTGGCAGGTCGGGCACGCGCCAAACGGGTTGTTGAAGGAAAAGAGACGCGGTTGCGGATCTTCGTACTGAATCTGACAGCGCCGGCACTCGAAGCGTTCGGAGAACGAGTGCGTCGCGCCGGCCACTTCCAGCGCCCAGGCGGCGCCACCGCCCTCCTGGTACGCGACCTCAATCGAATCGGTGAGCCGCGCGCGCAGGCCGTCCTCGATCTTCAGGCGATCGACGACCACCTGCAGCAGCGGCTGGTCGCGCCACGCGGCCGGGTCCACGTCCTCGAGGGCGACGGCCTGGCCGTCGACCAGCACGCGCCCGAAACCCTTCCGGCGCAGCGAGTCGAGCGTCGCGCGCATTGCCGCCTCGGCATCACCGCCGCTGTCCGCCGACAGCAGATCGGCCTCGTCGCCGTCCTCGGCATTCTCCGTTGCGGCCTTGGCTTCGACGTCCTCGGCCGCGAACGCCACGATGGGCAGATCGAAACCCAGGATGATCCGCGTGCCTTCCGACAGCGTCAGCAGCCCCGTCGCCACCACTTCCGCCGTCTCACGGATGACCTGCTGCCCGCATCGACGGCAGAACGTGCGGCCGACCCGGGCAAACAACAGCCGCATGTAGTCGTGGATTTCCGTGACCGTGCCGACCGTGGAGCGCGGGTTGCGAACGCTGTTCTTCTGCCGGATCGCAATCGACGGACAAATGCCATCTATCCCGTCAACGTCAGGCTTTTCCATGCGTTCGAGAAACTGCCGGGCATAGGCCGACAGCGACTCGACATAGCGCCGCTGCCCCTCGGCGTACACGGTGTCGAACGCCAGCGACGACTTGCCCGAACCGCTCACCCCGGTGACGACAATCAACCGGCCGGCCGGCAGCGTGACGTCGACATTCTTCAGGTTGTGAGTCCGGGCGCCGCGAACGACGATGGCGCCGGAATTCGGCGCTGAAGGGGTCATGGTCTCTGGGGTCGGCACAGCGCGGCCCAGGGCCGCGCCGGTAAACGTCCTATGTTAGCAGACCAGTTGCCGCGAGTTCTGGACCTCCCTTTGCATTGAATCCGGTCGATGAATCTTCCCCACGAGCCACACTCAAGGAGTTATGCAATGAAGTTACGGTTGAATTACGCGGGACGAACGGCGCTGCTGCTGCTCTTCCTTGGCGGCGTCGCGACACCGGCGTCAGCGGACTGGTTGTTGACGCCTTACCTCGGCGTCACGTTCGGAGGGTCGGCGGACTTCGGCAACGTTGGGGATCTCGACGATAACTTCGAGCGGAAGGTAGCCTACGGCGTCAATGCCGCGTGGATGGGGGCGGGTGCCGTCGGCTTCGAGCTCGACTTTGGCACGACACCGAACTTCTTTCAGGATACGTTCGGAAGCGGCGACTTCGATTGGGGCGACAGCAACGTCACCACGCTGATGGCCAATCTCGTCGTTGGTGCACCCATTGGTGGGCAAACGGGCGTCGGCTTCCGCCCCTACGGATCAGCCGGTATCGGCTTGTTGCGCAGTCACGTCAGCTCGAGGTTCTTCGACGACTTGAGCGTCAACGAGCTCGGCTTTAACCTCGGCGCGGGCGCCCACGCGTTCTTCAACGACAACCTGGGTCTGCGAGGGGACGTGCGCTACTTTCGCGGCCTTGCCGGCGATGATGGCGACGATGCCTTCCTGGAGTTGAAGGCCCGGGATATCAACTTCTGGCGCGGCACGCTCGGCGTGACGTTCCGCTTCTAGGCGCCTGGCCTCGGTGCGGGCCGGCGCCAGCCCCCGGCGCCGGGGTCCACTCAGTCGCGCTTCACTTCGCCGGACGGCGGGGACATACTGGGTTCGTGATTACATCGGACAACCGACTCGACAGGGACCAGGCGCTTGCGTGGTACAAGAAGAATCGTGCGCGCTCGGCTGAAATCTTCGGCCTGCTGAGCGACGCGGCGTACTACGACCAGCCGATTGCGCTGCGCCACCCGATCGTGTTCTACGAAGGGCACGTCCCGGCATTCAGCCTGAACACCCTCGTGAAGAAGGCGCTCGGCAAGACCGGCATCGACGAGGGGCTGGAGCATCTCTTCGCGCGCGGCATCGATCCTGAGCAAGCCGGCACGGGATCGGCGTCGCCATTCGGGTGGCCGGAGCGCGCGCAAGTACGCGCGTTCGTCGAAGCCGCCGACGCGATGGTGATCGATGCCCTCACACACGAGAACCTCGACGTCCCGGGCCATCCGCTGCTCGATCGCGCCGACGCCGTCTACACCATCCTCGAGCACGAGGCGATGCATCAGGAAACGCTGCTGTATATGTGGCACCGTTTGCCGCACGACAAGAAACAGCGTCCTTCGTCGTACCACGTCGTCACCACCGGGTCACACGTCAGGCCGGAGGACATCAGCATCCCCGGAGGCCGCGTGCAACTGGGCGCGCGCCGTGGCTCGATCCCTTTCGGGTGGGACAACGAGTTCGGCGACCTGATGGTCGATGTGGCGCCGTTTTCGGTGGCGCGTTTCAACGTGACGAACGCCGACTTCCTCGAATTCGTGGAGGCCGGTGGATATTCCCGACCTGAGCTCTGGTCGTCGGCCGACTGGCTCTGGGTGCAGGAGCACGCACTGCAGCACCCGACGTTCTGGGAACACGACGAGGGCGGGTGGCGCTGGCGCGGGATGTTCGAATATCTGCCCTTGCCGCTCGAATGGCCCGCCTACGTGAGCCACGCCGAGGCGAGCGCCTTTGCGCGATGGCGCGAGCGGCGGCTGCTGACCGAGGCAGACTACCAGCGGCTCGTCACGCCGTTTCCGGCCGGCGGCTACTACGACTTCGCCGGATGGGAGCCGGCGCCGGTCGGGACGCATTCCGAGAGCCAGACGAGCGATGGCGTCGAGGACCTCGTGGGCAACGGCTGGGAGTGGACCTCAACGGCGTTTCGGCCGTTTCCCGGTTTTCGCGCCAGCGCGTCGTACCCGGAATACTCGAGCGACTTCTTCGACGAATCGCACTACGTCATGAGAGGTGCCTCACCGGTGACGGCGCGCGAGCTGGTCCGCCCCACGTTCCGAAACTGGTTCCGTCCCCGATATCCCTACGTGTATGCCACGTTCAGGTTGGCCGGGAAAGCCTCTTGATCGCCACGACACGAACCGCTGGCGCCGGACAAGGCACCGATCTGGCGTGGGAGGTGCGTCACTATCTCACGCAGCGTCCCCGGCAGCTTCCATCGCGCGGCTTGTACGACACGCTCGGCTCCGCGCTGTTCGACGCCATTTGCGAGTTGCCCTGGTATCCGCTCACGCGCGCCGAACGGCGCCTGATTGACGTCCAGCGCGACGAGATTCTTCGCGAAGCCGGCTCGCCCGCGCGCATCATCGAACTTGGTCCCGGCAACGGATCGAAGCTCGATCTGCTGCTCGGGACGTCCGAGCACGCGCGCTCGGTCCGCCGCATCGAACTGATCGATGTGTCGCCTTCGGCGCTAGGCGATGCCTCGCGGCGCATCACCGAAGAACGCTCGGTCACCGTGGTCACGCATCAGGCGCGGTACGAGGACGGCCTGGCCATCGCCGCCCGGTCACCGCTCGCGGGTGAACGCACGCTCGTGCTGTTCCTCGGATCGAACATCGGCAACTTCGATGGTCCGGCGGCGGCCGCCTTTTTGGAGACGATTCATCGATCGACCGGCGCCGGCGACTCGCTGCTGCTGGGCGTCGATCTCGTCAAGGCCGAGCGCGAGCTGCTGCTGGCGTACGACGACCCGCTCGGCGTGACCGCGGCGTTCAACAAGAATCTGCTCGTGCACCTCAATCGTGAGCTCGGCGCCTCCTTCGCGCTCGACGCGTTCGAGCATCGTGCCGTGTGGAATCTGGGTGAGGCACGCGTCGAAATGCACCTGGTGAGCCGCCGCGCGCAGCACGTGGACGTGGCGCAAGCCGGGCTCGCATTCGAACTCGGCGCCGGCGAGACAATCTGGACGGAGAGTTCGTACAAATACCGCGGCGCGGATGTCGATCGGATGTTGACCGCCGCGGGGTTCGACGCTCATGCGCATTGGGTCGACAGCGAGGGTCAGTTCCTGCTGGCATTGGCGATGCGGCGGTAACCGAGCGATTTGGCAAACCGAACGTCGCGATCGAGTCGCCATGGGTCAGCTCCAGCCCTCTGAGTCTCGTGTCCCGAACAGAACAGCTCGCTCCACGCGTTACAGGGTACATTTCCGGCGGGACACACCATGATCGACCCCGACGCACCATCGCTGGCGTTGCTCGTGCGGGCACACGAGGAAGCGCTGCGAGCCATCAAGGCCGAGCTCGGCGAGAGCGAGGCGCGCTTTCGTCAGATAACGGAAGCGATCCACGAGGTCTTCTTTCTGGTCGATCCCCGGATGACGGAGATGCTCTATGTGAGCCCTGCCTACCAGGAGATCTTCGGGCGGAGCTGCGAAAGCCTGTATGCCGCGCCGCAGTCCTTTGGCGAGGCCATCCACCCCGATGACCGCGCGCGCGCGTTTGCCGCGTTCGCGCCCGAGGGCGTGCTCGTCCCGTTCGATGTCGAATATCGCATTGTCCGGCCCGACCGCAGCGAGCGCTCCATCCGGGCGCGCAGTTTCCCGATCCGCAACGACGCCGGAGCGGTCTATCGCTTCGCCGGCATCGCCGAGGACGTCACGAGCTGGAGAACGCTCGAAGCCCAGCGCGCGGGCGCCGAACGGCGAACGAGCCTCGCGCTGGAGGCCGGGCAAATGGGCACGTTCGATCTGGAGCTGGCAACGGATGCGTCCGTGCGATCACTCAGGCACGATCAGATATTCGGCTACACCGCACCCGTGCCCGAATGGGGAACGCGCGATCTCGCGGCATGCGTCGTCCCTGAGGACCTCGCCGGTGTCAAGGCGGCGTTCGAGCAAGCCTCCACGACGGGGGTTCTGAACCTGGAATGTCAGATCCGCTGGCCCGACTCGTCGCGACATTGGATTTGCCTGCAGGGGCGGGTTGACCGCGATGCCGGCGGTGTTCCGGTCAGAATTCTGGGCATCGTCACCGACGTGACGGATCGGAAGACGGCGGAAGCCGAATTGCACATGGCGAAGGAGGCCGCCGAGGCCTCGACGCGGGCAAAGAGCGAGTTCCTGGCGAACATGAGCCACGAGATTCGGACACCGATGAATGGGGTCATCGGCATGACCGACCTCGTCCTGGACACCGAGCTCACCGCCGAGCAGCGAGGCTACTTGCGCATCGTCAAATCGTCTGCGGACGCGCTGCTGACCATCATCAACGACATCCTCGATTCTTCCAGAATAGAGGCCGGCAAAATCGAGCTCGATCCGATCGACTTTCACCCGCGCGATGCCATCGGCGACACCGCCAAGGCGATGGCATTGCGGGCCCACCAGAAGGGACTCGAGCTGATCGTGGATATCGATGCGGCCGTGCCCGACACGTTGCGAGGCGACCCCGGCCGCCTGCGCCAGATTCTCATCAACCTCCTCGGCAATGCCGTCAAGTTTACGCACCAGGGTGAAGTCGTGCTTCGCGTAACGCGGGAGACGGCGACACGGGAAGCGGTGATGCTGCACTTCTCGGTCAGCGACACAGGCGTCGGCATCGCGCCCGATGGTCAACAACGCGTCTTCGAGGCATTCACGCAGGAGGACGGCTCCGTGACCCGCCGGTACGGCGGCACGGGACTCGGCCTGACGATCTCCTCACAACTGGCGCAACTGATGGGTGGGAGCCTGGTGGTCGACAGTGAGCCGGGCCGCGGGAGCACCTTTCATTTCACGGCCAGGTTCGCGCCGGTGGACGCCCCGCTCGTCGCGGCGGCCGTTCACGACACGGTCGATCTGCGAAACCTCCCTCTCCTCATCGTCGATGACAACGCGACCAACCTGCGATTGCTCGAAGAGATGCTCGTCGGCTGGCGTATGGTCCCGACGCTCGTGGGCACCGTCGCCGAGGCACTCGACGCGCTGCGCGCGGCGCAGGCAGCCGGCCGGCCCTTTCGTCTCGTGGTGACCGATGTCCAGATGCCGGATGTCGATGGTTTTGTGCTGGCCGAGGCGATCACGACGGACCCCGCGATTGCCGCCATCCCGATCGTGATGCTGACCTCGGCCGGTCAACCCGGTGACGCCGCACGCTGCCGGGCATTGGGCGTCGCCGCCTATCTCACCAAACCCGTGAAGCGTTCGGAACTGCGCGACGCCATCGTCTGCGCATTGGGCGACCGGTCGGCTGCACGGGATCAGCCCGCGCTCGTCACGCGCCACTCGCTGCGCGAAGCGCGTCAGATCGGGCGCGTTCTGATCGTGGAGGACAATCGCGTCAACCAGTTGCTGGCCCGGCGCCTGCTCGAAAAGCGGGGGCACACGGTCGTGGTGGCGGACAACGGGCGGGAAGCAATCGCGATTCTCGAAGACGCGGCGGTTGCCAGGTTTGGCTGCGTCCTGATGGACGTGCAGATGCCGGAGATGGACGGGTTCGAGTGCACCGCTGTCATTCGCGGTCGCGAACAGACGACTGGCGGCCATCTGCCGATCATCGCGATGACCGCACACGCGACCAAAGGAGACGAGGCACGCTGTCGGGCGGCGGGAATGGACGGCTATGTGTCGAAACCCATTGAGCCGGACGAGTTCTTCGACGTCGTTGAGCGTCAACTGCGGATGACCCACGGATAACTGATCCATCAGCGGTCCCCTCCCGGCGATCCGGCGCGTAAGCGGGCGTAGTACACCGCCGCGCCGGCGACGAGTGTCAGCACGGCCGCGGCAGAGATCGCCGGCCGCAGCATGAACCCGTAGTAGATCATCCAACTGCCAACGAGCAGATACGAGGCCGGCACGAGCGGGAACGCGACGCTGACGGCTGGCAGCCACCGCCAACCGGGACGGCGCCGGAACACGAAGAGCGACGACACGGCCAGCACGGTGAAGAACGTGAGGCTGAAGCCGATGTAGATGACCAGTTGCGGAAACGACGTGAAGGTCATGAGCATGGCGCACGCGCCCTGGCAGACGACGGCGACCACCGGCACGCGCGATCGCGGATGCAGCCGCGCCGCCACGCTCAGGAACGCGCCGTCCTTGGCCATCGCGTAGTAGACACGAGGACCGATCGTGATCATGGCGTTGACCGTCGAGACGATGGCCAGCGCCATGAGCGCACCAAAGATGCCGGCCACTTGCGGGCCGAACAACTCAGCTGCGGCGAGGGCGCCCACCGCCACGACGCCTTTCATCGTTTCGAGCTGCGTCCCGAAGATGAACACGACGTTGAGCGCGAGGTACAGCAGCGCCACCGTCACGGTGCCGACGATGAGCGCGCGCGGCAGTGTCCGATGCGGGTCGCGGAGCTCCTCTGCGACGTAGGTGGCGGCGTTCCAGCCGCTGTAGCCGAACATCACCCAGAACAGGCTGACGGCGAACTGTTCCAGCAGCGGCGTCGTGGACGTCCGCTCCGCCGTTGTGGTCAAGTGGCCCCAGCTTCCCTCGCCCACTGCCACACCGAGCAGGACGAAGGCCACGATGACGACGACCTTGATCGCCGTCAGCACGTTCTGCACGCGAGCGACGAGCGCGATGCCGACGCAGTTGAGCAGCGTGAGGACCAGCACGAGCCCCGCCGCGAGCGCCTGGGTTGCGCCCAGTTGCCATGTGATGCCGCCGACCTCCCAACTGAGGGCAGACGATTCCGCGCCGATCCACGGGACGATGAACGCGAGGTAGCCGGCAAAGGCCAGAGCGGCCGCGGCAATCGGCGCCGAGAAGCCGGCGAAGAACGACACCCACCCGCTTAGAAACCCCCACACGGGCCCGTACGCGCGCGTGAGGTAGACGTACTCGCCGCCGGAGGTTGGGAAATTGACGCCGAGTTCGGAGTAGCAGAGCGCGCCGGCGAGCGCGAAGGCGGCGCCCACGACCCAGATGCCCAGCACGAGCCACGGTTCGCCCAGATCCCCGGCGAGAAAGCCCGTCGTGGTGAAGATTCCCGTGCCGATCATGTTCGACACGACCAGGGCCGTGGCGCTCCACATGCCGACTTGCCGTTGCAGCGTCGGCGTGGCGCTCGAAATCGTCCCAGACATGCGAGGCCCTTCTGGGCAGGGCTGGCGCGGGCGATCCTACCTCATTCCCAGAGGGCGATGCCGATCCGTTTGGCCGCCTTTCGAAGCGCTCCGTCCTTGCACCCCAACACGAGCTGTCGTCGCTGCGCCAGCTCCAGGTAAGCTGCGTCATAGACCGAGAGCTGGTGCTCGGTCGCCAACTCCGACAAGCGAGAAAACGCCAGGGCCGACGACTCGTGGTCAATCCGCACGAGGAGCCCGCGCAGCCAACCCAGCGCGGTCAACCGCTCGTCGTGGGTCAGCTTTCGCCGGCGCACGAGGACGGTGAGCGCGTTGGCCACTTCCAACGACCAGAGCGCGGGGACTTCGAGCGCCGCGCCGTCGGCTATCGCATCCAACATGGCCGCGGTGTGTGCGGTCGCCTGCCCGGGATGGACCCACCCCACGGCCACTGAGGCGTCCGCGATGAAAACGGTCGTCACAGCCTGCCCTGTTCGATGGCGGCCCGAACCTCCCGGTCCGACAGTTTCGCCTTGGACCGCCGCTGAATCCGTTGCTGGAGCGCACGAAGCCCGGCCACTGCGCGGCGGACATCGTCACGGCGCTGGGCGCCCTCAGGGATCAGGCGTGCGACCGGCTTGTCGTGACGAGTGATCACGACCTCCTCGCCTCTGGCGACACGCTCCAGTAATTCTCCAAAACGGGTCTTGGCCTCGAACGCAGTGACGGTTGCCATGACGCTCCTCGGTGAAATCAACCAGTCGTTAACCAGTTTACACGCAACCTCAGCGGCGATCAAATGATCCGCTCGCCCGTGACGGGTGAGCGTAGAATCGCGCCAGGAGGATGTCATGAGAATTCAGCCGCTCGGCGCCGCGTTGGTCGTGCTCACCCTCATCGGTGCCGGAGGTCGCGCGCACGAGCCGGCGCAGCCCGAGAATCGACGGCCGCAGGGACCTGTCGTTGGCCGGTCGATGGTCGCGACGACGTTCGGCATCGTGGCCGCGAGCCAACCGCTTGCGGCCCGCGCGGGTGTGCAGATCCTCGAACGCGGCGGCAACGCCATCGATGCCGCAATTGCGGCGAATGCGGCGATCGGCTTGATGGAGCCGACGGGCAACGGCATCGGCGGCGATCTCTTCATTCTCTATTACGAGGCAAAGTCCGGCGCCGTCTACGGCTTGAACTCGAGTGGCTGGGCGCCGCGCGCCCTCACCACCGAATGGCTCGCGTCCAAGGGGATCACGGAGATGCCGTCGCGCGGCATTCACACCGTGACCGTGCCAGGGGCCGTCGCCGGCTGGGATGCGATGCGCAGCCGGTTCGGCACCAAGCCATTCTCCGAGCTGCTGGCGCCGGCGATCTATTACGCGGAGAACGGATTTCCCGTGTCCGAAAAGATCGCCGACGGCTGGTCGCGGTCGGTGAAGATGCACAGCGAGCACCCGAACTCGCGCAAGACGTATCTCATCGACGGCGTGCGCGCGCCGAAGGCTGGCGAGGTGTTTCGCAATCCCGACCTCGCCGCATCGCTCCGCTCGATTGCCGCCAACGGACGCGATGGCTATTACCGCGGCACGACGGCCGACGCCATCCTGGCGATCTCGCGCGAGCAGGGCGGGACGATGACCGCCGCAGACCTTGCCGAATTCCAGCCGGAATGGGTCACGCCGATCAAGACCAACTACCGCGGCTGGAACGTCTACGAGATTGGCCCCAATACGCAAGGCATTGCGGCGTTGATGATGCTGAACCTGATGGAGCCGCATCCACTGCGCGAGTACGGTTTCCACAGCGCGCAGGCGCTGCACGTGATGATCGAAGCCAAGAAGCTGGCCTATGCGGACATGCTGCGCTACGTCGGCGATCCCAGGTTCTCGCGGATTCCCGTGGACGCCCTCCTGAGTGAATCCCGGGCCGCGGACCGCGCCAGGCTCATCGATTCGGCCAAGGCCGCCTGTCACGTCGAACCGGCGACGCTTCCCGGAGTCACCAACTCGCAAGGGAACGACACGATCTACCTGTCGGTCGTCGACCAGGACGGCAACATCGTCTCACTCATCCAGAGCAACTACAGCGGCTTCGGCTCCGGTCTGGTGCCGCCGGGGGCAGGGTTCATGCTGCACAATCGCGGTGCGCTCTTCACGCTCGAGCCCGGACAGCCCAATACGCTCGCGCCGCGCAAGCGCCCGCTGCACACCATCATCCCGGCGTTCATGGAGAACGGCGATCAGAAGATCGGGTTCGGCATCATGGGTGGATGGAATCAGGGACAAGCGCACGCGCAGTTTGTCGCCAACATCGTCGATTACGGGATGACGATTCAGGAGGCGCTCGAAGCCGGACGCTTCACCAAAGGCAGCTTCGACGGCTGCGATGTCCAGGTCGAAGCGCTGGTGCCGGAGAGCGTGCGCGCCGAGCTGGCGGCGCGCGGTCACGAGATTCGCGTCGTGGCGCCGCGCAGCGGCACGTTCGGCTACGGTCAGGCGGTCCTGAGCGGCCCCGGCGGCGTGCACTTTGGCGCCTCCGAACCGCGACACGACGGCGCCGCGATACCGCAGGCGCCGCCGGTGTTCGAGGTGGCCGGGCGCAAGTAATCCCAGGTCCGCGGCCCCTCGCTGACGATGCGCTGCGATGCGGAGTCTCGAGCTGTGCCGCCGCAGGCAAACTGAACGGGGCGACGTTCAGTTCCTGACACGCTCCACGTAGCTGTCGCCCGTGATCATCCGGACGACGCGACCGCCCTCTTCGACGAAGCGCACGATCTCTCCCACGGGCCCGCCGCCGACCGGGGCTACATAGCGGAAGGTGCCATCGCCGAGCGGCTCGAGCTGAATCGGGTTGTCGAGATTCGCGGCCTCGGGGTTGATGATCACCAGTTTCTCGTGCAGTTCGACGACGTGGGAATCACCGCCGCGTCCGCGGTAGAGTCCTGCGTAGCGCGACCATGAAGGATCCCACGTGATCTTCGGCTTGTCGGCTGCCGCCGCCTTGGCGACGGCCTCGCCGACCGTGTTCATCAGCTGCGTGGCGATCCCGCTCGCGTCGCCGTCCTGAGCGTTGGTGAGGACGATGACGCCAACCTTGGCGTCGAGCTGAATCAGCGTGTTCGTGATGTATCCGGGATAGCCGCCGCCGTGTCCCACGAAGAGCTTGTCGCGGTTCCGCGATACCGCGAAGCCGATGCCGCTGCCGCGCGTCCAGGTGTTTTCGAGCATCCGGACGCGATGCATCTCGCGGAGGCTCGCCGTGCTGAGAATGCGATCGCCGCCTGCCTTCCCGTGGCGGAACTGCGCCGACACGAACCGCGCCATGTCCTCGACGGTCGACGTCACCCCGGTCGCGGCGGCCATGCCGCGCGCGTCCACGAAGGGCATCGGCGTCCGGGAGCCGTCGGGCATCCGCCGGCCGTAGCCAACCGCGAGGCCGGGCACGTTCCTGTCCACGCTCGAATCGTTCATGCCAAGCGGCATGAAGATGTGGCGCGTGACGTAGTCGGCCCAGCTCGCACCGCTCACCTCTTCGACCACCATTCCGGCCACGGTGTACGCGAGGTTCGAGTACTTCCAGCGCGTCTCGGGCGCGAAGGCAGCCTGTCGCTTCGGGATGAGCGCGCGCAACGCGTCCCTCGTCGGGAACTCGAGCGTCGTCCAGTGATCGGCGGCTTCGCGCGGCAGCCCGGAGCTGTGCGTCAGCAGCTCCACGATCGTGATGGGGGCATCGTCTTCACCCGCGGCCGTCACAGCAAACCACGGCAGGTGCTTCGCCACGGGGTCGTCGAGGTTCAGCTTGCCCTGCTCGCGAAGCTGCATGATGGCGGTGGCCGTGAACAGCTTGCTGTGCGACGCCATGCGGATCTTCGTCTGCGGCGTCATCGGCACCTTGCCGGCGATGTCCGCCATGCCGAAGCCCCGGGCCCAGACGAGGCGCTGATCGGAGACCACGCCGACGGCCACGCCGGGATACCCCTTGAAGGCGATCTGCCCCTCGATCCACGCGGTGAACAGCCGTTCGGCGCCGAGAACCTCCGGGTCGTGCAGTGGATTGCTGGCAGCAGACGACTGCGCGCCCGGTTGCGTGGCTCCAAGGCTCAGAGCGACGGCGACGATAGCCCCGACCAACACGGCCCGCCGGCCGACGAACGTTCGTGCAGTCATCACACCCTCCTGACGATTGAACCGTATCAGCGCACCAGAGAACGGGAGTCTACGTGGCTTGCATCCACCACGGAAGCCGATTTTGCACGGTCCTGTCACGCACGATGGCACCGCGAGTGGCTGCGTGGATGAGCCGCGCCAGTGACGCTCGTCCCATGCCAGCGGGCGTTGGTGCGTGGCCGGTCACCGCAATCGCCGGCGCGGGGGCGCGGACATCTTGACATCGCCCATGAAGAGGCGCATAAACGAGCGTAGCGATAGTCCCTCTTTCGTGGATTACGGTTGCGCACGTGTTGCGCATTCAGGAGGCTCCATGTTTCGCCCGCTGCTGGCGCTGTTTGTCGTGCTGTCGGTCGCTCTTCCCCTCTCCGCTCATGCCCAAACGGGTCAGGGCAGCCTGCGCGGGTACGTGCGGGATTCACAAGGCGGCGCCTTGCCTGGTGTCACGATCACCGCCACCGCACCCGAGCTGCTGCGCCCGGCGACCGTCGTCACCAACGAAGAAGGCCTGTACCGTCTCATCAACCTGCCGCCGGGCACCTATACCCTGGTGGCCGAGTTGGCCGGGTTTTCCGTGTTCAAACGCGAGGGCATTCTGCTTCGCGCCGGAGCGACCTTCGCCGTCGACATCGAGCTGGCGCTCGGCACCTTGGAGGAGACCATCACCGTCTCCGGCGACTCGCCCATGATTGAAGTGCTTCGCCCCGGCAACGCGCTGAACATCGACGGCGAATTCCAGCGCAACATGCCGATCCAGGCGCGCCGCAACTGGAGCGACTTCCTCGAATTGACGCCGGGCATCATCTCGCGCGGCTTCGATGATGGCAGCGGCCGGCAGGTGTACTTCGGCCACGCCACCGAGCACTTCGCGCACGTTGTCCAGCTCGAGGGCATGATCGCGTCGAACTACCACGACGCGCAGCTCACGTACGTCGCGATGGGCACCGACATCATGCAGGACATCTCGGTGAAGACCGGCGGCGTCGATGCGTCCGCGCCCATGGGTGTGGGCATGGTCATCAACGTGCTGACCAAGAGCGGCGGCAACCGGTTCAGCGGCGCCGCCGGCGTCGCCTATCAGCCGTTCTCGTGGAACGGCAACAACGTCGCCAATTGCACGACCTTCGTGACCTGCAACAAGAGCGCGACCGGCACGCCGACGACGGCCTATGTGCGGCAGTTCGACGGCAACTTCGGCGGCCCGATCAAACGCGACAGCGTCTGGTTCTTCGGCGCCCTCCGCCGCGCGGTGTCGGCCGCGGGCATCAGCCGCACGTCGGTTGAAGTGGAACGCCTCCAGGCGTTCTTCCCGGGCACGGCGCTGTTCGACAACACGAGCGAGAGCTGGCAACCCTACCTGAAGGTGTCAGGGAAGCTCAAGGCGAACCACGACTTGAACGTTCTTTATCAGAACGATCGGCTCATCCTCGACGGCAACCGCGAGTATAACTACCAGCCCATTCAGGCGCAGTCCACTGGAGGTTCGCTGTACGGCACCAAGCTGACGTCGGTCTGGGGCGATCGCCTGACGAGCACGTTCACCGCGTCGTACAACAACAAGGGCGGCAACGACGTCAACACCTTCACCGCGCTGGGCCTGACCGGTCCTCAGATCATCATCCACGAGCGCGCCAACATCACCGGCGGCCGCGCCGTCGGCACGGGCCGACTCCTTGAAGGCGGCAATCTCCAGGCGTACAACTACCAGCCCGCCTCGCAGATGATGCTGCGCGGCGACCTGACGTACTTCAAGGACGGCTGGCGCGGCAGCCACGAATTCCAGACGGGCTTCTTCGCCGCCCCGCGCAGCACGTACGACCAGCAGACCGAGTACGTCAACGACGGGTTCGTGCTCGAACAGCGGCGCATGGTCGACCCGAACAACCCTGCGGCCGGCACCGTGCCTTTCCAGCGGCAGTATCGGGATCCCGTGTCGCTGTCGACGCGAGAAGCCGTGGACCGCAACGTCGGCTTCTACGTCCAGGACAACTGGCGGCCGACCAATCGCCTCGCCATCAATGCGGGCGTGCGATTCGATTGGGTCCAGCGCAACGACAACCTGTTCGACATCAAGCGCCAGGACTCATGGCAGGTGGGCCCGCGCCTCGGATTCTCGTACATGGTCACCGAGGACGCCAAGAACGTGCTGCGCGCCAGCTACGTCCGCGTGCACGAGCAGATGATGGGCCGCGACGCCATCACGACCTTCGGCGCCGGCGGGGCCGCGGCGCAGATCAACGACTACGACGTGAACCTCGATGGCCGCGTCGATCCGGGCGAAGGCCGGCAGATCGTGGTCGGACGCACCGCCAGCCTCGCGTCGAATGAAATCGATCCGAATATGCACCAACCATACGTGGACGAGTTCATCCTCGGCTTCCGCAAGCAGTTCCGCGGGCAGTGGAGCGCGGATGTCGCGTGGATGAAGCGCAGCTACCAGGACATGTACGCGGAGCGCGAGATCAACGGCTTCTGGCCCAGCGGCCCGAACCAGCCGTTCGAGGGCTTCGGCCGCATCGATGCGAATCGCGGGCTCGTGTACCAGCAGACCAACAACGAGTGGAGCACCCTGGAATGGCAGGCGTTCGAGATGACCGTCGCGAAGAACCTGTCGAACAACTTCCAGGCGCTCGTCGGCATCAACAGGCAGTGGCAGGAGTTCGGCGGTACCTGGAACCCGAGGGACCCGGCCCGGTTCATTCAGCCCGGCGCGTTCCCCAGCAACAAACTGTTGTACATGCCGCGCGGCAACAACGAGGAGAACAGCCTGCCAATCAACACCGGGACCACGGTCCACACCTACGGCCCAACCTGGCAGAAGTACTCGCTTCGCTTCGGCGGGACGTACCATGCGCCGTTCGGGATCATTGCCGCGGCAAGCTACACCATCCTCGCCGGGCCGTGGTCCGGGCCCCTGGTCGATCAACTGCCCGTCGGGCATCCGAGCCTTGCCGTCTACGGGCCGTCGACGTTTCGACTGGCGAACGGCACCAACGCCAGCAACCCGCTCTCGACGCGGCTGCGCTTCGTCAACTCGACCACACCCGGGGAGTTCTCCGAGAACGCCACGCGTGGTGAGGGACAGGTGCAGGCCCCGGCGGTCAAGACGCTTGGGCTGAAGATCGGCAAGACGATCCGGTTGGGCGGCTCCCGTGACATTGAGCTGGCGGGCAACATCTTCAACCTGCTCAATGCCGGCGACCGCACGCAGTACAACTACAGTGGGGCGAACGAGCGCTTCAATCCGAACTTCCTTCTGATGAGGAACCAGCAGGCCGCGCGCGGGTTCCAGGCGACCGTGGTGTTCAAGTTCTAGACTGATATGGAATGACCCTTTGCCAAGCCCCGATCTTTCGATCGGGGCTTGGCGATAGCCGGCACGCGTCAGCTCAACCTTCGCCTGGCGCAAGCTGCGCAAATTCGCGCGCGTGCGATCCCCCGAGACGTCTACGCTCAATTTCTCCATGTCGGCCCTCTCACGGGCCATCAGTGCGCCTCCGCAGTCGTCGCAGCGGCCATGTCACACGCCGCGACCGCTAAGCGTCCGCCCGCGGTCAACAGGTTTGTTTGCATGGTCCTGACACGCCGCTCAACCCGGGCAACAGGTGTTGGCCCGACACTCGATTTTTCGGGTGCTCGTGGGGGTGTCCCGGATTGCACAGTAGAAACAGCCCACGGGGAGTGACAGTACCCATGGAGCTGATGAGGTAGCTGTTCGGCTACATCAGCAAGCCCATCACACCGGAGACGGTCGTCGGAGAAGTTGAGAGCGACCTCCGCCGATAAGCTGCATATGAGCACCATTCTGATCGTGGACGATGTCGCGACCAACCGGAACCTCCTGGTCGCACTCCTGCGTTGTCAGGGACACCGGCTGCTCGAGGCGGCGCATGGCGCCGAGGGACTCGCGGCCGTCCGAGCCGAGCGTCCCGATCTGGTGATAACCGACGTGCTGATGCCAGTGATGGACGGCTATGAATTCGTCAGACAGCTTCGTCTCGACCCGGCGACCAGCAGGATCCCCGTGGTGTTCTCTACAGCGCACTACGGCGAGCGAGAAGCGAGGGCGTTTGCGCTTTCGATCGGCGTATCCTTCGTCCTGACCAAGCCCGTCGAGTCCGAGCAGGTACTGAGGATCGTCGGTCGCGCCCTCGCTGGCGAAACGGAAACTGGACGGCACCAAGGCACCTCTCCACTCGCGACGGCGTTCGATCGCGAGCACCTTCGGCTAATCACCAACAAACTCTCGGAGAAAGCGGGAGACCTGAACAGCGCCAACGCGCGGCTGCGAGCGCTGATCAACATCGGATTGGAGCTGGCGTCCGAGCGGGACGCCGCCCGCTTGCTGCACAACGTGTGCATCGCCGCGCGCGATCTGTTTGGCGCGACGTACGTCACGCTCGGCATCCTCGATGCGAACGAGCGGACGGTGCAGCACTTCGTCACTGATGGCACCGCCGCGGCGAGCTGGATCACGATCGGCGACGCCGTCCCGGGCATCCTCCGAACCGTGGTCACCGAGCGACGAACGTTGCGTGGCGACAATGTTCGTGGCGATCCGGCGACACTGCAGCTCCCCCCGCTCCATCCGACAGTTCACGCATTCCTGACTGCACCCCTCGCGTCGCCAGCCCACGTCTACGGTTGGATCTGTCTCGTCGGAAATGAGGGCAGGACCTTCACCGATGATGATGAAGCGCTGGTCATGGCGCTCGCCGGACAGGTCGGCCGCATTTACGAGAACGGCTATTTGTATTCGGTTGCCAAAAACGAGCGGGACCGGGCCCAGCGATACCTTGACACCGCCCAAATCATTCTGCTGGCGCTGGACCTGGAAGGGCGGATTACACAGGTGAATCGGTACGCCTGTTCCATGCTCGGATGGACAGCCGACGAGTTACTCGGGCGCGACTGGATTGAGACCTGCCTTCCGGCCCGTATGCGGGACGCGCTGAGGACGACCTTCCGGGACCTGCTCGGAGGCGATCTGTCGGTCGTCGAGAATCCGATTCTCACCAGGTCTGGCGAGGAACGGCTGATCGAATGGCGCAACACCGTGTTGCGCGACGGCGCCGGGCACACCATCGGCACGTTCAGCTCTGGAACCGACATCACGGAGCGCACTCGGGCACAAGAGGAGTTGCGCCTGCAAGGCGCCGCCCTGAATGCCTCCGCCAACGCCATCGTCATTACCGATCGCGAGGGTCTGATTCACTGGTCCAACCCTGCGTTTTCCGAGTTGACGGGCTACACCGCCGCAGAAGCGACGGGCAGGAATCCGCGCGATCTCGTGAAGTCGGACCAGCACGACCAGGCGTTTTACAAGAATCTGTGGGACACGATTCAGTCCGGGCAGGTCTGGCGCGGTGAGATGACCAATCGCCGCAAGGACGGGAGTCTCTACACCGAGGAACAAACCATTACCCCGGTGCGGGACGAGCAGCGTGAACTCACCCATTTCATCGCCGTCAAGCAGGACACCACGGAACGCAATCGCGTTGCCGAGGAGGCTCGCCAGCGCGTGCTGCTATCGGAGCTGGGCGCGGCGATTGGCGTGTCGCTGGCCGAGGCGGACTCACTCGGTGAGGCCCTGCAGCGGTGCGCCGAGGCGCTCGTCACCCATCTCGGCGCAGCCTTTGCGAGAGTCTGGACCCTCAACCAAAGCGAAAACGTGCTCGAGCTGCAAGCGAGTGCTGGCCTCTATACGCATCTGAACGGCCCACATGGAAGGGTCCCGCTTGGACAATTCAAGATCGGGCGCATCGCCCGGGATCGCAAGCCGCACCTGACCAACACCGTCGTCGGCGATCCTGAAGTGAGCGATCAGGAATGGGCGCGACAGGAAGGAATGGTGGGGTTTGCCGGCCACCCGCTGATTGTGAGTGACCGTGTCGTCGGTGTCATGGCGCTGTTCGCACGGCATGCGCTGTCCGACTCGGTCATGTCAGCGCTGACGTCTGTGGCCGATCACATTGCGCTCGGCATCGAGCGTCACCGGAGCGGCGAGGCGCTGCGGACCGCGGAAGAACGCATGCGGTTTGCGCTGGAAAACGCCGACGTCGGCATTTGGGACATGGACTACACCACCGGCGTGCTCCGGTGGTCGAATATCCTCGAGGCCCATTACGGCGTGGTGCCAGGCACGTTCGGCGGGACCTTCGAGGCCTTTGTCGACCGCATTCATCCCGACGATCGAGCGTCTGTGCTCGAGACGGTGGGGAAGGCCATGAAGGCGGGCAGCGAATTCTCGGTGCAGAACCGCTCGATCTGGCCGGACGGCACAGTGCGGTGGCTGAGCGGGATGGGCCGCGTGGTCCTCGGGGAGCATGGCGAACCGGTGCGCGCCGTTGGGATCTCCCTGGACAACACCGAGCGTCGCACGCTGGAGGCGCAGTATCAGCAGGCGCAGAAGATGGAGGCTGTCGGTCGCCTGGCCGGCGGCGTGGCACACGATTTCAACAATCTGCTGACGGTCATTCTCGGGTACTGCGAGCTGTTACTCACGGATTTCAATCCCGACGATCCGCGCCAGGCAGACATCGTAGAAATCCAAAAGGCGGGCGCTCGCGCCGGTGGGCTGACGCGCCAATTGCTGGCGTTCAGCCGCAAGCAGATCATCGAGCCGACGCTACTCGACCTCAACCGGATCGCAGCCGACCTGCAGCCGATGCTCGGGCGTCTCATCGGTGAAGACGTGAAGGTCGTGCTCCGCCTCCGCCCGGCGCTGGCGCGTGTGAGCGCCGATCGCGGGCAGGTCGAGCAGGTCGTCATGAACCTCGCCGTGAACGCGCGGGATGCCATGCCCCGAGGGGGCACCTTGACGATTGAGACCGCGAACGTCGAGCTCGACGAGCATTACGCGAGGATGCATCGCGATGTGAAGCCTGGACCGTACGTCGTCCTCACGGTGACGGATACGGGAACCGGAATGACGCCGCAGGTGCAGGCTCGCTTGTTCGAGCCGTTCTTCACGACCAAGGAGCCCGGCAAAGGCACGGGGCTCGGCATGGCGACTGTCTACGGCATCGTGACGCGATGCGGCGGGAGAGTCGGCGTCTACAGTGAAGTCGGCCGAGGCACGTCGATCAACGTGTATTTCCCACGGGCCGACGCTGCCGGGACGATCGTGGATACGCCGTTGCACGCTGTCGAGCCGCGTGCTGGGACGCAGACGGTGCTCGTGGTTGAGGATGAGGACGTCCTTCGCGAACTGGCGAAGAGACTATTGGAGCGGCAGGGTTACAGCGTATTACTCGCGGCAGATGCGGGTGAGGCGCTTCGCATGTTCGAGCAGAACCCGTCCATCGACGTGCTCCTGACCGATGTCGTGATGCCTGGGACCAGTGGGCCGGATTTGACCAAACAGCTCATCGAGCAACGCCCAGAGCTCAGGGTCATCTACATGTCTGGGTACACGGAGGACGCCATTGTCCATCACGGCGTCCTCAAGCCGGGGATTGCATTCCTGCACAAGCCGTTCACGTCTGAAACACTCGGACGGAAAATCCGTGATGTGCTCGACATGCCTCCGTCGCATTAGCCCGAGGCGGGTCCGGTAATCGCCGCGCTCTTCAGAATTCGACTCCTGACCGCTCAGCGTGGCGGCGAAGTTCACGGTGCGGCCTGGTCGCAGTTCGACCTGGATACCGGCTGGTGGAGATTCCGGCACAGCGTAGCAAGAACGGACTTGCGCATCGCGTGCCGTTGTCGCCGCAGCCCCGAGCCCGAAGAGGAATTGGCGAAGGCGCAGCTCGCCAGCCGAATTCGCGAGATCGTTCGCAGCAGTCGTCTCACGCAGGCCGCTGCCGCTGGCGTGATGGGAATCGACCAGCCCAAGGTGTCCGCGCTGCTGAATGGCGTTGGCGCCGGCGGATTCTGGTGACGTCGTCTCGCCATAGTGATATCATAACTGCGTTGTGATATCATACGGAAGTTATGAGAAGTAAACTCGCCGCTCGCGCGAGTCGGCACCGCGGTTCCAAACGAGCCAAGCGAGGAGGTGCTCGCAAGGCGACGACCTTCCGCCTCGATCCTCGCTTTCAGAAAGGCTTGACGTTGCTTGGCGAGGTGCGGCGCGTGCCGTTGAACCGACTCGTCAACGAAGCGGTAGGCGAGTACCTCGACGCTCACGCGGCGACCGTCGAGGCCGAACTCGAGGAGACGCTTCGCCGCGTCAAGGCTTACCGACAGGCAAACCCGGACTTCGAGTCGGCGATCTCCAAGTTCGCCGAGGCCGAAGCGGAATTGGCCGCTGACGACCCAGCGGAGGGCCAGACCACTCGCGCAAAGGGACCCGCCCAGCGGCTGGTGCGCGAGCTGATTCGTGGCTGACTGGGACGCGGAAAGCCCACGTCTCCGCCAGAATCTTCTCGGCGCTCTCCGCGACGCCCGAGACCGCGCAGCTCGCAGAGAGGTGCCGACCGTCGAGGCCGCGCGGCGGTGGCAGCGCGCCACGATGGCCGGCTTGACTGTGCCCGACAAGAAACACGTCGGACGTTTTCGCGGAGAGGCTGGCCTTGAGACGACGCGCGTGTGGGTCGGTGCGCGCGAAGGCGCGCCCCCAGAGCGCGTCGCCTCCGAACTGGCGGCATTCGAACGAACGTTACAGAGAGCAGTAGCTGCGCTGGACGCGCGATACCCACGCGGTGAGGCGCTCGACATCGATGGTGTTGCGGTGTCATCGATCTGTGCGCGTGGGCGCACGCCGAGTGGGTCCGTATCCACCCGTTCGCCAACGGAAACGGCAGGACGGCGCGCATCTGGGCGAACGCCCTGCTGATGCGATACGGCCTTCCGCCGGTGGTCCTGCTGCGCCCTCGCCCTGACGGCGGCTACGGGGATGCTGGCGCAGCGGCGATGAACGGCGACTGGCGACCCACGGCCGCCGTTTTTAGGCGCATGGTCGCCGAATCCCTTGCTGAATGACGCGGCTCCGCATGACGACGGCGCGACCGGAGACTCAATTCCCGCCGTCAGTAACGGATGCGATGACGGTTGATATCGAGAGCGGCCCTGACGGTCTCGAACCGCCACGAGGGTTGGCGCGCTGTTCGCGAACCAGGCCCGTTCTTGGGTGCACATACAAGCCGACGATCGGCCAGTTCCCGCGGCCGTACTTCTGGTTGTTGCTGTACACGAGACGATCGGGACCGATGTAGCAGTCCGTTCGATTTCCAACATCACGTGGTCCCAGATGTGGGGTCCCGCGTTTATCAAGGTCTGTGGTTACGCCCCCTATGCGATCAAGCTCTGTCTGAATGGGCACGAGTGGGCCACTACCTATTGCACCAGCGGCGATCGCCGTGGTGATCAAACTGGCGAATCTACTAGGAAAAATGGAGCCGGCGACCCGACTTGAACGGGTGACCTGCTGATTACGAACCGTTGGCAAGCGAAAGTAGTGGACGCGGGCGGACGAATTTACTAACGATTCCATCCGCCGGCGTCCGGACTTTCGCCCCTGCGTCCACGCGCTTGGCTGTCAGATTGGCTGTCAAGGCTCACTCCCGCATCCGCGGTCATTCGTAGCGGAACTGAAGGACTCAGCAACCCTCCCCTGCCAGCATGAGCGGCAGATATTCTGTCTGGATGCCGCCCGACGAAACCACCCGCGGTCCGTTGATCGCGATTGAAGCAATCTTGGACGGATTGCGTCGGCTTGACGTGCTCGGGAAGGCGGTCGAAACCGGTTGGCGCTACATCTGCCGGAGCTGCTGCCGACGAAGGAGCAGCATCGCGTCGAGCTGGTCGACGCCACGGTGGCACGAGCCAACACGATCGCCATCTCAAACACCGATTCGGGCTGGTATGACGGCGATTCGGGGTCTCACGCCCCGTCCAATACTAGTTACTTTAGCGGCAACGACAGTTTTGGGAATCACTATCGCAATTTCTTCACCTTCGATTTGGCTGCTGTCGCGGGCGAGACTATCACAAGCGCACAGCTCCAACTCTTCACCTACGACATCTCGTCCTTCGGCACGTACACAACCTATGAGGTGACCACCCCAGTCTCGACCCTCACCGCTGGAGGTAGCGGTCAGGTGACAACTTACACCGACCTGGGCAGCGGCATCAGCTTCGGTTCAATCGGCCTTTCTCATGGCCAGAGCCACAGCCTCATTCTCATTAACTTGAACGCAGCGGCGGTAGCCGCCATTCAGGCCAACGCCAACATCGCGGCGATGTTTGCCATTGGCGGGGACTTTCTAGGTGGTGACGCATTTGGGTTTTCGAATTTCGACACGCGGAACCAGCTGATCTTGCAGACCCAGACCCAATCGATGCCGGAATCCACCTCCACCCTCGAGCTCATGCTCATGGTTGGCCTGTTCGGCGTTTTCGTGAAGTTCTCGGGTCTCGCGTCGGCGTAACGAGAACGCCTTGCCGCATCTCTAGCGCAGCTTCGTAGATGGTAAGCAGGTCGAGAGGAAAGCCGCGTCCGCATAGCGTCGGCATCTTAGCAGCGCGAGCGCCCTCGGTGAGCGCCCGCGCCGCTGTTCACGCCTTGCCGGCCGTGCCGTCCAGATGCGCCGCGACGAGCGTCGCCAATTGGCCCTGCACGTTGCGCGACTCATCGCCATAGATGAGCAGCGTCTGGATATGCTTGTGGCGCGAGAACTGCCGCACTTCGTCGAGCCCGATGTCGTGCTGCCGCGCCTGTTCGACCGCCACCGTGATCGCGGTATGACGCAGCGCATTGCTCAGGAGAGATTTGCCGCTGATTGACAGTATCCCGATTCAGCCCTGGACGCATATGCGGCCGTGACGATGGGCTGCGCGTGCGTGCGGCGGTGTCAAAGAACGAGCCCGGCCACAAGTCGGCCAAGCGCGTAGAAAGCGGCGCCCACGAGCAGGCCGGCGAGGACCGCCAGCAGCGGCAACAGCAACCCGAGACGGTGTTTGAACGTCGCCACGACCGCGCCTCGTTTTCGCAACTCGAGGCGCAGAGGCAGGATCTTGACCACGGCGGCGTCGACATCGACGCCGGAGCTCGAGAGGTCGTGAGTGGTCTGGAGACCAAAGCTGCGCTTTCGCGACATTTCTCTGCCGTCGATGGTAATCGTCTCCAACCCCGTGATCATGCTTGCCCAGAGAACCACGTCGTGCCCGTCGAAGTTGCCGGTAACAGTCATACTCATCCTTCGAAGGACCGCGCGTGGAGGCGCCGCACACGCGCCCTGCTCGTTTGCTGACGAAGGTCCAACGCGGACCAGCGCCTGCGCAATGGTGGTGGCATTGACCACCCGCCGACAATCTAGCATGCGTCCGTCGATTTCGGCGGATTCGGGCACGCTGGCGAATTTCCGCTCCACATGTATTCCTCAGCAGTCTGCCAGCCGATCGGATCAATCCGCGCGCAGCGCGCGCGCCGGATCGACGAGCGTGGCGCGGCGGGCCGGGATGTAGCTCGACGCCAGAGCCAGCAGCGCGAGGCCGGCAGGCACGAGGAGGAAGGTTGCCGGATCGGTCGCCGTGACGCCGAAGAGCAGGGTAGAGATCCCTCGCGTCAGCGCCCATGCAGCAGCCACGCCGAACATCGTCCCAATCGTCGCCAGCGTCATTCCCTCGCGAACGACGAGACCAAGCACGCCGGCGGCGTCGGCGCCGAGCGCCATGCGGATGCCGATCTCGCGCCTC
>DATKDY010000311.1:0-45445 GCA_035512515.1 Vicinamibacterales bacterium
TACCTCCGCTCCAGCCGTCTCTGTGCTACTGCGCCACCTCGCATTATTTGTTTCGGGACTTCGATGATCTGTAGATAAGGCCGACTATCCCCTTCTCGTTCCATTGGCTCAAAAACAATCTCAAACTTTGGCTTAGTCCGCTCAATCAAAGCGTCACGCTCTGATTCGAGCCGCGTTATGGCCTTTCGGTCCTCCTCGTACATCTTAAGGGGAACAGTCCATACGAACCGATAAGCGTACGCGCTCAACTGATAGATCGCGCCAGCCGCTAACCCGACGACGATTGCCGATACCGCATTCTCAATGGCTGATTCTCGATCTAAGACAAACCATCCGACCGCAGCCACCAGCACTGCGCTCATCACGTCCCCCTTAAGGGCAATTCCAGCGCTAGCGCGGCGGCGGAGACGAAGGTATGCTTCCACCTTTGGCATCGGCAGAGCCTACCGCATGCTAAACCGCCTTGGCAAGCGGCGTGCCATTTGGCGGGCTTTCGGCCAGATGGCCGAATTGAAACTGACCCACTACCTCCTTCTCGCCACGCTCATCGGAACCATCGCCGGCCTTCGCGCCATGATGGCGCCCGCCGCCGCCAGTTGGGCGGCGTCGCTCGGCTGGCTGGACATCAGCGGAACATCGCTCGCCTTCCTGGGCTACACCTGGACGCCATGGATCCTGGCGGCGATGGCAGCCGGCGAAGTCGTCACCGATCAGCTCCCGTCGACACCCAGTCGAACCGTCCCGGTGCAGTTCGGCGCGCGACTGGTCTCGGGCGCGCTCGCGGGCGCGGCCATCGGCGCCATCGCCGGTCTGGGCGGCGCCGTCATCGGCACGCTCGGCGGACGGATGTTCCGCGCGCGCCTGGCATCCGCGTTCCGCAAGGATCCACCAGCCGCGGTCATCGAAGACGCCATCGCGATCGCCGGAGCATTTCTCGTCGTATGGGCGGCACGCTCGTGACCCGCGTCGACGCCATCATCATCGGCGCGGGACAGGCCGGTCCCCCGCTCGCCGGCCGCCTCACCGCCGCCGGCATGACCGTCGTCCTCGCCGAACGGCATCTGTTCGGCGGCACGTGCGTCAACACGGGCTGCATGCCCACAAAAACGCTGGTCGCCAGCGCCTACGCCGCACATCTCGCGCGGCGCGGCGCGGACTTCGGCGTCGTCCTCGACGCCCCGGTGCGGGTGGACATGCCTCGCGTCAAGGCACGCGCCGACGCGGTGACGCTCAAGGCGAGAAGCGGCGTCGAGAAATCACTGCGCAGCATGAACGGCTGCACCGTCGTCCAGGGACACGCGCGCTTCGAGAACACGGATCGCGTTCGGGTGGGCGACGACGTGTTCAGCGCCCCACGCGTCTTCATCAACGTCGGCGGACGAGCCACCGTGCCCGACATGCCCGGCGTGCGTGAGGTCCCCTTTCTCACCAACACGTCAATCCTCGAGCTCGACCGCGTGCCGGACCATCTGGTCGTCGTCGGTGGCAGCTACATCGGCCTCGAGTTCGCACAGATGTATCGACGCTTCGGCGCCACGGTGACGATTGTCGAAAAAAGCCCCCGCCTGATCGGTCGCGAAGACGAAGAGGTCTCAGACGCCATCGCCGCGATCATGTCGGCCGAAGGCATCGCGGTTCGCACGAACGCGACCTGCATCAGCCTCGCGCCAGACGACGAAGGCATGCGCGTCGGCGTCGATTGCACGGACGGCGCCCCGACGGTGTCCGGATCGGATGTGCTGCTCGCTGCCGGCCGGAAACCCAACACCCACGATCTTGGGCTCGACCGCGCCGGAGTTGCCACCGACGAACGCGGCTACATCGTCGTGGACGATACGCTCGCGACCAACGTGCCCGGCATCTGGGCGCTCGGCGACTGCAACGGTCGCGGCGCGTTCACCCACACCTCGTACAACGACTTCGAGATCGTCGCGGCCAACCTCCTCGACGCGCCAAGCGCCGCGTGAGCGATCGCATCAGCGGCTATGCCCTCTACATCGACCCGCCGCTCGGCCGTGTCGGCATGACGGAGGCACAGGCACGCGCCGCCGGGCACTCGATCCTCATCGGCCGCCGTCCCATGAGCAAAGTGGGCCGCGCCATCGAAAAGGGTGAGACACAGGGACTCATGAAGATCGTCGTGGATGCCGAGACGCGCAAGATCCTCGGCGCCGCCATCCTCGGCACCGGCGGCGACGAAGCGATCCACGGTGTGCTCGACATGATGAACGCGGGAGTCACCTACGACGTTCTGCAGAACGCCGTGCCGATTCACCCGACCGTGTCGGAGCTCATTCCGACGGTGCTCGGCGAGATGCGCCCGGCGGAGTGATCACTCGCCCGCGCGCCAGCGCTGCAGATCATCGGGAGTGTCCACATCCCACCACTCACGCGCGAGGCCAACCATCAGGCCAGCCTCGCGGGAGGCGCGGATGGACTGCGCGAGCACATCGGGGCCGCCCCAGTCGATGCCGCGAAAGACATCGGGGATCTCGCAACACGCACCGAACAGGTAGAACCCGCCGTCTTCAGTGGGACCAAAGACGATGTCAACTCGAGACTCGGCGGTGTCGACCGCCTTTGCAGAGGCGCCTGCGGGTGACACGCCGTCGAGCATGTCGAACGCCTGCACGATGTTCTCGGCAGGCAGCGTTGGCACATCAGATCCAACCAGCACGACCGCATCGGCTCCGGAGGCCAGGGCGTCGAGCATTGCGTGTCGCATGCGCGCCCCGAGATCGTCCCCCCGCTGCGCGATGAGCGCGGCCTCACCCGCCAGTCCGCGCATCTCCGCTCTGGCCGTGTCTGGTGTGAAGCACACGATGACGGGATAGCCAGCCGCGCGGGCGGCGGCGAGCGTGTCGAGGAACAATCGCTCGCGAAGCGCTCGCGCGCGCGCTTCGGGCCACCCCGCGGTCAGCCGCGTCTTACCGCTCGCCGAGGGCGCCCGCGCCAGGACGACGACTTGCCGCGCCGAAGCCGCTGTAGACGTCATCGCGGCGGAAGCAGGCGCTACGTGCGCGCCGGAATCGTCCGCCCGGCGCGCGCCGCCTGTCGTTTCGTCACGGTCTTCACCACTCGCCAGCCGAGCAGGACGCCGACGATGACGGCGTAGATCATCGGGTTGGTGACATCGAGCTTCACTTTCCACCAGTAGTGCAGCACGCCCAGGGCCGCCGAGACGTAGACCAACTTGTGCAACAGGTTCCAGCGCGGCCCGCCCAGCCGGCGAATCCAGCCCCTGGTCGACGTGATCGCGAGGGGAATCATCAGCACAAACGCGGTGAAGCCGACCGTGATGTACGGCCGGAGCACGATGTCCTCCCAGAGCCCGTCGAACATCAGGGATCGGTCGAACAGGAAGTAGATGAAGAAGTGGACCGTGCCGTAGAAGAAGGCGAACAGGCCGATCATCCGGCGGAGGGTGATGATCGGGTTCCAGCCGCTCACCCAGCGGATTGGCGTGATCGCAATCGTCGCGACCAGCAGTCGCAACGTCCAGATGCCGGTCTCGTTGGTCAGCGTCTCGAGCGGGTTGACGCCCAGGTCGCCCCAGAGGGCGCGGGAGAGCAGCCATCCCGCCGGCACCAGACACGCCAGAAAGACGACGGGCTTGAGCACCCGCCGGACAAGCTGGGTCTGCGTCACTGCCTAATAGAACTTGCGCAGGTCCATGCCCGCATAGAGCGAGGCCACCTGGTCGGCGTAGCCGTTGAACGGCAGAGTCTTTCGGCGGAACAGCTCGCCAATGCGGCGTTCGGTCTTCTGGCTCCAGCGCGGGTGATCGACGTCCGGGTTGACGTTGGCGTAGAAGCCGTATTCGCTCGCGCGCGTCTGCTTCCAGGTGTTGAGCGGTTCTTTCTCGACGAAGCGCATGCTGACGATCGACTTGATGCCCTTGAAGCCGTACTTCCACGGCACCACGAGCCGAATGGGCGCGCCGTTCTGATTGGGCAGGACTTCGCCGTACAGCCCGACGGCCATCAGCGTCAGCGGGTGCATCGCTTCGTCCATGCGCAGGCCTTCGCGGTACGGCCACTGGAGATTCGGTTCGGCCTGACCGGGCATCTGCCGCAGATCGACGAGCGTCTTGAACTCGACGTACTTCGCCTTGGCGGTCGGCTCGAACTTCTCGATCGCTTCACTCAGCGGGAACCCGACCCACGGAATGACCATCGACCAGGCTTCGACGCAGCGCAGGCGATAGATGCGCTCCTCGAGCGCGATGCCTTTGGTGAAGTCTTCGATGTCGTAGCGGCCCGGCTTGTTGCACTCGCCCTCGACGACAATCGACCACGGCCGCGGCTTGAGGGTATGCGCGTTACGGGCCGGATCGGCCTTGTCGAGCCCGAACTCGTAGAAGTTGTTGTAGGTCGTGATGTCGTTGTACGAGTTGACCTTTTCGGTCGTGTCGTAGGGACTTCCCTTCTCGAGATCGGGGAACCGGTAGGCGTTGGGGTTCTGCGTCACCTCGGCCGCCATCAGCGACGGCGAGACGGCCGTGGTCGCGGCGACCGCGGCAATGCTGCCGGCGGCCCGGATGAACTCGCGGCGGCCGAGATACACATCCTTGGGCGTGACCTCGGATTCACGAATGTCAGCAGATTTCTTGATCAGCATCGCGTGGCTCTCGGGAATCGCCAGGGCGTGGGCCCATGGCCGTCACTCTTCATAATAGCGTCTCGCCAAGCGTTCCGGCGAGACGCCCAGGGCATAGAGGCTCAGGGTCGTCAGGTTGGCCAGGCTTCGTCGCAGCCAGCCCTCCCGCTCCCAGCGCCGGGCGGACGTCGTCAACCTGAGCGTTAGATGCCGCAAGCGCCCCGTCCGCGTCAGGCGCCGAACGAATTCCACGTCTTCCATCAACGGCACCGATGCAAAGCCACCCATCGACTCGAACATGGCGCGCCGCACAAAGATCCCCTGGTCCCCGTAGGGCATGTCGAGCCAGCGGGCGCGCAGCGCGACCACCCGTTCCAGCAGCCGCGCCTGCCAGGCGGACGAGTCCAGGGCGAACGTGAACGCCCCACCCACCACATCACGCTGAGTCTCCAGCGCCTGAAAGGCGGCGAGCCAGCCCTCCGGCAGGCGGCAGTCCGCGTGCACGAACCACAGCCATCGGCCCGTCGCTGGCGCCGCACCCGCATTGAGCTGCGCGCCCCGTCCCGGCGCGCTCTCGACCCACGTCACATTGGCGTAACGCTCGCGGACCTCCGCCAGCCGCTCGTCCACCGGCGTCGCCGCCGACACGAAGACCTCGACGTGAGTGCCGACGTCGGGGCCGAGCGCCGTCAACAGGTCCGAGAGCCGAGCGGCGTCGCCGCGGACGGGGATGATGATCGAAACCAGTGGCGGCAAGCGGTTCGTACGGTAGTTTACGTGTGCGTCTCGATGAACCACGACGAACTCGGAAGGCTCCTGTCGCTTGTCTCGCACGAAGTGCGCGCGCCGCTCGGGGTGATGCGCGGGTATCTACGACTCCTCGAGCAGCAAGGCACGGAATTGTCCGAGCAGCACCGCCATGCTGTCACGGCCGCGCTGAAGGCCAGCGAGCGCGCGGCCGACCTCCTCGGACAGGTGAGCGCGCTCGCTGGCCTGCAGCGCGGAGACGTGGCGACGGCGCTCAAACCCACGCCGCTCGAACCGCTGCTGCGCTCCGCCGTGCACGCCGTCTCGATGCCGCCGGAGCCGATCGTCACCGTCCATGTCGGCGACCCCCCGGCGGTGATGGTGGCCGCGGACGAGGAGCTGCTGCGGGTGGCGTTCGCCGGGCTCACCTCCGCCGTCGTCCGCGCGCAAGCGGCCGACTGCCGCGTGTTTCTCCTCACGCGCGTAGACGCCCGCAACCAACGACCGGGCGTCACCCTCACCATCGTCACCACGGAGACCGAGAGCGGAGCGGCTGAGGAAGTGCCGCTTGACGTCATGCGCAGCGGTCTCGGGCTCGATCTGCCCATCGCCGCATACGTCATCGCCGCCCACCATGGTTGGGTCTGCGAGCGCCGCGAGCAGGACCGATTCGCCGGAATCTCGGCCTGGGTGCCGCTGTCATGAACCAGCCCCACCCGCGCAAGCAACCAGCCCGATCCGCGCCACGTGTCGCATGTGCTGCTGACGGCCATGCTGGCGCTGTCTCTGACGTCACTCAGCGCGCAGGTGCGCCTCAGCGACGCATCGGACCGCGCGGCGTTTCGATCATGGTTTGCGCTGCTTGCGGACTTGCAGTTCGACCAACCAGTTGCCGAGGTGACCGATTGCGCCGGGCTCATCCGCTTCGCCTATCGCGAAGCGCTCCGCGCGCACACCCCCGACTGGGCACGCCGGATCGCCCTCCCCTTCACACCAACGTTCCCGGATGTTCGCTCAGGGCCGAAGCCCACGTCGAGCGGCTGGCCGCTCTTCCGCGTCGGCCCCGGCGACGCGGGACGCTTCGCGGAATTCGCCGACGCACGCACGCTCATCGCGCTGAACACCAGACCTCTCGGCCGCGATATCGCGGCGCGCCAGCCAGGCGGCCTGCTCTATTACAGGCAGCCAGCCCAGTCGCAGCCCGATCATCTCATGGTGTTCGTCGGCCGTTCGCACTTCGATCGCGATCACGATGACTGGGTGGTGTATCACACGGGGGCGATCGACCAGGGTCCCGGCGAGGTGCGCAAGGTCCGGCTCGCTGACCTTCTGCAACACCCGGCGCCCCGGTGGCGTCCGCTGCCGTCGAACCCGCAATTCGCCGGCGTGTTCCGATGGGCCATCCTGTGACTCACGCGCGGTGTGCCCCGGCGTACGTCCTGGCCCTGCTCGCCGTATCCGGCGCGTGGTCGCCGGCAGCGGCACAAGAGGCGGCCGAGGATCGCGCCCCAGCGTTCACGCTGTCGAGCAGCTGGTGGTGGGGCTCGCAGACCGAGTATCGGGACAACCGCACCGTGTTCTGCACAGCGAGATCAACGCATGGGTCATCGCGCGGTTCGGCTGGGCCGACATCACGCCCTTGATTCAAGCCGAGGTCTGGATCAGTCGCTGGATCCGCTGGGCGGTGCTGCCTGCCGCCACCCTGTCGCTCCTCGCGGCGCTGCTCACACGCGAAACCCGCCGCCGTGACTGGCTGCGACGCGCGTGGCATTGGCGGACGCTGCTCGCCGCCACGCTTGCGTTTGTTCTGCTCTTCGCGGTGCCATGGCAGCTCACCGGCTGGCGTCCTCAGGTGCCGCCCACATGGATAGAGCCCGCGGTGGCGGGTCTTCGTCTTGGCGTCGTATTTCTGCTCGGGCTCGCCGGAGCCGCAGTTATGATCATCGCGGCGGCCGGGGCGGCGTCGATCGGAAACCCGGGACCCATGGATCGGCGGCAGCATGATTGACGACATCAACGATGACATCGACGCCCTCATCGACGAGCTCAACGCGACCGGTGCCGTCGGGGTGCGCCCCGGCCCACGCGCCTTGCGGCTGCAGCCATTGCTGGCAGAAGTCGCGCGCCGCCGCGGAAGCGATCTGTTGCTGGTTGCCGGCAGTGCCCCGGGCATCCGCATCGACGGCGCGGTCGCGCGGCTGGATGGGCCCGTGCTGGACGGCGCGGACATCGAAGAACTGGTCATCCCGGTGCTGCCATCGCGCGCCGCGCGTCAGTACAGGGAAACGGGGTCTGCGGACGCCTCGCTGAGCTTCACAGAACTGGGGCGCTTCAGGGCCAATCTGCACAGCGAACGTGGCCGTGCGGCGGCCGCCATTCGTGTGCTCCCCGCGCGCGTCCCGAAGTTGTCCGACCTCGCGCTTCCTCCCGAGGTCGCGGCGCTGTCGTCGCTCGGCCGAGGTCTCGTGCTGATCGGCGGCGCCACGGGCGCGGGCAAGACGACGACGATGGCCGCGCTCATCGACGACATCAACCGTCGCGATGCGAAGCACATCATCACGGTCGAAGATCCGATTGAATACGAACACCAGCACGAGCGCTCGCTCGTCGAACAGGTCGAGATCGGACAAGACGCGCCCGACTTCCCCGCGGCACTTCGCAGTGCCGTGCGTCAGGCCCCCGATGTGCTCGTCATCGGCGAGATGCGCGATCCCGAATCGATGCGTATCGCGCTGTCGGCGGCGGAAACCGGCCACTTGGTGCTCAGCAGTCTCCACACCACCGATATCGCCTCGACGATTGGGCGCATGTGCGATTCGTTCCCCAACGAACGGCAGAACACGATCCGGCAGGAGCTCTCACTCGCGCTGTCAGCCGTCCTCACGCAAACGCTCGTGCCTCGGACCGGGGGCGGGCGCGTGCCGGCCGCGGAGTTGTTGATGGTGAGCTACGGCGCCAGACAGCACATTCGGAAGAACGCGCTGCAGCATCTCCACCAGGAGATGTCGCTCACCCGCAAGCAGGGTTCTGTCACGCTCGAGGACTCGCTCGCCAGGCTCGTCAAGGCGGGACTGATCACGGCCGCAGATGCCATGGCGCGAGCCGGCCATCCCGACGAACTCGAGAGCATCTTGCGTGCGTAGACGTGACCGCGTCCCCTAATCCCGCAATTCACTTGAATTGGCGTGAATTGCGCGTGGCTCTCGGCGATCGGCGATCAGCCTTCAGCGCTGAAAGCCGATAGCTGAAAGCTGATAAGCGCGGCCCTCAACTCAAGTGCGCGCCGGTGTAAAGGCCCCGCCTTGTCCGAGATTACCTGATGTCGGTCCAGCGCTTCCCCTGGGCGATCGCGTGTCTGAAGCACGCTTCCGCACGCGCGTAGGCGCTGCGATGCGTTCCTGCCGAGAGCGGCCGGAGAAATTCCTCGTCCCCTGGACAACCGGCACGCCCGGGAGGATCGATCGTTCCTGCAGGGTCGGCAAAGTAAAGCGCCGCGCCTTCACGAACCCACAAGGGCCGGCCTTCGAGAGCGCCGTCCACGAGGACGTGCGCGACCTCATGGCGAACCGTGCGTTCGAGCCGGCCTTGCTGGCGCAGGATCGACAACGGCAGCAGGTCGATATTCGCGCCCTCCGAGGCGCCTGACACCCACCATGGCTGGCCGGTCGCCCGGGCAAACGCGTCGACGGTGGGATGCACCGTCACGCGAATGGCTGCCGGCGGCTGTGTCCCGGTCCTGGCGGCCATTGCATCGCGCGCGGCACGAACGAGTTGCACGATGTGGGCACGCTCGCCCTCTTCCGGCGCTGGAAGGGCGACGAGGACGTCTGCGCGGGCATTTGCCGGTGCCGCGGCCGGTGCGGTTGTGCGCGCCGGCGGCGCGGGCGCGCCGGGGCGATACGGCTCCACGCCCAGGCTGGGAAAATAGAACTTCAAGATGTCGTCGGCAGTGGATCCACGCGCTGCGCGGTGGCCGGCGCCAATCACGCACAGTCCGACACCGTGTCCAAAGCCAGTGCCCGTGAAGCGATAGCCGGAGCCGAGCCGGCGCACGTCGAACGCCGTACTCTTCATGTGCTCCCAGCCGGCGACGCGGGCAATCGCCATGCGAAAATCGTGGCCCGAGATTTCGTTCGGCGTGAAGCCCACAACGCGCACCCGCGAAACGCGCCCCGACGCGTTGCGCTGCACGATCCGCAACTCGCGCAGCCGCTCGCCGCGATGACCCGCCGCTCGCAGTGCCCGCTCGATCTGATCCGCCCGCACGTCGCTCGACCACGCCGGCTCGTCGCGGCATGCGTCATCCCGCTGAAGATGGGACGCGTAGTCCTCCGCACCTGGCCAGACGTTCGAGGCGAGCTCGGAGTGCCCGCCGCACAGTGCGGAGTAGTAGACGCTGGCCGGTTGTCCCCGGTAAACGAGTACGCGGCCGGCAGTGGCCTCGGCGGCACGGCGTGTGGTGTCGGTCGCCGCACGCAGCACCTGACAATGCGTCGTGTCGCACACGTCGTAGCCTTCGCGGCGATGTCGATTGAGATTGGCCACGGCGTAGGTGCGGGCCGTGATGGCGAGCGCCTGCTGTGCCGCGTCCGACGCCCTGGGTTGCCCCTCGCCTGACACCACGCGTGCCACGTAATCCTCGAGATCGAACGTCGTCACGCGGCCATTCACGGAGATCCGGATAGAGTGACGGGAAGGCGGCGGTTTCGCGTGGGCCGGCGCCGCGGAGTTCGACGCGCCCTTCGCCGTGCCTGGCGCCGTCAACAGGTCCGCCGCGATGGCCGCTGCATCCAGGCCCGCTGCCCCCGGCGCGACGACGACCAGCCCGCGTGTGGGGTTGACTGCCGGCTCGAGCGCGACGACCATGCCCATCCATCCGCCGCCGGGCATCGGCGCCGTGCCGGTCTTGGCCAACGCCGTGATCTTTCGCGCGCCGAGGGCGGATGCCGACCCGTAGTCGGCCGCTCCGCGCAGGCCACTGAGCAGCACGCGCCGCGTGTCTGCCGCCAGGGCCAGCGGCCGGTGCGGATCCACTCCGGCCAGACGCGCGACGATGTCGAGCAGCGTGCGAGGCGTGAGTCGCGGCCCGTCGAGGCCGACGAAACTTGCGGCCAGATCGGCCCCGGCGCCAATCGGCGGCAACCCGAGCTGCGCGCGCACCCGGTTGAACATCTCGCGGCTCAGACTCGGGGCGAGCGACACGAAGAAGTCGTTGCAGGAGTGTGCGAGCGCCTCGGCTGCGGTCAGCGCACGTTTGAGATCGGGATGGGAACACGTGTACCGCTTCCCGTTCACCGTCACGGTGCGCCGGCAGATGCGCGTGGTGTCCGGCTCGATCGCCTGACTCTCGAGCGCCGCGACGAGCGTGACCATTTTCATCACCGAGCCGGAAAGCACCGGCGTGTCGAGAATGTCCGGACGCGACTCGCGGCGCTCAGCCGGGTTCGTCAGCGACCTGACGAAAAACGCGGCACTGCCCTGCGCACGCACGGCGAGACCGCTGATCGTGCATACGATCAGGGCCGCGAGCGCAGCCGCCGCGAGCCGGCTCAGAGTTTGGTCTTGCACCCGGGGCGGCACCGGCAGGGGATGATCTTGTCCCCTTCCGTGTTGTAGTCGTAGGTCAGCTCTTCGCCAGGCGCGATGGTGCGCGCGGCGCGGACCCAGATCGTTTTCGTCTTGGCATCGACCTCGATCCAGCAGTTCGGCCTGCAGGCGTGGTTGATGAAGCGGGCCACGTTGCCGCCGATGTTGGCGTCGCGGCTCCAATACCGGTTGACGCGAAAGACCCAGATGCAGCCTTTACGAAGGTAGCGGTCCTCCCGGCTCTCGCTCTGCCTGTTGGTAATCAACTCGCCGGCGTAATCGATGATGCGCTTGTTCTTGGAAATGGGCTCGACCGCAAACACGCCAAAACCATGCAACCGGGACCTCTTCCGACGGATTTTCGGGAGGACGACTGGACGGGCCATGAATCCGGGAATTGTAACAGCCCCCACATGATAAGGTTCCAGAGTTCCAGAGTTCCAGAGTTCCACAGTTCCACAGTTCCACAGTTCGAACCTTGGAACCTTGGAACCTTGGAACCTTGTGATTTGGAGGTGATTCGTGCGCGTAATGTGTTCCTTGCTTGCAGGCGTCGTGCTGCTCGGCGGGCTCGCTGCCGCACAGACGCGTCAGACGTTTCCTGGACCTATGCCAAACCTTCCATTCAGTGCCGCGGTCAAAGCCGACGGCCTCATCTACGTCGCGGGGACGCTGTCCGCCGAGGGCGACGTCCGCGCGCAGACCCGCACGACCATCGAGGACATCAGCGCCGTGCTTCAGAAGGCGGGCTCGAGCCTGGCCAATGTCGCGTCGGTCAACGTCTACTTGACCAGGGCAGAGGACTTCGCCGCGATGAACGAGGTGTACCGCACGTTCTGGCCGAAAGAGCCGCCGGTGCGAACGACCATCGTTTCCGACCTCGTTGTCGCCGGCGCGCTCGTGGAGATCTCGATGATCGCGGTCCCGAACGGCGGCGAGCGAGTCGTCATCCATCCCTCCGACTGGATCAAGTCGCCTAATCCGTACAGCTACGGCATCCGATCGGGCGACACACTCTTTCTCGCCGGGCTCGTCGCGCGAAACGGCAAAGACAACTCGGTCGTCGAGGGCGACATGACGACACAGACGAAGGCCGTGCTCGACAACGCCGGGCAGATTCTGAAGGCGGCGGGCCTGTCATTCGACAACGTCGTCTCGTCGCGCGTGTTCATCACCGACGGCGCCAGGTTCCAGGAGATGAACAAGGCCTACACGCCGTATTTCCCCAAGGATCCGCCGGCGCGTGCAACCGTCGTCGCGCCGCTCATGGGGCCACAGTACCAGGTCGAGATCACGTTGACGGCGTCGCGCCTGCCGAAACGCGTGATTACGACGCCGATGGCCGATGGCTCGCCGGGCAAACCGAGTGCGATTCTGAGCAGCGCGGTCGAAGTCGGCAATCGGCTCTACCTGTCGGGCATGCTCGGCAATACAAAGACCAACGTGGGGGATGCCGAGGCCCAGACCGTGGAGATCATGAACCGCGTGGGCCGCACGCTCGAGGCCGCGGGGTACGATCGGGCGCAGGTCGTCGACGGTGTCGTGTACATCACCGACGTCAAGCATTTCGATGCGATGAACCGCGGCTACCGGACGATCTTCACGAAGGACTTCCCCGCCCGCGCCACGGTACGGACGGGCTTGGTCAATGCGACCGGGCTCGTCGAGATCATGTTCGTCGCCACCAAGTAGCGCGACTGCAGAGAAGATCCTTCGTGTCCTTGGTGCCTTCGTGCCCTTCGTGTGTATTACGCTAGTCAGACATGGACGGCGTCATTCGCGCGTGGGGCAAGATTCTCGCTGGGTATCGGCCCAACCTCTCCATCGAGATCACGCGTGAGTGTCCACTTCGGTGTCCGGGGTGTTACGCGTACGGCGATGAGCACCTCGGCGGTGGCGTGACGCTGCGGGACGTGCGCGACCTCAGGGGGCGAGCGCTCATCGATGGCGTCATGGCGCTGGTGGATCGCCACCGGCCCCTCCATCTGTCGATCGTAGGCGGGGAACCGCTCGTCCGGTTTCGCGAACTGAACGTCATTCTGCCGCGCCTGGCCGAGCGTGGTGTCTACACGCAGGTGGTCACGAGCGCCGTCCGGCCGATTCCACCGGAGTGGAGCGGCCTGCGCCGTGTGCAAGTGTGCGTCTCGATCGACGGCCTGCAGCCGGAGCACGACGAACGCCGCAAGCCAGCCACCTACGATCGCATTCTGAAGCACATCGCGGGTCACGCCATCACGGTTCACTGCACGGTCACGCGCCAGCAGGCGCGCCGGGAGGGCTATCTCGCGGAGTTCAGCCGCTTCTGGTCCGCCAATCCCCACGTCAAGACGATCTGGTTCAGCTTGTACACTCCGCAGATCGGCGAGCAATCCGAAGAGCGCCTGACGGCACGCGATCGTCGGGGGGTGATTGCCACGCTCCGCGATCTCGCCGCGAGGCACGACAAGATCCAGATGCCCAAGGCGGTCCTCGACGCGCTCGAGTCTCCACCGAGTTCGCCCGGTGACTGCATCTTCGCGCAGACCACCGAGTGTCTGTCCGCGGACTTCGAAACGCGCATCACGCCGTGCCAGTTTGGCGGGACGCCCGATTGCGAGCAGTGCGGCTGCATGGCGTCAGCCGGGCTCAAGGCGGTCGGCAAACACCGACTGCGCGGCGGCATTCAGGTCGGCAGCATCTTTCGCGCATCCCTGGCTATTGGCGAAACCGTGCGCGGGCTGCGGGAGCAATTCCAGGCTTCTCCAGCAGGCCATCGAGAAGCCGCGCCTGCCGTCCCGGTGGTGTCTGTTGCAATTGCGCGCCCCACTCGGCCAGCAAAGTCCACAGTTCATTCCGAAGCTCCGTGAGCATCACCAGCCGCTCCTCGAGCGCGGCCAGTCGAGATGTCACCAGCGCCTGCACTTTGCGGCACGGCGCCTGGCCGGCCTCGCGCTCGCGCATCACGCGCGCCAGCTCATCGAGCGTGAACCCGACGGCAAGCGCGCGTTGAATGATCTGCACTTGCCGTACCGCGCGTTCAGGATAGCGGCGATAGCCGTTCGCCGTTCGCGGCGGTGCAGGCAGCACGCCTTTCTTCTCGTAGTGGCGCAGCGTGTCCGGGCTGACGCCCACCAGCCGGGCGAGCGCGGTACGCGTCAGCGAACCGGACATCACGCTTACCGGTCTCCTCTGGGCGTGACCTGCAGCGGATCGCCGGTCTGGTGATCGGTGATCTGATAGCGCAGGAAGTCGTGCACAGCCGACAACGCATGGACGTGCCGTGTCGTGATGCGCACACGTCCACCGCCTGGGATCTCTTCGTACGCGTAGGCAATACGGTCGCGCAGCCGCCTCATCGCGTCGGTGCCGGGCACGTTGTCTTCGTGGATGAAATGCGGCATCGAGAAGTCCCCGGCGGCAAACATCTGCGAGAGGTGCGGCAGATGCGCCCGGATGGCCTCGAGATTCGTCTTGTCCTGCGGATCCTTGATGGTGACTTGGATCGTCCCGCCGTCCTCATGCAGGTAGAAATGGTGTGTGGTCGCGGCCTGGTCAAAGCCCATCGCTTTCTCACCACGCGTGTTCATCTGCGCATGATGATCTTGCGGTGCTTGGGCTGCGACGACCGCCGACAGAGCAAACACGAACGGAAGCAGCAAATTGGTCATGTCGTCACGCTAAGGGCTGGAGCGCTTCCAGGGTCAACCCGAAAATGGAGCCAGCTCGGAAAATGGGGCAGGCCCATTTCCGGTGGCGTCGCGTTCTCAGCGTACAACGGGCGAGAACCGCGCGCGATCCGGCCTACTCCGGCACCACCCCCGAGTTCGGACGCCAGACGATCGCCATCCCTGCCCACGCTGCGCCAAAACTGCCACGTCCCCGAAAATGGGCCTGCCCCATTTCCACCATCAACAGTCTGACGCAAATCCTCGTCCAACGCGCCATGGACAGATTGTGGCAGGACATCCGCTACGGCACCCGCCTGCTGATTCGCTTCCATGGCGTAACGGCAGCCGCGCTGCTCGCGCTGGCGCTCGGCACCGGCGTCAACATCGCACTTTTCTCCATCGTCAACACCGTCCTTCTGACCCCGCTGCCATTTCCGGACGCCGACGAACTGGTCCAGGTCTGGCGAACCGAGCTACCCCGTCTTCAGTTCGGTTCAGCCTCCCATCCCCGTTATGTCGACTGGCGAGCGCGCAACCGGGTGTTCGAGGAAATGGGCGCGTATTCTCCCGCGGCACTGACACTGACCGGGCGCGACGCGCCGGAGCGCATCGGAGGAGGGCGTGCCACGGCGTCCTTCTTCCGCACGCTGGCCGCGCCGCCGATCCTCGGCCGCTACACCGCCGACGACGAGGACACGCCCGGCGGGCCGAAGGTGATCGTGCTCGGCGAGCAGTACTGGCAGCGCCGGTTTGCGAGTGATCGCGATCTGCTCGGCCAAACGCTCGTCATCGACGGCGGCCCACATACGGTCATCGGCATCGCCCCCGCGGCGTACACCGAGACGTGGCGCGCTGACGCGTGGGTGCCGCTGGCCCGCGCCGTCGATCAAAGCACTCGCGGCAGCAACTTCCTCGTGGTCGTCGGACGGCTGAAGGAGGGCTTCACGATCGACCACGCACAAACCGGGTTGTCTGAACTCGCCGCCGAGATGTCGCGCGACCACCCGAACGACCGCTACGGGTTTTTCACGATGTCGCTGCACGACGTGCTCACCCGCGGACCGCGGCAGGCACTCTGGATTCTGCTGGGCGCAACTGGACTGGTGTTGCTGATCGCCTGCGCCAACGTGGCGAACCTGATACTGGTGCGCGCCGTCACCCGCCAACGCGAAATCGCCGTCCGCACGGCGCTTGGCGCCGGACATGGCCGCATCGTCCGGCAGCTCGTGACCGAAACCGTGCTGCTGGCGCTCGTCGGCGGGATGCTGGGCGTCGGACTGGCCGCCGGACTGCTCCGAATCTTCGCCCTGGTGGCGCCCGCCAACTTCCCCCGGCTCACCGCCATTTCGCTCGATGGCCGCGTGCTGGCCTTCTCGCTGATGGTCGCGGCGCTGACGGGGTTGATTGCCGCGGTGATTCCCGCGCTGCATGCGGCACGCGCCCAACCGAGCGACGCCCTGCGCGAAGGCTCGCGAGGCGCCACCGCCGGACGCGCCCGCACGATGAGTCGCCTGCTCGTGGTGGGAGAAATCGCGATGGCCGTGATGCTCGTGGCCGCGGCCGGCCTGACGATTCGCAGTCTGCAGGAGCTGATACGCCAGGATCTCGGTCTCAACACTCGCGGCGTGCTGACGTTTACCGTCGGGATTACCGATGCGCGTCAGAACGACACTGACACGCTCGCGCGCTTTTTCGACGCGCTCGAATCGCGCATCCGCGCGCTGCCCGGCGTGGAATCGGCCGGCGCCATCAACATGCTGCCCATCGCGCAGACGGGCATGAACGCACCGGTCCGCGTTCCGGAACGCGTCATTCCCCCAGAAGAATCGCCGCTCGCGGAACTGCGCATCGCCACGCCGGGATATTTCGACGCCACCGGCATTCCCGTGCTCGCCGGCCGCCTGCCGGATGCGCGGGACCTGGCCACCGGACCCCCAGTCGTCGCGATCAACGAGACGCTCGCCCGCGAGCTGTGGCCGGGCGAGCCGCCATCCGCGATCATCGGCCGCAGGCTCGCCTCGGGCTTCGACCGCGACGACACCTGGCGAGAGGTCGTCGGCATCACCCGCGATGTCCGCTCGCGGCGGCCCGATGCGCCACCCGATTCCGAACTGTATGTCCCCTTCGTGCAATTCCCGGTGTCGTCGCTGGCATTCACAGTGCGAACGGCAGGATCGCCGGAATCGCTCGTCCCTGCGATTCGCTCGGAGCTGGCGCAACTCGACCCGATGCTTCCGATGGCATCGGTCCGCACGTTCGATGAAGTCATCGCCGCCGCGACCCGCAACTCGCGGCTCTACTCCGTGCTGACGACCCTCTTCGGGATCCTCGCCGCGGCGCTGGCCATCGTGGGGATTTACAGCGTGATGTCCTACACCGTCGCCCAGCGGACCCGGGAGCTGGCGATTCGATCCGCACTCGGCGCGTCGCATGGGGGCCTGTTGCGACTCGTACTGCGTGAGGGATTCGTCATGAGCGCCGTCGGCATTGCGGCGGGTCTCGCCGGCGCGTTCGGCGCGTCTCAGCTGATTCGCGCGCTGCTCTATCAGGTGAGCCCGACCGATCCGTTCGTTTTTACCCTGACGGCGGTGGCCGTCGCAGCGGCCGCCGCGCTGGGATACTTGGTTCCGGCGTTCAGGGCATCAGGCGTGGAGCCCGCGGTGGCGCTCCGCGCGGAGTGAGGCCGCGTTTCCGCATCGGCTGGCCCCTGTGGATCGCGAGCAATTGTCGGCCCACTCGACACGCCGTTTCTGCGATCTCGCGGGGCCAGACCCCGTCAAGTCGCAGCTGCGCGACGGTTCTATCCGGCGAGCCGATGAACTGGGAACCGCGAGACTCCGCGAGTGTGAGTGTGAGTGTGAGTGTGATCGACTCGCTGTTGTTCGAGACGGCCGAGATCCGCTGGCGCCATGAGGCACCTGTTCCTCATCGTCCTCTGCATCGCACCGTGAGCCGCAGGACACCGGGAGCAACGCGAGGGTGTGTCACGTACGGTAGCGTTGCATCGTGGAGTGGAGCTGGACGACGTGGCTCATCAGCGTGGCGGCTGTCGTCGTATCGGGCGGGATCGCGTGGGCGGAAGGCAACTGGACACGTCGGCAAGGCCTCTCGATGGGGTTCGCCAACCATGGCGGCATGTGGGGCGATCTCGTGCTGCTCTCGATGGCCAACGCCGTCATCGTTCCCCATTTGACCTGGGGACCGTGGCTCATCGGCACCCTGATCGTCAGCCTGCTGGCATCGATCTGGGTCCACGCGTACTGGTACCATCCGCCGTCGCCGATTCCGGAGCTCTCGAGTGACGTCGAGGTGAGCGGCAGCAGTGACACGCAGGCCGCCGCTCACCCACCCTCGCCCGCGAGCGATTCCACGGACGAGACCGGCGACCATATGTGGCCGACACGCGTCCACAGCTCCTGGTGGCGCGATCTCTCGTGGTCGGGATGGGCCCACGTGCTCTACGTGACGGGAGAGCTTTCGCTGCTCGTGGGCTTTCTTCTGCACGCCATGCCAAGCGACGTCGTGATGCTGGTCGCCGCGATCTTCACGATTCATGTGCCCATCGGCCTGCTGCAGCCGCGCTGGTACAGGACGGGACACATCGCTACCGTCGTCGAGCAGCCGCTCGTCGCGCCGCTGCTGCTGGCGCTGTGGACCGTCACGATGGTGAAACTGTAGCCGTCAATGAAAATCGTGCGACTCGATCGACGCCTCGTCTGACAACCCCTCGAGCCGCCACACCTTTTCCGCGCGAATGGCCGTGACACCATCCTCGGTCTGGACAATCCCTTCCACGATGAGAAACGGGGCGCCGACGAGCGTCGTCTTTTCCTTATCGTAGAAATCCGGCCGGACGATGATGTTCGCCACGCCGGTTTCGTCCTCGAGCGTGAGGAACACGAATCCTTTGGCCGTGCCAGGACGCTGCCTCGTAATCACCATGCCGGCCGTTCGCACACGGCGACCCGTGCGCACGTGCGGCAACTCGCTGGCCGGCATGATGCCGCGCATCGACAGCTCGTGGCGGCGGAACGACATCGGGTGCGGACCAATCGTGAGGCTGGTGCCGGCGTAGTCGGCGACAAGACGCTCGCTGGACGTCATCGGGGTTAACGGGCTTCCCGCCTTCGCAAAAGCTGCGGCGGACAAGTCGGCTTTCGGCTCACGGCTCTCAGCGCTCTCGGCTTCGCCGACAGCCTCTTCGAACAGCTCGCCTGCGGGACGCACCATGCGCTCGACCTGCCACAACGCCGATCGCCGGTCGAGGCCAAACGAATTGAGCGCGCCGACTTCGGCGAGCGTCGTCACTTCGTCGCGCCGCAATCCCGTGCGGCGCACGAGCTCGTCGATGGTCGCAAAGCGCCGCTGCACTGGCACGTAGAGGGTCCAGTGATGCGAGCAGACGTTACAGAAGCCCCCGTCGCTCTGCTCGATCATCGACGGGTCGTCGCAGCCGCACTTGGGACAGATTAAGGTGCCTGAGGTGCCTGAGGTGCCTGAGGTGCCTAGGGTGTCGGGGGTGGCAGCAATCGCTTTGCCGATCTCTTCACGCAGCCCGGTGACGTATCGCAGCCCGAGGCGGATGATCCCGTCGCGGTTGACGGTGCAATCCCAGTCGGACACCTGGACATCTACTGGCGCAAACCGCACGCCGCGGCGCTGTGCGTCTTTGACGAGCGTCGCCGGGTGATAAAACCCCATCGGCTGGTTGTTGAGCAGCGCCGTGTAAAACGCCGCCGGGAAATGCGTCTTCAGATAGGCGCTCGCATACGCCAGCAGCGCAAAGCTGGCCGCGTGCGACTCCGGAAATCCGTACAACGCAAATGAGGTGATCGACAGGATGATGCGATCGGCCGCCTCGCCGGTGATTCCGTGTTTCGCCATGCCCTCGCGGAGATGGACTTCGAGCTGCCGCATCTTCTTTTCGGATCGCTTGAAGCCCATCGCGCGGCGGAGCTCTTCGGCCTGGCCACCGCTGAATCCGGCCACGACCATGGCCATGCGCAGCAGTTGCTCCTGGAACAGCGGGACTCCGAGCGTGCGCGCCAGCACCGGCTCGAGCAGCGGATGGTCGTAGATCACCGGCTCGCGGCCCGCCCGGCGATTCAAATAGGGATGCACCATCTGCCCGACGATCGGCCCCGGCCGGATGATGGCGACCTGCACGACGAGATCGTAAAAGCACGCGGGCTTGAGACGCGGCAGGGTGGCCATCTGCGCGCGCGACTCGACCTGAAACACGCCAATCGTGTCGGCGGCCCGCAACATGGCGTACACCGCATCGTCCTGGGGCAAGTGCGCGAGGTCGATCCGGGTGCGCACTGGTGCGCTGGGTGCGCTCAGGTGCATTGGGTGCGCAGAGGATGCCGCTTGTCCGCCGAAGCTCGCTGGACTGCCGCCGAGCGACGGCGGATCGTTGACCAGCCGTATCGCATCCTGCAACACCGCCATCATGCCGAGCCCCAGCAGATCGACCTTGATGAGGCCCATGGCGGCGCAATCGTCCTTGTCCCATTGCACGACGACACGATCCGGCATGCTGGCGTTCTCGATCGGGACGACCGATGACAGATCGTGCTGGCAGATCACCATGCCGCCGGAGTGCTGCCCGAGGTGGCGCGGCAAATCCTGCATCTGCAGCCAGAGCTTGGCGAAGTGCTGAACGCGGCGATCGCCGGCATCAAAGCCGGCGACGGCCATGTTGCGGCCAATCGTATCGGCGGGATCGGTAAACTCGAACTGGTTCATCACTTTGGCGAGCCGATCGACGATCGGCGGATCGATGCCGAGTGCCTTGCCGACGTCGCGCGCCGCACTGCGGCCGCGATACGTAATCACGTTCGCCGTCATCGCCGCACCGTGCCTGCCGTACTTTTCGTAGACATGCTGGATCACGCGCTCGCGGCGATCGCCACTCGGCAAATCGATGTCGATATCCGGCCACTCGCCACGTTCTTCCGACAGGAACCGTTCGAAGAGCAGATCCATGCCCACTGGATCGACCGCCGTGATCCCCAGGCTGTAACACACGGCGCTGTTGGCCGCGGACCCCCGACCCTGCACGAGGATGTCCTGCTGGCGGCAGTAATTGACGAGGTCCCAGACGATGAGGAAATAGCCGGCGAGTTCGAGCCGCTCGATGAGATCGAGCTCGCGGGCAACCTGCGCGCGCGCCTTGTCGTGATACGGACGGTAGCGATCGCGCGCGCCGACCTCGGCGATCTTCCGCAGAAACGAGATCTCGGTTTCGCCCGGCGGTACTGGATACCGTGGAAACCGATAGCCGAGATCGGTCATCGTGAACTGCAGACGCTCGCCAAGCGCCAGCGATTCACGCACGGCTTCGGGTTGATCGGCGAACAGCCGCACCATCTGGGCAGGCGGCTTCAGATACCGCTCGGCACTGGCGGCCAGACGACGGCCCGCCGCATCGAGCGTGGTGTGTTCACGGATAGTGGTGAGCACATCGAAGAGCGGACGATCGTGCGGCGCGGCAAACCGTACACCGCCGGTCGCCACCAGCGGAACACGAAACGCGTCGGCGAGACACGCCAGCGTCTCGTTGTCGTCTTCCTGATCGCGGCGAAGATGCCGCTGCAATTCGACATATACGTTGCTGCGGCCGAACAGGCCAACCAGCCGATCGAGCAGGCCACCCACACCGTAGCGCTCGGCCACCACCAGCGGCCGGCCCGGCATCGCGATCAGCCCACCGGTGAACCCATCGAAGTCGTCGAGCGTGAGGGCGCCTTCGCCCTTCGGCGCGCGCAGCTTCATTCGTGTGATGAGCCGGCACAGGTTGCGCCAGCCGTCCCGTGATTCGACAAGCACCGGCAGGTGCCACGCCCCAGGCTCCAGACCGGAGGCGCCAGGACCCGGCAGGCGCTCGGCATCAGGATCTGAGAACCGGGCGCTGAGGTTTCGCGCCTGAGGCCTGCAGATCGTCAGCTCGGCGCCGACGATCGCACGAAGACCCGCGGCGGTGGCCGCCTGATAAAACCGCGGCAACCCATACACGCCGTCGCGGTCGAGCAACGCGATGGCTGGATATCCCAGAGCGGCCGCCCGTTCGACGAGCGTCTCAGGGAGCGATGCCCCGCGGAGAAACGAAAACGCAGACGAAGTATGGAGCTCGGTGTACGACACGGTGGCATTGAGTAATTGGTAATTGAATCATTGGTAATTACATCGGGGAATCCGGGTACTTGAGTCATTGACATTGCCTCAACTGGGAATCCGTCGCACGCCGGGCGCCGCGCCCACGATTACCCCAGTGCACACTGCAATTTCTCAGTTACCAATTGCTCAATTCCTCCATGCGGTCAGTCAACGACGCCCTCGAGAAACCACTGGCCGATGTCGCGCTCGACGTAAATGCGATAAATCGTCCCATCAGCCAGCGCGATGTCCCACTCGTCGCGGTCCCAGGATCGGCCGGGCTGGGCGTCGTTCCACCATTCGCCCGATGTGCGCCAAGGACCTGCGGCTTGCACCACGACGCCGCCGGCGACGCCGCGCCGATCCGTCACGATCCGCGTGGGACGGCCCTCGTGCACGTGGACACGTGCGGGGACGGGGAGGCGGAAGCGACGCAGCGCAGTGCCGGGTGCGCCGGGTGCGCCAAGTGCAGCAGGTGCGACAGGTGCAGCAGGTGCGACAGGTGCAGCAGGTGCGACAGGTGCGGCAGGTGCGACAGGTGGCGCGGGTGCGGCGGGTGCGCCAAGTGCAGCAGGTGCAGCAGGTGCGACAGGTGTAGCAGGTGCGGCAGGTGCGGCAGGTGCGAGAGGTGCGACAAGTGCGACAAGTGCGACAGGCTTGTCCGCCGTCTTGAAGGTGAAAGCGCTGCCCGACGCGGCGGTGGATGCAGCAGGCATGAAGGGCGCCATGTCGAACGCGCCCGGTTTCCACGAGTCGACCAGCCGCGGCGAGCCGACGTGGCTGTCGCCCATGAGCGCCCTCAGACGCGCCAGCAGTGTGGAGACCTGTTCCGGCGAGGGTTGTGCGCGTTCGAACAGCGCCCACTGGGTGACACGCGCGGGCGTCGGCTCTACGAGGACCCGCACGTGATCGATGGCCGCTGCCGGCGGATTGGTCTCGAGATCCAGCAGCACCAGCGTCCGCAAGGTCTTGGCCTCTCGCATCGGCGACGGCAGTTGCAGCATGCGGGCATGAACTGTCTTGTTCACGAGACGCAGATGGGTATGCAGAATCGCCGCGCCACGATCTGCACGTTCGAGCCGTTCGGATAGCGGATCGAACAACCGCCCCAGCACGAATGACAACGGCTCGAGCCCTTCGATGGGCCACTCGAGCTCCAGCGCCGATTCGAAGGGATCTTCGGGAATCCACGGCACGAGCGGTGTGGAATCTTCGCCTCGCGCCAGACGCTGCCACAGCACGCCGCGCGCGCCCAGCCGTTCATACACGTCGCCCGCCGGCAGCGCGACAAGTTCGCCGAACGTCCTGATCCCCCAACGGCGCAACGTATCGAGCAATGCATCGACCGCCATCTGCTGCGCCTTATTTCGACGAAAGTCGCGGGTGGTGGTGCGTGCCGAGACTGGAGCCGCATGCGCAGCCGTGGGGAGGGCACGTCGCGGCCGGCGCGTCTGGGCCGCGGCATGCGAATCGCGCGGGTGCATCCAACCGCCTGACACAGGTGTCACCGGTGTCACAGGTGGGAGAGGTGCAGCAGGTGCGCCGGAGGCAGCAGGGGTGCCAGGTGCACCTGCACCTGCTGCACCCCTCCCACTTCTGTCACCTGTGGCACCTCCTCTTACGATGCGATGTGGCGCGGCGGCGGCCTCCGAGGTACGACCCAGGCTGGACTGGAAATACGGCAGGACATCCTCCATCTCGCCGACATTCGGCGGTGCGAGCACCGGTCCCGCCGTCGCTTGACTTGGCTCGGGACGACCCTGAGCGTGTCGAGAGGCCATAGCGCCGGTGTCAGGTGCGGCGAGCGAGGGCGGATGCAACGGTGCAAGAGGACGGGTCACGCGCACACGCTCGAACTCGCCGAGTACGCTCACCGGAAGCGGAGCGAGCGCCGCGCGTTGTTCGCCAGGTCCAATGACCGTCAGCCCGGGGCGCCCCAGCGCGAGCACGGCCGCCGCAGTTTGCGTCGGCGCCAGAGCCACACGCACCGGCCCCGCCGCCGCACGCCGCAGGTGCTCGCCGATGTCGCGCGCCGACCCAAATAGTCGTGACAAGCCGCCGATATCGAGCATCACGAGCGGGCCCACCACTTCAAAACGCGGAGTGAAGTCTTCGGCGATCTTGATTGACGCGGCAACAGGCACCGACAGCGAATAGAGACACGCAAACATGACACCCCTCTACTCGATGGCCCACGCATCCTGGCGCGTCACTGTATCGAGCACGACGCTCCCCTGCACCGTCCGCCGTGGTGACGACAACCGCATCGACACATGCAGCCCCGCCAACCGCCGCGACCGATCGTGCTCCCCCGTCCACTTCGCACCTGCCGCACCTGTTGCACCTCCCGCACCTGCACCTGCTGCACCTGCGGGACCTGCACCTGGAACACCTGGAACACCTGGAACACCTGTGCCACCTGTCGTGATCGTGACCCCACCCGCACTGCGCGCCAGCGGTACGGGACCAAGCAACAGACACGCGACGTCCGTGCCCTCGACGATGCGCTGCAGGCGAAGCCAGGTGGTTTGCGGCACCTGGCGAATGCCGGCGAGCGGCACATCGACAAAATCCAGGACCACGGCCGTGCAGACGCCGGACTGCAGCACGAGATTGAGCGCCTTCAACGATCGATCAATCGTCCGCTCGAGCAGCGTCCCTGGACCGCCCACTGCCCTCGCTCCCGGCAGCCACGTCGGATCCACCGCTGGCGCCGTTTTCGTGATCGCCTGCCCCCGCACCCACAACAGCCGTGACACGTCGATGCCACACGCCGCGCCACTGACCGGATCGAACCGATCGAAGGTATCGATCAGCGCCACCGATTCGCCGCGTGCCGTCGCCGCGCCGAGCCAGGTCCATGCCAGGCTTGTTCGGCCAGACGAGGCGGATCCCACCAGTTCAGAAACATGCCCACGTGGCACCCCCGCCAACTGCGCGTCGAGCGTCGGGAGCCCAAAACCAGCGACGTGATCCGCTCCGGTCCGGACCGGAAGCGTCGTCGTCAAAGTGCGATCGAGTTTTCGCTCGCGGAGTAAGGCCTCGACCTGCTCGGCGCGTCGGCTCGAGGGTGTCTCGGATTGACGTGCGGGAAATGCCACTGGGACCGTCCTTTATTTTCGCTAAACTTTCGCTATGCTTATATAGTGAAACAAAAGCGAAAGTCAAATATAGCAGGCAGGTAAGCAGGTGGGCGGTGGGCAGGTAGGGCGGGTAGGATCTAGTCTTGCTCGCTCTCGTCCTTCAGGCCGGCCGGCGCGTGGCGGCCGCCCTGACGTATCGCGACTTTCGCTTGCTCTGGCTGGGCGCCCTGCTGTCGAGCATCGGCACATGGATGCAGAAAGTTGCGCAGGCCTGGCTCATCGTGACGCTGGCCGGCACCGCCTCAGCGTTTTATCTCGGGCTCGATTCCTTTGTCGGCGAAGTGCCCATCCTGCTCTTCACGCTGATTGGCGGCGTCGTGGCCGATCGCGCGAACCGGCGGCATCTCCTGCTCGGCTCGCAGTTCGTGCAGATGGCGACCGCCTTCGCGCTCGCGGCGCTGGTCTTCACCGACCGCATCCACATCTGGCAGATTCTCGCGCTGTCGTTCTTGACGGGCGTGGCGCAGGCATTCGGCGGACCCGCGTATCAGTCGCTCATCCCGTCGCTCATTCCCAAAGACACGTTGCCCAACGCGATTGCGCTCAACTCCATTCAGTTCAACCTCGCCCGCGTCATCGGGCCGATGATTGCGGGTGGAGCGCTGACGGTCTTCGGGATGGTGGCATGCTTCGGTCTCAACGGCCTGTCATTTCTTTTCGTGATTGCGGCGATCGTCGCGCTGCACGTGAAGCACATCCCGCCTGGCGCCGGGACGGGCTTGCGCGATCAATTGAGGGGCGGCCTGCGCTACGTCCGTCATCAACCGCAGCTGATGACGCTCACGTTCCTCGGCTTCATTTCTGCTTTTCTGGGGCTGCCGCTCCTGACCTTCCTGCCGATCATCACCAGGGATGTGTTCCAACAGGACGTCGGACTCTACACGCAGTTCATGACCATCGCCGGCATGGGCGCGGTCGTCGGCGCCCTCACTGTGGCCTGGGTCGGCAAGCATCGTCACATGGGGATGATGCTGCTCGTCATGCAGGCGCTGCTCGGCCTCATCGCCATCGGCTTCGCGCTGTCAACGTCCATCAGGCTCAGCCAGCTGCTCCTCTTCGCCGGCGGTGCGCTGCTCGTCACCTGTTTCTCGATGACCACGTCGCTGGTGCAGTTGCTCGCGCCTCATGAACTCCGGGGACGCGTCGTCAGCATCTATATGGTGGCGTTTCGCGGCGGGTCGCCGCTTGGTGGGTTGATCAGCGGCTGGCTGGTCACGCAAACGGGATCGGCACCGTATGTCCTCGCGCTCAACGGCGGCCTGCTGACGATCGCTGCGCTCATCACGATGACGCGCGACCACGGCCTTCGCGAGCTCTGAGGCGGCCCTCATGCGCCGAGGATGGCGGCCCTGAGCGACGCTGACGTCGACGCGCCGCGAACATCGTCGAAGGCGAGAGCCGCGCTCACCCGCGGATGGCCACTTCGCGGATGGGATCCGGCGCAGCCGGTCTTTGCGGCCGGAGGCACGCCCTGCCGGCCGAGCCCGTCGCGCGTGAGCGCGGCCCACTGTGCTGTAATACGCGCGTGACGGATTTCGCGCGCGCTGATCGAGTCCTCGCTGCGGTTGACGCCTGCGCGGGCGAGATCGTCGAGTTCACCTCCGCGCTGATCCGGATTCCCACCGTCAATCCTCCGGGCAACCACTACACCGAATGCGCGGAATTCATCGGGGAGCGGCTCATCTCGTGTGGATTTGAGATTGTCTACGTGGCCGCCGAGGGCCGGCCCGAACACACGGCCTCTCATCCGCGCGTCAACGTCATCGGCCGGCGCGAGGGCCGCACGTCGCGCCCCACCGTGCACCTCAACGGCCATTTCGATGTAGTTCCCGCCGGTGCGGGCTGGACCATCGATCCATTTGGCGGCATTGTCCGAGACGGCCGAGTCTATGGACGCGGCGCCTGCGACATGAAGGCCGGAATGGCGGCGGCGCTCTATGCGGCCGAAGCGCTGCGACGCGCCGACATCGCCCTCAACGGCAGTGTGGAAATCAGCGGGACGGTGGACGAAGAGAGCGGCGGTTTTGCCGGCGTCGCCTACCTTGCCGCTGAGAAGCGACTGTCAGCGGCCCATGTCGACTACGTCATCATCCCGGAGCCGCTCAACGTCGATCGCGTGTGCGTCGGACACCGCGGCGTCTACTGGTTCGAGATCGAGACACGCGGCCGCATCGCGCACGGCAGCATGCCGTTTCTCGGCGTGAGCGCCATCGATCACATGGCGCTCGTGATCGAGCGCCTTCAGCGCCATCTCCTGCCGCGGCTTGCCGGCAGGACGACGACCATGCCGGTTGTGCCGGACGAGGCGCGGCATGCCACGCTCAACATCAACGGCATCGCGGGGGGACAGCCAGTGGACGGCATCCAGACGCCATGTGTCGCCGACGTCTGTCGCGCGGTGTTCGATCGCCGGTTCCTGGCCGAAGAGGCTTTCGACGGCGTCCGATCGGAAATCGAGACGTTGATCACCCGGGCCACCCGCGAGATCCCTGGACTACAGGCGACCATACGTGATCTCATGGTCGTGCTGCCGGTGCGCACGCCTGATGGGTCGCCGCTGGTGGGCACGCTCGAGCGGCACATTCAGCAGGTGCTGGGCCGGCCGGCCGTGCAGGTGGCGAGTCCCGGGACCTATGATCACAAGCACGTGGACCGGATCGGGGGGATCAAGCACTGCGTGGCGTATGGACCGGGCATTCTCGATCTGGCACATCAACCGGATGAGTGGTGCGGCATCGATGATCTCGTCGATGCCACGAAGGTCATCGCGCTGACATTGCTGGATTTGGTGACATGACGTGGGGCTGCGAGACGAGGTCACGGGGGTGCGGTTCGCGTGGCGCAAAAGCCCGGGACGCCACACGCGGGGAGCACGCGGGGACAACACGCGGGGACAGACCGTGCGTCGTGCCTCCGGGCGCCGGCCGCGCTTCGACATTTTGCGACGGGTACGCAGTTATGACCACCATCAGAATGGCCCTCGTTCTCGGCGCTATCATGTGCGGCATCGTGGACAGCAGCGCGCGCCAGACCACCGCCCCGCTTGCGCCGACGGGCGGCCGGGGCCTCACCGAAGTCCATGGCATTCGCGTCGGGCACTACACGCTCACCGAGCGGCCGACTGGTTGCACCGCCATCCTCGTTGATGGCGCAGGTGCAGCCGGCGGCGTCTCCCAGCGCGGCGGCGCGCCGGGGACGCGTGAAACGGATGTGCTCGACCCGTTGAACCTGGTCGACACGGTCAACGCCATCGTGTTGTCCGGAGGCAGCGCCTTCGGCCTCGACGCGGCGCAAGGTGTCGTGCGGTATCTCGAAGAACGTGGTGTCGGCTACAAGACGGGCGCGGGCGTCGTGCCGATTGTGCCGGCTGCGATTCTGTATGACCTCGGTGTCGGTGACAAGCCACAGATCCGTCCGACCGCGGCGTGCGGCGCCGCCGCCGCCAAAGCCGCGACCACCGGTCCTGTGGCCGAAGGCAACGTCGGCGCCGGCGCGGGTGCCACCGTTGGCAAGATGGGCGGTCTCGCCGAACATCCCGGCTACCCTGCGGGCCGTCGGCGTCCGATGAAAGGCGGCACGGGCAGTGCCGCGATCCGCTTGCCGAACGGGCTCGTCGTCGCTGCGCTCGCCGCGGTCAATGCCGTCGGTGACATCGTCGATCCCACCACGGGCGTCGTGGTTGCGGGCGCACGGAATCCGGATGGGTCCCTCGCCGACGTTCGCAAGCTGTTGCGCGAAGGCGCCGTCATGGCAGAACCACGTGCGGGCGAAAACACGACGATCGGCGTGGTGGCAACCAACGCCAGGCTGTCGAAAACCGACGCGAATCGCCTGGCGCTGATGGCAGACGATGGATTCGCGAAGGCGATCGTGCCGTCCCACACTGTGGGTGACGGCGACACGGTGTTTGCGCTTGCGACGGGGCGTTGGACGGGCGAAGTCAGCCTGACGCTGCTCGGCGCGTTGGCAGCGGAGGTCATGGCCGAAGCGATCGTGCGCGCGGTGTCCATGGCCGACAGCATCCCCGGCGTGCCCTCGGCGCGCGAGCTCGGGACCGTGCCGCTTCGTCTCAAGTGAGCCTCGCGTTTCTGCTGCTGATCGTCTATTCGGCAGCACTTGTCGGCTTCGGACTCTGGATCTCGCGCTTCGTGCGCGACAGCAGCGCATTCTTCGTCGCCGGGCGCAGCCTCACGGCGCCGCTGCTCTTTGCGACCGTGCTCGCGTCCAACATCGGCGCAGGGTCGACGGTGGGCGCCGCAGGCCTTGCCTACACTGATGGCATCAGCGCCTGGTGGTGGAACGGCGCGTCGGCGATTGGCTCACTCGGGCTCGCCTTCTGGGTCGGACCGAAGATCTGGCAGCTCGCCTCCAGACACAACTTCTATACGGCCGGCGATTACCTCGAATTCCGCTACAGCGCGGCCGTCCGCGGGGTGATCGCGGCGCTCATCTGGCTGGGCACGCTGGCGATCCTCGCCGGACAGTTGATGGCCGGCGCCGCAGTGTTGAACATCGTCGCGGGACTTCCCAGGTGGGCCGGGACCGCGGCCAGCGCTGCGGTGATGACCATCTATTTCGTCGCCGGGGGCCTGCTGAGTTCCGCGTGGGTCAATGCCGTGCAGCTCGTTGTGCTGGTCACGGGTCTGCTGCTCGCGATTCCTCTCGGTCTGGTCGCCGTGGGCGGACTCGACATCGTGATGCACGGCGCGGACGTGCCGGAGCACTTCGATCGGTTCTGGTATTCGTCCGGGCCCGGATCGGGGTGGACGCGGCTCATTCTGATGGGACCGGCCTTCATCATCTCGCCGGGGCTGCTGCAGAAGGCCTACGGCGCGGCCAGTCCACGCGCGATCCGCCTCGGCCTGGGCTGGCAGGCCATGGCGCTGGCGCTCTTCGCGTTTGTCCCGGTGCTGCTCGGCATGATGGCGCGTGCGTCCAATCCGAACATCGCGAGCCCCAATCTGGTCTTGCCGACATTGCTTGGCGAGCAACTCCCGCCATGGATCGGCGCGCTGGGGCTGGCGGCGATCTTCTCCGCGGAAGTGAGTACGTGTGACGCCATCCTGTTCATGCTGGCAACCTCGTTATCGAAGGATCTCTACAAGCGATTCGTTCGGCCGCAGGCGACCGACAGGCAGGTGTTGACGGTTGCGCGCGGTGCCGCCGTGGCGGGCGGTGTGGGCGGCGTCGTGCTCGCGCTCGTGCTGCAGACGGTGCAGCAGGCGCTCGACATCTTTTACGCTCTGCTGACCGTCAGCCTGATGGTGCCTATCGTCGGCGGCCTCTATGTGCGCCGCGCAACGACCCTACATGCGTTCAGCGCGATCATCGCGGGCGTCACGACGCTCGTGGTGTTTCGGATGTTTTTGGCGGCCACGTCTCGGTGGCTCGATCCCACGTTGTGGGGCCTCGTCGCCGCCGTCGTGGCGTTTACCGTGGCTCTGGCAGTACGACCGGCACGTGAGGCCTCATGAGTGACATGTTTCGATTTGACGGCAAGACCGTGGTGGTGATTGGCTCGGGCTCTGGAATCGGCCGGGCCGTGGCGCTCGGCGCGGCGCAGCAGGGCGCGCGAATCGGGTGTGCGGATGTCAACGCGGATTCCGCGCGAGAAACGGCAGAGCGGATCACGCGACAGGGCGCTGTGGCCGATCATGCGGCACTCGATATCACCGATGCCGCGGCGACGGATCGGGTGCTCGATCAGTTTGCGTCCTCGATGGGACGCCTCGATGGGCTCGCCTGCACGCCGAGTATCAACGTGCGCAAGAAGCTGCTCGATTACAACGAGGACGAATTCGACCATGTCGTGCGCTTGAACCTGAAGGGCAGCTTCAATGTGGTGCGCTCCGCCGGGCGCATCATGACCAGGCAAGGCGGTGGCAGCATCGTCATCTTCTCGTCGATTCGCTCGCTGGTGGTCGAGCCCGGGCAAGCGATCTACGCGATGACGAAGGCGGGGATTGTGCAGCTGGTGCGGGGCGCGGCGTGCGAGTTCGGGCCGTCCGGTGTGCGGGTCAATGCGCTTGGTCCTGGTGTGATCGAAACGCCGCTCACCGCGCCGATCAAGGCGCAGCCAGAGTGGTATCAGGCGTATGCCAACAAGAACATACTGAAGCGATGGGGGCGGGTCGAAGAGATGGTCGGGCCGACGCTGTTTCTACTGTCCGACGCGGCCAGTTATGTGACGGGCACGATTCTCTACGCGGACGGGGGCTGGTTGGCAGCGGATGGCCGCTTTACGCCGCCCGGGATGTAGGGGACGCAACACGCGAGGAGCGCGACACGGGGACATGCGGCGCAACACGCGGGGACAGGCCGTGCATCGTGCGCAACACGCGGGGACATGGGCAGACCGGTCACGTGTTCGGCGATCGTTTTCGGTCGCCGCTCATCGAGCGCGAAAAGTACCTGAAGAGGACGGCTCGTTACGTTGTGAGGAATCCGGTCCGGGCCGGGCTTGTCGCCCAGGCCGCGGACTGGAAGTGGAGCACGTACCGCGCGACGGCAGGGCTCGAGCCCGCGCCTCCGTGGCTGGACGTCAGCTGGATCGACTGGGCGTTCCAAACGGATTCGCGAGAGGAGGCGCAGCGACGCTACGTGACGTACGTAAACGCGCCCACCCCTCCCAAGCCTCCGCGAACCTGCCAGCAGGAGGTTTACGGAAGCGCGCAATTCAAAGCGCGCATTGCGGAAGCCCTCCGAGAGCGTCAGCCGGACAGGCCAGTCCCTCGCAGCCTGGAGGTGCTGACGCGGCCGCGCCTGGCGACGTTGTTCGCCGGAACCGAGCCGTCACGTCAGGCGCGCGACCGAGTAATTGCGATGTGCCGAACACGACATGGGTACCGAGTTGCAGAAATTGCGCGGTTTCTCGGAATCCACCCCGCCACCGTGAGTCGCGTGGTCCAGCGGGAGATGAATTGCACGTGAAGGTCTCTCGCAGCTGACGCAAGCGCGCAAAGCTGACCCGACGCCCGCCGCGCACGCCGCACGGCCTGTCCCCCGTTCGTGCGCACGACGCACGGTCTGTCCCCCGTTCGTGCGTGTCCCCCGTTCGTGCGTGCGCGTTCGTGCTACCCGGGCGGGCGGCGGTCCAGTCGCTTGACCGGCAACACCCAGCGAATCGGCACGGTCTGCGGCGTGTAGCACAACTTGTCATCGCACGCCTGATACTCCAGACGGCCGCTGATGGTCACGTCATCCAGAGCGCCCAGCAATTTTTGCGCCTCAGGCGTCGCCAGCAGCGTCACCTCCTGGACCAGGCGAAACGGCCGCTGGAACACCTCGACTCGTTCGTCGAGCGGCTTGAAATGGTAAATCTCCGAGGCGGGATAACTGATCGGATGAGCCCGCAACCACGGCTGCGCATCGAGCGACACGCGAACCACCTGATAACTGTGCCCGCCCGGCGCGTACACGTGCATCCCCGGCTTGGGCACGATGTCGAAGACCAGCGACACCCGCTCGCCCGGCGCCACGACATCGTCACTGACCGCCGCCGTCAATGCCAGATGCGAGGTATCAACCGTCATCGCCGGCCCGAACGGCGTCACGCCACGCGCCACCAGCAAGCTGGCCACCGTGTTTCGTTCCTGATACGCATCCTCGAAATGACGCGACCGGACGATGCCGCGCCGATCGACGATGAACGTGCCGGGAAACGGGATGCCGTAGGTCTGCGTCCCCGGCTGGACGGTCGTGTTGAGCAGTCCAAACCGCTTGATCGTTGCCGAGTCGCGATCGGAAATCAGCGGAAACGTGATGCCGCGCGAGTCGGCGAACTTCTTCAAGATCCCGGGCGCGTCGTAGCTAATCGCGGCCAGACCGAGGCCCTGACGCTGGATCTCTTCCAAACGGCCTTGCAGCTCCACGAGCTGCGTTTTGCAGTACGGTCACCAATCCGCCGAGCGGAAGAACACGAGCATCGTGCCCTCCGGACCGGCCACCGACGCCAACGTCTGCGTGCGGTTGAACTGATCGACTCCAGAGAATTCCGGAACCGACACGCCCACCTGCGGGCCAACCGAGTCGATGTCGATCTGCGCCGGTTGCGCCCCGGCCCCCGCCGCCAGTGCGACCATCGCCACTGAATACAAAGATAAGCGCCGTAGCATCGCCATCTAGGATGCCGACAACTACGGCGCGTGTCGAGGACATTCGCCCCGGCTCGATATGGGCCGGCTGGAGGTGGGCCGGCTAGAGCGTTGGCCTCGGCTGAAGCCGGGCCCATCGATCGCTAATTGCGTTTGATCGCCTCGTAGACAGCACCGCTGCCGCCGCCGATGGCCGCGCCAATCAAGGCGCCCTTCTTACCGCCGGCGATGGCGCCGACGCCCGCCCCGGCACCAGCCGCGCCGCCAATCACCAGCGCCGACTTCTTCCACGAGCGCTTCGGCGCCACTGCCTCACGTGTCACGACGCGCTGCGCGCGCGGACGGACCGCCTGCGTCCGCGTCACCGGCCGTTGGACGATGTCGGGTTGCACGGCCACCGGCTGCGCGTAGCCCGGCTGCGCGTAATAGACGGGGGCCTGGGGGTAGGCCGCGACCGGCATCGTGCGCGTCGCGCACGCGACGTGCGCCACCTCGCGACCGGCCACGATCGATCGCTGAAGCACCGCTTCCTGGTGCGGCTCGCACTCGACCGCGCTCGACGCCGAAGGGTTCACATGGGGCGTGTCCGCGACCGTCATCGCATACGGCGAGGTGGGCTGTGCGTGAGGGCCCCACGCGGCCTCCGGTGCACGCCCCTGCGCCGACGCCACCAGAGCGATCCCGCCGGCAACCAGGCCGCCCAGGGCCGATCCGAGAATGGCTTTCATCATTGCGACGTTCCTCCTGCTTCACCTGGTCCAAGGACCATGCCATCGGCGGAGCTGCCGGGCAGGCGGCCTTTGGCGTGATCTCGATGCAATTGGCCGCGTCCATCTGTCGCGCGAATAGTTCAGTGGTGCGGCCTCTCGAGGACACTCAGCTATACTCGCGAGATGGCGCGCATCCTCGTCGCCGAGGACGACCCTGACATCGCACACCTGCTCGCGCACTACCTGCAGCGTGCCGGATACGAAGCCGACATGGTGTCCTCGGGGCGTGACGTCCTGCCGCGCATCAAGAAAGCGCCGCCCGACGTGCTGCTGCTCGACATCATGCTGCCGGACCTCGACGGGCTCGAGGTCTGCCGTGCCGTGCGCAGCGATCAGGCGACCTCCGCCATCCCCATCATCATGGTGACGGCGCGAGGCGAGGAATCCGATCGCATCGTGGGTCTCGAGCTGGGCGCGGACGACTACATCACCAAGCCGTTCAGCCCCAACGAAGTCATCGCGCGGATTCGCGCGCTGTTACGCCGCGCGCACCGCATCGGCCCCGGTGACGGCCGGCTCACGTATGGGCCGCTCAGCGTGGACGTGGACCGGCACGTCGTCCGCGTGCACGACCTGGAAGTCCGGTTGACGGCCAAGGAGTTTCTTCTGCTCCAGTACCTGATGCAACATCGCGGCCGGGTCCTCTCGCGCGATCTCCTGCTGTCGGACGTGTGGGGCTACTCCTATACTGGCGGCACACGAACCGTGGACGTCCACGTGCGGCGCCTGCGCGAAAAGGTCCCGTTTCTCACGGATGCGATTGAGACCGTGAAGCAATTCGGGTACAAGCTGATCGAGCCCGCCCCGCCTGCCTGATGCCATCGCGCTACCGGCTGACGATTTTTTTCAGCGTCTTCGGCGCCGTCGCGCTCGCTCTGCTCTTCGTCCTCGTGACCGCCGATGGCGGGCTGTCGGCAGAACCTCGTTCCGCGCTCCTCGTGGTCACGGTGCTGGGGCTGGGCTGGGCCCTCGTCGCCGCCTTTCTGGTTTCCGCGTTCGTCGCCGCGCCGTTCGAACGACGCGTCGCCGACATCGTCACCGCAGCGCGACGCTATGCCGCCGGTGACCTGCGCCGCGAGGTGGCGGACCACGGAGATGACGAGCTTGGTGAGGTCGCTCGCGCGATGGATCAAGCCGCGCACGAACTGGGCCGGCGCATCGACGATCTGTCCCGGGATCGCACGCGGATGGTGGCCATCCTGTCGAGCATGGTGGAGGGTGTGCTCATGGTCGACGACCAGGGCCGTCTCCAGCACGTGAACGACGCGGCGCGGCGGATGCTGAACATCCATCATGACGCGATCAATCACTCGTACCTCCAGGCCATTCGCCATCCCGGCATCGTCGATCAACTGACCCGGGCGCTGGGGGGCGACACTCCCTCGGGCCTGGAGCTCTCGGTGACGCGTGACGTGACCCGCACGCTCGTCGCGCGGGTCGCGCCCGTCATCGCGGGGGGACGAGGCGCCGTTCTCGTGCTGCACGACATCACCGACCTGCGCCGGGCCGACCAGATCCGTCGCGACTTCGTGGCCAACGTGTCGCACGAACTGCGGACGCCGCTCACGGCCATCAAGGGCTACACCGAAGCCTTGATGGACGAAACGTCCGAGAGCGATCCGGCCCGGAGATTTCTCGACATCATCCATCGGCACGCGACACGCATGGAGCGGCTCGTCAATGATCTGCTGCGCCTGGCCAGACTGGACGCGGGACAGGAAGTCCCGGAGTATGCCACCTGCGACTTGCGCGCGCTCATCGAGAGCCTCGTGTCGGACTTCGACGCTGCCGCAAGCGAGAAGCAGCAGCAGTTGCGCGTGGACGTGGCACCCGAAGCCTGCACGCTGGTCGCGGACCCCGCCAAGGTTCACGACATGCTGCGCAATCTCGTCGAGAACGCGGTGAGCTACACGCCGCCCGGCGGCGTCATCGACATCTCGGCAGAGGTCGTTGACGGCAGGTACCGTCTCTCGGTCAGCGACACTGGTCCGGGCATCCCTCAGGAAGATGTGACGCGCGTTTTTGAACGCTTCTACCGAGTGGACAAGTCACGGACGCGGCCGGGCACCGGCCTGGGCCTGGCGATCGTCAAGAACCTCGCCCATGTCCTCGACGGCGAAGTCACGGTGGCCAATCGCGAAACGGGCGGGGCCGTGTTCACCGTCACGTTGCCGATCCGTGACAGCGCGGAGATCACCTAGTGCCCTGGTGCCCTGGAAGCATGATGGGTTGCACAAGTCCCGGAGCGCGGCGTCCGGAACGCAAGCTGCGACACTGAGAAATTCGGCAAACTGGAGGAGGAGCAAACGCCGCGAGCCGGAATGCCCCGCCCGGGAATCATGGCCTCACACTTCCAGAGGCCCTGGCGCCTTACGGCATCTGCAGCGCAGCCAAGGCCGGGGCGGCCGCACAGTCGAGACACGCGATCGGCCCGACCCGGCGTGTCAATCGTCCGCGTTGAAGCTGAATACTTTCCACGCGCCGTCCATCTCAATCGCCGACCCGAACAACCGGATCTCGTGATCGGCGCCGGCGCTGTCGCGAACCTCGAGTAGCGCATCGCGGTGAACGCGGAACCGAGAATATTCGGTGGTTCCGCCCGAAAATGTGATGCCCCGCAGCTGATACGAGCGTCCGCCGTGCATGCCCAGGTTCGCACGCAGCCGGTTGTCGCTCTTCTGCTGCAGGTCCCCCCAGACGTAATCGAACGGGAGGTTGCGCTCGGGCCGGGCTGCCGGCAGTGAGGGCCAGACATGCCGGCGAAACTCCTCCTCGTCGAGCGCCAGCGCCCGGAGCCGTCCATCGTCGCGACTGGCGAACGCTGCCAGTACTTCGCGAACCAGATCATCGGCCGAGTCGTGGGTCGTGGCGAGGGGAGGCAGACTGCACGCGAGGGTTGCGGTCAGGACGAGCACGAGCCCACCGATGGTGGGCCCGCGCATCTCAATCGTCACTGTTGGGGATACGACGTCCAACCGGCGGTCCAGTCTTCGGCCGGCGGCGGCGGAACTGCGCCGATGAACGTCACGGGCTCGAAGAAGTCGTCGTTGGGCGGCTGAATCGGCGCTAACTGTCCGCCGGCCAGCGTGGCGACCGAAACCGGCTGGAAGTTGGGGTTGGCGTGATCGAAACACGCCGGCGACAGCCCCGGGTCAACCCCGACGCGGACGTCAGGAAACCGACCGCTGGCGACATACGGAAGCGTGGCCGCGTGCAGGGGGGTGACCGGACCAAAGATGACACCGGCACCGATTTGGGTGGTGCCGTTATCGACCTGTGCCAGCGTTGACGACCCGTCGAGCTGCATTCCCAGCGTCTTGGACCCGGCGATGATGAAGTTGCGGAAGGTCACGGCCGTGCCGCGGCGGAATAACACGGCACGCACGCTCTCGGCGCCTTCGTTGCGGTCGGGATCCCCGCAGATCGTCAGGTTGTAGATTTGCGGATTCGAGCGCGGCAGCAGGTTGTTGTTGAACTCGTTGTTATCCGCCTCGATGCCCCAGTCAGCGTCATCGCTCCGCTGGTGCACCGCGAGGAACTGCGCGCGGCCGGTCCAACCGAACGTCCAGTCGAAGCTATCATCCGCGGCGTTTGAGGCCACGGCGTACTTGATGTCAGCGGTGCCACCAAACCACTCGAACGCGTCGTCGCGATTCATGTGCACCTGGATGTACTCGTAAGCGCCGCCGCGGCCAACGCCCTGGAAAGCAATGCCATTGAGCTCGTTATCGGGGCTGAACTCGACGCCGGCAAACTCGACACGGACATAGCGCATGATGCCGCTGCTGTCGTTGGGATCATCACCGCCGTAGACGCCGGTATCGGCTTCGCCAACGCCTTCGCCGCCTTCGATGTTGACTGGGGCGCGGCCGTTGATGATCAACCCGCCCCAATCGCCGCGTGCGCGAGAGCCTACCGGCTGGTCGCTGGTGAACACCACGGGTTGCTCCCGCGTGCCAAACGCGTTGAGCCGGCCGCCCCTCAAGACGATCAGCGTGCCGACGCTCCCGGATTCGCCGATGACCCGGGTACCAGCCTGGATATTCAGCGTCGCACCCTCTGGAACGAAGACTGCCCCGCGCAGCACGTAGTAGAAGTTGCTGGTCCAGTTCTCGGTGCCCGACACCTCGCCGGTGACGACGACAACGGGCCTGTCGATGCCTGGGACGTTGACCGGCGGCGCCTGCGCCGACGACAGAGGAGCTATCTGCAGCAGCAGTATCGCGGCGCCGATGGCCAGCGAACCCAATGCGCGTGAAACGTGAATCATGATGAATGGCACTCCTGAATGCTCTTAGAAAATATTCAAGCCAACCGACAGGCCCAAGGTGCGCCCGAGCTTGAAGACGCGCTGGTCTTCGCTGCCCTGCGTGAACAGGTACTCGCTATCGGTGAGGTTCTCAACCGTGAACCTGACGCTGAAGCGCCCGATGCGCTGGCCGACGACGAGGTCGAGGGAGCCGCGCCCCTGCTCGATGATGTCCGGCGCCTGGTTGGAACCGACGTCTGAGATACGGTCGCCGAAGAAGTTGTAGAGAACCCGGGACGAGAAGCCACGGTTCGTGTACTCGGCCATCAGATTGAAGAGGTTCTTCGACTGCCCCGCGAGCGGTCGTTCGAGCGAGGTCTGCACGGTGCGCTGTTCGGGCCGCAGCGAAATCTGCGAATCCACATAGGTGTAGTTGGCATTGACGAACATGCCGTCGAACAGTTGCCGTCCCGCCTCCAGTTCGAGGCCATAGTTTCGGGCCGTGTCGGCGTTCTGATAGGTCACGATGGGCTGAGCGCCGGCGATGACGACGCGCTCGATCGGCTGATCGAAGTTCTTGTAGAACAGGCTGGCGGCCAGGATGCCTCGGCCGCCCGTGAACAGCTCCCACCGTCCGTCCACGTTGTGGATGAGGGCGCGATCCAGCTCCGGATTGCCGCGCACGGCCCGGCTGCCGACGACGTCGGTGAATTCGAAGGCGGCCAGCTCACGGAACTCCGGCCGGTTGACGGTGGAGCTGTAGCTCAGTCGCAGGTTGGAACTGCCAGTGAGCGCCTGTACGAAATTGATGGCGGGGAAGATGTCGGTATTCTCGATGCCCGATGAAATCGTGCGCTCGAAGAGGCCAAACGGGTCAAACGTGTTGACGACCTGCTCGAACCGTTCGACACGCGCCCCCGCAATCAGGCGCGTGCGCGGCGTCAGCGAGATGTCAATCATGCCGTAGCCCGCCGTGGTCGTCTGTTCGCCGTCGTAGGCGTCCACCGGCCGCGTTTCCTCGTTGAAGCGAAAGACGGTGCCGATGTTCTGCGGCGCGTAGATCTCTTCGGGGGTCAGCGATAGGTTGATGCCTACCGACGCATCCTTGTTCGCGACGATCGGGATGTAGCGGAACCGGCGTGACTGAAAGTCGCGCGTGCGCTCGACGTAATTGAGCCCGAACTTGTACTGCGTCGGACGCGCGCCGGCCGTGCTGAACACACTCCAGTTGACCGCCGCGTCCAGGGTTTCGTCGGCCAGGTCGTTGAACAGCCGGAAGCCACTCTGCGATTCGTCGGCCAGCAGGAAATTGCCCGAGGATTCGAGCGTGCCTGAACGGAAAGTCGACTGATAGAGCGTCTCGCGCAGGTCCGGCTCGTCGCGGCGGGCGCGAGCTGATGCAAAGCGCCAGTCCAAGCGGCTGTTGGACAGGCCCTGGAAGAAGTGCTCGCCCGTGACGCCGTTGGACATCAACCCTTCTTCGATGTACTGGAGGCGGTAGTTGCGATAGTAGAAATTGTTTTCGGTGTTCGGGCCTTCGAAGATGCGGCCCTCGTCTCGCCCGCTGTGGCTGTAGAAGTTCTCGAGCGACACGCGGTGGTTCGGCGTGAACTGGTAGGCGAGGTTGGCGACGACGCCGACCTGCGCCTTTTGCATGCCGTACTGCATGTCGTAATCGCTGACGGCTTCGAGCTCACTGCCCTCGCCGACCCGGTAGAACGCCCGCTGTTCTTCGACGTATTGCTCCTTGTAAGCATGGGTCACACTGGCGACCACGCCGAGCTTGCCGAATCGATTGCCGAAGACCGCGCCCCAGTTCTGCCCAGGCGCACCGTCGGCGAGCGCGGGCGTCCAGCGCGATTGATCGAGGGCGCGACCGAAGGCGGTAATCTCTTCCGGCGAGTAGCCGACGGTCGGCGTGTAGATGCCGCGCCGCACGATTTTGCTGTTGGGGATGATGCTCGGCAGCGCCCGCACGCCCCGGTCAAACCCGAACACGTCGTTGCCATCGAGCGGGCTCATCGGAATGCTCTTGCCAGTCGCGGTCGAAAAGAAATTCAGCCCGTACGAGAAGTCCAGAACCGGCCGTCCGGGAAACTTCAGCGGCATGATCTGCACCAGCCCACCGGCGAATTCGGCGGAGCGATCCGGGGAATACGACTTGTTGACCTGAATGCTGTCGAGCAGCCCCGCGGGGAACAGATCGAGCGGCACGACCTTCTTGTCAGGCTCCGTGGTCGGCAGCACCGACCCGGCGAGCGTTGTGTTGCTGTAACGCTCGCCCAGGCCACGCACGAACACGTACTGGTTATCCACCACTGACAGGCCGGTGACGCGGGACATCGCCGCCGCGGCATCGCTGTCGCCGTTGGCCCGCATCTCCTGCGCGCCCATGTTGTCGGTGATGACCTGAGCGTTACGACGCTCGATCAGCTGCACTTCCTGCGACGAGGTAATGGCGTTGAGCGGCGCTGCCGCGGTGACCGTGACCGTCTCCGCGAATCGGGCCATCGTCAGCCCGACATCGGCGGTGACATTGCGGCCGCCGGCGGGGACATCCAGCGTGAGCGACTTCTCCTCGTAGCCCTCCATGACAACCTTCAACTGATACGCGCCCGGCGCGAGGTCCAAGACAAACCGGCCATCGACGTCCGTGTAGACCGTTTGATTGGCGCCGACGACCTCAACCGGGATGCCCGGCAGCGTGATGGCGTTGGACTCGTCGCGCACCACACCGGTGACGCGGACATTCTGTTGGGAGGCGGCGCGTGCAGCCTGTTCGGCCCATGCGGGCACGGCAAGGCCGAGCATCAGGACACACGACAACACGAGGCGAGACAGGAGTCGAAACTTCATGCGTTGAAGGCTACCGGCGAGCTGTGAATCACCGGTGACGAGCCTGTTTCAACGCGGTTAACCGCCGTTACATCGCTGTTAACAAATGCGGGATCCGATAGCCGTTCGGCGGTCGGGCGAGAGCCTTAGTGGTCACGGGCATAATTACGGCGGCATTCGGCCGCCGATGCATCCCGCTCCGCGGCGTTACTCAGCGCTCACATAGTCCCGCTATCCTCGCGCTTCGCGCCTTGCGGAGCGGGCGCCTCGGCGCCCTCGGTGCGTCGCCGTAATTATGCCCGGGACCACTTAGCGTTTTGTGCGTCGGGCGAGGTTCAAGTCGTCGAGGCCGTAGGTCGTGCGCCGGCCCAATCCGAGTTCGGCGCGCACGGCGTTTTCCCGTTGAATCGAGCACGCCTCGAGCGGACGCTCGCCAGGAATCGGATCAGGACATCGGCCCGACATGTGTCCGGCCAGAAGGTAGGGCACGGCATGACCGTAAATTTCGTGGACGAGGATACGGTCGAGGTCAGCTTCGAATTCCGCCGGCACCGACTGCGCCTGGCGATGGCTCTCTGCGAGGAGCGAGAGGTTGATCACGACGAGAACCATGTCAACGCCGGAATCCGCCCGAGGGACCGGCGCGACTTCGGCCAGCACGGTTGGATCGAACCCGTCCTTCGCGACAGCGCCGGGGGCGTCGGCGACGACGACCTGGTCAGACGTCAGGATCACGGCCCGACGCCCGGCCTTCTGTACCGACTCAATCGCGTCGCGCCACAAGGCGCTGCGCTGAGCGATACGGGCGAGGCTGGCCCGCAGGATCGGGCTCATGGTGACCAGCGGTTCGAGGCCGTCTGGCGGGCGGACAGCTGTTTGCGCGCCGGCCGGCTGGGCGAGGAGCAACGCTCCAATCAGCGATAAACAGATGGGAAGACACCGAATGCCCCACCTCCCGGACCCAAAAATTAACAGACCTGAAACAGTAGCGTTACACGTCGGTTACTTCAAGGCTTTTCGGTCGGCGGGGCACATGACGTTAGCGGAACGGCACCTCGGTCTCGAGTAAAAACCGCAGCGTTTCCACGACTGCGCCGACCGCCGGGGAGAGGGTGAGGGAGTGTCCTTTGTCCAGCCAGGTCACTTTGCCGGCCTCCCCCAGCGAGAGCGACACGAGCACGCTCGGACGATCCCCTCCGGCGACGACGACGGACTGCCCCGCCGGCGCGGCCAGTCGCGAAACGCGCAGTTGGGCGTTCTCGAACTCGATCCGCGCCTTGGTCGGCTTCCGCGTACTGCACCGTATGCTCCGCCCACATGCGTGAAGGCCACGGGACCGCTGTCGTTCAGATACACGTACGCCGACGCGAGCGACGTGTGCGTGTGTCCGGGCAGTGTGGCGTGCGGACCGTAATGCACGCGTGTTACGCGCACATGGTCGTTTTCGAATGCGACTTTGTAGTTGTCCGGCAGGGTCTTGACCGCATCCTGTGCGAGCAGTCCTGCCGGCACCAGAACGGACAGCGCGGCGGCCATGAGTGCTTTCACTGCACGGCCTCCTAACTGCAACACGTGGGCCCGCAGCAGGCCGCGGTCTCGGGTTTCTGCGCCCGCACGAATGCGCTCATGAATTTTCCGTCGACGCGGTCGAGAAGCGCGGGATCGAGATCGCCCTGATCGAGGAAGGTCTTTGCGTCTTCGGCGCGATAGATGCGCGTCGGTTCCAGGTCGATGCCAGTGAAGCCGGCCGACGCCAGCTTGCTGCGGTATTCGCCCTCTTCGAGCGCCCCGGCCACGCACCCGATCCAGAGCTCCATGTTGCGGCGCAGTTCCGCGGGCACGTCATCGCCTCGCACGACGACGTCGGAGACCGCGAATCGTCCGCCCGGCTTCAACACGCGGAACGCCTCGGCCAGGACTCGATCCTTGTCGGCGGACAGGTTGATCACACAGTTGGAGATGATCACGTCCACCGAGTTGTCGGGCAGCGGGATGTGTTCGATTTCGCCTTTGAGAAACTCGACGTTCTCGACGCCTGCGCGCGACTGATTCTCGCGGGCCAGCGCCAGCATCTCGTCGGTCATGTCGAGGCCGTACGCCTTGCCGGTCGGCCCGACGCGGCGCGCCGACAGCAGCACGTCGATGCCGCCTCCTGACCCGAGGTCCAGCACGGTCTCCCCGGCGTTGAGCTCCGCCAGCGCGGTGGGATTGCCGCAGCCGAGCGAGGCAATTACCGCCTCGACCGGCAGCGTGCCGATTTGCGACGCGTCGTAGAGGTTCGATGTGATCGGGTCGCATCCGCTGCCTGTCCCGCAGCACGTGGCCGCCGTGCTGCCGTCGGCTGCGCGCCTGGCCGCTGCGCCGTACTTCTCCTTGACGACGTCCCTGATGTCCATAGCCACTGTCCGCCTTCCTTAGTGGTCACGGGCATAATTACGGCGGCATTCGGCCGCCGATGCATCCCGCTCCGCGGCGTTCCACCCCACCACGCACAAACCGCGTGGCGGGGAAGTCCGGCGTTGCTCACCACTCACATAGGCCCGCTATCCTCGCGCTTCGCGCCTTGCGGGAGCGGGCGCCTCGGCGCCCTCGGTGCATCGCCGTAATTATGATCCGGAACCACTTAGATATTCGCTTTGCCGAATATGTACACGACATGGTATATTCGTCAAGGCGAATATGTCAAAAATTCTGCTGAACGTGGCCGAAGCCGTGTGCTGCGTGACCAAACCAGCGCCCACGGTGCGAAATGCCAGCGAATTGGCCGGCGTGTATCGCGCGCTGGGCGACGAAACGCGGCTCCGCATCCTGTCGCTGTTGCGAGACGGCGAAGTGTGCGTCTGCCATCTGCAGGGATCGCTCCGGCTCCCGCAGCCGACCATCTCGCGGCACCTGGCCTACTTGCGCAAGGCGGGCCTCGTGGCCGCACGCCGAGACGGCGTCTGGATGCATTACCGGCTCGCGTCACCCTCTTCGGCGGTCGTGACCCAGGTCGTGGAAAGCGCGCTGCATGCGATGACGCATGCCGAAAGCACCGTGAAAGACGTCGCACGGCTCAAACTGGAGCTCGCCACCGCATGACCACCGTGCTGTTTGCCTGCGTGCACAATGCCGGCCGTTCACAGATGGCCGCGGCGTTGTTCAACGCGCTCGCCAATCCCGCGCGTGCGAGCGCCATCTCGGCCGGCACCGAGCCTGCCGATCACGTTCATCCAGAGGTGGTCCTCGCGATGCGCGAGATCGGCATCGAGTTGGAAAGCGCCGTGCCACAACGGCTCACAGACGATGTTGCAGGCTCGGCGAACATCCTGGTGACCATGGGATGCGGCGAGTCGTGTCCGGTCGTGCCCGGCGCGAAGCGACTCGATTGGGAGCTTCAGGACCCCAAGGGCAAGCATCTCGACGAGGTCCGCGGGATCCGAGATGTCATCAAAGACCACGTCGTGCGTCTGATTCAGGCAGAGGGGCTGCGGTGAGACCACCGGCACCGATCGCATGCACGCTGTCGCCGGACGACCGTCGCGCCCGACGCGACGATCTCATCCCAGGCCTGGCGGCACGGGCCGAATCCATCGAGCACACACCCGGCGGTGTGCGACTGCGCATGCCGCCCAGCCCGGACGCTCTCGTGGCCATCACGCGCGTGGTCGATGCCGAACGCCACTGCTGCCGCTTTTTGAGCTTCACGATCACGATCGAACCGGATTTCGGCCCGATCACGCTGACCATCACGGCCCCGCCGGAAGCGCAAGAGCTGCTGGCAGCGTTTGTCACCCGAAGCGATGTAGACTGAGAGTCCGTGCGGAAGGTCCGTCTGATCTCGTTCGTGCTCATCCTGAGCGTCGCCGGCTTGTCCTCGTCGTTTGCGTTATGCGTTTCGGCGTGCGCGGACGAGGGGCTGAGCGCGGCCGAATCACACGACTGTCACGATGGGGTTGGCGGCGCGAGCATCGCCGCAGGTGATGGCACGTGTCCGCACGGTGCCACGGTTGTGCAGCAGGGCGACGTCACACGCGACGATCGCACACCGCTGACGATCGCAAAGCCTGTCGTCGCCCTCACCACCATAGCCGCGGCCGCGACCGCTGCTCGCACCCCTGCCACGGCGCATCCACCCACTCGGCCCGTCAGCTCGCGACCGATTCTGCGGATCTGATCCGCGCGACATTCCAAGTCCTTCGTAAAGCTCGCAGTTAATGCGTTCCCAAGGGCCTGCCGCCATTCTGGCCCCTCGACGTCGCCCAAGTACGGCGCGACGCCGAAGGGTCGTCAATCGGAGAACACTCCGATGGTGGAGCGGCGGGCGTGAGGAGTGTGTCGTGTCGGTTCGCATCGTTGCCGGAGTTTTGTTCTATCTCGTCACCACGGTCACCAGCGCGGCCCAGGAGCATCAACATCATCACCCCCCGCCGTCGCCGGAACTGGCGATCCCGGAGAGTCGAGAGGGTTCGGGAACATCATGGATGCCTGATGCCTCACCAATGGTCGCCGTTCATGGCCCGACGCTCGGCGGCTGGGACACCATGCTCCATGGCCTTGGATTCGTTCAATACCTTCGCGATGAGAAACCGCGTGGCTCATCGCAATTCGGCAGCGTCAATTGGATCATGGGCCACGC